>JARKPN010000144.1 GCA_029975275.1 Geobacteraceae bacterium | reverse complement strand
GCAAGAATTCCGAGGAATTTTGGTTTCTGGCAAGGCGCGGCGACACAGGCCTAGCGGGGTCTAAGCCGAGGAGCCGGAACGCGGCCAGGGGCCAAAAGGCCCGGAATTGTAAGGAAGGAATTAGCCGCACAGGACACTAGGAAGAACGCCGCTTTTGACTCGGCCTGTGGCCTCGCCCTTCGGGCATCCTTCGCTGTCCAATTCCGCGCGGCGGAATTGTGGGCAATCTCTGCGTTGCCTCCGTCATCGCTTGTGCGACGTAGTGCGACTACGTCTCCGCGCTCTTCCTCGACGCCTTGACCTTGCCTCAAAACCGACGTCCCTATCTGCGAGACATGGTGTCAATGCCGCTTTGCGCGGCATTTCTTTTATCTCTTATTCCGGAGGATTTCACTGAATGGCTCTTATCAACGACAACTACCTCAAACTGAAGGCAGGTTACCTGTTCCCCGAGATCGGACGCCGGGTCAAGGCGTTCGCCGAGGCAAACCCCCAGGCCAAGGTGATCCGCCTCGGCATCGGCGACGTGACCCGGCCGCTGCCGCCGGTCATCCTGAAGGCGTTCCACGACGCCGTGGACGACCTCTCCCGCGTGGATACCTTCGCGGGCTACGGCCCGGAGCAGGGGTACGACTGGCTGATCGACGCGGTCATCGAGAAATCATACAAGCCCCTGGGCGTCTCCCTCAGGACCAACGAGGTTTTCATCTCCGACGGTTCCAAATGCGACTGCGCCAACATCCTGGACATCTTCGCCCTGGACAACAGGGTTGCCATCGGTGACCCGGTCTACCCGGTCTACAACGACACCAACGTCATGATCGGCCGCACCGGCGATGCGGACGAGAAGGGCTACTACCAGGGGATCGTCTATCTCCCCTGCACCGAGGCAAACCACTTCATCCCGTCCCTGCCGTCCGAAAAGGCGGACATCATCTATCTCTGTTTCCCCAACAACCCGACCGGCGCGGTCGCCACCAGGGAAGAGCTGAAGAAGTGGGTCGATTACGCCCTGGCCAACAACGCCGTGATCTTCTTCGACGCAGCCTACGAGGCGTTCATCACCGATCCCTCCATCCCCCACTCCATCTACGAGGTGGAGGGGGCGCGCAGGTGCGCCATAGAGTTCCGCTCCTTCTCCAAGACCGCCGGCTTCACCGGCGTGCGCTGCGGCCTGGTGGTCATCCCCGAAGAGTTGACCGGCGCCACCGCAGCAGGCGAGCCGTACAGCCTGAACAGGCTCTGGCTGCGCCGCACCACCACCAAGTTCAACGGCGCCTCCTACCCGGTCCAGAGGGCCGCAGCGGCGGTCTACACCGACGAGGGGTGGCGGCAGACCAAAGAGGTCATCGATTACTACATGGAGAACGCCCGCATCATCCGCGAAGGCCTGGCGGCAGCCGGGCTGACCGTCTACGGCGGGGTCAATGCCCCCTACATCTGGCTGAAAACTCCCAACGGTCTGACGTCCTGGGATTTCTTCGACCGGTTGCTGACCGAGTGCCACGTGGTCGGCACCCCGGGGAGCGGCTTCGGGCCCAGCGGCGAGGGATTTTTCCGGCTCTCCGCCTTCGGCAACCGCGAGAACGTGGAGGAGGCGGTCGACAGGATACGCAAGAATCTTAAGTAGGGTACCAACGGGAAAGGCGGCCATTCGGTCGCCTTTCTCATTTCCGGAGCAGGCAAGGTTCAGGGGGGGCGCCCCGGTCCGTTGCCGGCTTTTCCATATTCCCAACCTTTGGCACACAATTGTTTTTACTCACCCGCCTGATAGGGTTTGCCACCTTTTTCTGTTCCCATCTCCGCATCCCTGTCCTTCCCCTGTTTACCGCATAGCCGGAGGGGCCATAGCGCTTCCACCCCTGGCATGCTTTCCGCCGCTGATGCGGAAACGTCACCTCGGTAACCCTTGATCCCCGACGTTGCTTTCGGTTGCGCGTGACGTGGAAACGTAGCCGGCTTCAAATCCGGAACGATGATTCCGTTAATAAGTATTGCTTATTTTTTGCATTTGTGTAAAGTTTTTACGAGGCAAACGGTGTTTTGGTGTGGTAGTCTGCAATTGATTTGGCCCAGACAGCCTAAACGCTTTAACGAAGGGGGTGATGCCGTTACGTCTGGTTTCCTCCAAGGAGGGATTAGCCCTCAAGAGGGGGCGATGCTGATCGTTCATATTCATGTAATGGCATGTTGATTCGGATGTTTTCGGGATCTGGAGCGTTTCCGGCATGATCGGAAAAACAAAAGACAGGAGGAAAGTTATGCGCTCAGTGAAACACCTTTTTCTGGCGATTATCGCGGTAACGGCTCTGATACTCGGCGGATGCGGGGATGACGACGACACGATAGTGGTGCTCTCCTATAACGGCAAGTTCCTGTATGTGAACAACTCCGCAACCGAGAACGCTGTTTCGGGCTTTGCCATCAGGGCGAACGGCGCTCTGGTGGAACTGGCAGGCTCACCCTTTGCCACCGGCGGTGCCGGCATCGGCGATTTATATGCCGCAAACCCTATTGCCATCGCCCGCTCCAAGAAGCTGCTTTTTGCCGCAAATACGACTGATAGCACTGTCACCTCTTTTACCATCAATTCGAATACCGGCGCGCTGACTCCGGTTGGACTGCCGGTTGTCAGCGGCGGGACCATGGGCGGCGGCGGGAGCCTTGCAGTGGACGATGATGAGAACTTCCTGTTTGTGGGCAATGAAACTACAGGGGACGTGTCGGTGCTTTCCATCGCGGCTGATGGTACGCTGACCCCGGTGCCGGGCTCGCCCTTCGCCTTGGGCGCCGGTTTTGGGCCGGACGGGATCACCTTGAACCCCGTTGGGGACACCCTTTACGTTGCGGGGTCCGGCAGCAATTTCCTCGCGGTGCTGGATGTGGCGTTTGACGGCTCCCTGACCCACATAGCCGGCTCTCCGTTCGCCTATACCGCGGGTGGAGCTATCACCTCTTTTGTGCTTTCTTCGTCGACCAGGGGATTTTCAGCCGCTACGGGCGGGGTTCTCGCCAGCTACGATATCGATGCGGACGGCGCGCCGGCCCTTCTCGCCAGCTTGATCGTGGGTGGGAACAACCAGGCCGTAACGGTCACCCGCAGGGGCAGGTTGGCCGTTGTTTCCGGCGGTAGCAGCAGCTTCCTCTCGACGGTTCAGGTGGCCTCCGACGGCACCCTGACGCTTGTCGATGGGGCGCCTTTTGTCACAGCGGCTCCCACCAGCGGTTACGCGCTCGCCAATCCGAGCGGCAGGTACCTCTACGTAACGGAAGCTATCGTTGAGGGAGTTAACCAGATTGAGGCCTTCAGAATCAATTCGGCCGGAGCCCTGACCAGCATCGCCGTCTACCCGCTCACCAATGCGGAGTTTGCCACGGGCCTGGTCATCTATTAGTTAGTTCCTTCAGCTCCAGTCACCGGATGTGCCTGTCCAACAGGTAACTTTCAGCCCCGGCGGGTCGATCCCGCCGGGGTTTTTTGCGCAAAGGTTCAAGGCTGCGCTATCCGACCCGCCGCTCTTGGGGGACCTTTCTCGCCAGCCAGTCCAGCAGCAGCCGATTGAGCTCCTCCGGTTTCTCCGCCTGGGTCCAGTGGCCGCACTCCCGGATGATGTGCTTCTCCAGGTCGGGCAGGTACTCTTCCATCCCTTCGGTCAGAGACGGCGGCAGAAAGATGTCGTCTTCCGATGAGATCATCAGGCACGGGACGCTGGTGCGGGAATCGACCCGCCCCAGGACGGCTGCGTTGCGGACGATGTTGCGGTACCAGTTGAGGGGGCCGGTCAATCCCCCGCCGGTGAAGGCATCGACGTAGACCTTCAGTTCTTCTGTTGTCATGAGAGCTCTACCGGCAGGTTCCGGGCTGAGAGCGGCTTCCATGATGAATTCGAATTCGAGGTTGCGCACCGCCGGCGGGGCAGCCAGGTACTGCTCCATGGTGATGGGCCATCCCCGGTAGAGACCGGAGAGAAATCGCGGCAGCAGATCGGGAGTCAGCCCGTCTTCGATCCCCTCCTCAAGGAAGGCCATCCGGTAGTAGCGGGCGCTGTAGTTTTCGAGCATCCAGGCAATCGGGTCCGGCCCCATGCGCTGGAAGTAGCGGTGCGGAGTATTTATCCCTATCACCCCTGCGACCCGGTCAGGATGGAAGGCAGGCATCTCCCACACCACGTGACCTCCCCAGTCGTGACCGCAGAATACCGCCCGGTCAATGCCCAGGGCATCCAGGAGTCCTGCCAGGTCGTCGGTGAGCTTACTGATGTCGTACTCTTCCACCGCAACAGGCTTGTCCGTCAATCCATAGCCGCGCTGGTCGGGAGCGATGGCGCGGAAACCGGCCTCCGCCAGGGCCGGAAGCTGCCTGCGCCAGGAATAGGCCAGCTCCGGAAAGCCATGACAGAGAATTACGGGAAAGCCGTCCCCCTCCTCGTAGACCGCCATCCGGATACCGTTGGTGTCGATGAAGCTCGCGTGCGGAAAATCCCGTGCCATGCGCTCTCTCCGTTTCTCCGTTTTTGCCGTCAACGGCTATCGTCCGTTACCGCGAACCGCTGGTCAAAGCTCCGTCATCCACCCCTTTCCCTGTCGGGCCACCCCTTGCTTCATGGCGTCGAGGAAGCGCGAGCGGAGGGTGTCGCTCATGAGGGCCTTCTTTACCGGAGAGAGGCGCAGGAAACCGCCGACAAAGGAGCGGATGAATTTTTCGCCGATGCCCGTGGGATTGGCGAAGATCTGGTTCTGCAGGGTCCCCTTTTCCAGGCACTGGAGCATGAGCCGCTCGAAGGTGGTCTCGGGGTGGATGACCCGCTGTCGCCGTTTTGCCAACCGGCACGCCTTGGTTGGACATTTCAGGGCGCATACACCGCAGCCGATGCAAATGGAGTCATCCACCCGCGCATCCTGTTTTCTCTTTCGCCCCGGTCCTGCGGCCGGAGCCGTGGAAATCGCGTTTATCGGGCAGGCCTTTGCACATTTTCCGCAGCCCACGCAGGTTTCGTCGGCAATCCCGGCGATGTAGCTCGAGGTCACGATGGCGTTGGGATAGCCGTATTTGCTGATGCCCAGCAGGGGACCGCAGCAGCACTTGCAGCAGTGGCAGACAAACTTGATGTTTTTTTGCACGTTGTCCGCGCCGAGAACCAGGCCCATCTCCCGAGACTGGGCGAAATTTTCCATCATTTCGCTCCTGCTCACCTCCCGGGAGAGGTTGTGCCGGATCATGAAATCCGCCGCGTATCCGAACTGCGAGCACTTCTCCAGGGGCACGCCGCAGGTCTTTTCTCCCAGGTGCAGCTTCTTGTGGCGGCAGCTGCAAAGCCCGACGGCGAACCGGTCGTGGTCGGCGATCAGAGCCGAGGCCTTCTCGTAGTCGAGCACCTCGAAATACTCCGAAGAGTCCAGTGCCTTTTCATGGGGCATTGTCCTCAGGTTGAAGATCCTCTCTCCCCTGTCGAGGTTTGCCTTCCGGAACGAGGGATCGAGCTCCATGTACTCATGGAGCAGCTTTGCCCACCCCTTGCTGTCTGCCTCGGGTCCCATTCTCATCATGGTGAACTCGAAGATGCCGACCACCATGGGGGAGGGTGCGTAGTGATATTCCCCTTGCAGCCACAGGTCCATGACCAGGCCCTTTGCGGTCAAGCCGTCCAGCAGTCCGCGCAGGATGTTTTCATCGAGACCGGTGGCCGATCGCAGGTCCCGCAGGGTCGACAGACCGTAGGGCATCCTGATGACGAGATCCGCTTCCCGCTCCGAGTAAAGCTCCTTCAGCAGGGCGTGCAGCTTGTCGCTCCAGGGCACGCGGGTTTCCATTCCGTCGATTTTTCTTCCCAGCTCCCGGAATATGTCCTTTCCGACCAGATGTCCCAAAGTAACCTCCCCGTGCCGGCGGCATGATGCAGGCAGTTGCCGGACCTCGGCGGTGAAAATCAGCGGGCGGTGAGGTGGCGGACCGCCTTTTCCAGTCCCTCCAGGTTGAGCTCGAACATGGGGAAAACCTTGCGGATCATGCCGATGGTCTCGCCGTGATCCCAGAGAGCGGCGGACATGGGGTTGAGCCAGGCCGCGTGGCGGAAAGCGGCTGCCAGCGTTTTGAGCCGCTCGATGCTCGGCTGCTTCTGCCGGTACTCGGCCATGATGGAGCCGTCGATGGCCAGGAGCTCCTCGGGGGCCATGCTGGCGTCCCCCACGAAGATCAGGCGGGTTTCCGGGTCGCGCCGGGCCAGGTCCTCCACCGCCTCCGGCCGGCTGCGGCGCGCCGGGTCGGCCCAGACCCGGTCGCCGACCGTGTTGTGGAAGTAGCGGATGGAGAGGTCTTTGAACTGCGAGCGGGCATAGTGGAAGAGGGTCCGGACCGTCTCCACGTAGGGGTCCATGGACCAGCCGCCGTTGTCGATGAGCAGCAGGATCTTGAGCCGGTCCGTCAGGCGCCGGTCGAATACGATCTCGATCTCGCCGGCGTTGCGCATGGTCTGGTAGATGGTCCCGTCCACGCTCACCACGTCCCGCGGTCCCTCCGGAACCAGGCGCCGCAGGCGCTTCAGTGCCTCGCCTATCTGGGCGCGGCTCAGGGGGGCGGTCCGCGAGTAGTCCTGGTAGCGGCGCTCCAGGGCCGTCTTGATGGCGGAGCGGTTGCGGGAGGCGCCCCCGACCCGCATCCCTCCCGGACGATGTCCCGAATGGCCCACCGGCGACCTGCCGCCGGTGCCGATCCACTTGGTCCCGCCGTGATGGGAACCCTTCTGGTCTTTCAGCCGTTCGAGGAAATAATTGACCAGCTCTTCACCGGTCATGCGCCGCAGCTCTTCCCTGCTCAGGCCGAGTGCCTTGGCCAGCTCGTCCGGTTCCCGCAGCCACTCGTCGAGCAGGGCCCGGACCGCGTCGTCAAGTGGGAGCTCCTCCGGAGAGCGCTTCTCCACGCCGGTAAAAAAGCGCACGAAGACCTGGTCGTAGGCGTCGAAATCCCGCTCGCTCTTCACCAGGATTGCCCGGGATACGGTATAGAAGTCGTCCCAGGTGATGATGAGCCCCAGGGAAAGGGCCTTCTGCAGCCGGAGAAAGGCGGTCGGGGTCACCGGTATGCCGCTTTCCCGCAGGTCGTAAAAGAAGGAAACGAACATGTTCGGGCTCCGTACTCTCAGGACTCCGTCTGCGTCAGGGCCTTTTCCAGGTCGCTGCTCTTCTTGAACAGGACACCCAGGTAGGGAAGCGCCCGCTCCGCCAGGGCCTCGCCACGGAAGTCGGGGTCGGCCTGCAGGGCGCGGATCCAGTTCAGCAGTTCCCGGGTGGCCGGCTTTTTCTCGATCCCCTCGATGTCGCGCAGCCGGTAGAACGCGCCGATGCAGGCGCCGGCCAGGTCGTCGGACAGGTCGGGGAAATGCACCGCCACGATGTTGCGCATCATCTCCGGCTTCGGAAAGGCGATGTGGTGGAAGTTGCAGCGCCCCAGAAACGGGTCGGAAAGGTCCTTCTTGGCATTGGAGGTGATGACGACCACCGGCCGGAACCGGGCCTTGACGGTCCGGTCGATCTCCATGATGTCGAACTGCATCTGGTCGAGCACGTCAAGCATGTCGTCCTGGAAATCGGTGTCGGCCTTGTCGATCTCGTCGATCAGGAGCACGGTCCGCCGGTCGGCCACGAAGGCCTGACCGATCTTGCCCATGCGGATGTACTCCTCGATGTTGCTCACCTCCCGGGTCGAGTCCCCGAAGCGGCTGTCGTTGAGGCGGGTCAGGGTGTCGTACTGGTAGAGGGCCTCAACCAGCTTCATGCTGGACTTGACGTTGAGGATGATGAGCGGCATCTCCAGGCTCTCGGCGATGGCGTGGGCCAGCATGGTCTTGCCGGTCCCAGGCTCCCCCTTGAGGAGCAGGGGCATCTCCAGGGCAATGGAAACGTTGACGATCTTGGCAAGCTCGTCGTCCAACACGTAGCGGGCAGCGCCGCCGAAGCGGTGAAAATTTTCTTCGGTCATGGTGGTCCTGCTCCTTACAAATCATGTCGGTGTAATTTATGTTTTGCAGTGGCGCCCCCTGTGGGTGCCCATCTGCCCGTTCGTGCGGCGGAGGGCAGGCACGGGGACCGGTTTCCCTCACATTTGAAATGCAGGCGTCCGGATTTACCCCCAGATCACCCGCGCCGGGTTACGGGTCGGGATGCGGGCGTAGTCGAATTCCGGATAGCCGATCATGAGTCCGCCGTACATGCGGTGATCCGGCGGGAGCCCCAGGGCCGTCGCGACCCCGGGGGAGCCTGCGGCCGCCATGGTGAGGAAGCCGGCCCAGCAGGTGCCGAGCCCGAAGGGGAGGGCGGCCAGGTCCAGGGTGGCGAGGGCGATGGTGGCGGATGCCGGAGCCATCCGGTCGTCAACGGCGCCGTGGGCGATGATCAGGGCCGGGGCCTTGCGCAGGATCGGGTCGCGACCCATTTCCCATGCCTTCAGCATCCCCCTGAAGTTGTATCCCTGGTCCTCTTCCTTGGCGCGCATCCATTCAACAACCGCCAGGGAGAGGAACTGGACCTCCTGCTCGTCGAGGACGACCTTCCAGGAAACCGACTGGGAATTCATGCCGGTGGGCGCATGCCGGACCATGCCGAGCAGGTCGGCAATGAGGCCGGGGGCAAGCGGTTCGGGGCGGAAGTTCCTGACCGAGCGGCGGCCCTTGATGAGGCTGCCGACCTGTTCCGGCGTGAGTCGCCAGCCCGCATCCAGGGGCTCGCACTCTTCCGGCGACATGCGGCAGTGGCTCAGGGCCGCCGTGGGACAGGCGGCCACGCAGTGGCCGCAGGTGATGCACCCCTTTTCAATCTTCTCGATGGTGGACGGAAAGCCTTCCGCCAGGGATATGATCCCCGCCGGGCAGGCCTTGGCGCAGATGCCGCATTTCGTACAGGTGCCTTCATTGATAGTGACCAGTCCCATAATATTCTCCCTTATAGTTCGTAACTCCCTCCGGCCCCCTCTTATCCTGAGAGGGGGAGAACAATAGCACGCTGGATTCCGGAGATGCGACGTATCCTGTTCGTCACCATAATTGAATTATTGCGTCCCTCAGCCTAGTTTCCATCCGGAAGCCCTGGAATAAATGTTATGAGGAACGGGCGGGGCTTTCACGGAGCCTCTCGTACGGCTTCAGTGCAATCGGGCGACTCACGGGAAAGCGCCTGAATCCGGCAGAGTTATTTGATCCGGGCAAAGGATGGTGACCGATTACGAGGGGCTTCGGGGAAGTTCCTACCCGTCCCCTGTCGACACTTTCCGGATGGAAACTGGCCTAAACGGAGGACAGGAGGGGTTACACTCCGCTTACCCCGTGTTTCTCACCATCCGGTCGATGAGCAGGCTGATCCCCTCAACGGAGCGTTCCAGGTATCGTTTGTCGCCCACGGTCTTTGCCATGAGAATCCCTCCCTCGACGAGGGCGATAAAGGTGGTGGCGAACAGCCTCCCATCGGCGTCGGGACGGAGCTCGCCGTTCTCCTTTCCGGCGGCCACCATCGCAACCAGGCGTTCCTCCCAGGCGGTCAGGACCCTGCTGACCTCCTCGTGCAACAGCGGGTGGGCATCGTCGGCGTCCGCCGCCGTGTTGAGGACCGGGCATCCGCCGCTCTTGACGGTGTCCTCGTAGAAATCGAGGAAGGTCCTTGCAAAGGCCCGCAGCCTTTCCACCGGACTCTCGAGGGGAAGGAGCCGGTCGCGGACCCTCTCGGAGGTCTGCCGCACACTGTGGCGGAATGCCTCCACGGCTAGGGCGTCCTTGTCCGGGAAGTGTCCGTAAATGGCTCCCTTGGTGAGCCCCATCGCCTTGGTCAGCATGGACATGGAGGTCCGCTGGTAGCCGTTCCTGTTGAATATGACGGCGGCTTTTTCAACAATGGATTGCCTGGTTTCTTCTGCCTTGCCCACGTGCTTCTCCGAGGATACTGTCGATGATGGAGATATACCGGTTGGTATATTTTTGTCAAGCACAAAATAAACCGATCGGTATATTTTTCTCCGCAAAAAAAGGCTCCGGGACTGATGTCGCGTACCGGAGCCCGGCCAGCCATACCTTCAGGCGCCTCGGCCGAACCGCTCCATCATCCAGCCGGCAATGCTTCCGGCGGAGAAGGTGGGAGGCAGGGCGTCGAGACCGAACCATGCCGCGTCCTCCAGCTCCGTCCGGTCAACGACGATCTCTCCCCCAGCGTACTCGGCGACAAAGCCGATCATCATCTGCCCCGGAAACGGCCAGTTCTGGCTTCCGACGTAGCGGAGGTTCTTTATCCGGATCCCGGTCTCCTCCTCCACCTCGCGTTGGGCGCACTCTTCCAGGGACTCACCGAAATCGCAGAATCCGGACGGGATGCTGTAGTATCCCGGGGGCCACTCCGGCTTCCTGATCAGGAGGAGTTCGTTTCCCCTTCGGACCAGGACCAGGGTGCAGGGGTGGATATGGGGGAAATGCTCGTGACCGCAGTTGTCGCACCTCTTGCCCCAGGTCCCGGTGATCCTCCCGGTTTGGCCGCCGCACAGGGAGCAGACGGCGCTCTTCCTTTCCCACTCCAGGATCTGCTGGGCGAGCCCGGCCAGGGTGAGGAGGTCATCGGGAAGCCTTCCGCGGAAGAAGGTATACAGCAGCGGCTCAGCGAGATACCCGGGAGGGATGGCGGTGTCGCGATCCATCTCGAGTATCCGCACGGGCTTGTCTTTCAATCTCCCGATAACGAGTCCGTCGGCGTGGCTGTCGATCCAGATCGGAGTGTCCCCCTCCATGAACGGGGCGCCTCCTTCCGCGGTAAGTATCAGGTCGTTGCCCCGGAAGACGATCCAGGTGCCCGGCCCGCCCGGGTCGGGCTGGCCCGGTTTCAGGGAAACGAAGCCGTCAGGCAGGGCGCAGGCGTTGAACGGCAGGCAGGCTGATTCGGTGTCCGGCATGAATTTTTCCTCGATGGGTTCGGACGTATGGTCTGGGCTGGTGGTTAGAGACGTCCAAGGGGCCTGGCGCTTTTGTTTTCAACCGCTCAGCCCGGTTCGATGAGGCCCAGTCCGGCTGCTAACGCCAGTGCCTGGGGCCTGTTTCGTGCCTCCAGCTTCCCCATGATGTTGTAGACGTGATAATTGACCGTTCTCTCGCTGATTCCCAGGATGACCGAGATCTCCCAGGAGCTTTTTCCGTGCTTCAGCCAGTCCATGACCTCCCTTTCCCTGGCGGAAAGGCGGATGTTTCCGGTTTGTCTCGGGCTCAGGTCCCTGGTGCGCGACAGGGCCAGGTGCAGGTGGGGTACCAGGTAGTCCAGTATGGCCGAGATCCGGGTGTCGTGCTCCATGGACGGACCGGCGAAACAGAACATGCTGCCTGTCTTGCAGGAGTATGTGGGGCTTGAGCCGTGGGTCAGGCATTCCCTCAGGCCGAAATCCATGCCGAGGGAGGTGATCTCCTTTTTCCGGTACAATGCCTTTCTGACAACCGGCCAGTGCTGGACCTCATAGGTGGTGAAGTTTTCCCGCACGATGCTGTCCACCTGAAGGTAATTCCTGACATTGTACTCGTGCACCCATTCGTCGGGAAAATTTATGTTAGCCCGACCCCTTTCTATGAAACCATGTGTTGCGTCATGGTATCCCAGCAGGGCCAGGGCGAAATCAAAGGGAAGCAGGGTCCGGATCTTCGGGAACAGGTCCCTGAAATCGTCTTCGCTCATGCATGAAAGGCACCCCTGGATGATTTCGAGGAGGGTCAGTGCGTCGGCGCCGGAAAGGAAGCGGGTGGGATCCGAAGGTTCACGTGATGACATGGCGAGCTCCCTCCATCGGAGACCTCCCGCAGGAGGCCCTTGCAGTCGTTTCGGAGGATGCCGCGTTTGTGATTCAGACCGGGGTCGCGGCATTCTGGAAGCCGTAGAACCATGGAACCTTATCACATGAAACGGTAAAACTCAATTAATCCCATTAATGCCGATCAATATATCTCCTTCCCTCAAACTCATCTATGGATAAACCCTAAGTCCACGCCTTGACATAGGGGTGGCTCAGGTTGTCCAGGAAACTGTCGAAAAAACCGTTAATCTGCTGCAGATAGACGTCCTCCGGGATCAGGTTCTCCTCAAGCCGGGTTTCCGTCTCCTTCCCCATCCTGTTGCCGGTGACGATCTCCCTTCCGGCCCGTTCCAGTAGCCGGCGATAGTTGTCGATCACCGGTTGCAGCTCCTCTGCCGGATTGGTGAGGAGGACTCCCTGGGGACAGCGGATCTCCGCGATCACTTCGGTCAGGTTGTTGAGGGCCAGTCTCCTGATCCAGTGGGAGACCACCTGGAAGTGTCCCATCTGGCCGAGCCCGCCGTTGGCGATGAGCACAAGCTTGGCGCGATACATGGACGACTCGGCTTCCGCGGTTTTTTTCGGATGGCGGGTCTCTCCGGCCCGGTCCTTCAGGATGTATGGGTTGGCAAAGACCAGCAGACGTTCGATAAAGACCTTCAGCATGCTGGAGATATTGGCATATTTCAGCGGGGTCGCCAGGGCCAGGATGTCGGCCCCTTCCGCCCGGGCCAGTACATCGGCCATGTCGTCGTCCTTGATGACGCATTGGCCCGGGGTAACCAGCCAGCAGGAAAAGCATCCCCTGCAGTGCCTGATCTCCTTTTCCGCCAGAAAGATGTGGGCGGTCTCCGCCCCTGCGTCAGCCGCGCCTTTCAGAAAGGAATCGACCATTACCGCGGTGTTCCCCTCTCTCCCCTTCGGACTGCCGTTAATGACTGCAACCTTCATGGCTCCCTCCTCTCTCCGTTACTCATGGCTGTCGCGAGAGCTTTCCAGTCTCCCTCGAACGTGTTGAGGTTACAGGAATAACCATAAT
>JARKPN010000143.1 GCA_029975275.1 Geobacteraceae bacterium | reverse complement strand
CGAGAAGGGCCTCGGAAGGAGGTGCCAGATGAGAAAACTTACACTTCTGCTTCTGACATTGATGACCCTGACAATGACCGGCTGCGTCGCGTATCCGGGTTATTACGGATACTATGATTCCGGTTACTACGGCTATCCCTCCACGTACGTAGGGACGAGCGTGAACCTGAAATTCCACGGCGGACACCATGGCGGGCACCATCGCTGGCACGGCCATGGATGGCGCCGGTAACATATTCCACAGCGGGCGCCAGTCCCCGGGTTTCACTTTTTTGACTGCAAACACGCGGTTGAAGGGGTCATCCTTCAACCGCCGTTTTTTTATCCCCGCCAATTCAAACTCTCCAAGAATGTTCCGCATTCCGCTTTGCCTTCCGATTTTCTCTTATATACTTAACAGGAAACCGTATTCCGGCGTATTCCGAGGAACCAGCAGGTTGCTCGGGATAACCACTCTGGATCGGAGGGGAAGAACCATGGCGCGTACACTTGCCGCAGCTCTTGTTCTGACGATGCTTGCACTGATGCTGGTCTGCCCCGCGGCCGCGGAAAACGGAACGGCCATAGATGCCTCGACCTGTCTCAAGTGTCACAGCGACAAGATTTCCGCGGCCGCATTCGCCGCCTCGGTTCACGGCAAAAATGCCTGCACCAGCTGCCACGTGGCCATTACCGATGTTGACGGACACGCCATGGGCGCGATCCCGACGGAAAAAGTAAAGTGTGTCCGCTGTCACAAGAAAGAGGCTGCCGAGCACTACGCCAGCGTGCACATGCTGAACGACATAGGCTGCGCGGACTGCCACGGCGATATCCATTCGATCACTCCCTGGAAGAAGGACAAGCGCAAGGTTGTCGAGACGTGCAGACAGTGCCACGAGCAGGAGGCGTCCGACTTTCTCCGTTCAATCCACGGCAGCTCGCTGACGGGCGGCAACCAGGATTCCCCGTCCTGCAACGACTGCCACGGGCTCCATGAGATCAAGCCGCTCGGCGCCCAGGACTCGGCCCAGCACCGGAGGTTCCATTCGCAGGTCTGCATGAGGTGCCACAGTGACGAGACGATGATGAAACGCAACGGCGTCTTCACCCTTGCGGTCCGGACCTTCGAGGACAGCTACCACGGCAAGAATTTCCGGCTGGGCTATCCGGAACGGGTGGCCGGATGCGCCGACTGCCACACGGCCCACAAGGTGCTTCCGCCCGGCGCCCCCGACTCCTCCATCAGCTCCGCAAACCTGCTCCAGACCTGCAGGAAATGCCATGCCAACGCAAGCATGCCGTTCACCAAATTCCATGCCCACGGTGAGCCGACCAACCGCGCCAAGTACCCCATCCTCTACTGGACCTACGTCTCCATGTCCGCCCTGCTGGCCGGTGTCTTCGCCGTCTTCTGGCTGCATACCATCCTCTGGATGTTCCGCGGTTTCGCGGAAAACCGCCAGAAACAGGCGGCACTCCACGAGGGCCGTCTGGAACCGGCCGTACCGGACGGCCACAGGCAGTACCGCAGGTTCACCAGGTTGCAGATATTCCTGCACTTCCTGGTCATCACGAGCTTCCTCGGACTGGCGCTGACCGGCCTTCCGCTCAAGTTCAGCGACCAGGAATGGGCCGCGGCCCTGATGGACGTCTATGGCGGCACGGCAAATGCCGGGCTCATACACCGCGTCTGCGCCGTGGTGACCTTTGTCTACTTCGTTACGGCCATCGCCATGAGCGTCCGCTTCCTGTTCTTCAGGAAAGATATACCCGGCAACTGGATCCAGCGCCTGTTCGGACCCGACTCCCTCTTTCCGAACATGCGCGACATCAGGGATGTGGCCGCGATGCTCCGCTGGTTCCTGTTCAGGGGGCCCAAGCCCGCCTTCGAACGCTGGACCTACTGGGAGAAGTTCGATTTCTTCGCCGTGTTCTGGGGCATGTTCGCCATCGGCGGCTCCGGGCTGATGCTCTGGTTCCCGGAGTTCTTCGGCAGCTTCCTGCCCGGCTGGATGTTCAACGTGGCCACCATCGTCCATTCCGACGAGGCCCTGCTGGCAACCGGCTTCATCTTCACGGTCCATTTCTTCAACACCCACGGCCGGCCGGAGAAGTTCCCCATGGACTTCGTCATCTTCAACGGCCAGATCTCCAAGCAGGAACTGGTTGAAGAACGGCGCGACCAGTGGCAACGCTACGAGGAGGCCGGTGTTACCGAACAGTTTGCGGTCGGCAAGCCGAGCGGAGTCTGGTACGACTTCCTGCTCAAGGGGTTCGGTTTCCTGGCGCTCTTTACCGGGATTATCCTTCTGTTCCTGATGATCTATGCTTTTCTGACGTGACGGGCAGACGCGGTCTCACAGCCTCCCGGACCGGAATATCGCGATCACCAGCCAGATCCCCATGAGACCGGCAAAGGTGTAGCCGATGAAGGCGAAGGCCGGGAAGCCGAACAGCTGCGGACCCTTGTCGGTCTGCATGATCAGGGAGGAGCCGATGATGATGGCCGCGATGATGAGGCTGGAGGAAAGCCGGTTGCTGGACTTGTCCAGCTCCCGGATGAAGTGGTCGATCCCCCGGTGCTCCAGGTCGATCTTGAACTTGTTCCGGTTGAGCCGGTTCAGGATCTCCTTCATGTCGTCCGGAAGGTTCTTCAACAGGTTGAGAAAGGATCCCAGGCGCGAACCGGCCTCTCTGGCGAGCCGACCGGGAGAGTATCTCTCGGAGGCCGCCTGCTCGACAAAGGGGCGCATGCGCTCCACCATGTTGAATTCCGGGTCGAGCATCCGCCCCATCCCCTCTACGGCGATCAGGGCCTTGGCCAGCATCATGAAGTCGGGCCGGAAGTGGATCCGGTGGGCCGCGATGACCTCGATAAGCTCGGTGAGGATCCTCCCCACCGGGGTCTCAGACAGGGGGACCTCGTAGAAACCCTCGATGAAGTCGGCCAGGTCGCGCTTCAGCGCCCGGCTGTCCAAGCTGTCGGTGATGTCGCCGGAATAGAGCAGCAGTGAGAGTATCCGGTCCGGGTCCCGGGTAGTGACCGAGACGAGGAATTCCACCAGGAACTCCCGCGACGAAGCGTCGAGTTTGCCTATCATGCCGTAGTCGAGCAGGCAGATGACGTTGCCGGGAAGAATGAAGACATTGCCCGGATGGGGGTCACCGTGGAAGAACCCGTGTTCCAGCACCTGGCGGAGGAAGGCGTCCGCGCCCCGCCGGGCGATGAGCTGCCGGTCGAGGCCGGCCCGCTCCAGGGCATCCAGGTCCGAGACCTTGATGCCGTCGATGAATTCGAGGGTCAGGACTCCCGGCGTGGTCAGCCGGCGGTATACCCTGGGGAAGTGGAGGGTCGGGTCGCCGGCGAAGTTGGCGGCGACCCGCTCTATGGTGTAGCCCTCCCGGGAAAGGTCCATCTCCCTCCGGATGCTGCGGGCGAACTCGCCGACCAGTTCCACCGGCTCGAACGATCTGTTTTCCGGAAAGCGGCGTTCCGCCAGGTAGGCGAGCCCCATAAGCACGTCGATGTCCGCCTCCACTTCCTCCACGATGCCGGGCCGCCGGATCTTCACCACCACCTCCTCGCCCGAGGGAAGGGTCGCATGGTGCACCTGGGCGATGGAGGCGGCGGCCACGGGCTCCTCGGCGAAGCAGGAAAAGAACTCCTCGATCTCTCCTCCCAGTTCCTCGCGGATCCGTTTCCGAACCTCCTGGAACGGAAAGCCGGGCACCTGGTCCTGGAGCCTGGCGAACTCCGCCGCATAGCTTTTCGGGATAATGTCGGAACGGGTGGAGAGGAGCTGCCCCAGCTTGATGAAGGTCGGTCCCAGCGCCTCCAGGGCGAGGCGCATACGCTCGGCCGGCGAAAGCCGGACCACCCGCGCCCCTCCTCTGTGAAAAAGCCTCCTCCCCCTGGCAACGAACTGTGCCAGGTTCAGGTGCTCAATGAGGCTCTCGAACCCGTAGGAGATCATCACGCCGATGACGTGACGCGCGCGCCTTACGCTGCGTGTGTTCAGCTTGATCCCAAGCAGTCCGGGCATGTGCGGTCCTTTACTCTTTCCGGAGCTGCGCTTCCAGTTCCTCGATCCGCTTCAGCAGCCGCTCGAACTCCTCCCGCGGGACAAACCCCACCCGGTCGATGACCTTTTTGACCTCGGCGTCCACCATCTCCGAGAGCTTATCCTTCCCCTCTCTGGCAAACTTCTCGGCCTTCTCGAGGAACGCCTTCCCCTCCTCCTCGGTCATCTGGTACTTTTCCTTCATCTCGGCGACAAACTCCTCGGTCTTTTTCCTGGACAGGGAAACCGCGCCCAGCCCGGCAAGCAGACACTTCTCCAGAAGATCGAACATGACCGCTTCCTCCTTACCGTAATGGATGCGAATCGTTGGAAAAATCCGCATCACCCTGAAATAACGGTACCAGGAAAGCCCGGGATTACAACAATCCGCCTCCCGCCCACGCCCCGCAAGGAAGCCCGCGCGGTGAAAAACCGTATCCCCGCATTTTTTTCACACAAACAACATGAGATATGTTAATGTAGACGACCTTTTGAAGCTTGGACGGACCCAGGAACTTTGAGAGCCTCCTGGGTTTTTTCATTGTTCCACGTCCGCAGCAAATACATATTGGCCGAAAGGGTGCAGGTTTCCGGGCAAGCCTCCCGTTGGCCTGGGAAGGAGACGATCTCATTGGATATTACAGTTCGGGGAAACGACATCGAGAGAGCGCTTCGCGATCTCAAACGGACTCTTCAGAAAGAGGGCTTCTTTAAGGAGATAAAGAAGAGGAAGCATTACGAGAAACCTTCCGTGAAGAAGAAGCGCAAGCAGGCGGAAGCCGCACGGCGCCGCAGGAAGGCACTGAGATTCAGGCGGCCCGAGAGGGACTGACCGGTTTTTTTCTCATTAAGGATAAAACAGCTTGACACCCGTCCGGCAAAACCGGTATGGTGTCCATGGTCCGCGGATTTTCCCGGACGTCATTTAACAGGAAGTAACAGGAGAAAGTAAGTAAATGGTAAAAGGTACGGTTAAGTGGTTCAATGACAGCAAGGGTTTTGGTTTCCTCGAGCAGGAGAACGGCGGCGATGTGTTCGTGCATTTCTCTGCCATCAACGGCAGCGGCTTCAAATCCCTGGCTGAAGGCGACGAGGTTACCTTCGAAGTCGTGCAGGGCCCCAAGGGTCTCCAGGCGGCAAACGTAAACCGCGTATAATTTCGAAGACTTCTGCAATCCTGAAAAGCCCCGGTGAAAACCGGGGCTTTTTTTATTGCATATGATCAAACCATTTCCCAGGAGACTGTCAAGGAAACCGGGGGTCCGCGGCGTTACTCCTCCTCGAACCCGTACAGCCTCCGCACCACGTAGCGGGGCCTGCGGCGTACCTCCTGGTATATCCGTCCCACGTACTCGCCCACCAGCCCGATGCCGAAAATGACGATACCCAGGAAGAAAAACAGGATGGCAAACAGGGTGAACACACCCTCCACCTCGGCCCCCACTACGAAGCGCCGCACCAGGAGGAACAGGGCGAACCCCAGAGAGAAGACGGCGGTCACCACCCCGAACAGGGCGAACAGCTGCAACGGAACCACGGAGAAACCGGTCATCAGGTCGAAGTTGAGCCGGATGAGCCGGTAGAGGGAGTACTTGCTCTCCCCTTCGGCCCGCTCCGAGTGCGAGACCCGGATCTCCGCTGGGTCGGCGGCAAAGGTCTGGGCAAGGGCCGGTATGAAGGTGGTCGTCTCCCGGCAGCGGTTGATGTTGTCCACCACGTTGCGGTGATAGGCCCGCAGCATGCAGCCGTAGTCGCTCATCTCCATGCCGGTCATCCGGTTGGTGGTGATGTTCACCGCCCGCGAGGCCAGCCTGCGGAAAAAGGGGTCCCGCCGCTTCTCCCTGACGGTTCCGACCACGTCGTGCCCCTTCTCCACCTCCCGGATCAGGCGCGGTATCTCCTCCGGCGGGTTCTGCAGGTCAGCGTCCAGGGTGATGACAATCTCACCCTTCGAGAGCTCGAACGCGGCCAGGATGGCCATGTGCTGGCCGAAATTGCCGTTGAACTCGATAATCTTGACCCCCGCCAGATCGCGGGCCTTCTCCCTGAGGATCCTGAGGGAGGCATCGCGGCTGCCGTCGTCGGTGAAGATGATCTCGAAGGGTCTTCCAATGCCGGCTACAACCGGATAGAGCCGGTCCAGGAGAGGCCCGATGTTCTTCTCTTCGTTATAGACCGGTACGACTACCGAGAGGTATGGCTGCTCTTCCGTCTGCATTTATTCTTCTATCTCCTGTTCCGTGCCAGCACCTTCTTCACCGCCTCCACCACGTCCGCGGCGTCCTCCATGGTCATCTTCGGGAACAGTGGGAGCGAGAGGATGCGGTCAGAGGCGTAGTCCGCGTTGGGAAGCGAGCCCGCCGGGACCGGCAGGTTTTCCCGGTACCAGGGGTGGTGGTGGACCGCCTTGAAGTGCAGGCCGGTGCCGATGTTCTCTTTCTTCAGCTCTGCCATGAAGCCGTCCCGGTCGATGGTGAGCTCCTCGATCCTGACCAGCGGCGTATAGAGGTGCCAGGCGTGACGGTGGTCGTAGGCCGCGGCCGACGGGATGATTATCTCTTCCACACTGGAAAACGCCTCGTTATAGAGCGCGGCAATCCCGCTGCGCTGCTCGATGAAACGGTCCAGCTTGGCCAGCTGATGGATGCCGAGGGCGGCCTGGATGTCCATCATGTTGCACTTGAAGCCGGGGAGCACGATGTCGTAGTTGGGGGTCCCCTGGGCAGAATAGCGCTTCCAGGCCTCGCGGCTCATGCCGTGGAACTTGAGCAGCGAGACCTCCTCGGCCAGCTTCTCGTCGCGGGTGCAGACCATTCCCCCCTCGCCGGTGGTGATGTTCTTGATGGGGTGGAACGAAAAGACCGACACGCTGTCCAGGGAGCCGATCCGCTTCCCCCTGTACTCGGTCCCCACCGCGTGGGCCGCGTCCTCCAGCACCCTGAGGTTGAACTCCCGTGCCAGGGCAAAAATCGCGTCCATGTCGCAGGGGAGGCCGGCGAAGTGCACCGGGACGATGGCCTTTGTTCGCTCCGTTATCTTCTCGCGGGCAGCGGCAACGTCCATGTTCAGGGTGCCCGGCTCGATGTCGGCCAGGACCGGCGTGGCCCCGACCCGGACGATCATGTTCACCGTGGCGGCAAAGGTCATTGGGGTGGTGACGACCTCGTCTCCCGGACCGATCCCCAGGGCCATCATGGCCAGTTGGAGTCCCGCGGTGGCCGAACTGAGGGGAACGGCAAAGGGGGCGCCCACGTAGGACTTGAAGGCGTCTTCGAAGATCTTCACCTTCGGGCCGGTGGTAATCCAGCCGGACCGGAGAGAATCCACCACCTCGGCGATCTCCTCCTCCCCGATGGTCGGTATGGAAAAGGGCAGAAATTCCTTGCGCACTGTAACCTCCATTAAAATCAGGTTCGAGAGACGAGGATAAGACCTCTCTTCGTTATCGTCTTTCTTCTTTCCTCGTTCCTCGCACCTTGCTCCTTCTATTTATTACTCACCAGCAGCGTATCTCCCCACGCGGCCGCGATCCTCGGAGGGGTCCTGACCACCGACCGGAACAGCGCCAGGTCGGTACGGCTCATCAGGGCAACCAGGGGTCTTCCCGCATCCCACATCCGGCAGAAGCTCCGGGGGTCGATGAACCAACCCTTGTCCGGGTCGTGCCGCCTGCCGAACTCCAGCTCGCCGCTGTTCCCGGCCACGATCACCCTCCGGCCGGTGTAAAACGGCACGTCCTGGCGGTAGTAGCCGTAACTGACGATGGGGACTCCGGAGAAGAGCTCCCTGATGACCGGCGCCAGTGCCCGGGTGGACTTCTTCTCGATGGACCTGGCAAAGATCACCGGTGGGACGGCAACCGCCGTCAGGGAGGCGGTCAGGCAGAGCATGGCCGCCAGGGAGGCACCCCCCTTTTTCAGCCAGGCCCACAGCGAGAGCATACCGCCTGCCAGCAGGACAATCGCCGGAACCAGAGCGGCACCGACTGCAAACCGGGCCTTCAAAACCAGGTGCGGATAGAGGAGGACCCCGGCTCCGGCAAGCAGCAGGAACAGGATACTCGCCCCTGCCTGGACCTTGAACGCCCGATCCCGGCTGTCGGACGAACCGCACAGCGCCGCCCCCACCAGCAGGGCAAGCGCGGGGAAGACCGGCAACACGTAGGGGATGAGCTTGGAACTGGACACGGAGAAGAACAGCACGATCACCCCGACCCAGAGGAGCAGGAACAGCCTCTCCCGGCTCCAGGCGCTCCGGAGGTTCCGGAGGGTCTCCGGCAGGAAGAAGGTCCAGGGGAACACCCCCCCGAGCAGGACCGGGACGAAGAACCAGGGGGGCTCGTAGCGGCCGTGGACCCTGGTGAGGAAGCGCTCGAAGTGCTCATGGATGAAGAAGAACCTGGCGAACTCGGGGTTACGCAGCGATACCAGCACGAACCACGGGGCACAGACCGCCAGGAAGAGCGGGACCCCGCTCAGGAGCCGCATCTCGGCAAAGAGCCGCCAGCGCCTGGTCAGCAGGATGTAGAGCACCACCACCCCGCCGGGAAGGACCAGGCCGATCAGCCCCTTGGCCAGCACGGTCAGGGCCGCGAACAGGTAAAACAGGTGGTAGTAGAGCCCCTTCCGCTCCTCCCCGTCCCGCGACGCCAGCAGGAAGGAAAACAGCGTGGCGGTCATGCAGCAGGTGAGGGTCATGTCGATGCTGTTCATCCTGGCCAACGACGCGAACAGGGCCGACGACCCCAGGACCATGGCTCCGTACAGCCCTTCGCGCCGGCCGAACACCCTGCGGCCCGCGTGGTAGGTCATCAGTATCCCGAAGAGACCCAGCAGGGCCGAAGGGAAGCGGACGGCGAACTCGCTCCCACCGAGGACGGACTGGGAGGCCGCGTTCAGCCAGTAGTGGAGCGGGGGCTTCTCGAAATACTTCACATGGTTGAGCCGCGTCGTGACCAGGTCGCCCCGTTCCAGCATCTCGCGCGGGATCTCGGCGTAGCGCCCCTCGTCCGGCTCCAGCAGCGGGAGCTGCCCCAGGAAGAGCGTGTAGAAGAGGCCGAAGACGACGGCCAGGACGGCCAGGTCCCGCCCTGCGCTTCCTTCCCGGTCGGTAAGAAAATTCGTGATGAACTGCATCGGTTTGTGGTTCCTCTGGCTGGAAAGACCTGTCGGGGTTCGAAAACCCGGCAGGCCCGGTTCCGCAATTTCGATCGCGCGGCCCGGCCCACCATAACGCAATAATCCCCCTCCGTCAATTGTCCTCCTCGACTTTTTCCCGGCGGACCATGTCGAGCGGTTCGACCCGGAACGGGACCCGGAGACGGATCCGCTGATTGGGGTGGGCGGTCCGGACCGGACCGTCGTCCTCCCTCCCCTCCACAACCATCGGGGGCATGGTCAGGCGGTGCGACGACATCCCCCGGCCGATGAACTCCAGTTCGTCCCCCGCACGAATCCGGTTGCGCACCTCCAGCGCCACCTCCCCGTCTTCGCGGACCTCCGAGACCAGACCCACGAACTCGTGGCTCCGCAGGTAGCCGGTCCGGTACTCGTGATCCTCCCCCCCTGGCCGACCGAACAGAAAGCCGCTGGTGTAGCCCCGGTGACTGATCTTGCCCAGCTCGTCGAGCCACTCCGGCCTGGTCCGGTAACCGTGCGGGTCCTCCCGGTAGCGGTCCAGCGCCTCGCGGTAGACCCTGACCACCGACGCCACGTAGTGGGCCCCCTTCATCCTTCCCTCGATCTTCAGCGAGTCCACCCCGCTCTCCACCAGATCCGGGAGGTATTCCAGCAGGCAGAGGTCGCGGGAGTTGAAGATAAAGGTGCCCCGCTCGTCCTCCAGGATCGGGAAACAGCGGCCGGGCCGCTGCTCCTCCACGATGGCGTACCCCCAGCGGCAGGGATGGGCGCATTCGCCCTTGTTCGCGTCCCTGCCGGTCATGACGCCGGACAGCAGGCAGCGGCCCGAATAGGAGATGCACATGGCGCCGTGGACGAACATCTCCAGCTCCAGATCGACCCGCGCCCTCACCTCCCGGATCTCCGCAAGGCCCATCTCCCGGGCCAGGTTGACCCTGCTCACCCCCTGCCGCTGCCAGAACCGGGCGCTTCTCCAGTTGGTGGTGTTGGCCTGGGTCGAGAGGTGGATCGGCCGTTGGGGCGAGATCTCCCCGACCATGTCGAGGACCCCGGGATCGGCCACGATGCAGGCATCCAGCGGGATGTCGGCCACCTGCTCCAGGTAGCGGCGCATCCCGCCCAGGTCGGCGTTGCCGGCAAAGATATTGGTCGCCAGGTAAACCTTCACCCCCCGGCCGTGGGCGTAGTCGACCGCCCGGGCCAGCTGGTCGAGCGAGAAATTGTCCGCCAGGTTCCTGAGGCTGTACCCTTCTCCACCCAGGTAAACCGCGTCCGCCCCGTAGTGGACGGCCATTCTGAGCTTTTCAAAGTTGCCGGCCGGGGCCAGCAGTTCCGGAATTTTCACTGAACAATCCGCCTTTCCGTTCGAACCTCATTGATGCACGGCGGAAACACTATCATATTACCGTGTTACAGTGAACCGGAAAGCCTGCTTTCTCCTTGACAAACTGCCCATTTAGCTTTACACATAGAAAATCTTTCAGGGGGGGGAAATGGCCACAAACAGAGGTTTTCTCGCCGTTTTTGTCGTTTTTGCGCTCACCGGGTGCGCAAGTCAGGATGCGATCCTCACAAAACAGTCGGAACTGGAATACAGGGTCGAATCCCTCGCCAAGGCGAACAATCTTTCCAATGTGCAGATTTCCATGCTTTTCAACGAGCTGAAGGACCTCCAGAATGAGGTGAAGACCAACAGCGCCACCATACGCGAGCTGCGGGACACGGTCGCCGACCTCCGGGCCGCAGTCGGCTCGATGCGCGCCCGACAGACCGCCGCTCCCCCCGAAGACTCGAACCGGAAGATAGAACTCATAAACAAGGACGAACCCGCTCCCTCGAAAAACAGGGCCGGGGTCGGATCCGAAGCCTACATGAAGGCCTTCGGGCTCTACAGCGCCGATAAGTACGAAGAGGCCATCGAATCGTTCAACGCCTTCATCAAGGCGTATCCCGACTCCGAGTACGCCGTCAACGCCCAGTACTGGATCGGCGAGTGCCACTACACACGCTCCAATCTCCCCCAGGCGCTTGAAGCCTTCAAGAAGGTCATCAGCGGCTATCCCGGGGGGAGCAAGGTCCCGGACGCCATGCTCAAGGCGGGATACACCCTCTATGCCCTGAAGCAGAACGACAGCGCCGCGGCCATGCTGCAGAACCTGGTCTCCAGCTATCCCGAGAGTCCGGCGGCCGCCAAGGCCAGGGAACGGCTGGGCCGTGAATCTGTTTTATAACAAGGCAACATCGCAGACGAACCACTAAAACCGTGATTGATGGTGCGTGCCGACAACTCCGAAAGCCATGAGGTGTCTATGAAAAGGATTATGTTCGCGGTATTCCTCTCCCTGTTGTCCTCCTTCACCCCGCTTGACGTCGGAGCCCAGACGGATGAGCCCACCATCTACGTCATCCGCAGGGGCGACACCCTCTGGGGCCTGTCGGACCGCTTCCTCAAGGACCCCTTCTACTGGCCCGACCTATGGGCGCGCAACCAGAAGATCACCAATCCCCACCTCATATATCCCGGGCAGCGGGTCCGGATCTATCCGGACAGGATCGAGATAGAAGAGGCGGCGCCGGCTCCGGAACAGCCGGCAGTGATCGAAAAGGCGGTCGCCGAAAGGGTGTTCACGGTCACCGGCGCGGAAGGTTTCCTTCTGGAAGACGCTATCGAGCCCGCGGGGTCGATCGTCCAGACCAACCACGAACGGCTCTACGTGGGCCAGGAAGACACGGTCTATACGGACATCGGCGCCTCGGCCGGGGCAAAGGTCGGCGACCGGTACTCCATCTTCAAGAAGATGCAGAAGGTCCACCATCCGGTTACCGGAGATTTCATGGGATACAAGATCCTCTCCATGGGCAGCCTGAAGCTCACCGAGATAGCCGAGAAGAGCTCCAGCGCGCTCGTCACGAAGTCGTACCTGGAGATAGGACCCGGAAACTGGCTGCTGCCGTCCCGCGACAAGAGGCGCGAAGTGACGCTCAAGGGCTCCGACCGGGAGCTGGACGGCTACATCTTGGATTCCAGGATGGGGAACCTGACCATCGGCGCCGAGGACGTGGTGTTCCTGGACCTGGGCAAGGCTCAGGGGCTTGAGGTCGGCAACCTACTGTACGTGCTCAGGGACGTGTCCCCAAATCCGGACTATGTCGCCAGGGACGTGGGGAACCTGCCCAAAAAGGTGATCGGCGCGGTCGTGGTGGTTGAGCTGGGCAACAACACATCCACGGCGCTGGTGGTGAAGAGCGCCGAAGAGCTCTCCCCGGGTGACCAGGTCAAACTCGTGAAGAGATAACACGCAGCGGAAAAGACCGGCCCCACGGCCGGTCTTTTTTTAAACCCATGGACGAATATTTCTGGTTTGCCCTGAAGAGCGCCCCCCAGGTGGGGAACGTGACCTTCCGCCGGCTGGTCGAGCACTTCGGCACTCCTGAACGGGCGTTGGCCGCCACGGAGACGGAGCTGGCCGCGGTGCGCGGGATCCTCCCCGCCGCGGTCTCCTCTATCCTCGGCCATGACTACCGCGAAGCCGCTGAACGCGAGTGCGCACTGGTCAGGCGGGCGGGCGCCGGGGTCGTGACGCTCCACTCCCCCGACTACCCGCGGTCGCTGCTGGAACTTCCGGACCCTCCCCCCCTGCTCTACGTAAAGGGAGAGCTGCGAAGCAGCGAGCCGGCCGTCGCCGTCGTGGGGTCGCGACGCGCCTCGGCGTACGGCCTCGCCGTCACCGAACAGATGGCCCGCGACCTGGCGCGGCACGGCGTAACGGTCGTTTCCGGCATGGCCAGGGGAATAGACGCCGCGGCCCATCGGGGCGCGCTCGACGAGGACCGGAGGAGCATCGGCGTGCTCGGCTGCGGCATCGACATCGCCTACCCCACGGAAAACCGGACGTTATTCTCCAGGATGGCCGCACATGGCGCCCTGGTTTCGGAGTTCCCCATGGGCACCCTCCCCCTGGCCGAGAACTTCCCGAGACGCAACCGCATCATCAGCGGCCTCTCCCAGGGGGTGCTGGTCGTGGAGGCGGCGGAGGGAAGCGGCTCCCTCATCACCGCCCAGTGCGCCCTGGAACAGGGGCGTGACATTTTCGCGATTCCGGGTAACATTCATTCCATGAACAGCCGCGGCACCCACCGCCTCATCAAACAGGGGGCAAAACTGGTGGAGAGGGTCGAGGACATCCTGGAAGAACTGACCGGAATGGTTCCCTCAGAGCAATCCCCACCCCCACCACCCCGCTTGAGCTTTTCCCCCAGGGAGGCGGCCGTCTACTCGACAATGTCCACAACGCCGCTCCACATCGACGAGATCACGGAAAAATGCGCGTTGACAGTGGCGGAAGTTTCCGCTATTTTACTCCGCCTGGAACTGAAAGGCGTCATAACCCAGTATCCCGGAAAGCGCTTTTCCATCGCCTGACCCCGAACAGACCCCGGCAGGGAATCGATGGGCTTCAACCCGCCATCCGCACCCCTGCCCTGAGACACGGTGAATAAATGCCTCAAAACCTCGTTATCGTAGAGTCCCCCGCCAAGGCACGGACCATCGAAAAATTCCTCGGCAAGGACTACAAGGTCCGCGCCTCCTACGGACACGTCCGCGCTCTTCCCAGCAAACAGGGATCGGTGGACACGGAGAACGACTTCGAGCCGAAATACGCTATCCTTCCCGAAAGCAAGAAACACCTGCAGGAGCTGAAAAAGGAGCTGAAACACTCCAGCGCCCTTCTCCTGGCAACCGACCCCGACCGGGAAGGTGAGGCCATTTCCTGGCACCTGCTGGCCGCCCTGGGGATCGACCCGAAAAAGTCGGGCATCGACGTGAAACGGGTGGTGTTCCACGAGATCACCAGGGACGCCATCACCCACGCAGTCAAGCACCCGCGCGACATCTCGCCGGACCTGGTGGACGCCCAGCAGGCCCGCTCCGTCCTGGACTACCTGGTGGGTTTCAACCTCTCCCCCTTTCTCTGGAAGAAGATCCGCTACGGCCTGTCCGCCGGCCGGGTCCAGTCGGTGGCGCTGCGGCTGATCTGCGAACGGGAGAAGGAGATAGCAGCCTTCAAGGAGCAGGAGTACTGGACCGTGACGGCCAGCCTGCAGAACCGTGGCGGCCAGGGATTCCGCGCCGGCCTGGTGGAGTTCGGCGGCAAAAAGCTCGGCAAGTTCGACCTGCCGGACGCCGCCGCGGCCGAGAACGCGAAGAGGACCCTGCTCGACCAGGCGTGCAGCGTCGCCAGGGTCACGAAGAGCGAGAAGAAGCGCAACCCCTCCCCCCCCTTCACCACCTCCACCCTGCAGCAGGAGGCGGCCAGAAAGCTCGGTTTTTCGGCCAAGAAGACCATGGCCACGGCCCAGAAGCTGTACGAGGGGATCGACATCGGCGGCGAGGGGACCATCGGTCTCATCACCTACATGCGTACCGACAGCGTCAACCTCTCCAGCCAGGCGCTCAAGGAGGCCCACGCACTGATCAGCTCCATGTTCGGCCCGGATTACGCCCTTGCCAGGCCGCGCCACTTCAAGAACAAGTCCAAGAACGCCCAGGAGGCCCACGAGGCCATCCGCCCCACCTATCTCTCCAAGACCCCGGCCGAGCTGAAGAAACACCTGACCCCGGATCAGTTCAGGCTCTACGAGCTGATCTGGAAACGGACCGTGGCCTGCCAGATGGCCGAGGCCCTGCTGGACCAGACCTCGGTGGATATCGCCGCCGGCACGGGGAACACCTTCCGGGCCACCGGGAGCGTGATCCGCTTCCCCGGCTTCATGAAGCTCTACATCGAGGGAAAGGACGACGAGAACGAGGAGAAGGAGGGAACGCTCCCGCCCCTGGAGGAAGGGGAGGCACTCACCCTGCTGGACATCATCCCGGAACAGCACTTCACCCAGCCGCCCCCCCGCTACACCGAGGCGACCCTGGTGAAGACCCTGGAAGAGTACGGCATCGGCCGCCCCTCCACCTACGCCACCATCCTCAATACCCTGATAGAGCGGAAATACGCCGTGCTGGAAAAGAAGCGCTTCATTCCCCAGGACACCGGCATGGTGGTCAACGACCTGCTGACCATGGACTTCCCCAAGTACGTGGACTACCATTTCACCGCCGGCTTGGAGGAGGAGCTGGACCAGGTCTCCCGCGGGGAGAAGCAGTGGAAGCAGCTGCTGCGCGAGTTCTGGGGGCCCTTCACCGCCCAGCTCAAGGAAAAGCTGAGCGAGCCGCGGCGGGTCAAGGAGATCGGCGAGGACTGTCCCGAATGCGGCAAACCGCTGGTGGAGAAGCTGGGCAAGCGGGGCAAGTTCATTGCCTGCTCCGGCTACCAGGACGGCTGTCGCTACACCCGCGCCATCGAGAAGAGCGGCCGGGAGGAAAAGGCCGAGCCGGTCTTCTCCGAGGAAGAGTGCGACAAGTGCGGCAGCCCCATGTTGATCAAGGAGGGGCGCTACGGCAAGTATCTGGCCTGTTCCTCCTACCCGGAATGCAAGAACATCCAGCCTCTGGTGAAACCCAAGGGGACCGGGGTCACCTGCCCCGAATGCGGCAAGGGTGAGCTGACCGAGAAGAAGTCCCGCTACGGCAAGTTCTTCTACTCCTGCAACCGCTACCCCGACTGCAAGTTCGCCCTCTGGGACCCGCCGGTGGAAAAACCCTGTCCCCAGTGCAACTTCCCGTTGATGGTGAAAAAGGTCTACAAGCGGGAAGGGGCCTTCCTCAAGTGTCCGAAATGCGACTACAAGGAAAAGCCCGAAGGCGGGGGCGAGACGGCGTGACCCAACCCGCCATCACCATCATCGGCGGCGGCCTGGCAGGCACCGAGGCGGCCTGGCAGGCGGCATCCAGGGGGGTGGCGGTCACCCTGCACGAGATGAAGCCGGTCCGGTTCTCGCCGGCCCACACCCTCCCCTTCCTGGCGGAACTGGTCTGCTCCAACTCCCTGCGCGGCGCCTCACTGGAAAACGCGGTCGGCCTCCTCAAGGAGGAGATGCGCCGCATGGGGAGCCTGTTCATGGAGGCAGCGGACGCCACCAGGGTCCCTGCCGGCGGGGCACTGGCCGTGGACCGGGAGATCTTCTCCCGCTTCATCACCGAACGGATCGAGAGCCACCCGTTCATCGGCGTGGTCCGCGACGAGGTCACCGAGATCCCCGGGGACGGCATCGTGGTCGTCGCCTCCGGCCCCCTGACCAGCGAGCCCCTGGCACTGGACATCTCCCGGCTCACCGGACCTTACCTGTACTTCTACGACGCCATCGCGCCCATCGTCACCGAGGCGTCCATCGACTACGGCACGGTGTTCCGGGCCTCCCGCTACGGCAAGGGGGACGGCGACGACTACCTCAACTGCCCCATGACCCGGGAGGAGTACGACGCCTTTGTGGCCGCACTGCTGGCCGCGGACAAGGTGCCGGCGCGGGATTTCGAAAAGCTGATCCACTTCGAGGGATGCATGCCGGTGGAGGAGCTGGCCTGCCGCGGGCACGACACGCTCCGCTTCGGACCCATGAAGCCGGTGGGTCTCACGGACCCGCGCACCGGCAGGGAACCCCACGCAGTGGTCCAGCTCCGGATGGAGAACCGCGAGGGGACCATGCTCAACCTAGTGGGCTTCCAGACCAAGCTCACCTACCCGGAACAGCAGCGGGTGTTCCGCATGATACCGGGGCTGGAGCAGGCCGAGTTCGTGCGGCTCGGCTCCATGCACCGCAACACCTTTATCAACGCCCCTACCGTGCTCGACCCCTTCCTCCGGATGAAAAGTCAGCCCCGCATCCTGTTCGCAGGGCAGATCACCGGGGTCGAGGGGTACGTGGAGTCGGCCGCCACCGGCTTTATCGCCGGGATCAACGCCGCACTGCTGGCGCTGCACGGTCCTGACGCAACGCTCCCGGCGCCGCCCGACGCCACGGCCCACGGCGCCCTGGTACGCCACATCACCACTGCCGACCCGAAGCACTTCCAGCCCATGAACGTCAACTACGGGCTGTTTTCCGAACTTCCCGGACGGGTCAAAAAGACTGAACGAAGGAAACTCCTGGCGGAGCGGGCGTTGCGGGAGTTAGAGAAATGGCGCGCGGAACTGGGATAAGGTGAGACCATGGACCATGACAAGGAACGACAGGAAATAACCCTCATCGGCCGCATCCTCTCCCTGGAGGCCCTGCTGGTGCTGATGGGGCTTTTGTCCCTGGTGTCGGGGATAACGGCCCATGACGCGCTCCGCCTGCTCCTGGGGCTCCTCATCCTGGCCGTGCTGGCCCTTTTTATCATCCTCCGCCGGAGAAGACGCCGACTGAACATGCTTGCCGGGCAGGCACGCGAAAAGGACCAGAACCACCATGCCTGAGACCTCGACCATCATCCTTGCCTCGGCCTCTCCGCGCCGGGTCGAGCTCCTCCATTCGGCCGGGATCGTTTTCGAGGCCCGGCCGGGCGAAATCGACGAGACCTGCCTGGAAGGGGAGGCGCCCGACGCCCATGCCCTGCGGCTGGCCCGGGAAAAGGCCCGGGCCGTGGCCGCGACCGGCGAAGGCAGGTTCTTCATCGGCGCCGACACCATCGTGGTGAGCGGTGGGGAGATAATGGGCAAGCCCGCGGACGCGGCCGACGCGGAACGGATGCTCGTGAAGCTCTCCGGCGTTGTCCACGAGGTGATCACCGGCTATTGCGTCCATGACCGGGAAACCGGCCGGGAGATCGCCGAGGCCGTCAAGACCCGGGTTTATTTCAAGGACCTCCGGTCCGATGAGATCAAGGCATACATCGCCACCGGTTGCCCGTTCGACAAGGCGGGCGCCTATGCCATTCAGGGAAACGCGGCCCACATGATCCGGAAAATCGAGGGGTCGTACACCAACGTGGTGGGGCTGCCGCTCTGCGAGGTGGTGGAGGCGCTGCGCAGCCTTAGCGCCATAGCCTGAGGAGGGAAAAGGGATGTCAATCGCCGACAACCTGCGGGACATTCATGAAAGAATCCGCGCGGCAGCCGAGCGGGCAGGACGCGACCCCGGGTCCGTCAAGCTGGTGGCCGTCTCCAAGACCCAACCGGCCGAGGCCGTTGCCGCCGCGCTTGAGGCGGGACAGATAATCTTCGGGGAGAACTACGTGCAGGAGTTCACCGACAAGGCTCACCGCCTCCCCGGCAACATACGGTGGCACTTCATCGGCTCCCTCCAGACCAACAAGGTCAAATACCTGGCAGGCATAACCAGCCTGATCCACTCGGTGGACCGGATCTCACTGGCACAGGAAATCAACCGCCAGTGGGAAAAAAGCGACGGGGTCTGCGACATCCTGCTCCAGGTCAACATCTCCGGCGAGGAGACCAAGTCGGGCACCACCACTTCAGGCGTCATCGAACTGGCCCGCCAGACCGCTACCCTTCCCCACCTCCGCATCCGCGGTCTCATGACCATGCCCCCCTTCTTCGACGAGCCCGAGCTGGCCCGTCCCTATTTCCGCGAGCTGAAACGCCTGGCCGGCGTCATCACAGCGGAAAACATCCCCTGCGTCTCCATGGAGGAGCTTTCCATGGGCATGTCCGGTGACTTCGAGGTCGCCATCGAGGAAGGCGCCACCCTGGTAAGGGTCGGCACCGCCATCTTCGGGGAACGGTATTATCGGTAAACCCGGAACCAGGCAAGCTCCTGCCGAGACGCAGAGACGCGGGGGGGTTTTAATCCGCCAAACCGTTCACACACTGCGCTCTAATTGCAGACTCGACAACGATGTTTCCTATCGCATTTTCAGTCATGTTACACACCTCACACGTCCATTTCGCCCTGCCCTGATTTGATCCGCTGTGCTTTATGCATTTCCCTGCGTCTCTGCGTCTCAGCGGGAGCCCGGATTGCATCGGTTATCATTTAGGAACCTTTGGGGAACGGTGTTGACGAAGTATACTTTTCGGTTAGCCTGCTTCAATAAAGCTGAATCCGGGATGGCGAGAGAAGAAAAGGTGCCGCGACAGGCTCGGCTGGATGCTCCGGGCACCCTGCATCATGTAATTTTACCGCTTACCCGGCTTCCTCGGCCCGGATCCTTGTGAATAATGGGCTCCTTCGTCGTCTCCGGCGTACTAATGGCTCTCGTAGCGGAATGCTTCCTCACGCTGGTACTCCTGAACTGGGTCCTGCCTTGCGGGAAAAAACAGGATGACAGGTTGAATTGACAAAGGCGCGGATTTGCGCCTGTTCAGCTTACCCCTTCTCATCCGCAACAAAGGCCATGCTCGCCGATGAAAGCACGACCAGGACCGACCCGATATTGTGCACTACAGCCCCCATGATGGGGGTCAGGAGACCGGTGCCGCCGGCGACCACCGCAACGATATTGAAGAGCATGCCGAAGGCGATGTTCCATTTGATGACGCTGAGCATTCTGCGCCCCAGGCGGACCAGCAGGGGGAGCTTGGAAATGTCGTCATGCATGAGTGCGATGTCGGCGGTTTCCAGAGCCACATGGGTCCCGGCCCCGCCCATGGCTATTCCCACGTGGGCGGCGGCAAGCGCCGGCGCGTCATTGATCCCGTCACCCACGAAAACCACGGTGTGCCCCTTCCCCTGAAGATCGGTGATTATCCCCAGCTTGTCCTGTGGTTTGAGCTCCGACCAGACGTCGGTAACTCCGACCGAGTCGGCCACCATCCGGGCCGACCTCTCATGATCGCCGGACAGGATGCCTATCCGCCCCATGCCCAGGGATTTCAACCGGTCTATCGATCCGCCCGCCATAGGCCGCACATGGTCCGCAACGCTCATCACCCCCAGGGGTTGATGGTCTTCATAGACCACAAGCGGGGTCGCCCCCCTGTCCTTGAACGTCTCCAGATGGTACCGCAGGGGGGTGGGGACCTGCAGGCTGCCGCCACCCAGGTACGCGCTGCCGACTTCCACCAGATGCCCTCCGATCTGTGCCCGCACTCCCAGACCGACCTCGGTGATCATCTCCTCCGCCCGCAGGACGGTCACCCGTGCGTAATGGGCCGCCTTCAGCACGGCGCGGGCAAGCGGATGGGTGCTGTGCTGCTCCACGCCCGCCGCCTTGGCCAGCAGGGCCTCACGGCTGACCCCCGACACCGTGACGATTTCATCGATCCGCGGTTTTCCCTCGGTGAGCGTTCCGGTCTTGTCGAACAGCACCACGTCGGCCCGGCCCACCTCTTCGAGAAATCCCCCTCCCTTTATCAGGATGCCTGCCCTGGCCGCCCTGCCGATGGTGGCGATGACGGCCGTGGGGGCAGCCAGGATCAGGGCGCAGGGACAGCCCACGATGAGGACCGCGATTGCCCGGCTTACCTCTCCGGTCGCCGCCCAGGCAACTCCGGCGCAGGCAAGTATCGCCGGGGTGAACCAGCGGGCATACCGGTCCACCAGCCTGACCGTCCTGGGCTTGTGGGCCTCGGCTTCGGCCACCAGCCTGATCACCTTACTGAGAGTGGTGTCCTCGCCTACCCGCGCGGCCTCCATCTCGACCACGCCGTTCTGGTTCAGCGTTCCGGCGGAGACGTGATCGCCGACCGTCTTCTCGACCGGGATCGGCTCACCGGTCATGGACGATTCATCCACGGCGGTCATCCCCCTTGTGATGTTTCCATCCACCGGTATCCGTTCCCCGGGTCTGACGAGCAGACGGTCGCCGATGCGCACGCGATCCAGCGGAACGGTCTCCGTCCTGCCGTCGATCAGCAGCGTGGCGGTGTCGGGCGCGATATCCATGAGGCTCTGTATGGCCTTGCGGGCCGAGTCGCTGGTGGCCTCTTCGATCAGGGACCCGAGCACCATGACGAAGCTGACCACCGCCGCGGTGAAAAACTCGCCCTGGATCAGGCTGGCGATTATTGCCAGGCTCACCAGTTCGTCCACGTTTACCCGCCGTTCCCTGAGTCCCTGCACAGCGCCCCAGATGATGGGGATACCGTTGAGCGCCACCGACGCGAGTGCCAGACAAGAAACGAGCACAGGAGCAGCGGGTCCGAACCTTTCAACCAGGTAGGCGGCCAGGGCCAGGATGCCGGCAAAGGCGACCCTGGCGAATTCACGGGTCTTGATCAGATCCCGGTAAACGCCGATGCGCGCAAAACGCCCGATCATGTGAAACCCCTCCTATTTGCTGAACTTGTTGAATAACTCGATCACCTGGTGGATAAGGTCCTCACTGCTGTCATTGTCCCGCGCGGCTCTGGAAACACATCCCTTCAGATGATCCTCCAGAATCACCATACCGAGGGAACGTATTGCCCCGCCTGTAGCCGCGACCTGCTTGAGGGTATCGAAGCAGTTACGGTCCTCTTCTACCATTTTCCGCAGACCCCTCACCTGCCCTTCGATGCGGTTTATCCTGTCGATGAGGCCCTTGTGATTATCTCCGCATAACGCCATGCAACACCCCCTATACATATACTCGGTATATGTATAGGCCGCTTTCTCCAGTTATGCAAGGGCTTTGTTTACGGACCGGTTTTCCGCTTTAAACCTCTCTGGTGCCGAAGGGGACCTTCATATATTACATTTACGCATGCCTGAAACCATAAACAGGACCAAGCCGTGCCGCGACAAGCCAGGATAGGCGCGCCCGATGCCTTGCGCCATGTAATCGCCCGTGGACTACCGTTGTACGATGACGAGTTATACGTCGATCGAACGTTTTCGGCGTATAATTCAGTGGATATCTGTTTGCTTTCGAGTTATACGTCGATTTAGTGGATGCAGCGTATAATGGAGGTCACGTGAAGCGGCAACCAATCGAAAATATGACTCTTTATGCTGAACGGCTTGAACAGTTGCAAGCCCTGGCAAGGAAATTCGAATGGTCGATTGAACTCAATGTCCCGGGTTTAGACAAGGCATGATGCTCGTTTTCGCTTTGATTTCTCTGAACGGCGGAGGACGGAAATGCGTTCTGACGCGAAGAGTCTTTTCATTGTGAAGATTACGCATACCCTTGTGTGGGCGGCGGATTCCGCTGTCCCCTCACGGATGTGGCCGGGCGGTACACCGAGGACCGGAGGGACGATTTCGACATCTTCGGTGGCAGCGTGGCTTCTGGCGGGGTTCAGAAAGGCGTGGCGGATACGTTATTCCCGATCAAGTACCAGCGGGTCCCGGAACAGCTCGTCTTGCGTCCCGGCGGCGTCCCACAGGGGCATGATGCGGGAAAGGGACAGCAGCGCCAGCGAATGCCGCAGCCGGCCCTCCCGGATGTAACGATGAATGTCCCGCGGCAGCAGGGTTTCGACTGCCACGTCCTCGCCCGCATCCATTTGACATTCGTGGGTTTTCCGGGCACCCCTGGCCAGCCACTGGTGCAGCCGGTTGTTCTGGTAGGCAGGGTTCGGCTCGACCCATCCCAGGTATACCCAGTCCTCGGAGGTGTAGCCGGTCTCCTCCCGCAGCTCCCGCTCGGCGGCTTCCCGGTGGGATTCACCCTGGTGGACCAGGCCAGCCGGCAACTCGGTTGTGAAATGGGCGACGCCGAACCGGTACTGCCTGACGGTTACGATGCGGTTGTCGGCGGTAATGGCGGCAACGCTGACCCAGTCGGGGAAATCCAGCACCACCGCCTTCAGGACAGTCGCGTTGCGTGGATTCTCCATCCAGTCGTATCGGACCTTGAAGACGGGCAACGCGGGTCCGGGTTCGGAGCGCAGCAATTTCCACGGTTTCTGGTCTGATGTATCGGCCATGACTCATCCTGCTCCTTGGTGTTTTTTTGCATACGGAATCCAGTTTAACAACCGCCCCGGAGAAAGCAATGCGAGGCCATCTGAATTGACTACTGTTTCATACCGGGAAATCTATGCCGTGGTCTCGCGCATTCCCCGGGGACGCGTCGCCACCTACGGCCAGATCGCGCGGCTGGCGGGGATACCGGGCCATGCTCGGCAGGTGGGCTATGCGCTCGGCAGGTCTGACGGTCAGGGTCCGGTCCCCTGGCATCGGGTCGTGAACGCCAAAGGGATGATCAGTCCCCGCGCGGACGGCAGCTGGATGGAGTTGGTGCAGCGTCTGCTGCTCGAAGGTGAAGGGGTGATCTTCGACGAACACGGCCGCATCCCGCTGTCCCGCTTTCAGTGGCGACCGGCGTCGTGAAGGCTTTTGCGTTCCGGAGCGGAGAGGAGCCGTCCGGCGTTCTTCGGGGAGCGTATCGTACGGCGACCATCCCTATCCGACCAGAAACGCAGCCATGTGACCGAAGGTCTCCACGGGCCGCTCCTCCTGGGGGTTGTGGCCGCACTGCTTCAGCACCTTCAGCCTGGAACCTGCCAGGTCACCGTGCAGCCGGTGGGCGTTCTTCACCCTGATGACCCGGTCCTCCTCCCCCCAGATTATCAGCGTCGGTATCTCGATAGTACGGTAGCTCTCGGCGATGCGGGTATAGGCGGCCGGATCGATGGCCTTCACCGTGGCCCGCAGCACGTAGGGCACCCCACTCCCCTTCAGGTACCCCCTGTAACGCGCGTACCGCTCCGGCGTGACCGCACCGGGGTCGGAGAACACCTTTTCCAGCACCCCCCGCACCAGGAACCGCGCCGGCAGGAGGCGCAGGAACAGCGGCCCCAGCAGGGGCGAGCGGAGCCTGCGGAAGAACCTGGGTATCCGCTGGGGATAAGCGGCGCAATCCATAAGCACCATTTTTCTCACCGTAAAGGCGGTCTCTTCCCGCATCCTCAGGCACACCCGAAGCGCCGCGGCCCCTCCCATGGAGTGCCCCACCAGGATAACGGAATCGAGCCCCAGGTGACGGATAAAGGCGATGACCACCTCGGCCTGGTCCCCAATGGAATAGGCGCCGTCCCTCGGCTTGTCAGACAGTCCGAACCCCTTGAGGTCGAGGAGGTAGACGGTGTAGCGGTCGGCAGGGAACATGCCGGCCAGGTCGTGCCAGGTGGAATGGGCCGAGGCGAATCCGTGCAGGAAGACCAGAGGAACCGGCCCGCGGCCGGCTTCCTGGTAGTGGATGGAGATACGATCCAGGTAGAGGAAGAACCTGCTTTCAAACATCACGGCCGCCTATGGTGCGGAAGGTCCGCTGCACGGGCAGAGGACGGCACGGTACTCGCGCACGGTCTCGTCCCTGCCCAGGAGCCAGATCACGGCGAGAAACGGGGCGCTCCAGAGGAGCAGCGTCAGCAGAAAGCTGAACAGGCAGTCCACGTAGAATATGGCGGTCGGGGAGCCGGAGGTCAGCAGCAGCCGGTTCACGACCATGACGATCTCCTGGAAAAGCATAAGGCCGATGCCGCCCCAGCAGAGCCCGGTCAATACCTTGGGAACCCAGGGCCGCAGGGAGAAGAATTGGCTGGCGACCAGGAGAAAGGAGACGGCATACAGGGTACGCAGCCAGGGGAAGAACCCGTACTGGAAGAAGATCTTCACCTTGGAGACCGGTTCGAGAAGCGGCACTGAGAGGATTGCCTGCCAGTCTTTTCCGTAGTAGTTGAGCAGCCCGGCCAGGCCGTACAGGAGGAAGACCGCACCGGCCGCCACCGAGGCCCATCCGGCGATCCGGAGCGGAAGGGGAAGCGCCGGTTTTACCGCCTCCTCCTCGGGAGGGGGTTCCACGTCGAAGTCGGGATTGCGCTGGGAACGGGTCAGCAGCTCGAAGTCGCGCAGCATCTGCTCGCGATCCACCACAGATGCAGCTTCATCAGCGCTTGCGGCACCATGGGCGGGCCGCGGTCTCTTTCCCTGCGACTTGCTGAGCAGCATCCGCTGGTAATCGATCCCCCTGGTGTTGCATTTGGGACAGACCGCGAACATCTCGTCGGTGAAGGTGGAGTACTGGCAGACCGGACACATGCTCATCAGGTATCCGCCGTCCGCGTCAGGGGCCGGCTTGCCGATGAAAAAGCCGGTCTTGCACCTGGGGCAGCTGAAATTGCGGCCTTCGGCAGGAACGTCCACAGGGTTGATGTTCCCTGTCAGGTGACAGGACGGGCATTCGATCTTCATGTTCTCACCGATACCTCTTCAGAGCTCCTGGGAGACTGCCGACCGGACTCCAGTAAACAGTCTTGCCTGTTCTTCTTAATCCGTGAGATCCGGGCGCCGTATCCCTCTCACCCGGCGAGCGCCTGTTCCACGGCCTTGAACACCATCTCGATCGTGATGCTCCTCCTGCACTGGTCGTCCCGGTCACATTCGGTGCGGAAGCAGGAGGCGCAATGAAACGGGGACTGGACAATGACGTGGCCCGGGCCGCGGGGCCCGCTCCGCCTGCCGTCACTGGCCCGGTAGAGGGATACGGTGGGGGTGCCGACAGCCGCGGCGATGTGGACCGGGCCGGTGTCGCCCCCAACCACCAGGTCAACCTTCTTCAGCAGGGCCGCGAACCCCTTGAGGGGGTAGCGGTCCAGCACCCGGGCGCCCGTGCCGATATCCGCGGCGATGTCGCTGACCGCTGCCCGTTCCGCCTCGTTCCCCCAGGAAAGGAGCACGGTGGATTCGGGATGGGCCGCAAGCAGACGCCTGCCCAGATCGACCCACCCCTCCCGGAACCAGAACTTGGTCTGCCAGGTGGTGCCGTAGTGAAACAGGAACACCAGCCCGTCGGACAGGGTGGCCAGCAGGGTCGTGGCAGCCTCGTCGTCCTCGGGCCGGGTGCGGATATCGGAAGAGAGCTTGAACTGCGAGAAGTCGCGCCCGAAAGAGACGCTCACCAGCCTGAGGTACTGGTCGGTTATGTGCCGGTCCTGGCGGCGGATCGGGATCTGTCGGGTGGTGAACAGCAGATTGAACGACTCCTGGAGCACCTCCCGGGTAAACCCCATGCGCTGTTCCGCGCCGGTCAGCCAGCCCACCAGGCCGCTCTTCAGGTTGCCCTGGATGTCGAACACCATGTCGTAGTTGCGCTCACGCAGGGCATCCCTCACCTCGGCGATCTGGCGGCGGGTGTCCGCGGCAAAGGGGCGTTTGCGCCAGACCTTGGTGCGGACCAGGTGGAGACGGCTGATGAGCGGGTTCCCCTCCAGCACGTCGCGGAAAGGCTCTTCCACGACCCAGTCAACCTCTATCCCCGGAGAGACCTGGTGGAGATAGTCCAGTACCGGCAGGGCGTGTATGATGTCCCCCAGGGAGCTCATCTTCACCACGAGCACCCTCATTGCCGCGCCTCCCGTTCCGCCAGCATCTCCGCCACCGCCGCAAACACCTCGTCCGGGGTGATCTTTTCCATGCACTCCAGGTAGGGCCGGTGGGAGCAGGACCTGGCCATGCAGGGAACGCAGGGGACCTCGGTGTGGCGTATGACCCGGTGTCCCTCCCCTACCGGTCCGGTCCGCAACGGGTCGATGGCGCCGAACAGGCCCACGACCGGGGTGCCGACCGAGGTGGCCATGTGCAGGGGGCCGGTGTCGCCGCTCACCAGCAGGTCGGCGCAGGCCAGCACCGCCCCCAGCTGCAACAGGGACGTGCGGCCCGCCAGGTCCAGCGGTTCGGCGGTCATCCCGGAGCGGATCCCCTCTGCCAGGTCCCGCTCGTTGCCCCCCCCGACCAGCACGATGCCAACGCCCAGTTCGTCCGTCAGCCGGTTGGCCAGGGCCGCGAATTGGCCGGTGCTCCAGCACTTGATCCGGTTGCTGGCCCCGGGGTTCAGGGCGATGACCGGCTTCTCCGCCAGCCCGGCCTCACGGAACAGGACATTCGCGAACGTCTGCTCCTCCGGGCCCAGAAAGAGCTCCAGCGAGGTATCGGCAGCAGCCGGGTCGATCCCGAGCGGGGCCAGGGTCTCCAGATGGTTGACCACAGCGTGCACAGTCCTCCCCCGGGCCTTCCGGTAAACCAGGACCCGGCAGGGAAAGGCGGCCGACGCCAGCAGCCATGCCCTGAAATTGCTCCGCTGGAAGTTGATCACCAGGTCGTAGCCGGCCCGGCTGATCCGTTTCCTGAGACGGAAGAACCCCGCCAGTGAGGCATGCTCTCCCTTCCGGTCGAACACCACCGTCTCGTCAACGTTCGGATTGTTAAAGAACATGCTGGCCGCCGCTTCGGACCCCAGCAACAGGGAGATCCGGGCTTGCGGGTATTTGAGCCTCAGCGCCCTCAGGGTCGGGGTGAGCTGGAGCAGGTCGCCCACCGCGCCCGGCTTGATAAGGAGGATGTTGGTGTACTGTTTCATTCGTAAATTCGGGTTATCAGGCTGAAGTCTGAAAGTTACAAGCCAAATCCTAAATCCCAACCCTCAAGCCTGAAGCCTCGATTCCTCAGTCGTCGAAATTGCCGGCGGGACCCTTGTCGGAAGTGATGGTCGCAGCCATCTCCGCGATCAGTGCCTCGGTCCACCGGTCCGGTTCCTCGATACGGGTCGCCTTGGGCCCCAAGTCATGGGAACCGGCCTTCAGAATTGCCTCGATTGCCAGCGGAGCCGTGTCGGCCGAGTTCAGCACCCGTGCCATCATGGTGAAAACGAACTCTTCCACTCCGGCGACCATCCGCTCACGGATCTCGCGCGACTGGGAAAGGAGCCTGTTCTCGAAGGGGAGGTTCAGGTTCTTGTAGTCGCCCGGCCTGTACCCCTTGGAATCGGCGTAGGCGACCATATCCGCCCAGAGTTCATCGGTCATGCCACGGTCGGTTTCCTTGATGAACCTGCCGCCGTCATCCAGGATGGCGTTGCCGTAGTCGTTCACCTTGAGTCCCCACGAGACCATCTGCAGGGCGGTGGCAACGTTCGCCTTGGTGGTGCGGGTCCGGGCCGCGATCTCCCTGAGCCTGTCCGAGCTGTTGCCGGAGGTACCGTGCTGGGCGCCCGACACCCGGTACTTCTCCAGGGCCGCGTGGATGTCGGCGGTCAGGTCCACCTGGATGCCCTGGTCGCTGGCCTCGATACCGTGGGTGGTGCCGTTGTTCAGGGCGATCCAGTCGGGGAAGATGCCGTGGGCGTTCATCCCCCTGATGAGGAACAGCGCCTCTGCCACGGTGGACAGCCCCTCTTTGCCCTTGATCTCCCCCACCTCGGTCTCCAGGCCGGCCCAGGAAGGGACGCAGGGATTGAGCGCGATGCTGGCCAGCAGGTTCCGGTCGTCCGGCAGATGGGAGGCATCAATGGCGATGGAGGTGATCCCGGCGTCGAACATGGTCGGGATCTCGACCCTGGCCGTCTCGACATCCTTTTCGTTCTTGATGCCGTAGTGGTCGGCATGGATGGCCACCGGCACGGTGATGCCGAGCTCGTTGCAGACGGCGTCCACGTACAGGGCCATGTTCCAGTAGTTGACGGCGCAGTAAGCCTTGGCGCCCCCCTCGGACTTGGCGATCTCGATGATGACCGCCGCGTTGGCCCGCTGGGCCGCCTTGAGAACGCCCCGTATTACGAAAGTATTCCTGGCGTTGGCGGCAATGGCCATGGCCTTCCCCTTGGCGATCATGGCCCGGTCGATGACCTTGCCGCTCACCAGCAGCGCACGGGAATGGGGGAAGAGACGCACCACGTTGGGCGGCCGGCCGATCTCCACGGCCTTGATAAAATCGGCGGAATAGCCCGCAATTTTATTGGGAATACACATGTGAGCCTCCTTAGGCGAAAGCAGTGAATGGGACATCGGTTTCGAGCCCGGCAGGACCGCGTCGCGGCGTGGTCGGGGCGCTGATTCCAGTGTCAATGTATAGCACAGGGGTAGGGAAAACTCAAGGCGACCGGCCGCCGCGGCAAATCCGACCATGGCTCCCGCGGCCCCGCTTCCTCGGGTCTTGCGCTTTGCCGGACGCTTCCGCTATACTCGGAACAATTTGCGGAGAAACCCCATGCTTATTGACGTTCCATTCGCGGAAAACCTCATCGATACCCACCTGGTGGTGGATGTCCGGACCCCCCTGGAATACCGGGAAGACCACATCCCCGGTGCAATCAATGTTCCACTGCTGGACAATGAAGAACGGGTGGAAATCGGCATCCTGCACAAGCACAGCGGCCCCCATGCCGCCCGGCTGAGAGGCCTGGAGCTTACCGCGGCGCGCTTTCCCCTGATCGTCTCGGAGATTGCGGCGGCCGCGGCGGGGCGCCGCACGCTGGTCTACTGCTGGCGGGGCGGCCTGCGCAGCAGGACCGTGGCCTCAATCCTGGAACTGACCGGTTTTCCGGTCTCGCGTCTCCAGGGGGGGTACAAGAGCTACCGCTCCCATGTGACCTCCTTTTTCTCCCCCTTTCATCCTCCCGGCCCGCTGGTGGTCATCCACGGGCTCACCGGCGTCGGCAAGACGAGCCTGCTGCACCGTCTCGACCGGGAACGTTATACGGTCATAGACCTTGAAGGGATTGCCCGACACCGGGGCTCGGCGTTCGGCGACCTGGGGCTCAGCCAGGACCTGAGCCAGAAACGTTTCGAGAGCCTGCTGTGGGATGCCTTCAGGCACTCCCCGCCCGGCAGACAGATCATTGTCGAGGGCGAGAGCCGCAGGATAGGCCGGCTTTCCCTGCCCGGCGACCTGTACGAGGCCATGCAGGCCGGGATCAAGGTCTGGTGCGCGGCCTCGCTGGAGACCCGGGTGGATCGTCTCATTGAGGAATACGGCCGTCCCGGCTACAAGGACGGCATGGCCGACGCGCTCCTGAGAATTCGCAAGAGACTGGGCGGGGAAAAATACGACGAGATCGCGGGATACCTGGAGCGGTGGGAGCTGCGGCCCTTCATGACCGAGCTGCTCGTGGGTTACTACGACAGGGTTTACTACAAGACCAGGGAATGGCGGGAAGACACGGCCATCTCCCTGGAAGACTACGACACGGCCATACGGGAGCTGGATGAGTTTCTCGGTGCCCGGGTCGGGTAAAGACATCCCTATTCAGGGGCATGCTGTCGCGTTGCGCAATGAAACCGCCTGACACGATTTACAGGAATGCTTGGTGCGCGCACACCACTAACGTTGTTGCAAAAAAAGGCGGCCCCATCGGGGATCGCCTTTTTTTGTCTGCCAACGCGCGGCACCTGACGGCCGCGGAACGGTGCTAGTATCCTGTGCGGCTAATTCCTTCCTTACAATTCCTGGCCTTTTGGCCCCTGGTCGCGTTCCGGCTCCTCGGCTTAGACCCCGCTAGGCCTGTGTCGCCGCGCCTTGCCAGGAACCAAAATCCCTCGGAATTCTTGCGGTGAACTAACCGCACAGGACACTAGCTCTGCGACGCCTTCAACGCCTGATCGATATCGGCGATGATGTCCTCCACGTCCTCGATCCCGACCGACAGCCTGATGAAGTCGGCAGTAACCCCGGTGGAGATCTGCTCCTCCTCGGTAAGCTGCTGGTGGGTGGTGGAAGCCGGATGGATGACCAGGGACTTGGCGTCGCCGATATTGGCCAGGTGGGAAAGGAGCTGCACGTTGTCGATGAACTTTTTCCCTGCCTCGACCCCTCCCTTGATCCCGAAGCCGATTATGGCCCCGGCACCCTTGGGGAGATATCTCGCGGCCCGTTCATAGTCTCTGTGGCTCGGCAGACCCGGGTAATTGACCCAGCTGACCAGCGGGTTGGCCTCCAGCCACTCCGCCACCTTCTTCGCGTTCTCCACATGGCGCGGCATCCTCACGTGCAGGGTCTCCAGCCCCTGGATGATCTGGAAGGCGTTGAAGGGGGAAAGGGGCGCCCCGAGGTCGCGCAGCAGCTCGACCCGCATCTTGACGATGTAGGAGAGGCCGGCCAGTGCCTCCCAGAACCTGATGCCGTGGTATGAGGGGTCGGGCTCGGTGAACTCGGGAAACTTGCCGTTGTTCCAGGGGAATCTGCCGCCGTCCACCACGCAGCCGCCGATGCTGGTGCCGTGGCCGCCGATGAACTTGGTAAGGGAGTAGACCACTATGTCGGCGCCGTGCTCCAGGGGCTTGAACAGGTAGGGGGTGGTCACCGTGTTGTCAACGATGAACGGGATGCCGGCGGCATGGGCGATCTGCGCGATGGCCTCGAAATCGTCCACGTTGTTCTTCGGGTTTCCCACCGATTCGGTATAGACCAGGCGGGTGTTTTCGTCAATGGCGCCGCGCACGTTCTCCGGGTCCGAGCTGTCCACGAACTTCACCTCGATGCCCAGTTTCGGCAGGGTGTAGTGGAACAGGTTGTAGGTCCCGCCGTAGAGGGAGTTGGTGGAGATGATGTTCTGTCCCGCCGAGGTGATGTTGAGCACCGCGTAGGTGGTGGCGGACTGGCCCGAGGCCACGGCCAGGGCGCCCACTCCGCCGTCCAGCTCCGCCATCCTCTTCTCCAGCACGTCGGTGGTGGGGTTCATGATGCGGGTATAGATGTTGCCCGGCTCCTCCAGGGCGAACAGCCTTGCCGCGTGCTCTGAGCTCCGGAACACGTAGGAGGATGTCTGATAGATGGGAACGGCCCGGGACAGGGTCGCGGAATCGGGCACTTGTCCGGCATGCAGGGCAAGAGTATCAAAGTTGAATTTTGTTTCTTCGGACATCGCTGTTACTCCTTTCACTCATTAGTTTCCATCCGGAAACTCCAGGAAAACGCCTGCGAGGGTCGGTCCGGGGCTTTCACGAAGCCAC
>JARKPN010000137.1 GCA_029975275.1 Geobacteraceae bacterium | reverse complement strand
ATATTGAACCCTCTTGCAACGTAGGCTCTGATGACCGTGTTCTCAAGAGGAGTAAAGGTGACACCAATGCTCGGGCTCCAGAAATCTCCGTTTGTGCTGGTGTGGTCGTATCGGAGACCTGGAGTGAAAGAAAAACTCCCCAAGGTTACAGTGTCATTTAAAAAAATTGCCCACTTCTCCAGACGTTGCTTGCCATCCTTGAAAGAAAGGGATTCCAGATGCCCGGAGTCAAAATCTACACCCAAAACCACTTCATTATGCCTTGGAGTCCAGACCAGCTTAGCACCACCGCCGTAGTTCCTGTCTTCAGTACGGATTCCGCTCAATGAAAGACCCGTACCCAAAAGCTTCTGAAAGGATTCATTTTCTCGCCAAGAGGAACGTAAGGAAACGTCAAAGGAGAGGTCTCTGGTGATGGTGTAATCAAGCCCTAAAGTGGCAAAGAGATATTGGTAATTATTGTCGAAAGAGAGACCAGAGAGTGGGACCTCGCCTACGCCTCGTTTCCCCTGGTTGTAGCCAAGGGTGAAGGTTAGGTTGGCCCGGTCCGTTGGCGAATACGCCAATTTGGTATAAAGGTTACCACCATGGAAACCGTTATGGGGTAGCAGGCCATCAGAAAGGAGACCGCCACCTGAGAGGTAATAGCCCACCCCGGCGGCCGTGCCGGAGACCTCGCCCCGGTAGTCACCGGTATTCCGCTCTCCAATGGAGGTGGAGACCATGCCACCGAATTTGCGCTCTTCATCCGGAGACTTGGTGATGACGTTAATCACACCGCCCAGAGAAGATCCCCAGGCAGAGGATGCCGGCCCCTTGATTATTTCTACTCGCTCGATGGCTTGGACCGGCACGGCTCCCACGTCCGGGAAAAAATCAGAGAGATTATTCTGAGGAACGCCGTCGATCAAAAGCAGTATGTGTCTGGTGCTGGACCCTTGGATAAAGGGATTGGCGAAACTCCCCGGCCCTCCGGTAATCTGCTCCTGAATGCCCGGAATATAATACAGCACATCCGCCAAAGTATGAGCGTTTATGGCCTTGATATCCTCGGCCGTGATGACGGTGACGTTTTCCGCGACCTTGGAAATGGATTTGGGATAACGGGTGGGGGTTACGACGAAGTCGTTCTCCTCATAGAACATGCCCAGGGTGGTCATGTCCTGTTCCGGCTGAGCCAGTGAAACGTAGGGGAACAGTGAAAAATAACAGAGCGGAAGGAATAAGAGTGTTGTTTTAAGTGCGGATTTATGCATAATTTGCGGAGGTCCCAGAAAATCTCGTTTCGATGTGAATGGACTGCCGACAATTTTTCTATTTTAAGACAAAAAGTCTCAAAGACAACACCCTGGATTTCACGAATATTTAACAGAGTTTGCCTGGTTTGTCCACATCGTATTTTTAATGAGAGCAATTTTCCTGAATATAACGGCGCTGTTCATTCTCACCCTCGCCTCTCCGGCCGGGGCCTGGGATGTGCTGGTCGTGCAAAACTACCAGGCCAAGCCTTACGGAGATGTCCTGCGTGGTTTCAAATCGGTGTGCAATGCGCGCACCGGCGAGCTGCTGACGTCCGAGCTGGCCGGGGACGACCTTGTCCGGGAGATTCGGAGACGACGGCCCGACCTGATCCTGGCGGTGGGGATGGACGCGCTGCGCAAGGTCAGGAAAATCAGGGAAATACCCATAATCTACTGCATGGTGCTTGACCCCGAGTCGGTGCTGGACAACGAGAGGAACATCACCGGCGTCAGCATGAACATCCCCCCGGAGAGACAGCTGGCCGTAATCACCCGGATCCTCCCCAACCTGAAACGGATCGGGCTGGTGTACAATCCCATGAAGACCGGCCGCATCGCGGAGAAGGTCCGCGATGCCGCGGAACGACGGGGAATCCGGCTCACTGCGTTCAAGGCGGAGAGCGCCAGGGACCTCCCCGGATGCCTCGCCGCCCTCCCGTACGGACTGGACCTCTACTGGATGCTCCCCGACAGCACCTTTACCACGCCCGAGGCGATTGAATCGATTTTCCTCTTCTCCATCACCAACAGGGTGCCTATCTATACCTTTTCCGAAAAATACCTGCGTATGGGGGCGTTCATGTCCCTCGCCCCGGACACCTTCGAAATGGGAAGACAAGCTGGGCAGATGGCGGAAAAGCTCCGCACCGGGACCGACATCAGGAATATTCCCAGAAGCGACGCGGAGCGAGGGATTCCCGCCGTGAACCGGAAAGTGGCCGGAAAGCTGGGGATCCGCCTGGACGATGCGTCTGTCGGAAAGCTCCGTATGGCGAACGAGGAGTGAGCGTGCAGACTCATCTATTTCTGAACAAGCTGCTAAAGAAGGCAACCGGGAGCTTTACAGCCAAAATCTTTTTCGCCCAGGCGGTGTCGGTGGTGATACTGACCCTGATCTTCACGGGATATTTCATTCACCGTGAACGGCGGGCCATGACCGAACTCCTGCTGAACAAGGGTGAAATGCTGTCGCGCCAGCTCGCCGAATCGTGCAGGATCGGCGTTTTTGCTGAAAACTCGAGTCTGGTCGAGGCACCCATAGACAACGCCCAGGAGCAGAAGGAGGTGCTCAGCGTCCGGGTCTTCACACGCGACGGGAGATTGCTCAGTGAGCGCCGCTCACCGGAAGCCGACCACCCCGGTAAGGACGCCGTTCCCGGAACCGATACCTACCACGAGCTATTCCGGACACTCCTGCGGACCGAGGCTCCCGTCACCCTCCAGAACGACACCCGCATGGAGTTCTGGACCCCCATCCTGACCGTGGACGTCTACTTGCCGGAAGAGACGCTGCCGTTCACCGACAGCCCGTCGCCAAAGAGCGAGAGGGTCATCGGATTTGCCGGGATAACCCTTGACAAGGGAGGGCTCAATGCAACCTATAGGGGCCTGATTTTCAAAGGAATCCTGGTGTGCGGCGCGTTTCTGGCCCTGGCCCTTGGGATCGCCTGGTTCGTTGCCAGGGGACTCACCAGACCCCTGCAGCTCCTCAAGAATCAGGTCAATGCCCTTGGGGCGGGATATGAGGTGGAGACGGTGCCGGTTGAGACCGGCGACGAGATAGGCAGCCTTACCGGCGCCTTCAACAGCATGGCCCAATCGCTCCGTTTGAGGGATACGGAGAATGCGAACCTGGAAGCCCAGCTCCGACAGGCCCAGAAAATGGAGGCAATCGGCCAGCTCGCCGGGGGAGTGGCCCATGATTTCAACAACATCCTGTGCGCCATAATCGGATTCGGCACCCTCTTGGAAATGGGCCTCGATAAAGAAGATCCCGTCCGCGACCACCTGAAACAGATCCTGGCCGCTGCTGACCGGGCCACCAGGCTCACCCAGAGTCTTCTCGCCTTCAGCAGAAAGCAGATCATCAACCCGCGCAGCTCGGACCTGAACGACATCGTTCGGGACATAGAAAAGATGCTGAACCGGCTGATCACAGAGGACATCGAGCTCAGGATCGACCTCCCCCGGAAGGAGCTGAGGGTGCTGGTGGACCAGGGCCAGATCGACCAGGTTCTGGTAAACCTGGTAACCAATGCCCGCGACGCCATGCCCAACGGCGGCCTGCTGACCGTCAGAACCGCCGAGTCCGAACCGCCTGCGGAAATGCTCATTGCGCAACAATCCCCCTGTCCCGGCAGATGCGCCCTCCTGGAGGTCAGCGACACCGGCGAAGGGATTGACATGGGGGTAAGGGACAGGATCTTCGAGCCGTTCTTCACCACCAAAGAGGTGGGTAAAGGCACCGGGCTCGGCCTTTCCATGGTATACGGGATCGTCAAGCAGCACGGGGGCCACATAACTGCCCACAGTGAGCCGGGACAGGGCGCAACAATTCGTATATACCTGCCCATCGTGGACAACGTGCCGGTGACTCCGGTGCACGTGGAGGAGCCTCTCCGTCCTCCGACGGGTAACGAAATGGTGCTGGTGGTCGAAGACGACCATGAGGTGAGGGCCCTGCACCACGCGATCCTGGAGACCTTCGGATACCGGGTGATTGATGCGGTCGACGGTGAAGACGCGGTGGTGCAGTTCATCCGCCACCGGGACGAGATTGACCTGGTCATCATGGATGTGGTGATGCCGAGGAAGAACGGCAGGCAGGCATACGGGGAGATCGTCGGTCTCAGACCGGATATCAAGGTGCTCTTCATGAGCGGCTATGCCGAGGATATCGTGCAGGAGAAGGGGATCACCGCGGACGGCTTGAACTTCATCCCGAAACCGGCCCCCCCTTTGGACATGCTGAAGAAAGTCCGGGAAATCCTGGACGCCTGATCACGGAGAATCAATTAAAGACCCGAAGGAGGTGCCATGGGCGGAAGCGGAGACACCGCGGTTCACATTGCGGTGACCATCATCGGCAGGGACAGGCCCGGCATCGTTGCGGGAGCCGCGGAGGTCCTTTTCCGGCTCGGCTGCAACATAGAGGACTCCAGCTGCACCATGTTGGGAGGCCAGTTCGCCATGATACTCATCGTGTCGCACTCCAGGCCGTTCAGCAAGGCGCGGCTGCTGGAGGAGTTCAAGGCATTCGGTGAGAGCATGCAGCTGTCCGTGTTCGCCAGGACCCTGACAGGCGACGAAAGCCGTTACCAGGCTCCTTCCGGCGAGCTGTGCATGGTGTCGGTGTACGGCTCCGACCGGCCCGGCATCGTCTACCGGGTCGCCAGGGAACTAGCTGAACGGAACATCAACATCAGCGATCTGAATACCAGGCTGATAGGGTCGCAGGAGGAACCGGTCTATGTCCTCATGCTCGAGGCCGCGCTGCCGGAGGGTATAGGGATAGACGACGTAAGCCGTCTGCTGGAGAAGCTGAAAAAGGAGCTCAACGTGGAGATTGGAGTACGTTCCATCACCCCGGTATCGCTGTAACGCCATGCCCCCCCGCACTATTCTTCTCTATCCCAATGCGGCTCTGAAGATGGTCTGCGAGCCGGTGGCCGACGTGGATGCCGAGATCGCGGCCCTGATCACGGACCTGGTGGGCACCATGCACGCCGGGCCAGGCTCGGTCGGTGTTGCCGCGCCCCAGATCGGTGTCACCCGGCGCGTCTGCGTGGTTGACGTATCGAAAAACAAAAACGGCAGGGACAACAATCACGGGCTCCTGGTCATGGTCAATCCGGAGATCACGCGGCAGGAGGGGGCAGCCGTCATGCGAGAGGGATGCATGAGCGTTCCCGACTACACCGGAGACGTGGAGCGGGCGGTGGAGATAACGGTCCGGTTCCTCGACGGCGATGGCAGGCAGCAGGAGATCGAGGCAAGCGGCTTCGAGGCGGTGGCCATCCAGCACGAGATTGACCACCTGGACGGCATCCTGTTCCTCGACCGGGTTGCCTCCCTGAAGACAGGGCTGTTCAGGAGGAAGAGCTACAAGTAGGGGCGACCGGTCGGTCGCCCCTTGTTCTCATCGCATTATTCAAGAACCTCCTCAAATACCTCATTTCGTAATTCATTGAACGTCAAACTCAAAAACCTCCTCCAAGCGATTCTCGACGATGACGCGTATGATGTAGCGACCTTTCGGATCACCGGGAACAACCGTCCAACTGTGGTAAATCAAACCCTGGTCCGGCTCGACCTCTTGTTCCATGATGGACACTCGCTTGTCCTCGGAAATGAGATGACTGCCCTTCGTCACAGGACTGTCCCATAGTGCCGGAGCAGCCGGCAGGGTGAACTCCTCCCGCCATCTGATCTTTGGCTTCTTTGTATCAAGAAGGATTACCCAGCCATAACCCTGTTTCTCATGGTAGGGGACAATTCGGCCCGGAACAAATACCCGTTCTCCAGACTGCAGATGATAGAAAAGGCCAAATTCCGCCTGGACAATTGTAACTTCCGGCGTCAGAGGATACTTGTCGGGACTAATCACGGCATTGGCAATCGTTCCTGCATAACATAACAGAAACATGGAACCAAGAATAACAACCCAACCGATCCGCATAATTTGTCTCCTAAATCAAACTACTTTTTCTTACAGAAATATCCCCCGATGAAAACTGATCCAATAATAATCAAAGCAACACCAACTTGAACATTATATCCAGTAAAATCTACATAAGCGCCCCTGAAATAATATACCGGATTATAAACAGTATTTATTCCAACAAGCACCCAAAGAATTCCACACCAAAGCAAGGAATGCTTACTTAATCTTTTCCATTGTTGCATTTCCATTTCGTCACCTGACACAATAAATGGCGAATTATTTTGGCTCCTCGTCACTGCGAATGGGTAATGGTATGATGGCGCCATTTCCCATTCGGAGGTATTACGACTATGCAACCTGAAGCACTCTTCGGCATTGCCCTTGGCATTACACCCCCTTGGGAGGTTACTTCGGTTGCCTTCAGCAAGGAATCCAATCGTCTTGACATCACCATCGATTTCCAGCGAGGTGCAACCTTTGCCTGCCCAGTGTGTGGCTCCCCTGCGCCCGCGTATGACACCACAGAGAAAGAGTGGCGCCATCTGAATTTCTTTCAGTATGAAGCCTACCTGCACGCCAGGGTGCCACGGGTCAACTGCCCCAACGAAGGCTGCGGCGTGAAGCAGGTTACGGTCCCCTGGGCACGTGCTGGCTCCGGCTTCACCTTGCTGTTTGAAGCCTTGGTTATGGCCATGTGCCGCGACTTGCCGGTCAAGGTCATGAGTCGTCTGTTTACCGTTACCGATACCCGCCTGTGGCGAGTAATCCAAGCGTATGTCGATAAGGCCCGGGCGACAGAAGACTACTCCGACGTCACGCGGATCGGAGCGGATGAAACCTTTGCCAAAAGAGGCCGTGACGATAACTTCGTCACCTTCTTTTTCGATCTCGACAAGCGCAAGCTCCTGTTCGGCACCAAGGGCAAGGACAACGAGACCGCCAAACGTTTCGTGGCCGATCTTGAGGCCCACGGCGGCGATCCGGAAAAGGTTACCGATGCTGCCATCGACATGTCCAAGGCCTTCATCAAAGGGGTCAAAGAGCAACTGCCCAATGCCGTGGTAACCTTCGATCCATTCCACGTCATCAAGCTGATGAACGACAAACTGGCCAAAATCAGGGCCGATGAGGCCAGGCTCTTCCCGGCAATCCTGAAGAAGAGCCGTTACCTGTTCCTCAAGAACCCTGAGAACCTGTCAGAATCCGAGGGACAACGCCTTGATGCCATCATCGCCAGCCAAAACCTCAAAAGCTCGGAAGCGTACCTGCACAAGCTCAATCTTCAGAACGTCTACTTTGCCGAGAGCCGAACGGAGGCGGAAAACCTACTGACCCGGTGGCACCGTAAAGCAGCCAAAAGCTCAATTCACCTCATCCGGAACATGGCTGAAACGGTCAAAGAGCACTGGAACGGCATTCTGTCCCACTTTGAAAGCAAACTTACCAGCGGCTTCCTTGAGGGAATCAACAGCCTCATTCAATCCGCAAAAACCCGGGCTCGTGGGTACCGGAACCTGGACAACATGATTGCCATCGCTTACGTCATTGCAGGCAAACTCAACTTCAAGTCGGTTCACCCGCTACCCACGTGATTCGTTGAGGAGCCATTATTTTACTTCGATTCCCATACGACTTAATATGAAGCTGGATAGTGAGCCGAGGTATCCAGCATTACTAGGAAACGGTGGTCCTGGGAAATGAGCAGAAACAAAATCGGGAGCACTATTCAGTATCCTTTGTCCTTGTTGCGCCCCCGCCATGGTCATTCCAGCGACGTAAAACTCATAGCTCCTAATGACAGCACATCTCCCGGCAGCACCTACTGCTGGACCAGCAATAAGGCTTGCGCTACCGATTACTCCAATTGAATAGGGGAGTAATGCCGCGGAAACAGCCGGCATCGTCACTTTTCGAGTCAATTCCCCAGCCCGTGCCGCACCATCCAAAGTCATGCCGCGACGTCTGGATGCAAATGTCGTCAATGTAAGGAAGCTCGGCCCATACGATAAGTTGTCCCCCGGCATTTTAATCCCCCCATAATTTTATATTTGAAGCACTTTCATCTCGGTGTCATCCAAGAGTCTTCAGCCTCAATTCCGCCTGGTTCCCAAGTCATCTTGATCTTCTTGTAAGTGAAGGAGACCACCTCCATGTGGCCGTAAGGATCGTTTGCCGCCGTCAAGGTAGTGGGGATATTGGGATGATAACTGACCACAATGGCGTCTTCGAGGGTCGTGGTATAGTAATGCTCCTCAGTCCCCTGCTTGGTTATCCGATAAAACTTGAGGGTGACATTCTTCATGTGTTCTCCAGTGCATAAGGCCTGAAAAATCTTGGGAGAACTCTTGTCGATCTGCTTGACGATGGTAAATGGATCGTGGACACGCTTGCCGGTAGGCAACCCCGAGTGGGGGTCACGCGGCATGTGGACATTGTGCTGCAGTTCGTAGACGAGGATGGTTCCCTCCCGCCCCTGCATTTCGCAGGATCCTTCGATCTTTCCTTGCTTTTCCCCTTCCAGGGTAAGATGACACGGCATCGGCATGGTTTGCGCCCTCCTTTTAGGTTACTATTAATTAGTATGTTTTATCTATCATAACACCAAAAGCAAATCCATAAAATTTTTTAATATTCATATACCCATCCAAACAACCTCGTCATTCCCCCGCTTACGCACAATGCCTGGTGCACCCATAAGAAAAGGGCGGCCTTTCGCGGTCGCCCCGTTTATGCTTGCTTCCATCAGATGTATCTTTTCGGAGTTAGCCGGAACGGCTCACCTCCCCATGAGGTATGCCACTCCTTCCTCTGCCGCCCGGTTGGCCGCGGCCACGCAGTCGTTGAGGCCGATGCCCCGGTACGAGTTGCCGGTCAGTACCAGCCCGGGCCGCGCCTTCAACAGCTCTCCCAGAGCCCTCAGCCTCTCGCCGTGTCCGACGGTGTACTGGGGTATGGCCTTCTCGTGACGGAAGATACGGACGAATGAGGGGGGCACCTTGATCCCCATGGTGGTCTTCAGGTCCTCCCTGACCCTCCGTTCCACCTCTTCGTCCGACAGCTCGACGTACTCGGGAAAGCAGGCCCCTCCCAGCATGCTCCGGAGAAGAACATGTCCTTCGGGTGCGCGGTCCTCGAAGATACTGGAGTCCCACAGGGTCCCCAGGGTGCTCATCCCCTCCCCCTTGGGGATCAGGTAGCCGAAGCCGTCCAGATCGTGCGCCAGCCGCTCCCTTTCGTAGCCGAAGCAGGCCACGGTCATGGACGCATAGGGAATGTCGTCGAGTATTCCGGCTATTCCCGGATCGAACTCCCGCAGCATACCGGCCGCCGCAAAGGAGGGCGCAGCCACCACCACAAGGTCGGCCTCCAGGTCGCCGGCAACGGTCCGGACCGTGTATGGGACGCTCTTGCCGGCACGGATCCCCGTGGTTTCCCGTCCGGTCACAACCGTCCCATTACCCAGCTTTTCTTCAAGAATGTTCGTGAGGGTCTGGATTCCTTCGCGGAACGAGGTCAGAATCCCTCCAGGCCCGGCGGCGCTCGACACGACCTTGCCTTCTGCCCGCTCCCGCTGCTTCTTCCTCGCCAGCAGTATCATGGCCATGACCAGGCCGCCGTACTCGCTCTCCAGCTCCGCGATGCGCGGGAAACACGATTTCAGCGACATGGTCTCGGGGTCACCGGCGAAGATGCCCGACACCATAGGGGATATGAGCTTTTCCAGCGCCTCTTTCCCGAGCCTGCGCCGGCCGAAGGCCGCCAGGGTCTCATCGATCCCGGCCGGCGGTTTGGGAGCGAACGGCTCCATGGCCAGACGGATCTTGCCGGGCCAGGAGATAAGCTTCGAGGCAAAGAAGGACGGGCCGTTCTCGGGCAGGCGGTGCAGCATGCCATTGGAGAAGATAAACCGTTTGCGCGCGTCGTCGTTGCTGCGGAGGAGGCTCTCGCGCACCCCCAGATCCGCGCAGAGGTCCAGGGTCTGGGGCTTGCTGTCGAGGAACCCATTGGGGCCCCATTCACAGAGATATCCTTCTTCCTTGATACTCCAGATCTTTCCGCCGGTCCGTTCCTCCTTTTCCAGCACGGTCAGGTCCAGTTCCACTCCCGCTTCCCGTGCCTTTGTCCTCAGCACGTACGCGGCCGCAAGACCCGAGATCCCTCCTCCGACAACGATGGCTTTCTTCATCTTCCCGCCTCCTTTACTTCCGGTCTTTCCTCTCCGCCCAGCTTTTCCAGGATCCCGACCAGGGTTTCCAGGGCCTTTATCAGCCGATCCTGGTCGGCTTCCTCCAACCTGCCGAGAAGGATCCGGTAATTGTCGACGATTCCCCGTTGCAGCTCCACGATCAGGGCCTCACCCGCAGCCGTGGTCTGAATTACCACCCTGCGACGACTCTCTGCATCCGCCGTGCGACGGACAAGGCCCAGATTCACCAGCTTTTCCACCATCTCGCTGGCCGAACTCATGGCGATCTGGAGCTCCGCGGCCAGGGCCGTGAGAGGGCAGCTCCCCCGGTCATTGATGGTCAGCAGCATCTTGAACTGGTTGTAGGTCAGGTCCATCCCTTCATGAAGCGTAGTCCTGAGCCTCCCCATCACCCGCATGAGCCGCGGATACAGGACTGCTATTTTCTCGATTCTCTCCATGTCCTCACCCGTTGCAGCTCTGGCTGCCGGCTGCTCAATGTTCATCCAACCAGAATTATTCGGATACCTAATTATTAGGTTACGAAATAACCATGTCAAGAAAAAATATGCCAGCCTTTGTTGACACGATGAAAAACAGGGATTACATTCTGGAAACCGAATGCAAGGAAAGGAAGACCAGGCATGGCTGACAAGGATTACTACCAGGTTCTCGGGGTGAAAAAGGGGGCCTCGGAGGAAGAGATCAAAAGGGCCTACCGTAAACTGGCGGTCAAGTATCACCCGGACAAAAACGCCGGCAACAAGGATGCGGAAGAGCGGTTCAAGGAGATCAACGAGGCATATGCCGTCCTTTCCGACCCACAGAAGAAGTCCCAGTACGACCAGTTCGGTTCCACCGGCTTCCATCAGCGCTACTCGCAGGAGGATATTTTCCGGGGATTCGACGTGGGGGATATCTTCAAGGATATGGGGTTCGGGACCGAAGACATATTCTCACGAATCTTCGGTGGAGGCTTCCAGGGCGGAGGAAGGTATCGCGCGCGGAAACAGCGCGGCGAAGATTACTCCATGGATCTGCATATCGGGTTTCGCGAGTCGGCGGCAGGCGGGGAAAAGAGGGTCTCGTTTCTGCGCGACGGCGCCAAGGAGGAGCTTTCAGTCAAGATACCGGCCGGGATAGACAACGACGCCAAGCTGCGCATCCAGGGCAAGGGAGCCAAGGGTCAGAGCGGCGGTCCGTCGGGCGACCTGTACCTTACGATCAAAGTGGGGAGCGATCCGGTTTTCACACGGGAGGGCGACGACATCGTGGTGGAGCAGACCATCCGCTTCAGCGAAGCGGCGCTGGGGGCCTCGCTGGAGGTCCCTACCCTGGAGGGGAACAAAAGGATAAAGGTGCCGGCAGGGATTCAGCCGGGCACCAAGATAAGACTCAAGGGTTTCGGTTTTCCCCATATGGGGAAGGCGGCTAGGGGTGACCTGTTTGTCAGGATAAACGTGACGGTCCCTGAACAGTTGTCCGCGTCCCAGCGCAGGATCCTGGAAGAGCTTGCGGAAACGGGATTGTAAATATTATTTTTTCTCCCTGATCTCGATAGACGCGTTCTTGCGCAAATCATCAATCCAGATATTAAAGCGCTCTTCCGACCGCTTCTTGTACAGGATGTCCTCGACTTCCGGTTTCACCGATTCAAAAGACCGGTCTTTTCCCTGACGCCATTCTTCCAGTTTGACGATGTGGATCCCGGCGGGGGTCCTTATCAGGCCGCTGACTTCACCCGGCTTCAACTTGGCCAGAGCCTCGTCGAACTCCTGGAGAAGTTCCCCCTTCTTCACAAACCCCAGGTCTCCACCTTCGTTGGCTGAAGGGTCCTTGGAATACTGCCGCGCCAGGACCGCGAAATCCGCTCCCCCCCTTGCCTCCGCAAGGATCTTCTCGGCCGCGGATTCCGTCCGCTTTCGTTCCTCGTCCGTAGCCTTGGGGGAAACCGGCAGGAAAATCTGGCGTGCACGGAACGCCTCATCGACCTGAAACTTCCCGGCGTTGGCCTCATAGTACTCGCGCATCTCCTGCTCGCTGATCTGGATCTTGGAACGGACCTCCACGCTGATAAGCCGCAACCTCTCCAGCTGCTCCTTTATCTGCGCCTTGTATTCGTCGAACGAGATTCCGCGGGCGGCCAGGGCCTCCTTGAGGTTATCCTGGGTGAGGTTGTTGGACCTTTTGACTTCCTCGATTGCCTGACGCACCTCTTCGTCCGTGACATTGATGCCCAGTTCCCTGATCTTCTGCTCGATCAGCTTCTTGTTGATGAGGGAATCGAGGGCCGCCTGGCGGAGTTGCGCCCTGCCGGCGTCGTCCTTGGCAGGTTTCGTGTCCAGCCCTTTTTCAATGGCCTCCTGCTCCTTGTCCACGTCGTAGGTCGTAAGCGGTTCATCGTTAACCAGCGCGGCGATGCCGCTCACTGTCTCCGAGGACGCATGGACCGGAAAAAAGCAGAGAATTGCTGCAAGAATAATGGTGATTGTTCGGATCATGAATTCAGTTTCAATCGGCCGGAGCGGCCATGAATGTGCGGAAGGCAAGGCTTTGGGCCTTGCCTTCCGGTTGGCGATCGGTTGTCCTATTTCGTGGGGGAGGCCGCTCCGCCGGCAGGCTCGGCGGCATCCGGATTGAAATCATTCAGGGCGTCTTCCTTGATGGAGATCTTTGCGCCCTTCTTGAGATCCTCCCTCATCTTCTGGAAGATCTCCTGCTGCTTGGCCGGGAGGAGATTTGCCTTTATCTGATCCTTCACCTCGTCGAACGAGCGCACGCCGGCCGGACGCTTGCCGGTCACCTTGATGATGTGGAAACCGAACTGGGTCTTCACGATACCCGACAGTTCGCCCTCCTTCAGACCGAAGGCAGCCTTGTCGAATTCCTGAACCATGGCGCCCTTGGAGAACCATCCAAGGTCGCCTCCCTTGGCGGCGGTGTTGTCCTGCGAATACTTTTTCGCCAGTTCCTCGAAGGCGGCCCCTTTCTTCAACTGCGCCAGGACGTCCCGGGCCTCCTGTTCGGTCTTGACCAGGATGTGGCTCGCCCTGACCTGCTCGCCGCTCTTGAATTTATCCTTGTTCTCTTCGTAGAACTTCTTCATCTCTTCGTCGGAAACCTTGGCCTCCTGCTCCACCTTCTTCTTCAGGTAGGTCTCCACGATGAGACGCTTGCGCAGGTCCTCCAGCCGGTCGGCGACCTCCTTGCTCTTGTCGACCCCGTCCTTCTTCGCCTGTGCGAGGATGATCTCGCGGACTATCATGCTGTCCAGCAGCTCCTTCTTCCCTTCGGCGGACTGGACCATGGGCTTCAGGTAGGGGGGGAGGTGACCTATCTCCTGCCTGAAGTCTTCAGTGGTTATTGTCTTGCCGTTCACTTCGGCCAGAACCGTTCCCTCCTTCTTACCCTGTTCCATGGTGGCGGGTTTGCAGGCCAACAGGCAAAGGGCAAGAACCATCGGCACGGCGACTCTGACAGCGCTCAGGTAATTCACTGGAATCTCCTTTATCGCGGAATTGAAATTAACTCAATAGCTTGGGAAGCTAGCACATCACCCAAGCCTTTTCAAGAGATTTCTGGATTCAGCCAGGAGCCCCTCGAATGAGGTGTCGGCAACCACCGCGAACAGCACGAAATCGGGGGTGAAGCGGTAGACGTCCGGCGCTTTCCTGATGAGCCCGATGATGGTGTCGGGCGACACCGGGGTTTTCCCGTGAAAGGCGATCACGATGCGCCTGCCGTCGAACTCCAGCCTCCTGACCAGCAGGGCGCGGAGGTGTATCCTGAGCTTCATGCTCTCCAGCAGGTAAAGCACCGGGAGGGGGAGCTTGCCGAACCGGTCCAGCAGCTCGTCGCCGATGGCGTCCACGTCCTCCTCGCAGGTCGCCTGGACCAGCCTCTTGTAGACAATGAGCCTCTGGTTCGGATCCGGGACATACTCCTCGGGGATGAACGCGGGCACCTTGAGGTTGAGCTCCGGTTCGATCCGCTCCTGGATCTCCTCCCCCCTGAGCCTGCTGACCGCCTCTTCGAGCAGTTCCGAGTAAAGCTCGAAACCGACCGCGGCGATGTTCCCCGACTGCCGCGAGCCCAGGAAATCCCCGGCACCCCGTATCTCCAGGTCGTGCATCGCGATACGGAAACCCGCTCCCAGCTCGGTGAGCTCCTGGATGATTCTGAGCCGCTCACGGGCGTCGGAGCTTATGGTCCCCTCGCCCGGGATGAGAAAGTAGGCATAGGCCCGCTGGCTGGAGCGGCCGACCCTGCCGCGCAGCTGGTAGAGCTGGGCCAGGCCGAAGGTATCGGCCCTGTTGATGATCATGGTGTTGGCCGAGGGGATGTCCAGTCCCGATTCGATGATGGTGGTGGACAGAAACAGGTTGAACTCGCCGTGCATGAAGCCCAGCATGACCTCTTCCAGCGCCTTCTCCTGCATCTGGCCGTGGCCCACCGCCAGCTTCGCCTCCGGGATCAGCCTGTTGAGGTACTCGGCCATGGCGCCGATGGATTGCACCCGGTTATGAACGAAGAACACCTGGCCGCCGCGGCGAAGCTCCCGCATGACCGCCTCCCGGATCAGCTCGTCGTTGAAGCGGGCCACGAAGGTCTTGATAGCCAGACGATCCACCGGCGGGGTATCGATGATGGAAAGGTCCCTGATCCCGGAGAGGGACATGTTGAGGGTCCTGGGGATGGGAGTGGCGCTCAGGGTCAGGACATCCACCACCGCCCGGAACTGCTTCAGCTTTTCCTTGTGTGAGACCCCGAAGCGGTGCTCCTCGTCCACGATGACCAGTCCCAGATCCTTGAAGGCCACGTCTTTCTGGAGCAGGCGATGGGTGCCGATAACGATGTCCACCTTCCCGTTTTTCGCCATTTCCAGGATCTCTTTCTGCTCCCGCGGGGTGCGGAAACGTGAGACCGCCTCCACGGTCACGGGATAGGCGGCGAATCGCTTCCTGAAGGTCTCCAGGTGCTGCTGAGCCAGCACGGTGGTCGGTACCAGCACCGCCACCTGTTTGCCGTCCATGACCGCCTTGAACGCCCCCCGCATGGCCACCTCGGTCTTGCCGTACCCCACGTCGCCGCACACAAGCCGGTCCATGGGGCGCGAGCTCACCATGTCGCCCAGCACGTCCTCTATGGCGGCGAGCTGGTCCGGTGTCTCCTCATAGGCAAAGGAAGCCTCGAATTCACGGTAGAGGTCGTCGGGCGGGGTGAAGGCAAATCCCTCGTGGACCTGACGCGACGCGTAGATCCGGAGCAGTTCCTCGGCCATCTCCTCGATGGCTTCGCGGGCCTTTGCCTTCTTTCTGTCCCAACCTGCCCCGCCGAGCCTGTCCAACGACGGCTCGATCCCTTCGGCCCCCACGTAGCGCTGCACCAGGTTTATTCGGTCCACCGGAAGGTAGAGTTTGTCGGCACCGGCGTACTCCAGGAGGATGAAGTCTCCGCCTACGCCGTCGAATGCCAGGTGCTGCAGCCCCCGGTACAGGCCGACGCCGAAATCCGTGTGGACCATGAAATCGCCCGGCTTCAGTTCCTCCAGAGAAAGCAGTATCTGCTTTTTCCTGATATCGGAAATATCCCGGCGCTTGACCCTCCTGCCGAAGATCTCCTCCTCGGCGATAACGACCAGACCCTCCCCGGCCAGGCGGAAGCCCCGGGAAACCTCTCCGGTTAGAAGCGTTATACGGGCCTCTTGAATGGCTTCCCCGGCGACGAAGCGATCCTCGGATACGGACAGGGGAACGCGGTAGTGGCCCAGGAGCTCCTGCAGCCGCTGGACCTGACTGCGCTGGTGACAGGCCACCACGATCCGCGCACCCCCTTCAAGCCAGTCGGAAAGCCGCCCCACCAGCGGACGGAGAACCCCCTCGCCGCTGGGAGACATGGTCAGACGGAGGTCTTCGTTCCCCTCGGCGGCGAAGCGGAAAGAGACGGCGCCAGCGCCATCTCCGGCGAGTTCCAGCCGGGGAACATCGATGACCCGGCCTGCCGGAATAAGGGCGTCCAGTTGCTCCGGAAGGAGCCACAGGTCCTCCCGCGGGCAGATGATGGAGTGCCTCTCCAGTGCCCGGCTTTCCGCGGTCGCAAGCTCCGCGGCAAAGGCTTCGGCGGTCTCGGTCAGGGCAAAGGGATCGAGCCTGACGAGGAACGCGCCGGCTCCGGCATAGTCCAGCAGGGTTTCCAGGCCGGAATAGAACAGGGGTTCCAGGTATTCGACGCCCGGAGGGTAGATGGCCTGTTGAAGCTGCTCCAGCAGCTCTCTCCTGCGTGTGGCATGGATGCCGAGCGTGTCGCACCGTTCTTTCAGCCTGGGTGTGAACCCCTCCCTGACCGTTTCGGTAAGGACTATCTCCCTGGACGGCAGGATAACCAGATCCTCCAGGGGGTGCAGGGAACGCTGGGTCACGGGATCAAAGGCCCGGATGGATTCGACCAGGTCGCCGAAGAACTCGACCCTGACCGGGGTCGGCAGGTTCGGAGGAAAGATGTCCACGATGCCGCCCCGGACCGACGCGCTTCCCCGGTCCTCCACCAGGGGGACCATGGAGTAGCCGAGGGCAACCAGCTTGGCCAGCAGCAGATCCCGCTCCACCTCCTCGCCGGCCACCAGGTACTGGGAATACTCCCCGAGTATCTGCCGCGGCAGGACCCGCTGCAGGAGGGTGGACACGGTGGTGACCACGGCCGCAGCCCTCCCCTCCATGCAGGCGAACAGGGTGTCGAGCCGCTCGCCGCTCAGATCGGGATGGGGTGACGCCTGCTCGAAGGGGGAAGTGTCCCAGGGAGGAAAATAGTAGACCGTCTGGGGCCGGTCGGCATAGAAACGGAGCTCGCACAGGAATTCAGAGGCGCTTTCGGTGTCCGGCGCAACCACGACAAACGGCCCGGGCGGCTCCTCCAGAAGTCTGGCGATGAAAAACGCCGGGGCCGAGCCCTTCAGCCCGACAAGGGTGACTCGGCCGCTGTCCGGTGCGAGCGCGGCGGTTATCTGCTTGAGTTTTTCGCGGAGGCTTGGTGTCATTGATGTCAATCCGGAGGAAGACATTGGGTACGTGCGGAGGAACACCGGCGAACGACCGGCAGGGTCCAACGGGCGGGAAGGGGAAAACCGTCGCGCTACTTGCCCTTTTTCAGGTCGATGAGGATCAGCTTGGCAACCGCCTTAAGGGTCTCGAAAACCCCTTCTCCGGTCGTGGCGCAGGCCTCGAAATCGGGCACACCGGTCAGGTTGAGCTCCTGGCGCATCTCCTCCAGCGAGACCCTGTTCGGGAGGTCGCGCTTGTTGTACTGGATCACGAAGGGGAGCCTGTCAAGCTCGTAACCCTGCTCCTTGAGGTTGATCTGGAGATTGTCCAGGGACTCTATGTTGGCGTCCATGCGCTCTTCCTGGGAATCGGCCACGAACACCACGCCGTCCACCCCCTTCAGGATCAGCTTGCGGGAGGCATCGTAGAACACCTGACCCGGCACCGTATAGAGGTGGAACCTGGTCTTGAAACCCTTGATCTCCCCCAGGGCCAGGGGGAGAAAATCGAAAAACAGGGTACGCTCCGTTTCCGTGGCAAGGCTTATCATCTTGCCCTTTGCCTCGGGAGCCGTTTTCGAGTATATGAACTGCAGGTTGGTGGTTTTTCCACAGAGACCAGGACCATAATAGACGATCTTGCAGTTGATCTCGCGGGAGGCGTAGTTGATGAAGGACATCTGGCGTCACCTCGGATGATGATTTGCGTATTGGAAACAGGCCGGTGAAGGGATCAGGCCGTACCGTCTAGCTGAAAAGGTTGTCGATGTCGTCATCGGTGATCTCGGCAAAGGGAAAGTCGCTTTCGCCGCTTTTTTCCAGTTCGTCGGCCCGCTGTGCGAGCCTGGTGAAGATCACGGCAAGTTCCTCTGAGGCCTTTTTCACCCTGAGACGGACCAGTCCCAGGGAAGAGCGGCTGTCGAACAGGACCACCAGGATGACCCGCCCGCCGACGATGGAGATGTGCAGGTTGTCCTTTTCCCCCTCATGAAAGAGAATTGAAAATTCCTTTTCGCCGATGAGCTTTGCCAGCCCTCCGGTGGCGGCAATGTTCCCCGCCGTCAGCGATGCCAGGGAGGTGGTGTCGAAACGTTCCGTCTCTCCCACTCCCGAGATCAGCTGGCCGTTCTTGTCCACGAGAAATATCACCTTGGCATTGGCTTCTCTCAGCAGTTTCTCAAGAATGAGATTCAACTGCCTGAATTCGTCTTCATACATGACAATTAGCGGAGTCGCCATTAAACCCACCCCTCGAGCTGTACGAATTGATTTGAACAGCGGCTCATTTTATAACAAAACCGTCCTGACAAGGCAAGGTTTTAAATTATCTTAACCATGGCGTGACGGGAATCCGGGCCGGAAACGACTCAGACGAGGAAGGGCCGTTCCATAACCGGAAAAAATAAAGCGACCCCGGCGCATCATGCACACGCTGGGGTCGCTTCGGCTGCTCTCGTGGCCGGACCGTTTCGCGACGTTTTCAGCGTTCCGGGGGAACGCTACTTCTTCTCGGAACCGGTCCCGTAAATCAGGGAAGCCATCTGCTCATACAGGGCGTAACGGCGGGCGGTCCACTCGTTCGCCTGCTTGATGAGCTTCTCGGCCCCCTTGGGATTGTTCTTCTTCAGTACCCGGTAACGGTTCTCGCCCAGGGCATACTCCTCGAAGGAGATGGTCGGCGCCTTGCTGTCCAGTTGGAGGGGGTTCTTCCCCTGGGCGGCCAGGGCCGGGTTGAAGCGGAACAGGGGCCAGTGGCCGCATTCCACCGCCCTCTTCTGCTCGTCAATGCCCCGGGTCATGTCGATGCCGTGGGCGATGCAGTGGGCATAGGCGAGTATCAGGGAGGGACCGTCGAATGCCTCGGCCTCGATGAACGCCTTGACGGCCTGGGCCGGGTAGGCCAGGGACACGGTCGCCACGTAGGCCGTGCCGTAGGACATGGCGATGAGTCCCAGGTCCTTCTTGGGCATGATCTTGCCGCCGGCGGCGAACTGCGCCACCGCCCCGAGCGGCGTGGACTTGGAGGCCTGGCCGCCGGTGTTGGAGTAGACCTCGGTGTCGAGCACCAGCAGGTTGATGTTCTTGCCCGATGCGATGACGTGGTCGAGGCCGCCGAAGCCGATGTCGTAGGCCCAGCCGTCGCCGCCCACGCTCCAGACAGACTTCTTCACCAGGTAGTCGGCAACCGCCAGGAACCTCTTGGCCAGCGGACCGTTACAGCCGGCAAGCTTCTCTTTCAGGATCGCCACCCGGGCCCGCTGGGCCTCGATGCCGTGCTGGGTGGACTGATCGGCGTTCTTGAGGGCCGCCAGGACATCCTTGATCTCGCCCGCGCCCGCGCACTCCGATCCCGTGACCTGGTCCAGGAACTCGTTGGCTGCCTGGGTCAGCTTGTCAACGGAGATCCGCATGCCGAAGCCGAACTCGGCATTGTCCTCGAACAGGGAGTTGGACCAGGCCGGTCCGCGCCCGTCGCTGCGCTTGGCCCAGGGAGTGGTCGGGAGGTTGCCGCCGTAGATGGAGGTGCAGCCGGTGGCGTTGGCGATCATCGCCCGGTCGCCGAACAGCTGGGACAGGAGCTTGAGATACGGGGTCTCGCCGCAGCCGGCACAGGCGCCGGAGAACTCGAACAGCGGGGTGATAAGCTGGCTCCCCTTGAGGGTGTCCCGCTTCACCAGCTTGGAGTCGGTGTCCGGGATGGTGAGGAAGAATTCCCAGTTGGCCGCTTCCCTCTCGCGCACATCGGACTTGAAGGTCATGTTGATGGCCTTGCGATTGGGGTCGTCCTTGCTCTTGGCCGGACAGTTATGGACGCAGGCACCGCAGCCGGTGCAGTCCTCCGGCGCCACCTGGACGGTACACGACATCCCCTTGAACTCGCCGCCACGCGCCTCGGCGGACAGGAAACTCGCAGGCGCCCCCTTCTTGTGTGCCGGATCATAGACCTTCATCCTTATGGTGGCATGGGGGCAGACGAACGAGCAGATGCCGCACTGGATACAGAGATCCCTGTCCCAGATCGGTATGTCCACCGCGATGTTGCGCTTCTCGTAACGGGACGAAGCGGTCGGGAAGGTGCCGTCCACCGGCATGGCCGACACCGGAAGCCCGTCGCCGCGGCCGGCGATAATCTCCGCGGTCACGTTCTGCATGAACTCCGGGGCGTCGGGGCTGATAGGGGGCTTGACGTCGATGGCGCTGGTCGCCTTTTCCGGCACCTTGACCTCGAACAGGTTCTCCAGGGCCGCGTCCACGGCCTGGTAGTTCATCTCCACGACCCGCTCGCCCGCCTTGCCGTAGCTCTTCTTGATGGCGTCCTTGATGGCCTTTACCGCGGTATCCAGGGGTATGATGCTGGATATCTTGAAAAAGGCGGTCTGCATGATGACGTTGATGCGGGACCCGAGGCCAATCTCCTCGGCCAGCTTCACGGCATTGATCACGTAGAACTTCAGCTTCTTGTCGATGATCTGCTGCTGGACCTGCCGCGGAATCCTTTCCCAGACCTCGTCCTTGTCGTAGAGGGAGCAAAGCAGGAACGGGGCGCCCTCCTTGGCCCTGGAAAGCATGTCGTACTTCTCCAGGAAGGTGAAGTTGTGACAGGCCACGAAATCCGGACGGTTGATGAGGTACGGCGCCAGGATCGGGTTCTTGCCGAAGCGGAGATGGGAAATGGTCACCGTACCGGCCTTTTTGGAGTCGTACACGAAATAGGCCTGGACGTTGTTGTCGGTCTTCTCGCCGATGATCTTGATGGAGTTCTTGTTGGCGCCGACCGTCCCGTCCGAGCCGAGACCGTAAAACACGGCCGCGTAGATGCCGGTGGAGATGTTGGTGAACGAGGGATCGTACTCCAGGCTGGTACCGCAGACGTCGTCGGTGATGCCGACGACGAAGTGGTTCTTCGGGGTCTCTTTTGCCAGGTTGTCGAAGACCCCCTTGACCATGGCAGGGGTGAACTCCTTGGAGCCGAGGCCGTAGCGTCCACCCACGATGACCGGGTATTCCCTGAACGGGGCGGCCTTGACCTCCATCTTCTCGCCGATGGCCGTCCTGACATCCAGGTAGAGGGGCTCGCCCAGGGAGCCCGGCTCCTTGGTGCGGTCCATGACGGCTATCTTCTTCACGGTCGGCGGAAGGGCCGCCACAAAGGCGTCGGCGGGGAAGGGGCGGTAGAGACGGATCTTCAGCACGCCGACCTTTTCTCCGCGCGTGGTAAGGGTTTCCACGGTCTTGTGCACCGCGTCAGCGCCGGAGCCCATGATGACGATCACCCGGTCGGCATCAGGCGCGCCCACGTAATCCACCAGTTTGTACCGGCGGCCGACGATGTCCGCGAACCGGTCCATCTCCGCCTGAACGATCTCGGGGGTCGCCAGGTAGTATTTGTTGACCGTTTCGCGCCCCTGGAAGTAGACGTCCGGGTTCTGGGAGGAGCCTCGCAGCACCGGGCGGTCCGGCGAAAGGGCGCGGGCGCGGTGGGCAATGATCAGTTCGTCGTCCAGCATGGCGCGCATTTCGTCGAAGGTGAACTCCTCCACCTTCTGGACCTCGTGGGAGGTGCGGAACCCGTCGAAGAAATGGAGGAACGGAACCCGCGAACGGAGCGTGGCGGCCTGGGAGATGAGGGCAAAATCCATGACCTCCTGCACGTTGTTGGAACAGAGCATGGCAAAACCGGTCGAACGGCAGGCCATGACGTCGGAATGGTCGCCGAAGATGGACAGGGCCTGGGCCGCAAGCGCGCGGGCGGAGACATGGAAGACCGTAGAGGTCAGCTCTCCGGCTATCTTGAACATGTTGGGGATCATCAGCAGCAGGCCCTGGCTTGCGGTAAAGGTGGTGGTCAGGGCGCCCCCCTGCAAAGCACCGTGAACCGCACCTGCCGCGCCGCCCTCTGATTGCATCTCCGTGACAAGCGGCACGGAGCCCCAGATATTCTTTTCTCCCCGCGCGCTCTTTTCATCGGAGATCTCCCCCATGACCGATGAAGGCGTAATGGGATAAATGGCTATTACTTCGTTTGTTGCATGGGCTACATAGGCTGCGGCGGTGTTACCATCGATCGTAACCATTTTGCGTTTCATGCAAAACTCCTCCTTGAGTTGCTTTTATGACCGTTCGGGTCATTTTCGGTTTCTACGGCCCTCGGCCGTTAGAACCAACCTGTTCACAGCTCGTTGCGGCCCTCCAGGGCCTTTTGAACCGTAGCGGAATCCACGTACTCCAGGTCGCCGCCGATTGGCATGCCCCGGGCAAGCCTGGTCACCTTGATACCGAGGGGCTTTATGAGCCCGCCCAGATAAAGCGCCGTTGCTTCTCCTTCAACGCTGAAGTTCGTGGCAAGGACTATTTCGCGGATCGATGAACCTTCAAGGCGACGCAGCAGTTCTGCAATCTTCAGATCGGCCGGCATTACTCCTGAAAGCGGAGAGAGTGCCCCATGAAGGACGTGGTACCGCCCGCTGAACGCGCCGCTTCGTTCAACGGCCAGCAGGTCCTGCGGCTCCTCCACCACACAGATGACCGTCTCGTCCCTTTCGCCGGAGCAGATGCAGCACGGGTCCTCCTCGGTGATACCGAAACAGACCGAGCAGAACCTGACGCCGGCGTGCACCTCCAGCAGGCTTTCGGCCAGGTCCTTTCCCAGCCGCGGCGATTTCAGGATATGAAACGCCAGCCGCAACGCCGTTCTTTCGCCGACACCCGGAAGCTTTTTCAACTCACCTATGAGTCGGGTCAGGGATTGGGAAAAATGTATCATATCCTTGACAAAAATATAACTTCTTTTTTATGTTTAGTAAAAACAGTCAGATATTTTTTATATATATTAAAAAACGTCTGATTTTGTGATGAATTTTAAAATATAACAGTTTTCTATACAGAGGAAAAGCAGAAATATTTTCCAAAGCCCTCACCGATCGAGCGGTCCCCGGCCAGCCTCATATCCGGCGTTCCGCACGCGAAGGCGTCACGGATCCGGGATGCTACAACAAGGCCCGTGAAGACGAGGCAATGAGACCTGCCTTCACGGGCCGGTTGGTTGAGACAATAGAAGGACTTGATCGTTTTCAGAAAAGCCCGGGGATGTTCAAGCCGCCGGTAATCTTGCCCATCTCCGCGGCCACTTCGTCCTGCACCTTCTTGAGGGCCTCGTTTACCGCCGACATCACCAGATCCTGGAGCATCTCCACGTCCTCTGGGTCGACTGCCTCCTTGCGGATCGACAGGGAGACGAGTTGGTTCCTGCCGTTCGCCACCGCGGTGACCGCCCCGCCCCCGACGGTTGCCTCCGCGGTCCGATGGGAGGCCTCTTCCTGGAGCCGCGCCATTTTCTGCTGCATCATCTGGGCCTGTTTCATTATCTGTGCTAAACCCTTGGACATCAGTCTCTATCCTCCGTATCCCTATCGTTATCCGGTTCCGCCACTTCGCCGATTTCGGCATTGAAGATCTCCAGCGCTGCCGTCACCGCCGGGTTGCTCCTGGCGCTTTCTTCCAGCTTTTTCCTCCGGTCCGCCGCCTCAACGCCTTTTTTCTCGCGCAAACTGGACGGAAGTCCCCGGGTCTCGCCGTTGATGGGGGTCAGCCGGACAACCGGCTCCGACCTCCAGAACTTCGCGGCCAACTCCTTGAGGGACTCCAGAGCGTCGGCGTCCTGGAGGCAGGCCAGCTGGAACGACCCTGCCGGGAAGCCGATCTCGACGCACTCGGCGGTGAACCGCAACGGACGACCGTGGTCCAGGATGGCGCCGAGACTTTTTTTCGTCCCATGCGCGAAGGCGACAAAGGCGGGCCACCCTTCCCCTGAAGGGGTTGCAGCGGGGGCGGCCGTTCTGGGAGGATTCCGGTCAGATCCGCGCGGATGCGCGTGAGCGGCCGGAGCCGGAGGGCGGGCCTCCTCCCGTGCCGCGGGGGAAGGGGTGCCTTTTGCCGAACACCCTTCGAGAACCTTCAGTCGCTCGATCAGTTCATCGACCGGCACCACCGGGACCAGGGTGCACATCCTGATGAGCGCCATCTCAAGTATCAGCCGTGTGAAGCCGGAGAAGGCCATCTCTCCCTCGGCCTTGAGCAGGATCGCGAGATGCCGCTGGATATCCCCGAGCGTAACGGAGCCGGCCTGCTCCCGGACCTCTTTCATCTCCCCCTCGGCAAGATCGAGGATCTCGGCCGGATTGTCCGCCACCTTCAGCACCGCCAGGTTCCTGAAGTGATCGATCAGCTCCTGGCAGAAGTGGCGCATGTTGCAGCCAAAGGAATCGACCCGGGCCACGATGTCGAGACAGGCCGGGCAGTCACGGGCGAATACCGCCCGGGAGGACTCCAGCAGGAGTCGCCGGTCCACCACCCCCAGCAGTGAAATCACCTCTTCGTCCGCCACCCGGTCGCCGCAGAAGGCCAGCACCTGGTCGAGGGTGGAGAGGGAGTCGCGCATGCTGCCGTCCCCCTTGCGGGCAATGGCCGTGAGCGAGGCGTCGCCGATCGCTGCCTGTTCGGCGTCAACGATTTGACGCAGCCGCTCCACTATCCTGGGGAGGGGGATGCGTTTGAAATCGAAACGCTGGCAGCGGGAAAGAATGGTGACCGGCACCTTGTGGGGCTCGGTGGTGGCAAAGATGAACTTGACGTGGGAGGGGGGCTCCTCCAGGGTTTTGAGGAGCGCATTGAAGGCGCTCGTTGAGAGCATGTGGACTTCGTCGATGATGAATATCTTGAATCGGCAGCGGGAGGGAAGGTACTTGATATTCTCCCTCAGTTCGCGGATATCCTCGACTCCGGTATTGGAGGCGCCGTCTATCTCGATCACGTCCACCGAGTTGCCGGAGGTTATCTCAAGACAGGCCGGGCATTCGTTGCAGGGCTCCGCCGCAGGCCCGGCCTCGCACTGGAGGGCCTTGGCCAGGATGCGCGCGGCGCTGGTCTTGCCGACCCCCCTGGCACCGGTAAAGAGAAAGGCATGGGCCACCCTGCCGGACGCGATGGCATTCTGAAGGGTCCGGCACACGTGCTCCTGACCGATGAGATCCTGGAAGGTCTGCGGCCGCCATTTTCTTGCTAACACAAGGTACGACAAGGTCTGTTACCGCTCCATCGCTTCCGGTTTGGCTGAAAGCCCGTTTACGGGCGGGACTGATAGCTGGGCTCCCCCGCGGCACACGGGGGCGGTTACTGCCGCTGCTTCCTTCCGGACCTGACGGGGTTCATAACCTTCCGTTGCGCGGGACCCAGCTATCAGTTCCGCCCGTAAAACACGAAACAGGCATTACCCCGGCCCGGCGCCGATACTTGCTTCGATGGCTCCATCCCCCGGGATACTGCCTGCCTGTATGATTCAGATGCTCTGCCAGGATGTCAAATCTGGCGGAGAGAGAGGGATTTGAACCCTCGGTACGCTATTAACGCACACACGATTTCCAGTCGTGCTCCTTCAGCCGCTCGGACATCTCTCCGTGAACGAAAAATATATATGAACACTCGACCGCTTGTAAAGATTTTTTTTCGCCCCACCGGCCGGTCTGTCGACGGGCGGAGCGGCGTGTTGTTTTGTTTGCCTAAACAGGGCAAACGTTCTATCCTGTACGGCATCCGATCACTACCCGGCCGCGACGGGTCAACGAACCAGCCGGTCAGAAAGAGGTACTACGATGAAAAAGACAGCCATCATGTTGGCGGGCCTGCTGCTTGCCTCCATCACGACTATTCCCGCCCTCGCGGAGGAACCGGCTGCTGCCCCCCCTGCCCCGGCGGCGGCCGCGGAGACCATCGAGGCGACACCCGTCGCCGAGCCCGTCCCGGCGACCCCTTCCAAGGCCGAGCAGCCCATAAGGATTGGTTACGTCGATATGGCGACCATAGCCAAGGATTCCGTGCCCGGCAAGGCGGCCTATGCCGAGATCAAGGCAAAGACCGGGAAGTACCAGAAGCAGATCCGGGCGAAAGAGAAGCAGCTTCAGAAACAGAAGGCTGCCATCGAGGCGCAGCTCCCGACCCTCCCTCCCCAGCAGCGCGAGGCAAAGGCAAAGGAGTTCCAGAAAAAGATCGAAGAATTCCAGAAATTCGTCCAGAAAGCGGATAAGGATGTGCGTGCCAGGGAAGAAGAGTTGCTCGGCAAGCTGTTTAAATCAGTGGACCAGGTTGCCGGCGAATACGCCAAGGCCAACGGATTTACCGCCGTGGTGCTGAAAAACCAGATCCTGTTCGTGGCCGCGGAGGCGCAGACAACGGACCTCACCGCCGAGGTGATCAAACAGGTGGATAAAACCGTGGAGAAGAAATAGCAGGTTGTTGAAAAACGTGACGAGGAAGGCCGGATGCAAGGCGCACGGAGCGCAGCACCCGAGACATATCACCTGGATAGGCGAGGGTGTGAGCACCGCGCAACACAGCAGACGGCCTCCGCAGTAGTTTTTCAACAGCCTGATAAAGCAGGAGGCCTTCTCTCACCAGCCATGATAAGCATTGCCGAAATCGAACAGGCCCTTGCCGGATATGTCCCCCGCAGGATTGTCGGCCAGGGAGGCACCCGCGCCGCAGTGGCCCTCATCATAGTTGATGCGCCGTCCGGACCCCGCCTGCTGTTCATCAAGCGGGCCGTGAATGAGAACGACCCTTGGTCGGGCAACATCTCCTTTCCGGGCGGCAAGGTGGAAAACGGCGAAGGCGACCCGCGCCTG
>JARKPN010000112.1 GCA_029975275.1 Geobacteraceae bacterium | reverse complement strand
GGGCAGGGTGCGGCCCGGTGACATCGGCTTTGACGTGATCCACCTGAACCTGCACAAGACCTTCGCCACCCCCCACGGCGGCGGCGGTCCGGGGAGCGGGCCGGTCGGGGTGAAGCAGGCCCTGGCGCCGTTCCTCCCGTCACCGCGGGTGGTTCGACGTGCCGCCGGGGGCCATGCCCTGGAACAGGCCGGGCCGGAGAGCATCGGCCGCATCGCTGCTTTCCACGGCAACTTCGGGGTGCTGGTCAGGGCCCTGGCCTACATCACCATGCTCGGCCGGGAGGGGCTTGCCCGGGTGAGCGAACGGGCCGTGCTGAACGCCAACTACATAAAGGCCGCACTCAGGGGCTACTACGACCTCCCCTACGACGGCGCGCCCTGCATGCACGAGTGCGTCTTCTCCGCCGCCCGGCAGACGAAGAACGGGGTGCACGCCCTGGACATCGCCAAGTTCCTCATCGACCGGGGCTTCCACCCGCCCACCATCTATTTCCCACTGATCGTCAAGGAGGCCCTGATGATCGAGCCCACCGAGACCGAGGGGAAGGAGACCCTGGACGCCTTCATCGCGGCTATGATCGAGGCGGCCGAGCTGGCGGAGACTGACCCGGAGGCCCTGCTGCAGGCACCCCGGACCACGCCGGTGGCGCGCCTGGACGAGACCAGGGCGGCCCGGGAGATCAATGTCTGCTGCCCATGGGACGGGGAGGACGGAGCGTCATGAGCGCGGAGTGGCGCCTCATCGACACCGGTCCCCTGGACGGACCGGACAACATGGCCCTGGACGAGGCGCTCCTGTCCTGCTTCGACCCCGTCGGCTCCCGGCCGGTGCTCCGGCTGTACGGCTGGAGCCCGCCGGCCTTCTCGCTGGGGAAGTTCCAGCGGGCCGCGGAGGTGCTGGACCTGGAAAAATGCGCCCGCGAGGAGGTGGCGGTGGTCCGGAGGGTCACCGGCGGCGGGTGCATCTTCCATTCCGACGAGATCACCTACAGCATTATCTGCTCTCCGGAGCACATCTCCGGCATCGCGGGAGTCAAGGAGTCGTACCGCCGGCTGTGCGGCTTCCTGATCCTTGCCTACCGCGGGCTGGGGCTGGAACCGGTATTTGCCGTGGATGCGAACCCGGCTGGTGAGCGCTTGGGCCGAAGGACCCCCCTCTGTTTTTCCGGCAGGGAGGAGTACGATATCACGGTCAACGGCCGCAAGCTGGGAGGGAACGCCCAGCGCCGCAGCAGGGGTTTCATCTTCCAGCACGGCTCCATACCGCTTGGAAACCGGCTCTCCCGCATGGCCCCCTTCCTGAGGGAGCCTCCACCCGGCCCGGCCCGGTGGGCGGTCTCCCTAGCCGAGCTGGTCCCCGACGCCGACCAGGAGCGTCTGAAGGGCCTGCTGATCAGCGCGTTCGAGGAAAACCTGGGCGTCACGCTTTGCCGCTCTGCCCCCAGCCGTGCGGAACAGGAAACGGCCTGCCGGCTACGGGAGACCAAGTACCTGACCGATGCCTGGAACCTGGAGATGGGGGAACCATGAGCGCGCCGCGCCGCCCCGAGTGGCTGCAGAAAAAGATCTCGCCCGCGGTCCACGGCGACATGGAGCGGCTGCTGGACGGACTCGGGCTCCACACCGTCTGCCGGGAGGCCCACTGTCCCAACATCTCGGAATGCTACGGCTGCGGTCAGGCCACCTTTCTCATCCTCGGCACCGTCTGCACCCGGATGTGCTCCTTCTGCAGCGTGTCCAAGCAGGAGCCGCTCCCACCGGACCCCGACGAGCCGGAAAGGGTGGCCGAGGCGGTCCGCCGACTGGGGCTGCGCCACGTGGTCGTCACCAGCCCCACCCGGGACGACCTCCCTGACGGTGGCTCCTCCCTCTACGCCGCGACGGTGCACGCCATCCGCGCCGTGTCCCCGGCAACCGCCGTCGAGCTGCTGATACCCGACTTCGGCGGGGAAAGGGAGAGCATCGCCACGGTGGTCGCGGCCCGGCCCGAGATCATCGGCCACAACCTGGAGACGGTACCCCGGCTGTACCACATCCGCGCCGGGGCCGACTATTGCCGCTCCCTTGAGGTGCTCCGGCTGGTCAGGGAGCTTGACCCGGCCGCGGTGACCAAGTCCGGGGTCATGCTCGGCATGGGGGAGCAGGAGCACGAGGTCCTGCGGACCCTTGCCGACCTGCTGGAGGCCGGTTGCGCCTATCTAAGCCTCGGTCAGTACCTGGCACCGAGCAAGCGTCACTATCCGGTACAGGAGTACCTGCCCCCGGAGGTCTTTGACCAGTACCGGGAAAAAGCCCTCTCCATGGGTTTCCGGCACGTAGAGAGCGGCCCGTATGTGCGGAGCTCGTACCTGGCCGAGCGGTATGGGAAATGAAAACCGGCTTTTGGATTCTTTTTTGAGCCGGGCCGACATGAAAATTCAAAGATAACCGCGCGGAGAGGGTGCGTGCTCCGGCATGCTTGCAGCTTGACATTGCCGCCCGATTCCGTGATAATGCGCGGGCATTCAGGAGAGATGGCCGAGAGGTCGAAGGCGGCAGACTCGAAATCTGTTGAACCGCTTGCGGTTCCTAGGGTTCGAATCCCTATCTCTCCGCCAGATTAATTACAGAGGTCAGCCGATGCGGCTGGCCTCTTTTTTTATGGTTTTTGGGGCCTAAAAACCCTCAATGGTGCACTTCCCCACAAATAGCCACGACACTCAGCAGCACCACGCGACAAAACCATATCTCTATTTTATCCAGGATTGACGGGTAGTTACGGGCAGGAAAATTTTTTGAAATGCACCACCATTGCACCAAAATTTCTTTACACGTTTATAACTATTTGATATAAGAAGCGAAATTTAAAAAGTACATCAGATTGAATGTCAGTTGTCATGGTTTGCCGAGGACTACCGGGACCAGGTGAGGCAAGCCCGACCACCGTTGCCCCAAAGCCTGAACGACCGGGCGCAGGACAATTGGGGACCGCTCCTTGCCATTGCCATGGCGGCCGGCAACGAGTGGCTGCGGCTCGGCACCACGGCGGCGCTGAAACTGTTCGGCAACGAGAGCGCGGCGCAGACGGTCGGCACGGAACTCCTTGCCGACATTCGGGAGATCTTCGGCGATGACCGGGAGCGAATAGCAGCGGTGAACAGTCCCACGCTGAAAAATCTGGGGGCGAATCGGGAAGGTGACCTCTCGCGGTGGTCAATGATCATCGGCCACGGCGGCTCAGGCTGATCGTAGGCAATCTAAAGCGGCGCGAACACCGGCAGTCCTGGAAAAACGACCAATCTGGAACTTCTCAATCATTAATAATCACCAAAAGCCTCCCCTTAAAGGAGGCTTTTGGTTTTCGGAGAAGAGTCATCGAAGAATATGGCTCCTTATTTGGTGACCTTGGTGACCTCTTGGCGTCCAGATTATTGTCCTATCTCGATGCCACCGAATAAGTTACCAAAATTGATGACCATAAAAGGGAATCGTGGGGAAAGGGAATTCTGACCGCACCCCCTTCGAGTCGACATGGAAAGCCTTTCTCATTGACATTAAGGGCGAAAAGGTGTATTAAATTTGCGTAATTTTACGGTGTTATGGGAGTCGATGATGGAGTGTGATACCGGGAAAAAACGAAGGAAGGAAAGCCGCCATTTTCAGCATGATGCTGAAGGCGGCTTTTATATTTCCCCAGAAGTTGACTGAACGTCACGATGGTTAATGGAGGTAGCAGGTTAAGTAAAATTCACAATCATTATCTCTGACTTGGAGCTATTAATAAGAGGTGGTTATGCAAAATTTTAGCTTTGCCCATATCCCATGTGGGCCTACAGCAAACGAAAGCGAACGTACTGCATTTGACAAACTCAAAAACAAGCTTCAAGGATATGCAAATCAGGGGCGCTGGATTTTCCTTACCAACATACCCTTCACTTTTCATGCACAAGGATATTCTGACGAGATTGATTTGATCGTAGTATCGCCTGTTGGCGTGACAGTTGTCGAAGTGAAGCATTGGGACAACGCTTTCCTGAAAGAAAAATCGTCAATAGCCGAAGATGAAGCAGAAAAACTGAATGCAAAGGTGAAACGGGTAGCGGGAAAACTTAGAAAATCATTCGATGTTGGGTTTATTGAGGGTCGTTTCCTTCTTACAAAGATCGAAACAAAACTACACAGTGAGTCAGCTCCTCGAAAGGTCAGGGGAATAACCTGTTATTCTCTTGCAGACTGGAAGGAAATTCTTGATGCCGACAAGGCACATCATTTAAGTGACCAGACTGTTGATGCGATCTGCAATCAACTGGAACCAAAGATAAAGGTTGCTTTGACAGGAGATATCAGAACCTTTGCCGGACTCACTAATCTTGAGTTGATGTCTCGAAAAGAGGACCGTTTCCACAGGGTATACAAGGGGAAACACCTTACACAGCAGGATAGAGTTATTCTGCACCTGTTTGACCTTTCTGGGACGTCTGAAAAAAATGCCGAAGAACGCGCTAGGAGAGAGTATGATACTATTCAGAAGTTGCAGAAATCACCATTTCTCCCAAGGATTCTCGATTCTTTTCAATATGCACCAGAATACCCAGGTGAGCTTTGCTTCTATTCACTGATCGACCCAATGGTGCCGTCCCTCACGGAAAAGGCAAAGGACAGCAACTGGCCGATAGAACAACGAATAATAGCATCTGCTGCATGCGCCCGTGCCCTTTATTCTCTCCATCATCCAGAAGACTTGCTCGATCCCCCAATTGTTCACCGCAATCTCACCTCTCGCAATATACGTATTCGTTTTGACAATCGACCAATTTTTACGGGGCTCCATGTCGCTAAGCTTCCGGACTGCATAACAGTATCTCCATCCGGTGCTAATTTTTCTAATATTGAATCAACAGCTGCACCCGAGATTCGAATGGGTGGTCTATCCGTCGCAGATTCCAGAACAGACATATTCGCTCTGTGTACAGCACTTGTGGAATTGTTCCAAGATGAACATCCACTAGCCATTCAATGTCTTGAACTGTTGGAGAAGGGCCTTATCAACCAACCGGAGGGCAGAATCCCGTTACATAGTCTTGCCGAGGGATTTGAGTCTCTTCTGGCTAATGGGGATTTGCCACAGACAGAGATTAAGCCTACATGCTGGGAAGAAGATTGCATTATTCCGTTTCAAAATTCATTTTACCGGATTGCGAATCGTCTGGGCTCAGGTGGTATTGGACAGACCTTCAAGGTTGTTCAGGTTAACAAGGAAAACTCGCATGAGTATGGCCTCTTTGTGGCTAAGGTTATAGCGGACCAGGAAGAAGCGGAATGTGCCCTACATGCTTATCGGAAAGCCCGACCCCATTCATCACATCAACATTTATCCGTCATTCATGAAATTGCCCCCACATGGGGTCCAGAGACATTCGTTGCTCTCATGCGCTGGGTACCAGGGATGCCGCTTTCAAATTTGAACGGTGTAGTTTCTCTGCATGCTGAAGAGCTTGGCGAGACTCCCTATGAAGTCCTGGTTCTCAGCTGGCTGGAGTATCTCTCCGATGCCTTGTCCTCATTACATCGAGCGAATTTGGTGCATGGCGACGTTACTCCCAAAAACATCATTGTCTTAGGTGGTGACGTCACCCTTATTGACTATGACGCAGTCATTGAAGCAGGCGCCAAGCCCCGCATTGACACTGCCACTTATAGCTCGCCCTCTGTGCAACAGCTTAAAATTATTGTCCCATCAGATGACATTTTTGCTTTAGCCACAACATTTTTTCATGTCTTATTTGACCGTGAGCCATTCCGATTCGGTGCCAAGTTTGAAAAATCAGATGGACTGAACTGGGAAGGTCCCAATACTGATGAATTACCTCTTGTTTCCCAATTCTTGAAGAAGGCCACTAATGAAGATCCGAAGCAACGTTTTAGGGACGGCGCAGAGGCAAAAAGTTTCATTGCAAAATTGCTTCACCCCGAAAGCCCCGCAGGCTCGATTATAGCCACTGGGACCGCTGAAAATGAAACTGAAAGACTGTCTCCCAATATCGTGCCACGTTTACTTGATATTTTGTTTTCCTATCCGGGCTCGCTCAAAGGTAATCGAGAAACACGCGGTCTAGACACGCAATTTGCCGTAGAGACATACGTTGAGACAGCACTCGATCGCACGTTGTTTGAAGAAATCATCGAACGAAAGGTAAGCCTTGTAATCCTCTTTGGTAATGCTGGGGACGGGAAAACAGCCTTATTGCAGCATCTTGCCATGAAACTGGGGTTGCCAAGTCAGAATTCAGCTGAACGTTTGTGGGACCACACCTTGCCAAACGGAATTAGAATTAGAGCAAATCTGGATGGTTCTGCCTCATATCAGGGGCGTTCGGCAACCGAACTTCTTAACGAGTTTTTTGAGCCTTTCCATGACTGCAATCCCCCTGAAGACATTGTGCATCTCATCGCCATAAATAGTGGCCCGCTACTCAAGTGGATCGAGGATTACGAGTATGAGACCTGTTTAACAAAGCAATTGGTAGCTGTACTTGAAGGTGATATTTCCCAGCTTGACGAACGGTTCCGCTTGTTAGACTTGAATAACCGTTCTCTTGTTGGCGGGATCAATCATGAAACAAAAATCATCTCAACTGATTTCATTGATAGTCTTCTTGCGAAGTTCCTCGGTGACCAGAATGATGACCCCTGGCATCAATGCCTCACTTGCACAGCAGCCGGCAGGTGTTCTGCCTGGGAATCGGTGCAGCTTCTACGAAACCCTGAAAAAGCCCATATTGTGCGGCGTCGATTTGATGAGGCGCTCCAAGCGGTGCATCAGCGGGGCGAAATACACATTACTGCTCGTGAACTGCGAGCAGCTGCAAGCTATATCTTTTTTGGCCTTCACCATTGTACAGATCTGCATGAACAGCCGGAACTAGACCCCGGACGCTATTATGACCGTGCCTTTAACCCAACATCATCAGGTCGACAGGGAGACTTGCTACGAGAAACGGTCTTCCTTGACCCGGCTCTGGAGGCCCATCCAAAGATTGATCGTTACCTCCTGGGGCATGGCGATCCGATTGGGCAAGAAGCAAATCAGTACCCATATCTTCATCTCAAAGCTGCCAGACGGCGAGCATATTTTGAATGGAATCCAGAAGTAATTCCACGTATTGCAGGAGATACTAGCTACTTTGGTCTCGCGAGAGGCAGGCATCTGAAGGAATTTCGGCGGATCCCTCTTATGGATGTGGGTGAGCTAAATAGCTATAAGCGGAAATTATGTGAAGGTATTGCGCGGCTTGAGGAGTTGCCAGATATTGCCTTTGATAGTCATGGGATTCCTCTCAAAATGATTCCAAGAACACCGACGGAAAGTGCTTTGTGGGTTAAAAAACCCTTCGCACAATTCTCCTTACAGGCGGTCACTCCACCTGCGACCAAAGGACTGGAGACGCTGCATACTCACCTCAAGCTCACATATCGATACAAAGATGGCAGTGACGAGCATCTTCTTATGGGGGCAGAATTGTTCCACATCCTCCTTGAGCTTAAGAATGGGGTTCAGCTGTCTGATGCGGCTTCGGCCGATATTTTTGCCAACCTGGCCATATTTACCCAGAGACTTGCACAAGAGGACAGCCGTGAACTTTATGCATGGAACCCCATTGCAGATACCAAGATTTTTAAAATCTATATCAAGTTCACTGACGGAATACAAAAAATTATCTGTGAGTCTTTTGAGACAGGAGATTAAGAATGAGTGAAATTACACCAAAAGAAGCTTTTGTTTCTGTCCTTGGTGCTCAAACTGTTAAAAAATTGTGGACTGTAAATTACCAGCCAGCATTACCTTTCACCGCACAGGATTTTTCTATAGGTGCGTTGCTGCCCGCAATTCTCTATATGTTTCGTACCGGACGCAGGAGAGGGAAAGGCAAATTCTTCGACACATACGGCATTACCCAAGAAGGAAAAAGGATTCCGCCAACTATAGACTCCGTTAGCATTGCTTTACAAAAAAACGGCTCTCTGATTGGCTTTGATTCTTCTGCAACACAGGCGATTCTGGGGGACATGCTCCTTTCGACCTGCCTTGAAAACAAGAATCATCAGACTGGTCGAACAGAGCAAATTCAAAGAGCATATCCGACCCATTATCTGACAAGTTGGATAGACTTACCAGCCAGGATGCCGGATTTACGGTTTATTCCTGAAATGCTTGTAGCACTTCTTCTTCATCAAGTGGAAGGTGCTGAAATTAAAAAGAGCACAAATCACACACCGTTTGCGGTAGGCAGCGGTTTTGAAGGTAATATTTTGCTCTCCCTGTTTGGTAGGGGAATGGAAATAAGTGGCCCACATATAACGAGTCTCACTTCTGATAAATTTATCGAAGATGATGCATCTGTTGGTATAGACCAGCTATTGACAATACGGATCGCCCAAGGGTGTGGCCAACGACCTATGAAAGAAGAGGAGCAAGAGAAAATACGTAATCAATGGCCATTGGCCTCGACAGCAGCAAAATCCTTTCGTGAAGATTTCAGCGTATTCGTTCGTGCATATGGCAAAACCATACCTCGACAAACATTCCTTCAGATGCTTGAATCAAGCATATCACTTGGATTGAGCAATATTTATTTTTCTACTATAGACATGTTGCTGGAATGGGAAAGAATCGGAAAACTTCCGTCAGTTGAACAACAAAAGCCGTGGCCGCTATTCGTGGATTGCTCATCAGGAACCGACAGAAATTTACGCCTTCTGGCTGAAGAATCCATGTCTGATTTTATACGTCGTTTAGGAAGAATACCAAATATACTCATGTGCATGCGCATACTTGAGGAGAAGGTTCGCTATGATAGACAGTTACGGGATTCTTTGCCGGTTGTATTTCCTGATGGGACAGAATTTATAGACTTGCTCGGCAGTATATTTATATATACACACCCAAGATCAGAAAAAATTATCGATAATCTTGACGAAGAGTGTCTAAAAATTGGAGACACTCTTGCTGAAGCAGGAATAGAGCCAGACATTCAAGGCATTTTGAAAGATGATAGAAATCCTATAATAAAGCTTGCCGAGGCATTATGTAATCTTATGACTGACAAAGCTCATTATGTTAGATACTTAAGCGTTGTTAATTCATCACTCATGTTGGATGAGCCAAACGGGTTGGCACAAAAAAGAAAGGTTACACAGAAAAACAAGGCTGGTAAAACCTCCAGGGTTGATGTTCGTTCAATAATTCTCACCAACCCCATGATTGATTTTATTGTCCATCGACACTTGCGTAAAGCAGCAGGGAGAACGGGCGCCAAATCTCTAACCTATGATGAATTTCTATTGTTGATGAAAAAACGTTATGGTCTGTTTGTTGATGATTCTCCCCCTGGAATGTCAATCCCAGTTGATATGCTGCAGCGTAATAAACGGGTTCTTGAGCGCCGTCTTAGAGACCTTGGGGTGCTTGTGGGTGTTAACGACGCAGAATCTATGAAACGGTTGCGGCAACGGTTTAATGCTGTTGGCGATGAATAACCCTTAAGAGGATGACGACCATGCTGAACAATAATCATGCTTCATTGCTCGCAAAAGCTTTGGACAAAATTCTCGGAAAGGCTGAAGAGGGAAATATTGCCTATATTCGCTGCCTTGCTCCTGAGGTTGTTCGAGCACTTTGCGTATCTCCTGAATTTAACTTGAAAGACTGGGCTTATTTTGGAGTTATCGATCAAGTAGATAAGGACAATTTCTTGATAACTGCCGATATGGCTGTTGAGATTAGAGAGGACAAGAAGGGTGCAGTCTTGTTGTTGGTTGACATTAATGACGCTGGCGCGGGGATGGACGGCATATACAACGCCTGTCGTGAAATTCCGGAAAAAGAGTTGTTTGAAACTGCAAACAAAGAAGCACAAAAATTTATCGCATATGGAAGCAAGGATTTCTCAAAACAGGCAGTTGTCAAAGCTCGGCGATTAGGAGGTCATACGACTATCTCACCTTGGAGAGAATTTGATTTTTACTCATCCTGTGAGGAGCCTGAAGCAATAAGCACTGCCTTGATAAAGATCGGATTGTGGCCGATTCAATTTAATCACAAACCCAGCATTCAGGATCTTGAAACTTCTGTATTACTTGTGGAACGGCTCTTTCTTCAAGGCCGTTCTTCTTTGACTGCTGAGGCCAGGGTAGAAGCTCTCATGCTTCAGGGGCCAACGGTTCAACAGAAACGTGACCTAATGAATCTAATCAGACAAAGTGCCGGTATGTCAATTTCGGAATCAGTGGCTAAACTTGTTGATAAGCCACATTTATGGGTGAATGCGATTTGTCCATTCCCATCTGATGAATTAATAAAGATTGAGGTCATGACTTGGAGAAATGCAAATGGCACTCCCAAAAAGTGGTCTGGATTAACTCTTTCTTCAAATCAAGATGAGAGATTACAGTTCATTCTTGATCCGCAAGCAACTGGCAGAAGTCAGTCTAAGCTTGAGGTACGATGGGATGGATTGCCTGACACCCTTGCAAGAGGCGCTGTAGAGTATTCTATTGCCATCATTTCTGATGATGAAGAACTAGCCGAAAAGAAAGTCACTCATTCTGGCAGGAGTCCACAAAAATGCACCTTTACCAAGGATGATTTTGAATTAGATGAGGGCGCTAAATTTGAGGCAATAGTACGGATTCGTTCCATTGGTGAAACTGAGCATTCAGAACTAACGGAAGATTTTATCCTTATGTTGGGTGAGATACCTGACCAAGTTAGGTCAAGTTCTGGCAAGACCTACCGAACCATTGTCGAAGGTGCCATCCTTATTGACAGAGAAGAGGATTTCGAGGCTGCATGTAAAAACGATAAGCACTTTAGTCGTCTTGAAAATGGAACTGTAACTTTTCGGTTTCAGGCTGAGGGTTCTAAGACATGTAATGTCAAAATGTATTGCCCAGAGTTGTTAAGGGTAATTGAGGAGGATTGGAGCAATCGCAGTGGTGCCGTTGGGCGATGGCATGTCAATGTTCGTTCCGACGGAACTCCGGCAGGTCGTCCTGAATTCATTACTTGCGAAAATGCAGTTAATGCAAATTTGAACGCCGCGGCAAGAAAGCTGGCAGGATATGCAGGAAAACCTCAAGGAATTGTGGGGATGATTCATGGTTTTCACGATGCGGAGAAAGACTATCTGAATGCCTGGCAGAGTGAGCTTCAAAATGGGCCTCCTCACCTTGCTCTACAGAACACTCTTGAGGTTCGCACTCTGTCAGGAGTCACTGTTGGCTTGATTGTACTTCCTTTCCACCCCTTACGACTTGCTTGGCATTGTGCATATGACCAGCTTCTCGCATGGTGCCGTTATGATCAAAAGGATCTTTCAAATAAGAAAATATTAGATGTCGTATCCACCCTTGATGGTGCCCATTTCCCTGCAATATTACCCGGCTTGAAGTACGGTGAATCGTTCGTGTTTGGAGATACGTTAGGCTTCCATGCCGTCGCAATGGTTGCCGATTCCGACAAGGAGCCAAAAGCCAGTGTGGCTATGCTTGCAAAAGTGCTGGCAGGAGGTAAAGACGAAATTGCCCCCTCCATTGGCAAAATTACGTCGGATATTTTAGCTACCGAAATAAACCGTTACCTTCTTCTCCATGATAACTACAACTTAATTACAGTGCACGCATTACGTCCGGGCGATGGGATGACTATTGGTAGGGCATTGGGAAGGTCACTCAAGTTGTTTGATGAGTTGGATGATGAACAAGATGATAGGACTTCTCGAAATGCAAGTTTTTCATTGGAACTATTTTCTACCAAACATCACCAGCAGGTCTGTGGTAGATACTTTTCAACAATTTCGGAACGAAAACGTTCTGGAGCGGGCAATATAACCGATGTGGATAATTGGATGCTTGAGCCATGCCGTCGTGATGGAGATCTAAATATCCCAAAGCTTTCATGGGCAAAACGAGATAGTGAGCAACCAATTTCAGCAGCACACTTGTCTGTTGCGTTTGATACCTTCGACTCACGAGTTGTTGCGATGCGCCCGGATGAGCTTGAACCTGCGCCCACTGAGGTGTTTGGTCTTTCGATCAATCTTGTTAGATCATTTACCTGCGATCCACAGCCGCTCTGGCATACCTACCTTTCTCCAGACACAAAGGGAAAACGGCATCCCGCCGCTGAAGTAATTACAGATCGTATTTCTAGGTTGCACACGTCTCTTATGACCTTGACAGCGACAAACCTCGGGGTTTCTGGGGGATGGCCTGTTCTCCAGACCAGTATAGATGCGGATAAAGAGGATGCAATTGCTGTGCTCCACCGTTTAAGCGATTGGGTTATCACTATTGATAGAAATGCTGGTATTGAATATTTTGATTCTCCACGAGAAAAGACCTCAGTTTATGATGCATACATTATTGACTGTGTACCAGAACGTGAGGATCTTGGTTTTTTTCAAATGGTCACCTCTACAAGTAATTTCGATGAGGTGCGTAAACTTCTCGATATGACCTTGACTGAGATGGGGCTGAGTGCCAGTCCGCGCAATTGTCTTTTTCTCTTGAATGAGCTGAAAGCGCTGAGTGGCCGCTTTGCCATGCGCCTTTCAGGTTCTGGCAATCATCCTCAGGAGATGGTTGCACTTTCCATGACGCATGCCGTCTGCAGAAACCTTACTTCAGCCGATGATCAGTGGCTTTCATTACGGGAAGGCTTTTTTGTCCCGATTGACGATGTGCCTGATTTGCTAGGTATAGAGAGCGAAACATCGGATGATAACAAGCGGCGTGCAGATCTTTTGTATGTCACGGTCCCCAAACGTGGTGGAGGATTCCAGTTTACTTTTGTTGAAGTGAAGTTCAGGAGATACCTGAGAACTGCAAGAGCAACTGATGTGCTTGAGGCGATTACAAAGCAGCTACAAAGTTCACGGCAGAAATGGGGCCAGTTGTATGGTGCAGAATCATCGCCACTCGAAAAGGCGGTACGCAGGTGTTGGCTTGCTCGCATTCTTAGGTTTTATGCAGCGAAGGGGCGTCGTCACTATCTGAATGAAGATGCGTGGTTGAGAATAAACCGCGAACTGGACAGAATGGTGCGTGACGGGGAATCTTATCTTTTCCCCGAGTCGAGTGACCAGGAGTCATCGGATAGAGGGTTCATCTTTTGTCCGGAGTATTCCGCCGATGCAGCGACACGTGTCTCGTATCAGGGCCAACCAGAGATATATCTTTTTGGGGCTAATGAGATGCCCGATCCACCAGTGCGGGCAGTTAGCAGGTTGAGCTCTGATGATGTGGGCTATGAAATGCAAGGAGTCGATAGTCCAGATGTGGGCTCAACTCAAAGTAATATTGCGCATAGATTTCAGAATACCCCAGGTGATGAAAATTGCGAAACTATCAATGTTCCAATGGACCCTGGAAGCCTGTCTGCTGAAGAGAGTCGCGATCCGTCGATGACTAAAGACCATGCTGAGCAAGAAACAATCGATGTTCAACCTGTAATTGGTTCTGAAGCACCTATTTTGTTGGGAACTGAGCCGAACAGCCAAGAGAATGTTCGCTGGAAAATTTCGATCAAAACTAATCCCCACTTAATGATTGTTGGTTTGCCAGGCATGGGGAAAACCACTTCTCTGATAACTATCTGTAATCAGATGGTTCGCCAAGGCATCTCTCCAATTATATTCTCCTATCATGACGACATAGACGAAAAATTGGCTAGCGTTCTTGGCGACGACTTACAGTACGTTGATTACGCTGGGTTGGGTTTCAACCCGCTCCAAGTCGTCAGTGATAACCCTATGGCTTACATTGACAATATCAGCATGCTGCGGGATATCTTTGCTTCCATCTTCCCCGACCTTGGTGACATTCAACTCGGTAGATTACGTGAGGCACTCAAGAACAGCTATATTGATAAAGGATGGTGCGATAGCGGACGCGATAGGACCACCCTAGAATTACCTGATTTCCAAGCATTTTATGATTATCTGAAAGCAACAACTAAGAATGATAAGGCTGACAAGGGCCTCTTGACAAGACTTGATGAACTCAACGATTACGGTTTCTTCACAGCATCAACTGGAACAAAAAGTCTTCTCGATACAAACAAGACTGCTATTATCCGGATTCACAGAACCCAGAACGAAGTCCTACAAAAAGCATTCGCAACGTTTGTTCTTCACAATCTTTATCAACAAATGTTCATTCGTGGCGTTCAGCAACGCATCTCTCATTCGATTATTTTTGATGAGGCTCACAGGGCTGCAAAGTTGAAATTGATTCCTACCATGGCTAAGGAATGTCGCAAGTACGGAATTGCCTTTATTCTCGCTTCTCAGGAAGCCAAGGATTTCGATCCTTCCCTCTTCAATGCCGTTGCTAATTACCTTGCATTAAGACTGAACGAAACCGATGCCAAGGTAATGGCAAAAATCATGGCAAGCACTGATCATGTCAGCAGATTTACTGATAGAATCAAGCAAATGCCGAAGTATCACGCTTTCTTTTTTGGGGAGGGTAGAAATAGGGCGGTGTTTTCTCAACTGTTAGGTCCGTAAATAATTTAAAAAAATGGCTTTGTATTATCAATAAGGCGGCACCATAGTGGCCCACACTCCCGAAATATCCTCTCCCTGCTCCCATTACTCGACGAGCAAATCGCCGACGATCTCGAAACCGAAACCCTTGACTTCAAGGAGTGCCCTACCGAGACAAAGCTGCGGGAACTGGCCAAGGAGATGGCTATCTGTCTCGGCAATGCTTCCGGCGGCACGGTGGTATTCGGCGTCCGCGAGCGGGTTCTTGGCTGCGACAAGGCCATTGTCGGGATTGACTTCGCGCCAGACCTGGAGGCGCTGAACGCCACTATGTACGGCAGCATCGACCCAAAGTTGCCGGTTCAATTCGAGTGGCTGATGTACGGCCCCCGCCGCCTGTTGCTGATGCATGTCTATCCATCAATGTCCCCCTACACAACACCTCCGGCAAGGACTGCAAGCCGCTCACCGGCTCCCTGCTGCGCCAGTTGCGGGAAAAGGTGGGGCTGAGCGATCCAACCGCGGCGATCCTCCCGATCGATGAGCCGCTACGGGCGATTTCCCCCGCTGCGCTCGAGATCCTGCGGCGGGAGATGAAGAGCATAGGAGCGCCCGGCGACCTGCTGGCCTGCGATGATTCTGATTTATGCAAGAAACTTGGCTTCTTCAGGGAGGGACGGTTGACCATTGCCGGCCTTCTGGTAGCGGGCCGGGAAGAGGAGATTTCCCTCCATGCCCCGAACCACGAGTGGAAATACAGTCGCTTGCGGACAGACACCGACTACGAGACCCAGCCAGTCGGGGGACGCGACTGCATCCTGTCGGCGTTGGACAAGATCATGCTCCTCCTGGGGCAGAGCAACCCGGTGACAACCGTCCCGTCGGGACTCTTTCATCCCGAATTCCCCCAGTATCCGACCATCGCGCTGCGTGAAGCCTTGCTGAACGCCTTTGCCCACCGGGACTATTCCATACCTGGCATGGTATTTATCCGCCATTACCGCGACCGGTTTGAGATCAACAGCCCCGGTGGTTTTACCGGCGGCGTGACCCCCGAAAACATACTCCACCATCCGCCGGTCACGCGCAACCGCTACTTGGTGGAAACCGTCCTGCTGGTGACCCGCCTGGTCAACCGTCAGAACCTGGGGGTACCTCGGATCTTTCGCGCCCTGCTGGAAGAGGGGAAAGAACCGCCGACCTTCGATGAGATCGGCCAGACGGTGCGGGTGACCTGTCCGGGCCAGCAGGTAGACAAGGCATCCAAGGCACTGCTGGATGTCCTTATCAACGTGCAGGGAGCATACCTCGATGTCGATGATCTCCTGCTGCTACATTTCTTCCGTCGCCACGAGGTCCACTGGAACGAGATGCGAGAGGCCTACCCTTACGATGACCGCCGCCTTAGGGAAAAACTTGCTTCTCTTGAGACCAACCTGCATATGCTGGAACACAGCGGCACCGGCCGTGGCACCATCTACCGGCTGTCCCGCCGCGCGGCCGCCATCCTCAGCGAAGGCGTCACCTATGACATGACACGGAGGCTGGACAAGGAGGCCATCAAGGTCCGCATCCTTTCCCTCTCAAGGACCGGCCGCTCAGCAATAAGGATATCCGGAATTTCACGGACCTGGGTCGAAAGCAGGTAACCGGCTTGCTCAAGGAGCTTGAGACCGACGGCCAGGTCCATTCATCAGGCCATGGAGCCGGGGCTTTATGGCATTTACGGGTGAAGGATTGATCCGGAATTGACATGGCGGGCAATTACTGGGGCAATTCCGCGACAATTGACCCGATAATTGACCGTAGGCAATTATTGGAGCAATTAATCGTTTTCATTACAAGCAGAGACAAAGCGGGGCCATATTGAAAGCAAGGAGATTGTCCAAGTTTCGCCAGCATATCCAGGGAGGGGGAGTCGAGTTACGAGCAAGCGAGGCTTGCCGATATAAGAATGGTTGAAATCGACTCTTTACCGGGAGGGAAGCCATGATTCATAGGGGTAGTTTTTGGGGTATATAGTTACAGTCGTATGTAATTTAATCAAATATATTATATGGTTAGCCTTTATATTCGACTCCCTATCTCGCTGCGGCTAATTGAAAACAAGGAAACAAGTTGCCTATATGCGGAACGTGGGGGTTGGGTTATAGGGAGCAAGTTGCCAAGAAGAAAAAAATTCAGTGGACGAGTAATCACCTGGGATCACAAACACAGGAAAGACAAGGTTTCTCACTACGAGTACCAGTCGGCACGTCAATTGCTCGAAGACTTCTGGACCGACGTAAGAGCGATCATGGCAAGTTTGAAGAGGTAGAGTATGCGGAAGGAAAGAAAGACATTAGTAGCGGGAATCATGCCTTTGGATGACTATATCGCAAGGACTGTTGCAATTGCCAAAGGCGAGGATATACCCAAGAAAGGCAGCCCCAAGGTTTTCTTCGAATCCGTACAAACCATGGCTCAAGTGCTGAGCAGCGAAAACAGAGAATTACTGAGGATCATCCAAGACCGGCGCCCCAAGAGCATCAAGGAGCTCGAAGCGGCAACAGGCAGGAAGAGCAGCAATCTGTCACGGACCCTCAAGACTATGGCCAAGTACGGCATCGTTGATCTGGTAAAGCAAGAAGACCGGACGATCAAGCCCGTTGTCAAAAAGACCAATTTCAGAGTTGAGTTCAGTATATAAGGGCTTGCAGCTCAAGCTATAGTAAGCTTCCCTGTTAAGTCGCAAGCTTTTCCTTGACGCTGTTGACCTTGTCTTCCATGGTCTGGTCACGATCTGTCCGGGTTCCCACTTTGATGGTGGTGGTGACGCGCGGCGCGCCCATTTCATGCACCACCTCGTGACACCGTTTGACGGCGGCAAAGACCTCATCCCATTCACCCTCGACGTTCGTACCATAGCCATGGAGCGCCGTCTTCAGTCCCGCGGCAGTGAGAACCTTTTCGCATGCGGCGATATAGGGTGACAGGGAAACGCCGACCCCTATCGGTACTATACACAGATCAATCATCACCTTCATGTCCGGATCTCCTCTCGTCTTATTCAGGCGCTGCCAGCCCAGGTACCTGCTCTTTCAATATCTCCATGACGCACTCCGGCGTAACATTTGCGTAAATAACATCTTTCTTTCCGGGAATGCAGACCGTGACCAGGGGACCGTCCGTGCAACGGGCGGTGCAGCCGGTCGTGTCCACTTCCACCTCGATGTCGAGACTGAGTGCCTTGACCGTCTCCACCAGCGACTCGTAGACCGCCTCTGCCCCGGCTGCGCGGCATGGGCTGCTGTGGCAGACGAGCACGCGGAAGCGGGATGCGTTCCGGTTTCCCCGCAGCGTGCGGTCATTCGACCGGAGTCCTTCACCAGTCATGGCTTTTGTATGTCCTTCCCTTTGACACATAAAATTCTTCCAGCCTCGATGCGATTTCCCGCACACATCCATGCACCACCTTAATCCAGGGTTCAGGATGTTTTACGAAGTGACCGCCTTGTAGACGGAGGAAAAATCCTCATCCGAGAAACCGAGACTTTTTGCCTTCTTATATGATTCATTGGCCGTGGCTGCCAGGAAAAGCGGCAGAGTGAGCTGATCGCCCAGCAATACCGCGAGCCTCATGTCTTTCTGCATGTGCTTCAGGGGAAAAGCCGCATCGAAATTGCCCTGGGATATGAGTTTGCCTTTCAGGGCAAACATGGGATTCGCCATGGCGCCGGCGCCGATGACGTCGAGGATGTCGGAAGCGTCGAGTCCGGCCTTTGTGCCCAAGGCAAGCCCTTCGCAGAAAACGGCCATCATCCCTCCCATGATCATGTTGACCGTCAGCTTCATTCGCGCCCCATTGCCGACTTCACCCAGGTACAGGGTCTTTTTCCCCATTTTTTCGAAACAGGGGACCGCTTCGTCGAAAAGGCTACGGTCCCCGGCGGCCAGAAATATCAGCGTGGCCTCTTCCGCGGGTTTCCTGCTCCCTGAAACCGGAGCTTCCAGGAACCGGCCGCCCGCGCCCGCCACCGCTGCGGCGATCCTGCATGAGGTCGCTGCGTCCACCGTTGATGCGTCCACGTAACCCTTGCCGCGGCTGATCCCCTCCAGAACGCCCCCTTTGCCGAAACAAACCTCCTCGGCTGCGGCAGGGTCTGCCAGCATGGCAAAGGCGATCGAACACTCCTCCATGAGCTCACGGGGAGAGCCGGCCTGGCGGGCGCCGAGTTGTTTGAGTTCTTCGCATTTGCCAGGCGAACGGTTCCATACCGTCACCTCGAAGCCGCCCTTAACCAGGTTCTTCGCCATTGCATTGCCCATGATGCCGAGGCCGATAAAACCGATTCTTTGCATTCATTCCTCCAGTTCCAGTTTCCATCCGGAAATCCTGGGAAAAAGTTATGAGGGACGGGTCGGGGCTTTCACGGAGCCTCTCGTACGGCTTGAGTGCAATCAGGCGACTCACGGGAAAGCGCCTGAATCCGGCAGAGTATCTGATCCGTGCGAAGGATGGTGACCGATTACGAGGGGCTTCGGGAAAGTTCCGACACGTCCCCTGTCGACACTTTCCGGAATAGGACTTATGCGGTTTCCCGTGCAGGCGGCGCCATGAATTCCGGGCCGACCGGATCGGTTATGGTTTCTTTCAGGATTCCATCGATCTCTGCCTTGTCGTCTTCGCTCAGCGACCAACCCATGACCCCGTTGACAGCCGCCACCTGGCCCGGATGCCGCGCT
>JARKPN010000093.1 GCA_029975275.1 Geobacteraceae bacterium | reverse complement strand
TCGCGACCTTTATTACCCGATTTGAATTGGCCGCCTCCCGAATGGAGGATCACTATCCGGAAATCGAGCAGATCTGCAATGAGATCGCCCAACTCATTATGCCGTTGCATCGGACTATGGTGGACGGCGTCGAACGGGATGTTCTTCATCATTTCTGGGTCCAGGTGAAGCAGTGCTCGAATTGCCAGAACGATGTAGAGCTCCATCCCCATTTTCAACTGGCCTACTCCAAAGAGAAGGGACTGCAGTGGGTATTCTGCAAGGACTGTCATGCAGTCCACGAATTGCCGATTGAACGCAAGCTGCTGCACTGCTCTTGCGGCAAGCGCACCACTATCAGCGCGGGCACGCACGGCAACGGGATCATGACCTGCCCGATCTCAAGCACACACAGAAGATCGCAGCGGATGACCTTGACGGTGCCGAAAGCCCCACTTGGAGGCTCTTTGCCCAGGAGTATCTGGTCGGAACCGGCAAGAACTGCACAAGGCATTTCAAGCGCGTCGAAGAGGCCGACCAGGCGCTGTGGGCCGGGGTGCTGAACTTCTGGTTTTTGGGTCGCGTGTTCGACCGGGTGCGGCCGTGATCGAGGTGCCGCAATCGGCCATCGATCTGGCCAAGCGCTTCGAGGTCTTCCGCCGCGTTCCGAAAACCGATCCGGGCCGCGCGTATCCGTACATCTGCCCGGCAGGCTTCTGGACGATTGGCTTCGGCCACCTCTGCGATGCCCAGCACCCGCCGATCACCGAGGACGAAGCGGAAGCCTATCTCGCCCGCGACCTGAGCACGGCGCTGGCCGCCACACTGCGCTACTGCCCGGTGCTGGCCTCCGAACCCGAAGGGCGGCTGGCGGCCATCGTGGACTTCACATTCAATCTCGGCGGCGGTCGCTTGCAGACCTCGACGCTGCGGCGGCGGGTGAACCAGCGGGACTGGGCCGCTGCCGCGACTGAGCTGCGGCGCTGGGTCTATGGCGGCGGCAGGGTGCTGCCGGGGCTTGTCACGCAGCGGGAAGCTGAGGCCACTTGCCTGCTCCGCGCCGCCTGATAGACCGGGTCGATTCAATCAAATCCCGGGCTGCAACTCCACCTGCACCTCTCGCGATTTGCCGGCCCGCTCCACGGACAAGACTACGACATCGCCGACCTTCCTGTCGTCTAGCCGCGCGAGCAGCTTAGCCACATCGTCCGTCGCCTTGCCATCAACACCGATAATGCGGTCGCCGGGCACGATGCCTTGCGGCGTGACTTCGACACCCGCGAGGCCGGCCTTGTGCGCTGCCGAACCAGGGGTAACACGCAGCACGAACACGCCCTTGCTTCCAGTCAGCGCCAGCAGGCGCTGATTGAGCTGTTCGTCCACCTGAATGCCCAGCGCCGGACGGATGTACTTACCGGTCTTGATGAGTTGCGGGACTACCCGCATGACGGTGTCCACCGGCACGGCGAAACCAATCCCGGCCGAGGCGCCGGAGGGGCTATAGATCGCCGTGTTGATGCCGATGAGCCTTCCTGCCGAATCGAGCAGCGGCCCACCGGAGTTGCCAGGGTTGATGGCGGCGTCGGTCTGGATCAGGTGATCGATGGCCGGGCCGCCCGCTTCTCCGGGTAACGAGCGGTCGAGCGCGGAGACGATACCGGTGGTGAGCGTCCAGTCCAGGCCGAAGGGGTTGCCGATGGCAAAGACCTTTTGACCCACCTTGAGGTCGGCGCTGGTGCCGATCGGCACGGCAGGCGGGCGCTTGAAACCGACGCCGATCTTGAGCACAGCGATGTCGTGCGCGGGGCTTGCCCCCACCAGCGCGGCTTGGTAGTCGCGGCCGTCGGCGAGTTTGACGGTGGCTTCGGACGCACCCTGGATGACGTGGAAGTTGGTGACAACGTGGCCGTCGTCGTCCCAGATGAAGCCCGAGCCGGTGCCGCGCGGCACGGAGAAGACATTGCGCGTCCAGACGTCTCGTACCAGCTGTGCGGTGGTGATATACACCACCGAGGCGCGCGATTTTTCGAACAGTTCGATGGTGGCCTTCTCGTCCGCCGCCAGATCGCCACGCGCCGTCACGGTGCGTTCTGCCGCCTCGCGCGGACTGAACCAGGCCTCGATGGCGGGCAGAAACTGCCACAGCAGCATGAGCGCGGCAATGCAGGCGGTGATGAAGAGCCAGCGACGGATAAAGTGGTCCTGTGGCGGGCGCGCGTACGGGT
>JARKPN010000090.1 GCA_029975275.1 Geobacteraceae bacterium | reverse complement strand
AGCCCGGCAGGAAGTCCCTCTACTATCGCCGTAAGCTGCGGCCCGTGAGATTCTCCGGCGGTAAGATAGCGCAACATGTTCACACTCCATTCAGTGCTTTTTTGCCCACTTGCACAAATGCCAGGGTATCCCCTGGCATTTAGCAGTATAGATCATTTATATTGAACGATCGAAATATTTTTGTCTTATTCAGTCCAATGCGTGGCGGCTATCCTCGTGCCGAAAAAGTCGCCCCTTGTTTCCTATTGCTCCTCTAGTCTGGAGGAGGTATGGCAACCAGGGTGGCTTGGACAGCGACACTCGCACCAGTCCCGGTATCAGTGACCGTAATGGTCACAGTACCTGAATTTGCACTCTCTCTGGTTGCAATGACCGTACTCCCGGATGGTGCGACGCTTACTAAAGATGTACTCGAAGACGATACAATGTAGTTTCCGCTGCCACCACTAATGGCGTAGGTCTTGGTCGAGCCGACTAGGTCGGTTGCAGAGAATTCCTGTGTTGCCGGCGTGACATTCAGTGTGTCAAGGGGTTCAACCGCCTGGATGGAAGAGCTGACCAGATTCGCGGAATTGGCTACACATTTAACCCTTTGTTCTGAACCTGTCTTAGGAATAATGTAGCTTACAGTAAAGCTTGAGGTATTGGTTCCATTATCATTAAAATTGGTTGCAACATGGTCTATAATAACGTTATCTACCGTCACCGTATAATTTATGGGAACACCACCGACAGAGGTCCTATATGGATTTGTATATGATATTGTAAATGAAACCGTACTGGAAAAGTCGCTGGCGGTCTGGGTTGATGTAACACTCACTGTACCTGTCAGCCCACCGGAACCGTCATTGCCACCACCACACCCCGCTAAGGCTAGCACACAACACACCATAATCAGATTTATGACTCTACGCATTGTTAATTCCTCCCCTTATAATACTAAGTTACAATTTTGGGCGTAATAAAAATAAGCAATTCTGTTTTTGTCTTCTGCTGGTTTTGGGATTTGAAAAGCCATCCCAAAAGCGGGATATCCTTCAGATAAGGGACTCCACTGTCGGTTGTGGAATCTGAGTCCACATAGATGCCGCCGATGACTGTTGTTTCACCGTTCTGAACTAACAGTTCAGTCGTGGCCTCCTTCTTGTTGATAGGCGGAGCTACACCGGTCGGGGCGCTCCCGGCGGAATTGTTGGATGCTTTTATCTTCATGGAAACGGCGCCGCTGGCGGTAATATGCGGTGTAACTTCAAGTGTTAATGCAGCCTCTATAAACTCTGTCTTGGTCCCTTCAGCGGAAACAGTAGAATAGGGTATCATCTGCCCTTGGGAAATCTTTGCGGCCTTGTTGTTCAATGTTACAACCTTGGGTGTTGATATTATCTTCACCTCGCCGGTTTCAGCGGCTGCGGAAAGCCTGAGGTCAATCTGCACATTGCTGGTAAGCTTGCCGAAGGACAGCCCTAAAGATCCTCCGGCAGAAGTGGCCGGTTGGAATCCTGAGGTCGGTGGAATGTTGGTAATGATTCCCCCAAAACTGGAATCAAGGCTGTTTATACCCAGTAAAGACGCTGAACCATCTCTATAGTGGATCCCCCATTGAATTCCAAGGTCCTGGGTAAAAGAGGAAGTCGCTTCCACAATTCTTGCTTCAATCAAAACCTGTTTTTCGGGTATGTCAAGATGTTTCAGAAGGTCTGCCATCCTCTCGAGACGTGGCGAGATATCATTCACAATTACTCTGTTTGTGCGGGCATCAACTGAAATAGTTCCACGTTCGCTTTTATAGGTATTGAACTGTGCGGCAATATCCGAAACTGATGCGTAATTGACGTCGAAAACCCTGGTACGAAGCTCCAACGTTTTTTCATATGCCTTCTGCGCCGCAAGCTCTTCATCGGCAAGAGACGTAATCTTGCCCAAGGGACGAATAACGATGATGTTATCCTTTCGCTTCATACCAAGCCCCTTCGTGTCAAGTATGACGTCCAAGGCTTGGTCCCACGGAACATTGACCAGCTTGATGCTGATTGTCCCGGTCACATCGTCGCCAACCAGAATGTTATAGTTACTGACCTCGGCGATCAATTGAAAGATTTTGCGAATATCGGCATCGACAAACTCAAGGGTAACCCGTCTGCCCGTATAGACCTTTTTTTCAAGCTTTTTCTCTACCACGGCATTCAGGGTCTTCCCTTTTTCCGGGACGCTGTTTTGCTTTACCGTGGTAGGCTGGTGCGTGACCGCGGCAACCGGATAGCCCTCATTGCCGGAAATCAATTGGGGTGAGGCAGGTATTTCAGGATTTTTTATGTCAAGATTTACAACCTCACCATCTCTTTTCAGGGTAAATGGTGTATCCTCTCTTAGTGCGATGAGTATTTTTACGTCCTGTCTTCCCTTAACTCTAGTCTGATAAGGGGTGAGCTTTTTCACGACACTGGCAAATGCACTCGTATCGAACGGCCTCTGCAATCTCTTCGGGAGAGAGCATCTGGCAAAGGTTATCACCAGCCCATCAGCGGTCTTGGCGGGGCCAGACAGGACACAATCTCCGCTGGTCGTTACCGAAATTCGCGAATAACCGTCAACAATTTTGAAATCAATTGCTTCCACAGTGGACGAATTCCCGGGATTGTCCGTTATGATGGGTGCGGAAGATACAACTGAGTCGGATTTCTCTTGATATGCCGCATGAAGAGAGTTGTCTCCCGGGCTCGACAAGACTAGTTTGAGCCCGCTTTCAACCTTTACCAGCTTATATGACGGGAATGTCATTTGGGGAGAATCAAAGACGATCCTGACCTTGTCCGGATATGTTCCGATACGAGCAGAAGCAATCCCATTACTGTTTAGAGTGATCGTCTTGGAGGAAAGGGCGCTCTTGGCCTTAAATATGTCAATTGCGAGTCGCGGGGGGGTAGTAAGAGTGAAATACTTGTAATTTGTTAAAGGGCCATCTGCTTGTATGACAACACCATCTGTAACCACGTCAAGGCGTGTAATAGAGAGAGGCGCATGTCGGCTGGCCACATTGCCATCATTGCTGCTCAGTGGAGGTACAGGAGATTTTGACTGAAAATAAGTGGGCGTGTTCACTGAAGCGACAGACTCCGCTAAAGGCTTGGTAACTGCTGACGAATTTACAGCATCAGGCGATGTTCCGGTTGTAGCTTGTTTTTCAGCCGGAGTAATTGTGTTATTGACAATCAGGTCTGCATCTGGTTGAGAAACTGCCTCAAACCCCTGTGAAGACACGATGTTTTGAGGAGCAATAACATTAAAAAGAAGTTTTGAATTATCCGAAGAATCAGGAGCAGAGGCAACAGAGACCTCCCCATCAGTTTCAATGGTAATCCTGACCAAGGAGCCAGACGAAAGTTCATTTTTCTCAATATGAACCTTTTTAATAATTAACGAACCGTCTAGAACTGGAGCCTTCACAGTTCCGGGGTCAGTCTGTGAGAGGTCTATGACGGTTCGAAATGGTTCCTTGAGAGAATAGTAGGTATAAGTCAAGGGTTTGTCTGCCAAAATCTCAATCCTGGAAGTGTTCCCTTCTCCAGTAACCGTGATATCTTTAAGCGTCGCGATTTCACCTATGCCGGCGTCATTCTCCCTGACAGCATAGGAGTTTTGCGCACAGCCGAACACCAGGAAGAGGCTGAAAACCGCCAGAAGCTTAACGCTAAATACCGCAGTGAAGGCTCTCATCCGAAACTCTCCTTATTCTTTCTTTGGCAATGTTAGCCTGATTGTTTTTTTAATCAGCTTACCGTTTTCATCTCGATATTGCTCAAAAACCTCAATATAATTTGGCGCAATTTTCGTTATGCGTCCATTATTCCGGCCAATTTCAGTACCAACCTTTACTACGTAGGGCTTGCCGCTCGGGTCAACCACCATGGCAGTGCTTTCCTTCATGCCAATAATGATCCCGGAAATTTTAAACTGTGGAACCTCGTAATTCAGTATAGGGATTACCTGCCCAAAACGATTTTTTTTTGCAGCAGGAGCCTTCTTTGAGGCAACGACAATTGGCCTGAACGGATCTTTCTGGTTTGCGAAATCTATCAGTGTTCCAGTCACAGAAGGAGATATAGCTGTGGATACTTGTTTCTGAACAGGTACCGTTGGCTTAACCGGCTGTTTCGACTTTGTTTGTTTTTGAGGCTGTATTTCTTTCTTCTTTTCGCACCCTGTGAAGCAGAGTGAACCGAATATAAGAAGAAATACAAGAACATGAGTCCTAATGGCCTTTTTTTTCATTTTTTCTTTTCTTTCGCCGTTTTTTGTTCTTTATTCAATTCGTTCTTATCAAGGAAGCGGAAGGTGGTTGCTAGACAGGTTACTTTTAAGTTAGCCTGCGTGTCATCGCTTTTCAGCTTTGAAAAGACAACATTGCTAATATTCATAATGCGCGGCAAATTACCAACGGCATTGAAAAAGTTCCCAACGCTTCGAAAAGATCCCGAAACGGTTATATCTACTGGAACCTCTGCATAGAAATCCCTGGGAACTTCAGGTTTAGGCTTGAATACAAGGAAGTCCAGCCCGGCCCTTCGTCCCTCGTCAGTAACGCTGGTCAAAAGCGCGGGTATCTCTTTTTGATTGGGAAGCTCAGTCAAGGCTGCTACCAGAAGCCTATTCAACCCTTCATACTCTTTCTGTAAAATCGGTAGCTTGGCTGCGGTGGCCCTATCTTTTTGAATCTGAGTCTGTAAAGAATTCAGCTTACTGGACAGGGCTTTCAATTCATTCATTTTTGGCCGAATCAGCAAGAAGTACAACACTGCACCAATTAAAAGAAGCAGAATTGTCAGCAGCGCAATTTTCTGCTTATTCGAAAGTTTCGCTAATCTTTCAGCCCCAAGGTCCATAAATCAATCCTTGCCATCAAAATTTAGCAACTGTGCCGTGAGTCTAATGTTTGGAAGTGCCTTTAGTACTTTTCTGCGAGGTGGCCTTGCCAGTAGCCTTCGAAGTATCTGTATCAATCTTGGTTTGACCCTCGATATTAAATTTCAATTCAAATTTTTTTAATTTTAGGCCTGCCATTTCAACCTGCTCTGCTATCAAAAGCTCAACATTCATAAAATTAGGGGAGACTTCGAGACTTCGCATAAGCGAAGCTATCAGTTCCTCATTAAAAGCTACTCCTGCGACCTTAACGCTTGTGTCCTTTTCCTCGTAATCCGTAAGCCATAACTTGTCTGGAGCTGACTGACTGAGTGTAAGCAATCTGTGAGCCGGCCCGGTCTTTCCCTTTCTCAAATGATCAAGCACATCAAGTTTTTTGGTTACATCAGCCTTCAACTTCTCAAGGTCGTTGATTTTGCCAATCTTGGCTTTAAGCTCCACAATCTCATGCTCTGAGCGAGCAATCTCATCCTTAGTGGCACTGACCTTCATCATGAGATACGAGTATAATGACAGGCCAATCACCCCAACTACCACCAATGAGCCTACAGAGATAATGATCTGCTGCCTAGCTGTTTCCTTTCTCTTTGCTGCCCTGACTGGTAACAGATTGATCTTTATCATTTATCCCCTAACCTCCTCATCGCCAGCCCCGCGGCGACAGCAACCAGAGGGCCTATTTCCTGAAGGTATTCAGGGTCAAACTCTTTTTCACTATAGGGAATATTTCGTAAGGGATTAAGAATCTCCACCGGCAGTCCCAACCTCCGAGCAACCGCATCCGGTAACATGGAAACTTTTGAGCAACCGCCGCTTAGGTATATCCTGCTAATTTTCTGATCTTCAGCAGTAGAGTTATAAAAATCAAGAGAACGAAGAACCTCAATCGCAATGGTTTCATTGATGCGCAAAATCGTATCCTCTAGACGTGCTTTATCTGAAAATTCGCCGGTGACTTTTGCCCGCTCTGCATCCTCACTACTCAATGAAAACTGCCTCTGAATCTCTTCGGTATAAAGATTTCCACCCATTTGCACGTCACGGGTAAATAAGGAAGTACCTCCTTTTACCACATTAAGATTCATTATACTGGCACCAATATTAATCAGTGCCACTACCTCATTATCCGAGAGTGTATAATTCTGCTCAAATATATTCTGAACAGCGAAGGAATCGACATCAACAACGACCAATTTGAGTCCGGCCTCGTTGAAAACGGCGACATATTCCTTGATGATTTCTTTCTTGCTCGCAACAAGGAGAACCGTCATCTTTCCAGTCGAGGAAAGATCTGTATCCAGAATCTCAAAATCCAAATCGACATCATTTATATCGAACGGGATATATTGCTCAGCTTCCCACACGATCTGATCCTCAAGTTCCTCGTGTGTCATGGCCGGAAGTGTTATTTTCCGGATAATGACCGAGTTACCTGAAATCGAGCATACCGCTTCTTTAGCTTTACAGTTGAGGCTTTTCAGTAGATCTTTTATGGTCTCGACAATGGACGTGGTATCCATCAGACTGTTGTCAACGATTGCCTCACTGGGCAAAGGCAAGATGCCCAAGCTCTTTAACTGATAAGTACCTTTATTTTCGGCAAGTTGCACCAGCTTTACCGAACTAGATCCGATGTCAATACCAACTATTTCCCTGCTTTTCATGAAGAGCATGGCCAGTCCTGTTCCCTTTAATCGGCAAAGACTTTGTCCTTGTCCGCGAGAGTATAGCCAAGGGCGAAAATTATCTTCCTTTTAGTTTCCATGCGGCATAACTCCCCGCGCTCAATCCGGTCAATAGTGGCGGCGGAGACCCCAGCCAGCCGTGCCAGTTCCATCTTGCTCATCAACCTTTCCTCTCGTATTTTCCTTACGTTATTCTGGTGCTTCATATAAACGATCCTAACAAAAAGGAATTTTGAAGGAATTTACAACAATTTAGACAAATGTCAAGATAATTTTGCTAGTTGACAATAATTGTTTCCAAAACATAAAAAAAGAAATCTCCCTATGAATTTCCGAGCCATATGCCTGCAGCCGACAAAACGATAGTACAGGTCTTTGTTCGATAATGGCCGGTTCAGTTTCGAATATAACCCATGTTCATTATGGGTAACTCAATATTCATAAAGTACCGACAGATGTCCACGTTCTCCGGCATTGTCCAACAACTGCCCCGCTACTTCCACGCGATACACGTAATGCTTGCCTTTTGACGCTCCGGAGCCGCTGGAAGCAGTGACTCCAAGTCCGAGCAGTTCAGTCCCCTCCGGATTGATATAGGGGGTACCGGGAGAAGTGTCTACGATCTTGGAAAAAACCACGAATCTTTGATTAGACGTTCCCCTCACTTCAAATCTGACATCGGGGGCGATGCGAGGATCCATGTTTGTGGACTCAGCGGGACAGTTCAGGTTCCATTGACCGGGAATCTTGTTGAGTTTATCCCTGAAACAGGTGCCGTCAATGTTGCTAGTGAACTCCATATTCATGTCCTCGGGAAAAGCCGCTAGGATATCAGCGGTCGATTCTCCAATAAAAAACCGAGGCAGAACCTCCTTCAATACTACGTCCGTTCCTCCGTAAGAAGCTTCCACCGCATTCCGATAGACCTTTTGAGTGCCGGTCATTCTAGTGTTTTGGATAACCATGTAAAGCACCCCGATCACTATCACCAGAGAGATCATGGTTATGAGAAGTGCGGTGACGAGTGCTACGCCACGCTCATTTCGAATTATCTTCATCGCAACCCCACCATCGTTTCTTCTACTGGAGATTTTTCGGCCTAACAACCACCCAATAAAGCTTCCAGCGATAATTTCTCATATCCTCGGTAGTCAGGTCCACGGTATTGGTCAACTCTGTTTCTCCGAGCTCGGGGTTTCCCACAACCATGGCATTATCTGTATTGGTGAAGTTCAGGTCTCGATAACCGTCTTGTACGAGGAGATAAACCCTGATCAGCCTGAGCCGCCTCCTCACCTCTTCGGCGCTGCTCATGAGGCTCTGAATGCTCATTCCGTTCGCCTCGCCTTCGTAACGCGTACCGTCGGCATTTGAGAGAACGCTGACCTCTTGGCTGTTGTCGGGATCGTTGGTGGTATTCCATCCTAGCACCACCTGCATATCTGCCACACAGTCCAAGACTGGTATCCAGGTGAATCGTCCATCGCTTTGATTCATCGTCATTTTGTACAAGGTGCCCGCTGCCGGGGAACATGAGGCTGGCGTGGTATCGCGACGCTGAACTATGTAATCGGCGCGGTTGAAAGGAGCCCTCAAATTGAATCCCCCGGAAGTACCACCAGTAATGCCGTAAAGATAATGTCTCCTTCCCGGGGGTGGTATGAACTCGCTGGTAGCACTGCCCTCCATGTCAGTAAAACTGCTGGTTGAATAATAGGAGAAGGCATAGTTATTCGGGTTCACCCGCACGAGTTTCCGGAAAACCTGATCCTTTTTCTTATCATAATACTGCTCCATTGCTATCAGTTTGTCCGTCCCGTTGCGAAAATCCTCGGTTCCCCATCTCTTGGGTACTCCAGTGTCAGTTATATAGGACCATCTCTGAGAAGCTCCGGCCGTGGAGACAGTGGTACCCTTGATTACGAGAATATCTGTGCTGGCAAGAACGGTAGCGTTATTGCCGAGGTCAAGATTATTGTCGGTCACGACCGCGCGGGGAACACCGTTCGCATCATTGTAGTCGGAATAGGGCGCGTTTGCGGCCTCCGCAAAGTCCGGCGCGCTGTCCTCATCGCTGAACAGGCCAAATCCCGCCTGCTGAAGGTCATGGCGAAGCATCTCTAGACCGACGACTCCCTCGATGTTGCTCTGTTCACTCCCAAAGACAACGCGCGTTTTGGTGAGTATGGTTTTGAAGGCGCTTGCGGTAATCAACAGGACAAAGGAAAATACCGCCATTACCACAATGGCCTCTACTAATGTAAATCCGCGAATGGATAAAATTGTCCGCTTCATTGTCGCACACCCTTCCCGCTTTTCCATCGTTGCCGCTATGGGAACAGGCTCCCATCGCTGAAATGGCCTCTCCGGCCCTATGAAATCATCTGGAGAAATTCATAATTGCCGCTAATTACTACTTATGATGGTCGTCAGGTAATGCTCCTTTATTTCCCTCCTGTCGCGCCATTTTACCCTGATGGTAACGTTTTTGGTTGACGGAGAAGTATCTTCAACCTCTCTTGCGACAGAGTAATTTACAAATATGGCGCTTGCCTTTTTCGAAGCGATATGGTCCTCTATATCTGCAAAGGGAAGCGATCTGCTGGCGAGCATTTCCTGATCCGCCAGCATGATGGCATCTGAGCGGAGCTTGTTACTCAGGTTGCTGCGTATTGAAAAGTTAACCGTCTCCAGAAGCCCCAACAGGCCGATGGTTAGAATCAGCAAGGCTATCATGAACTCTACCAGCGTGAATCCTCCATTATCTTGGAGTACAGGTTGTCGCATCTGACATTCTCCCTATGTTTGTACGACCGACGGCCACAACGATGCAGTTGTCGCCTCCGCTTCCCACATTAAGTGGCATAACCGCAATTTGCATCTGATCCCCGATTGCCGTAAGACCCCGTGTATCGAACTCGATAGCCTGCGTATCGATATCAAAGGCTTGCGTCCCACTACCGGTCACTCGCCTGATCTCATTTTGCAGATTTATGGTCAACACTACCTCTCCGTCCGTATCCTCAGCCGTGTCATATCTTCTGATTACATACTGCCTCGGTCCGAAGAAGATCCCCACGCGCTGTTTCCGCTGCAATGCGGAGATCCTAGCCTGCATGATATCCGCATACATCTCCCTGGTCTGGCGTTCGACCTGATATTTCCTCGACCACGTACCAAAGTCGATTGTCGCTATAGCGAGCAAGATGGCTATGAGCGCAATGACTATAAGGAGTTCTATAAGTGAGAATCCTCTTTCGTGCATTTATCGCTCCATGATGTGAAGGACCTTCTTGCTGGGGAAGTGGTCGGCGTTGGACAGGATCGTCGGCTCCGGTCCGGGCGGTACTCCCTGGCTAAATTCGGTCTCGCGGCCTCCGCTTTTGGTAAACGCATCGGCCAAATTCATTTGTTCGAAGGCACCAGTGGAGAGTTGGAGGAGCGCCTGCCCCCTCAGCAATTCACTCGGCGCACCGCCCTTGTTATAGGTGACCGCCCACAAGGAGGTCCGCCCACCATAACTGCATACTTCCGTGGACGGTTGGAATGCGGTGAAGAACAGGATACCGGCGCTCGAAGGGACCGGATTGGTCACGATCCTTTGCGCGTTGTAGGCCCCATCCGCCCGGGCCAGATTGATCTTCCAACCTGGCTGGTTAGTTACTTCCGATATTGTTGTTGTCTGATTCTCAAGGCTGGCAGCGTTAACGGAAGCCGTGCAGTTCACATTGGTCAGGTCGTTTTCATCGCCATTATAGCAGGGCTCCTTTATACCGTAGATGGCCTCCTGCTGACCGCCGTAATCATCGTCGATGGAAGAACCGCTCTTGTAAAAATACCTCCCGGTACCAAAGTAAAGCCAAAGTTTCCTGTTTTTGATGTCTTGGAGCTTCGTGACGGCGCTGGAAACCGGCCCAATGCCCTCTATCACCTTTGAGACCTTCCAGTTGGCCGGGTCCGGGGCGTCGCCCGTCAGGATCCTTATGACCCCTCCTTTGGTGAACTTGGGAGAGGTTGCAGAACTTGCAGGATCCTTCATCACGTATCCGAGATAGACCGCATCGTCTGTATAATTGCCGGGTCTGATGCTATTCCACCTGTCGGTGTCGATTGTGGCGTCGGAAAAAGAACCGCCAAAGGCATAGGCAGGCATGCCCGTGTACTGGGTGTGTCCGACCCCTGTAATGACGGCGGCAGAGTCGGAGGAAATGGTCCGGAGGGGTTCACCGGTCTTCAGATCGAGAACGAAGAGAGTCAAGGGCTGATTGGAATATCCCCTCATCTGATTCGTGCCGTCAATGGGGCCGGTCGGACCCGAGGCCAGAACCACGAACCAACGCCCGTTCCGTTGCGGATTGCCGTCGTCGGTCGTATCCTTCGCACGCACGACCGCAGGCCTGACAGTGCTGAAGCCAAGACGGGGATGTGCGAACTCCCAGAGCAGTTTCGGATTGTCTGGATTGGTCACATCCAGGGCGAAATACGATGAATATCCAGTGCCGCTGATGGGCGTCGATACGCACATTTTATCGACATTGGCGGCGGAGCAGTCCGTCCCCGCATTCCTGGTGGCGCCTCCCAGCCCCATACTCCCGATAAGGACGGTCCTCCAACTGGTCCCGACTGTCGGATTAGCCTGGGTCGGAACACCATCGGTATCCAGATCAAAATTCTTCTCAGGGTCCCGTGTAGTGACCTTGGGGCATGTGTAGTAAGGATCACCCGCACATGTAACTGTTTCTGTTGCTGATTTCCAGAATTTTGTTCCTTCGCCGATGCTCACGTCAAGGATCATCGGCGTTGAGTCCACGTAATAAAGGTGCTTGTAGGACGGATTCCCAAGGTGCTTGAGATAGGGGAGCACGTTTTTCGGAACATATCCCCACATCTCCTTCCCCAGCTCATTATTAAGCTCAGTCGGCGTAGCATTCCTGTCCGCATTGTTTATCTCGGTAACAAACCCGCTTTTCCCGGCAAAGCTCTTTCCCATGTAGAAAGCATGAAGCATGCCGTCATTGGCTCCCACGAAGGCCGCGCCCCGGCTCTTGTAATTTTTGGAGCCTACGAACGTCTCATAGCTGGCATCGGCATATCCCCCAGGAGTCTTGTTATTGTAAGTATTCAGCTGGGAACCTGAGAGGATCTTCGGTGTCGAATTGATGATGTCGCCGAGCTTCCAAACCTTTTTTTGACCTCCTATGTCAACGGTCCTGCTACGGTAGCCAGTGCTCGTAAGATCCTCGCCCAACGTATATTTTATGACATTCCCCGCGTCGGTGCTATTGTTTGCCACGTCGAGATAACCTTTCAGCAGATCTCTGGTGGTCGTCTCAGCATTGAAGGCCATCAAGCCGGTGCTGGATGTGCCGGAAAGATCCTTGGTGTACACGGTTCTGCCACCGACTCCGGAAGGGAGTCGCTTCCAGAGGCTGAGGCCCGCACGCCAGAGCGTATTCACGTCCTCCGGCTTCGCCGTCCCGGACGGGCTTGAAAGATCGTCTGCAGCGCCATCACCGTCAGCGTCCGCATAAAGGTTTACTTCCACATTTGTACCGGTGAAGTCGAAAGAAGCCACATTATCCTGCTTAAGATTCAGTTTCTTGTCCGCAACCGAGTCTTCTCTGATCGTGATTTTTCCGCTTTCGAGCAACGGATCGACGTAATACCACAGGGACTGAAGCTCACCCGCCCATGACAGCTTGTCTCCACTATCGAACAGCCTCTCAGGATAATAAAGCGCCTGCAGAAGCATCGCGCCGTCATTGTCGTTGTTGCCCAGTATCGACGCTGCCGTACCGGACGTGATCCGTCCAAGAATACTCTGCACGGCATCCGATATACTCCCCTGCAAGGCAGCACCGTCGTCCGCCTCAAAAAAATTGTAGGGAAGCCCCGTCTTTGTCTTGTCCCACTCCTCGCATTCTTTATCCCAGGTTCCCGCCGGGTTACATCTGGCGAGGGGGTAACTAACGTTCAAGCTGTTTGGAAGGGATGTAAATGGATATGGCCATCCGTTGGTGTACTTGTCATCATACCCGCCGAAAATAGCCGTGGTAATCATAGCCTGGCGGCCTTGAATACCGTCGCCGAAAGCGTAGACCGTATAAGTTGTGACATTCTGTTTACCTGGTAATACATCTTCCGTTCTCAAATCGTTCTTGCGCATATAATGGGCAGGGTCCACAGGATCAACGCTTCCATTCCATTCACCATCGGAAATCAGCAAAACAAAAGATTTTCTGCAGTAGGCGGGCAGATTACCTGGCTCGTAGTAAGGATCATAGCGATAGTCAGTTTTTCCGAGCACTGTCGCTCTGTTAGTACTTGAGAGACTGTTCAACTGTTGGTAATAATATCTGGCCTCGCGGACAGCTTCTCCCGTAGGTGTGCCGTTATAGGCCAATTCGGAATTAATGGCGTTCAGATAATCAGAGGTATTTTTATTCTTTCCTACTCGATATACCGTATTGACGGAGGTGTTGTAGACCGACAAAAGCAGATCCACCTGTCTTTTTTCAACTTGGGGGGAATATATATCCTGAATAATGCCTGAAATATCAGCCTCTGGATCACTCTGCTTGACGTCCATGTTATAGTTTGAAAAGGTACCTATGACACAACGTCTTGTAGAGGATTCATCCGCTATCGACAGTTTTCTGGTGAGGGTTGATGAGGCGGATACCGTAAATTTGCATTGCAGTGTCCGGTCCGTTACGACATATCTTGATCCTTCACTTTCCAGAACGTCAGTAGTTGAAGATCTAACGCGGCCACCGGTCAAAATCTTCCTCAACACGTCGGTACGGGTTGTCACCGCCCAGTTCAGGAGATTTCCGGATAGACAGTTGCTCGAGATGCTTCCGATAAAGTCAGTATTGGTGCATGATGGGTTTTCCTCAAAATATCCACCGGTAGAATTGTATTTATAATAAAGATTGCTCTTAAAGTTTCCGAAATAGCCTCGTGCAGGATTGTATTTGTATAACGAGGTCGAGCTAAAGGTATACGTGCCACAGTTTGCAACTTTCGAGGAATCGTACCCAATCCAATCAGCACAATCGAGATACGCCGGAAACTGCATTGAACCGGAGAAGTCAAGTATGAGGTTGATGTTAGGTTTGACGTTCTGGGCAACGTAAGGGGGCACCTGGCAGTACGGTTCCTGGCTGCTCCCGGATGTGGGAAAGGCTGCGTATGCATACTGGGCGCTCGCCAACAGAACTGACAGGATTGAGATAAACAGATTTTTCATGATGTTATCCCTCCACTTCTCCATCATCGGATACTCGATTGTTTATCTATAGACCAACACACGTTAACCTCATCCCGTCAGGCTAGGGTTTGCTTTCCGACAGGAGTTTCCGTATTGTCTCCGCATCCCGGGCGCCGGCCACCAACTCTCCATCCGGCAATATCATCGCCGGCGTCCCGCTGATCCCTAAGGATTCCCCGAGCTTGATGGTTTCGTCGACCGGTTCCTTCCTGTCCTTCTCCCCCGGTGCAGGTAGCTTCTCGCCTGCGAACGCCCTGTCCAGCACTTCCAGAGAATTGGAGCCGAGGATTACTCTCGACTTGTCATAGGCATCGGGATGCATCTTCAGAGGAAACAGCTTGATGTATATGGCCAGGTCAGGTTCTATAACCACCAGCTTCTTGAGTTCGCCATGGAGCCGCGAACAATACGGGCAATCGGGGTCGGTAAACACGAAGATCCGTTTCTTCCCGGCCGGATTTCCCATTATGATTGAATCGGTGAGGGGAATCTTATCGAGATCCGCTTTAGAGAGAATTTTGGGCAGGTCGACCGGGGGCGGGGTAAGGGAACGCTTCGCGGCGAGATCGAACACCGGACCCGGAACCACCAGCTTTTTCCCGAAGTCGATATAGATAACGGCCTGCCGATTATCATTCTGCATGGTGACTTCATAGAGTCCCTTGATGGGCGACATCTTTACTTCCTTGGCCATGCCCAGTTCTTTGAGAATGGTACCCGCCTCCTCTTTGGAGAGGGAATGACAAGCGGCGCAATTATGGATTACGGCCTTATCGGGAGTGGCCGAAGCTTTCCGCGACGTGTGCTTGCCCGTTGCCTTGCCGGATGCGGACGAAACATTCATGCTGAAAACAGGAATCATAGCAATCAGGAAGCATAATATTTTTTTCATTTTTCCTCCGAGTGAAAATGGACAGCAACGTGTATGCCAAGCCGAAATCCGGGACGATTCCGTTTCGCAGGGTGAACCGATCAGATCTTGTTCGGTTACTACACCCTATTTAACTAAATGCGCGTACGAGACGAATAACAGGGAAAAACCCCACCAACCCCGGGAATATTGAGGGGATACTCGATGACAAACTATCGACTCAGGTTACCTCACGCCCTCGGTAACGTGCTATGAAATATTTTCATAGCCAATAGGCCAAACTCCGTAAATTTTTCATACTTACTCAAGCCCGTATTCCTTCAACTTGTAAAGCAATGCCCGGTGGCTGATCTCCAGTATCTTGGCCGCACGGGTCCTGTTGCCCGAGGTCTTTTCCAGCGCCTTGAGAATGTACTCTCTCTCCAGCTGTTCAGCGGCCCGCTTGAGGGAAAGACAGTCGTCGGGCAGGACATTGACCGGCGCCGGAATGCGATTGCGCAGGCCGTCGGGAAGGCATTCCGGCTCGATGATGTCGCCGTCGCAGAGCACCAGCCCCCGCTCGATGCAGTTTTCAAGCTCCCGGACATTGCCGGGCCAGGCATATTCCAGCAGGGCCTTCATCGCCCCGGGAGCGAGGCGGACTCCAGCCTTGCCGAGC
>JARKPN010000087.1 GCA_029975275.1 Geobacteraceae bacterium | reverse complement strand
GTCCAGTTCGCGGGCAATTTGTTCGCCCGGGAAAATCAGCCTGTGGTCCTGCTCGGGTCGTGGTCCACCCATCCCAAATACGGCCGTCAGTTCAAGGTCGACGGGATGGAGCACGACCTCGAACTCGATCCGGAAGGGCTGATCCACTATCTGGCCAACCATCCGGAGATCAAGGGCATTGGACCGGCCAAGGCCAGATTGATCGTCGAGAGTTTCGGCGACGCCTTTGAAGAAACCCTTCTGAATGACCCCGAACGCATCGCGCTCAAGGCTCGACTGCCTCTGGACGCGGCCCGGCGGCTGCTTGACGATTGGTTGAAGAACCGCATCGTCAACGCCGTCATGGCCTGGCTGTCGGCATTAGGTCTGACCCATCATCAGGTCACCACCCTGGTAGAAAGGCTCGGCGGCAACTGCCTCGATATCCTGAAGGAAGACCCGTACATCCTCATTCGGGAGATCCGGGGATTCGGCTTCAAGAAGGTCGACAAGATCGCCCGCAAGCTGGGCACCCCCAAGGACCACACCCCTCGTATCCGCGCTGGGTTAAATTTCTGCGTCCGTGAAGCCCTGGACAATGGTCACTGCTGGATCGAATACGAGGATCTGGTGGATCGGGCCAACCTGCTGCTGGTCATGGATGCCTTGGACAGCCGGGTCCGTATCGAGAGCGCCCTCGACGCGCTCATCGAAGAACAGGCGCTTTCCTGCGATTCCCACGGCGGACGTTTCGTGGTCGCTCTGCCGGAGATCGTCCGCATGGAGCGGGAGCTGGCCTCGTTGTTCGGCCAGGCCGAAACACCCAACCCGCATTTCCAGTCCGTCAAGAAGCTCGATGCCCTGATTCGGCGCTGCGCATCAACGCTGAACGAGAAGCAGCTCGAAGCGGTGCGCTCGGCCCTCCAGCACAGCATCAGCCTGATTTCGGGTGGAGCCGGTTCGGGCAAGAGCTACACCATTTCAGTCATCAACACCATCTGCGAGGAGAGCGATCTGGAGGTCGTGCTCGCCGCGCCGACCGGCAAGGCCGCCAAGCGCCTGGAGGAAGTCAGCGGTAGCAGCGGCACCACCATCCACCGTCTGCTCGGCTATGACGGCAAGGGTTTCTCGCGTAGCAAGGAGAACCCCATCGATGCCGATGTCCTGGTGGTCGACGAGTTTTCGATGGTCGATGTGCCGTTGGCCTGGCACCTATTCGAGGCGGTCGATCTGTCGCGGACCACGGTGCTGCTGGTCGGTGACCACAACCAGCTTCCACCGGTGGGACCAGGGAACATCCTGCGCGATCTGATCCAGACACGCGCCATCCCCACGGTCATCCTCGACAAGGTCGTGCGCCAGGCTGGTGTCCTCAAGGAGAACTGCACCTCCGTTCTCAAGGGCGAGGTGCGCAAGACCAGCGAGGCGTCGGTGGGCGGATGCCGGGATTGGTATCTGGTGGATCAGTTCACCGACCCGATGGCGGCACGCTCGTTCCTGCTGGAGTTGTTTCAGGAGCGGCTCGATGCCCTGGGTTTCGACATCATCAAGGACGTGCAGGTGCTGACGCCGACCCACAAGGGGCCGCTCGGCACCAAGGAATTGAACGAGGAACTGCAACGGCTCATCCAGCGCAAGCTCTGGAACACCGAGGTACCGCCGGTCGCCATGGGCCGCCGCGCTCCGTTTCTCAAGCACGACAAGGTCATCCAGACCCGGAACAATTACGACCTGAATGTGATGAACGGTGCCATCGGCTATGTGGTCGATGTCCTCGCGAACGGCACCCAGGTCATCGACTTCGACGGCATGCCCGTGGAGATGGAAAAGGGGTCGCCCGACCTGCAGGATCTGCAGCTCGCCTATGCGCTCACTATCCACAAAACCCAGGGTTCCGAGTTCCCCTGCGCCGTGGTGGTGGTCCACAAGGCGCATTCCTTCATGCACCACCGCAATCTGCTCTACACCGGGGTGACCCGCGCCCGGCGCACCGCCATTGTTCTGGGTGATCACTGGGGTATCCAGAACTGCGCCAAGCGGTGCCAGGTGGATGACCGCCGGACCTTTCTGCCCCTGTTCCTGGACGCCGCCCAACACGCGGAAGCCGATTTCGCCCGTGTCGCGGCGGCCGAATGAGCATGGGCGGAACGGAGAACGTCTGGGAGTATTACCGGCTCGGCACCGTGATGGACATCGGTGACGGGGCCCGGGACCTCCTGCCGGGACGGATCACCCAGGATCCCGGTCAGCGCTTGATGTGCGACTGCCCCAACCATCAGAGCCAGTCGCGCCTGTCGCTGCACGTGATGCTCGACAAGCAGGGCTGGTATTGCTTCGGCTGCGGAGTCGGCGGTGATGTGTTGCAACTCGTTGAGTTCATTCAGACGGGCTCGGTCACCGCCGGGCAATCCGGTCCGATGCCGGACAGCCACCGCCAGGCCCGGGACTATCTCGCCAAGAAGGCGGGTTTGCCGCCGCTGTCGCGCTATGGTCTCAGCCAGGAGCGTCTGGCCCAGACGGAGGCGGACCGCGCCTTCGAACTGCGGGTCAAGGACGCGTTGACCGCGCTGGCCAGGCTTTACCACGCCAAGCTCAAGGAGTCGCCGGAGGTCATCGACTGGCTGAAATCCAAATACGCCCTGAGCGAGGAGACCATCGACGATCTCCTGATCGGCTACGCGGACAACGCGTCCGGCGCGGTCGCCCAACTGACCAGAGGTGAAGACGGCTTTTCCAAACGGGAGCTTGCCGCCACCGGCGCTTTCCGGCCCACCAACCAGGACGGCCTGACGCCATTCTTTGAACGCCGCATCGTCTTTCCCTACTGGAGCCGTGGCCGGGTAGTGTTCATGATCGGCCGCAAGACGCCGTGGACCCCGGACGTGGGCTGGGAGCAAGGGAAATACAAGAAGCTGCCGGTTCACGACGAGCACCAGCGGCCCTACGTCGCCGACTTCATCAACAACGCGCTGCTGTTCAACGAGGACTGCCTGCTGGCAAGGCCCGGCAAGGTGATCATCACCGAGGGGGTGACCGATTGCCTGGCGCTGATGCAACTGGGCCTGCCCACCGTATCGCCGGTCACCGTCCGCATCCGGGCCGCCGATTGGGAGCGCCTGATCCCCAAGCTGCGCGGCGTCGAAACCGTCTACATCTGCCAGGACAACGAACTCTCCCAGGCCGGTCTCAAAGGGGCGCTGCAAACCGCTCGCACCCTGGCCGAACACAAGATCGACACCCGCCTGGTGACGCTGCCCTTGTCGGAGACACAGCTCTCGGCCCGCCAGAAGCTGACCGAACGCTTTGGCCTGACGACGAGCGTGGGGCCGAAGGAGCTAGCCAAGCTGCTGGCGGGACGTCCAGCCGAGGAAGTCCAGGCGGCCGAGGCGCTTCTCGCCACCGCCAAGATCGACGTCAACGATTACATTGCCGCCGGGCATACCCTGGAGGATTTCGAACGCCTGCTCGCCGAGGCCAGCACGCCCATCGAGTTCGGCGTGCGCTCGCTGCCCGAGGGCGCTGAAGAAGAGGAACGCAACCGCCTGCTCGAACCGATCCTCGGGGAGATTTCCGAGCAGTCGCCGCTGGAACAGGCCCGTCTGCTGAAGCTGGTGCAGGAGCGCATCGGCGGTGGTGTTTCGATGGCCACCCTCAAAGAGCAGATCCGCGCCATCCAGAAGGACCGCAAGGTCGAGTTCCGCAACGAAAAGAAGAAGGCCAAGCGGATGTCCGGCGCGATGCCCGGATCATGCCGCGCCCGGGTTGACGAGGTGCTGATCGACACGGAACTGGAGAACGGCGCTCCCGATTACACCCTGGCCGCCGAGGCTGCCTACGACTGGTTCAACGCCAACGGTGCCCAGTTCTTTCATACCCTGCAGGGCGAGCCGTTCATGTATTTCGACAACGCCATCTACTGGATGGATTCGCCGGATCGGGGCCGCAAGCGCCATTACGCGGCCATGCTCTACAAGCACACGGGCATGGTGCCGACCACGGGCGGCGGACGGACATTTTTCGAGGTGCTGCCCAGCCTGGCGATGATCCGTGGTCAAGTGCGCGACCATTTCTCCTGGCTGCACACCGATGTGGCCTCCTACACCGTCTATTTCAATCTGAACAACCCGGAGCACGAGATCGCCAAGATCACCCCGGACGAGATCCGGATCATGAAGAACGGCGGCAACGAGGACGGCATCATCCTGGACGGCTCGCGGAAGATGAAGCCGCTGAAATTCCTGCCCGACGCCGACCTCGAAGAGGCGGACCGGCTCCTGGTCGATCTGCTGGTGGGCAACATGACCTGTCCGCAGGGGGATCGCTTTCTCATCCTTTCCTGGCTCTCCTGCTTCCTGCTGATCGATTTCGCCGGGACGCGGCCCATGACCCGCTTCGAGGGCTCGGCCGGATCGGGCAAGACTACCGCCAGCAAGATCACGTCGACATTGCTTTACGGCGAGCCCCAGCACAAGAAGGCCACCGACGCGGCGAACTACACCGATGGCTCGCAGAACCCACTCATCGTCCTCGACAACATCGAGGTCAAGCAGATGACCGAGGATCTGACCACCTTCATGCTGACCAGCATCACCGGCATTGCCAAGGAGAAACGCAAGAGCGGCACAGACAGCGAGACCATCACCGAGCGGACCAAATGCCTGCTGAACACCACCGGCATCGAGCCGCTGTGCGGGGAACTTTCGGAGATCCTGTCGAGGTCCTTCGTCATCAACTTCGACCTCGCCAACCAGGCCAGCGACTGCTTTCTGGAATCGGAGGTCATCTCGGCCATCCAGCAGAACCGGGATCTGATCATCTCGGCCATCATGAAGCGGACCAGCCATGTGCTGGCGATGATCCGGGACGGAGCCCAGAAACAGGTCATGCGCCTGCTGCACCGAACCATGCCGACCCATGGCAAGCGCCGTTGCAACGACTATCTGAGCCTGATGTACCTGATGATGCTGGCCGGGTCCGAGGATCACGAGGTGACTACCGGACTTGAGGATCTGAGCCCGCTGTTCATCGAGCAGATACATTCCATCAACGACACCAGCCAGGAGATGGCCCGGGAGTCGAACCCCATCGCCACGGCGCTGGCGTCGCTCTTCCACGCTTATCGGAACGCGGTGGAGCTGGACGAGAAGGCCCGCTACGGCGAGGACGACCGGGCAAACCATGTGGTGGGGTTCATCGAACGCTACCAGGTGAGGTTCGAGAACGAGAACACCATGGAACCGGTGTCTGCGGGAAGGCTGCTCGCGGCTCTGCGCAGGGTCGGCCGGGAATTCAACCTCGAGTTCGAATACAAGAAGCCCGCCCAGCTCGGTCGGCGCATCAGCAACGACCTGGACGTCATCCGGGACGCCGGGTTCGACATCGACCGGCAGCGCAACGCCCACACCAAGAACTTCGAGTACCGGATCAGTAGCAAGGGTGTTTAAAGAGATATTTTCTCTTTTAGATTGACTTTACGCCCGCCCATGCCTATATTAAGGCATGATAAAGCGAATATTTCACTTTAGGAGGCGGTAAGATGATAGTCAGTTTCTCACTCGAAAACTGGATGTCCTTCCGCAACCAGGTCACATTTTCGATGGTCGCCAGCAGGGAGCGCCAGCATGGAGACAGGGTTCCCAAGCTCGGCAAGTACCAGACGAGAGTTCTTCCGGTTGCGGCAATTTATGGTGGCAACGCGTCGGGCAAGACCAACTTTTTCAAGGCCCTGAGTTTCGCCAAGGCGCTGGTCGTCAAAGGAACCCAGCCCGACAGCCTGATTCCTGTCGAGCCGTTCCGGCTGGACGCCAAGGTGGCCGATCAGCCGTCACGGTTTGGCTTCGAGTTGCTGATCGACGAGATCATTTACGAGTTCAGCTTCGCGGTGACCCGCAAGGCGGTTCTGGAAGAGAAGCTGGTGGCCATTACGAGCACCAGTGAAAAGGTGCTCTACCACCGTCGGGACGGAAAGCCCAACTTCGATGATTCCCTGGCCAAGGACCAGTTCCTCCAGTTCGCCTTCAAAGGGACCCGGGACAACCAACTCTTTCTGACCAACTCGGTTTCCCAGAAGGTCGACAATTTCCGGCCGGTCTACGACTGGTTCAAGGACACACTCGAGCTGGTCGCGCCCGATTCTCGCTTCGAACCTTTCGAGCAGTTCCTCGACGAGGGGCATCCGCTCTACTCGACCATGAACGAGATGCTGCCGCAGCTCGACACCGGCATCGCGCACCTGGGTGGCGAGGAGATCCCTTTCGAGAACATTCCGCTGCCCGAGCCACTGAAGACCAAGCTGCAGGAAGACGTCAAGGAAGGCATGACCGTTCGTCTGCTGACCGAGCCGATCAACGAGCGATTTGTGGTGACCCGCAAAGGTGGTGAACTGATCGCCAAGAAGCTGGTGACCTATCATCCGAAGGCGGACGGCACGGAAGCCAAGTTCGAGATCCGTCAGGAGTCGGACGGCTCACAGCGGGTGATCGATCTACTGCCCGCGTTTCTTGAGCTGTCGGCCCAGGTCTCGAAGAAGGTCTACGTGATCGACGAGGTCGACCGTAGCCTGCACACGCTGCTGACACGCAGATTGCTCGAAGCGTACCTCACCAATTGCTCCACGGAAACCAGAACGCAGTTGCTGTTGACCACCCATGACGTGCTGCTCATGGATCAGCAACTCCTGCGCCGTGACGAGATGTGGGTAGCCGAAAGAGATGCCACCGGAGCTTCGAACCTGCTCTCCTTCAGCGAGTACAAGGATGTCCGATACGACAAGGACATCCGCAAGAGCTACCTGCAGGGGCGACTGGGTGGAATTCCCCGGATTCTCTTGGGAGGCGCTTTGACCAATCCCTGCCTCACCGAGGAAAGTGAGGGGGATGACTGATGCCACCGAAGAGACGCAGATTCCAGAGACCCCTCGGCGAGCGTCGCTACCGCAAACTGTTCGTGATCGCGGTGGAAGGCGTGAAGACCGAGCCGCAGTATTTCGCCATCTTCAATGACCAACAGTCGGTGATCCGGGTGAACTGCCTCAAAGGCAGTCATGATAGTTCTCCTCCGCAGGTACTGAAGCGGATGGAGGACCATCTCCGGCAGGAGGAACTGAGATCCTCCGACGAAGCCTGGCTCGTGGTGGACAAGGATCAGTGGACCGACGAACAGTTGGACCAGCTTCATGCCTGGGCTCAGGCACGCGACAATTACGGCTTCGCCCTCAGCAACCCCAAGTTCGAATACTGGTTGCTGCTTCATTTCGAGGACGGCACCGGCATCGCATCGTCACGGGATTGCAGCGACCGGCTGAAGCGGCATCTTCCCGGTTACGACAAGGGGATCGACGCACGCAAGATCACCCGCGACCGAATCGATGAGGCCATCCGCCGCGCCAGGCTGCGCGACAATCCTCCCTGTGCCGACTGGCCACGAGCCCTTGGCGGCACCACGGTTTACAAGCTGGTCGAAAACATTCTCCAGGTCTGAACCTCAACCAATTCGATCCCCAATCATCCAGGACGCTCTCGGGCGTCCTTTTCTGTTGCGGTGGTGCGGTGATCACCGTTGTCCCTTGCGGTGGATGACCACCGCACGCCAAACCCTTGCCAGACAAGGCTTTCATGGCCTTTGCGGTGGTTGCGGTGGTAAATCCAGAGGTCTCACCCCCTATGGGTTGAAATATTTTTTCTACCTACCAACCCGACATCCCACGCCAGGCAAATTCCGGCCCAGCGTGAGAGACATTCCCCAAATACCACCGCAACCACCGCACTCTCTCTTCTCTTTCTTCATAACTATCTAAAAACAAATAACAAACAAAGAACTACCCCCTGCGGTGGGACAAGAAAACCTTCCACCGCACGACCACCGCAACCACCGCACATATCCACCGCAGCGGGTGGTCACCGACGGTTTCAGGGCAGCTCCGGTAAGTAACGGGAAAAGCGATTAACCCGTATTTCTGGAGCCCGAAGCCATGAGCCTTCTGAAAACCATGATCAAGCACACCGCCGGAGGGCAGGAAGCCTCGGCCGGATGTGAAACCCCATTATTACCACCGCAACCACCGCAGCCTGCCATCTATGTCTCCACCGGGCTCGACGTCCACGAGATCGAGGACGCTCGCGACTGGCCTGAAGACAGGGAGATCGACGGCACGCTGTGTCGCCGTCTGTCGCCTGAATACTTTGCCTGGCTACGTTCCCGCATGGTCACGGCCCAAGCCGCGCACAAGGCCGGAAAGCTCCCCGAGGATGCCTGGAACACGCTGCGCCAGCGATTCAACGCCCTGCAGGAGCTGGCTATCCGGGAGTTCGGCAAGGAAAGCCTGCAGGAGGTCCTGCACTCCTTTTCCCCGAAGAACTACCGGCCACCCGCGCTTCGTCCCGAGTCCCAGGAGAAACCCGTCGAAGTTCCCAGAAAGGACTGGATTTATCCCGGCAACCAAGCTTGGAAATGTAAGCAGCCGGTGACTTCCCAGGCAGTCGCCAAGGTCGACGCCATCCGTGAGGAGGCCATGGCCAAGGGTTGGTCCGAGGCACGCCTCTATCAGAACCAGGGCCGCTTCCGGTTTCCCTGCGGCGAGGACTACGGCCTGGTCTGTTTCGTCGATGGCGATCAGGAGATTGGCGAGGTCACCGAGCGTTCTATCGAAATTATCCACGGGCCGAAGTCCGGGCGTCCCAGCACGCTACGGTTCTACAACCCGGACGTGCCGCAGCCGTGGATGAAGAAAGTGGAGGATTG
>JARKPN010000072.1 GCA_029975275.1 Geobacteraceae bacterium | reverse complement strand
AAGCCCCTGTCCGCCGCCATCCTGCGCCGGGCTGATGTCGAGTCAGCGGCCGTGGATGAGGCGCGCCGGTCGGTCATCGGCAAATGCGCCACCGTGGACACCTGGGCCGCATGGCTCATCGCCCTGGACGCGCTGATCCATGACGTCATCTGCACGTGGCGGCCGGATGGCCGGCGGGCCTGTTGGCGCTACCTCGGCATGACCTGGGAGACGCTGACACGGCGCTTCCTGAGCCAATGCGAGGACCAGGACCAGGCGGAAGAGGACGGGACGGCGATCTATCTGCTGATCGTCGAAAGGAATGGGTGGGCGTGATGATGACCGCCGCTCAGGTAGCCGAAAAGCTTGGCATGCACATAAACACGGTCTACAGGCTGAAGCGGAAGCTTGGAGGGGTCCAGCTCGTTGCCGGCGGACGCCTGATGTTCTCTGAAAAACGGATAAACGAGATTCTGGAGCCATCCAATGCCTTATCCTTTGAAGAACGGGAAGTGGAAAGCAACCCGTATGATAAACGGCAAGAGGAAGGAAAAAACGTGTGCAACAAAAAGGGAAGCTCTCACGTGGGAAGCCGCCCAAACCGAAGAGACATGGGAAGCACGCCAGACGTGCATAACGTGCTTGGAATGGTGTAACGCATACCTAACCTATGCACAGGAGCGCTTTTCAAAAAAGACGTATGAAGAAAAGCGCTTCGCCTTCCGCAATTTGATCAGCTTTGTTGGCAAAGATACTCCTGTCGAAGAAATCCCCATGAAAAAAATCCTGGACGCCTTGCGAAACAGGGCCAAGTCCAGGAGTGGGAATGCGGCGAACAAGGACAGAAAGAACCTTGCCGCCGCATGGCATTGGGGAAGGAAGTACCTCGCCTTCAATGAGAAGAATCCGTTCTTGGAGGTTGACAGGTTCGCCCACGACGAAAAGGGACGTTATGTCCCGACGCCGGCCGATTTCGAAAAGGCCATGGCAGCCGCTGGCCCTGAGGATCGCGTCTTCCTCCTTACGGCTCTCCATACCGGCGCGCGCCGCGGGGAACTCTTTCGCCTGACGTGGCCGGACATCGACTTAGCGAACGGGACAATCCGTCTCGGGACGCGCAAGACAGCCACCGGGGGAATGGAATATGCGGCTATCCCCATGACCCCGGAACTTCGCCAGGCCTTGGCAGATCACCGGCGGCGAGGCCCCCGATCCATGACCGTCTTCACCACGGTTGAAGGCGAGGACTTCACGAGCCGGCAGCATTACATGGCCCGGCTCTGCAAGCGGGCTGGCGTCAAGCCATTCGGGTTTCACGCCATCCGGCATCTGTCAGCGGTGATGATGTACCATGCTGGCCAGCCGGTCAGCGTGATTCAAGCCATGCTCAGGCACAAGAACGCGGGGACCACGGAACGCTACCTGAAGAGGTTGGGCCTGGACCCTGAAAAGCTGCGCAAGGCTGTCGAAGCCGTCTTCTCAAAGCCGCAGGTTGACCATCTGTCCGAGGTAAAAAGATAGCCCTCCCGGCTGCAACCGAGAGGGCTATGGAAAGGTGATTTACGGCGAAATTTACGGCGTCCGTAGATCAAACCTTAGATGTCTTGGCGTCCCCAAGGGGATTTGAACCCCTGTTACCGGCGTGAAAGGCTGCTGGCCCCAGATCGCGTCCATCACGGAGAAGGCCGCGCGTCGCAGGGACGGCAACCGCTTTGTGCTGGGGCCCGTGACCCTGGCCCTCGGCGCACTCTTGTCTCTGCTCATCTTCGATCCGCTTCAGGCAAAAGTCGCCATCCTCGCCCT
>JARKPN010000071.1 GCA_029975275.1 Geobacteraceae bacterium | reverse complement strand
CGTGGCCGAGGGAACCGACGCTCGCCCAGGTGATGTCCGGCTGCTTCGCGTCCGCTTCGAGCTTGCCGCGAATGCCCTCTATCAGCCGGGCGATGTTCTCCTGCTTTTCTCGGTACGCCTTGAGTGCCTGCTGGCGGTTTTTGTCGTAGGTCATGGCCTGCCTCCGGTTCCGGTTTTCGTGGATGCGGGACCATCCCGCGTCACATCCAATGACGCTTCTATTTCGTTGGAAATCAAGTGTTTGCAGAGATCTTTCTGCATGTGCCCCAAACCCATAAACCAAAGGAGATCAACATGTTGAAGAAGACCCTCGAATGGACCATCCCGCTGGCCCTGGCCGGGATCATGACCGGCTGCGCCACCTACCGGCCTCCGGCCCAGATCCAGTCGGCGGTGGCCACCGTCAACCGCCACACGCCCGAGTATGTGACCGAGGCCAACAAGGCGCTGCGCGAGGTCGGCCACCCGGACGCCGAGCGCCTGACCGGTGTCGGCCTGCGCCTGCAGACCGCCGTGGACACCCTTGACCAGTGGGCCACCGGCTCGAACTAGGAGGCAGGCCAATGAACGAGATCCTTCAGGAAAACAGCGAGGCCGTCCGCCAGGCCGGTGAGGCCCTGGTTGAAATCGGCACCGAACTGGCGGCGGGACGGATCGAGAACGCCCTCGGCCGTCTGGAAGCGGCCCAGCAGCAATACCGGGCCTGGGCGGAGTTGGACCAGGCCATCATCGATATTCAGGAAGCTGTCCACGACCGGAAGAACACCCTGGCCGTGCAGCAGATCCTGACGGAACTGGTGGGCACCATCCTCGGCAGCGCCTTGAGGACAGGAATGCACTGATGGCGGTAACCGACAAGGAGCGCAAACTTGCGGCGACCCTGAGCGATCCCGTGTTGTGGGGGCAAGCCTACCTCTCCAACCGGGATGGCTCAGGCCGCGACTATTGGCCGCATCAGGTGGAGGACCTGCGCTGCCCGGCCAAGAACATCATCCACCTCGACGGCCGGGACGTGGGCAAGTCCATCGTGCTCTCGACCGACGCGCTCCATTACGCCTTTACCACCCGGGGCGGCCAGGGCCTCATCGCGGCTCCGCACCAGGGGCACCTCGATACCATCATCGAAGAGATCGAGTTCCAGCTCGACACCAACC
>JARKPN010000041.1 GCA_029975275.1 Geobacteraceae bacterium | reverse complement strand
TTTGTCGACCATATTGAACTCCACACTCATAAGGCAGTACGCATGTATCACGGCTCCGTAACGCGTTGTCGCCGAATCCAGATACTCCAGAAACTTTTCCCTATCCCGTTGACTCTTGAATATGTCTTTCTGCTCGTTGCCTCGCGAGGTGATATGGTAATGTGCTCCCGGATATTCGATCCGTAACGGTCGAGCCATTTCCGGCTCCTTCAATTGATAGATTTTCGTCTATTGTATCAAAGAATTGTGGCTTGTGTGAAATGGAGACCTGACCCCTTATGACCCTGGGGGTCACACTGGGGTCACTTTGTGACTCGGTATATTTTAGAAGAACACTTCGTATCGATTTCCGTTTTGATCACTACCGATGCCATATCCAGTCGGTCGTATGCCAGGCTCGATTTCGAAATAAAGCCGGATCGTCCTTCCCTTGTCTCCCACGAGGATTCCAAATGCATTCACTCCAGTAGGAGGTTGAATTAGTGCAACTCCAGCGCCGCCGACACTTCCGTAAGCTGAGCTCTGTCCCTTATAAAATCCAGAATATTCACCTGTAAATCGCTCACCTGTTTTGGCGTCGTAGGCTTCCATCCGTCCATTTCCGTAACTGGTTTGGATCTGAAATTGCAGTGTATTGCCGGTAGGGATCGCATACATTCGACCGGGCAGCATTCGGCCGGCGCAGCCGGCGAATGCGAAAGTAAGAATGAGCAGTAAGGTTTTGGTGACGTTTGTTTTCATGGTTTTGCCTAACGCCGAGCATCAGCCGCGAATCTGCCGTAGCGAAGCGAAGGCAAATTCGTCGTCTGCATGCACTTGTTGGAGCCTAACTTATCCATATGCCGGTGAGCCCAAGAGCAGTGACCAAGACAATGAGGTAAAAGTAGAAGGCCCAGCCCAGTCCACGCGTTTCAAGGCTCACCTCATTTTCAAGAAACCACTCTGGAGGAGGAGTAAATCGCTTTTGCAGCTCCTCCTGATTGCTTTTCTGGAAACGGATCTGCATGTTCCGATAGCGCAGATAGGAGCGATGGTTTTTCTGAAGAAGGACAAAAGCCCATAGCAGCAGAACAGCAATTGCAACTGTCAGCAGAACCTTTATGCACCAAGGTACATACAGCGGACTCTGAGCGCGAGAGGTGATGGAGAAAACTGCAGTAACGATGCCCGCAATGATTGCGACATAGAAGGCGAGGATCTTGGTTGGCCACGAGCGTGTGTGCTCGACCTCGATCTTGGCTTGCTCCAAGACGTACTTGTCTAAATCGTCCATCGTCGCTCCCGCAAGCCCCAACTCCCTGTTCACCGGTTCACGCGCGCGTGAACTGGTGTTCCTTCACCATGCTGGTCTCACATTTCAGAAGCAGCTCTTTCACATATTCATAACTACCTGTATTTACGATAAAATTTCACCAGAGAACATTCCAAACGGAATGATGACCTGTCAACCGCTCAACATCCCATCGACCTTTGCCTGGAATGCTTTTATCGTCACCCTCATCGAATGTTCTAGTCTTTTTACAGCCTTTACCGTCACAACGCCTTGTCCCAAGCTCACCTGCGCATTCTCCGTAGCCCCCCGGATACAAAAAAACCGCCCGATCAGTTTATCACCGACACAGACGGCCCAGTTTACCCCCAACGCATGTTCTTCTCGTCATCCTCTCCACGAAAGCCCCCGGGAAAGCGGAATTTGTCCCATTATTACACCCACTTCCTGCCGTTAGTCAATGTTCAGCATAATTATTTCTGTCAAATTAGAATGGCACCAAATCGTAATGTATCCAATTATA
>JARKPN010000131.1 GCA_029975275.1 Geobacteraceae bacterium | reverse complement strand
CGTCGGAGTTGTCGCCGCCCTTGATGTCCCTGGCTCGGCGCATGAGGTCCTCGGCCGAGGCATTGAGGATCACCCTGGCCGCATAGGTCTTTTCCGCGTTCCAGCCTTCGCCGCGCATCCTGGCCAGCAAGTCGGCTTCGGTCATGCCGAGGTCGGAAGCGGCCTGGGCCGTGGTATCGTGGCTCCGTTCGTAGCGACGGGCCGCATCGATGTCCGGGGCCAAGGCGGTCTCGACCTTGTTGATGAGCCCGGCGATATCCTCTTCCGAGTTGATTTTGCTGTAATTGATGCCCAGGGACTTCGCCTTGAGCGGCGGCGGAAGGTTGTTGTCGATGACGTCAGGCTCTATGGACTGCAGCTTGTCCTGAACCTCGAAGGGCACGTCCTCGTCACCAAACCCCCATTTTCCGATTTCTTCCCAGTTCTTCGACTCGGAAACAGGCCGCACGCGGTCCTGCTCTCTCGGCCCCGGCGCGCCGATGCCCTTGAAGGTACGCCCTTCCTGCAGGGCCTGCTGCACCAGCTGATCGAAGTTTTGCGGCGCGCGGCTCTCGGGCAGGACGCCCAAGCGATCCAGCGTCCGGTCAAAGACACCCTTGACGCGGCCAACAAACTCACCCCAGGGAGTTTCGCCCTGACCCATGAACAAGCCCTGGCTGAGGTAGGACCGGGCCACCTCGTCCGCCCCGAATTCCGCGAAGTCCACCCCCCTGGCCTCGGCCCCGGAATCCTTCCAAAACTGCCGCAACTCCTGCTCGACCTGGGGGAACTGCGGCAGCAGGCGTTCCACGATGTTGTGACCGCCAATCTCATGCAGCAGGTCCACGGCCGGCATGTGGCCGTCGTAGAGCTTCACCAGATCACGGAACACGCCTGGCTCAACCTCCTGGTTGGGCGTGTGGCTGCCGACGATCTTGCCTTCTCCGGAAATGCCGTACTGGCTGGAAAGCTCTTTACTGGCCAACATGAGCGCCGGAACAACCTCGACCTGCACCCGATCCGACAGGCCGGGGATGTCCTTGACCAAGCGTTTGGCCACTTCATAGGTGGCCTGGTCCGTCTCCCCGTTCATCATGGCCCGGTGCAGGTTCATGATGTTGGCATCGCTCATGGCATCGTAATCAACACCAGGCAGGCGCTGGTTCCAGGGCGTGCGCGTCTGCGGCGTGGCGATGCCCATGCCCATGCCAACGCCGAAGGCTTCGGCCAGTTGGCCCGGGGCGGTGACACCCTCGGCCAGGGCCTGGCCAGAGAAGGCCGCCCCGGTCGTAGGCGCGCGCAAAGCCATGGGCAGGGCGTTCGTCGCGGCCAGGATGCCTTTCATAATGCCCCAGGTGGCGGCCGACTTGGCAGCCGTGGGCAAGCCGCCTTCGGTGTAGCCCTTGAGGCCGGCGAAGGCCGGACCCATGGCGAACTCCATCATGCCCGGGCCGCTCCCCAGGATGCCGCCGACCACGTTGGTCATGTAGTCGTCGTATTTGACCTGCCCCAGGAAGTGCTTGGCCCAATAGTCGGACTGCTCCATGAGGGCCTGGAACACGCCGCCCTTGTCGGTCCCGGTTGCCGCGGCGACATCGCTGGAAAGATCGTCCAGAGTGCGGAAGAAACCGGCCATGCCGGCATAGGTGTTGCCCAGGGCCTTGGACCCGTAGTCCTTGGTTCGCTGCCAGGCCTCGGAGAAAATGTCTCCCGTGGCCTCCAGGGGGGTGCGCTGGTTTCTGGCTTGCACCACGGGGGCCTGACCGAATCCTGGAATGCCGCCAGTCCCATTGGAGCCACCAGAGTAGCCCGGGACCTTCAGCACGTCGGCAAGTTCCTGGTCATTCGAAGCGGTCAAGGCGGCTTTTCGGCCTGTTTCCACTCTGACCATGCTTTTCTGCAAGGCAAACAGCGTGTTCGGATCATGCAGGTCAAGCGGTTGATCGGGGCTGACCCCCATGTCCTTGGAAACGGTATTTATGTATTCCTGTGTCTTGTTCTCGTTCGGGGGAGCGTAGCGGCTCACGATCCCGGTGACAGTATTCAGGCCATGCTTGTCCTGGTAACGCAGCAAAAGGTCTTTCTGCGCTGAAAGGCCCTCTTCCATGGTCCCGTAGCTTTGAAAGCTGGTGCTGCTGGCCCGGATATTCCCCGGGTTGTTGTTCCTGAGCCAGACAGGGGCCTTGCCGCCGGGGAATGAAATCGGGGAGGGTTGGGGCAGAGTCTTCCCGGCCGGGGCTGCGGTAGCGGTCGTGTCGGGAACGCCGGCCTGCCCGGATTCATCCTGGCCATACTGCTGTGCCTGCTTCTCGTGGAGTTGCTGCGCGTAGGCCGTGGCGTCCTCGGGCGTGGAAAACTTCCCCAGATGTTTCCCCGTCTGGTGGTACTGCTGAATGGCTTCATCGTCGGAGAGAATGCGGCTTCCGTCTTCGGCCGTGGTCGGAATGAGGATTTCCCCGTTCCCCTCATTAAAGGACATGGAACGGACCGTGGAAATGGTGCCATCGGCATTCTTGATGACAGGCCGATTGTTGAGGTCGATATTGCCGGCCTCTGTCGGCTTCGGCATGGCCGGCTCTTCGGCTGTCTTGTTGAAAGACTGCTGAAAAACGGAAAGTTTCGCCTTTTGCTCCTCCACCTTGGCGGCCACGTCCTGGCCCTCCGGAGACTGCGCCCAGGTCTGGAACGGATCAGGCGGCGGCGGCACGATCCCGGCGTCCACAAGGGAATGCTCGGCGTCCCGGATGATCCGGTCTTCAGCCTTCGTCTGGTAGGTGTCCCAGAAATTGTCCTGCTGCTGCTCGTCAAGCATTATGACCACCATTTGGCTTTGACGCCGCTGTTATAGACTGAGGTGACGCCACCCAATAAACTGGAACCGGCCTTGGCCAGGGAACCCCAATCCGTCGAATCCGCCTGGCTGGAATACTTCTCGGCCGCATTGGCCGAACTGGTGCCGCCGGTGACCTGATCCATGATGTCGTATTGCAGCCCCCAGATTGTGTCCTGGGTGCTCTGGTCCAGCTTCCAGACCGTGCGCCAACCCTGTTCGCGGTACTGATCGGCGGTGCGTTCGGATTCCGTTTGCGTGACCAGGGTGTTGTATTCCAGCTTGGTATCAATGGCGTTCAGCTTGGTATCAAGCTGCTGCTGGTAGGCGTCGTTTTTGATCTGCGCTTCCTGAAGCAGGGATTCGCCCTTGTTCATGGCGTCGGTGACGACTTCCTGAGCCTGGATGTGTCCGGTCTGCCGGGTGGTGGCCGCATCATAGCCGGTCTGAAAGTCCACGTCGGCGATCTGGGAACCGGCCTTGAGTTTGAGGTAGGAGACCTTCTTGGCGTTGATGTCGTCTTGCTGCTGCATGACCTCGAGGGCGCTTCCGGTCATCTCCCGGCCCTGGGCCGCGATCTTGGCCGCCAGTTCCCCCTGCTGCTGCACGGCCTCATCGCGGAGTTGCCCCAGCTGGAAATCCCGTTCCGACTGGAGTTCCCTGACCTGGCCTTCACCCTTGGCTTCGGTGTACTTGGCCTTGGCCTCGGCCGTGGCATTGGCAATGTCGGCCTCCGTCAAGGCGGTCTTGAACAGGTTCCCGACCTGGGTCAGCGCCAGGTCAACGGAGAGTTTCGCGGAAGTGGATGCGTCCTGGATGGCAGAGAGCTTTTCCTGATTGGCAAAGAGCTTCCCGTAAGCCAGTTCCACGGGGGTCCACGCCTCCACCCATTGCGCCTCGCGGTCGTAGGTGAAGGCGGTGTATTCAGACTCCATGTCGGATTCGTTCTGAATCCGCACGGCATCAAGCACGTCCCGCTGCGCGTTGATGAAGGAAGCGTCAGCCTGCTTTTGGGCGGCATCAGCCTTGGCCGAAGCAGCATCCGACTTGCTGGTGTCGAAGAGGGAAGAACCGACCTGAACCCCGGTGCCAACGATGCCGGCCCCGGCGGCTACTCCTGCGGCAGACATTTATTGGCCCCCTTGCTTGCCGAGGTTGAGACCGAACATGCGCTGGGCATCCTGCATCCGCCTCATCTTGGCCGCCAAAGCTTCCTGGGCATCCTTGAAGGACGTAGAAAGGGTGATGACCGTCTGCCGGTCTATTTTCCCAGCCCGGTAGTCTTCGATCATCTTGCTATACGCGCCGTTGATGACGTCGATATTGTCAGGCGTCTGGCCGCCGAAATAACCGGAAATGGCGTCGTCGATGGCCGGCGGTGCCTGGATATGCCGTTTGGCCACTTCCAAGGCGGCGTCCCTGGGCTTCAGGCCGTTTTGCACCAGGTCATCCACTTCCGTCGTGGCGGTGTTGAATTCCTGAAGCTGCTGGTCGTAGGCCATGGAACCAGATTTTGCCGTCAGCAAAAGCCCTTTGAGCTTGCTTTTGGCGTCCTTGATCTGGGGGTTCTCATCGCTTCGGTTCTTGCCCATCCAGTATTTGGCCTCTGATTCATCAATGCGTCCGTCAGCGAACGCCGAAATGACGTCCTGGTCGCTCAAATCTCCCCCGGCGTACTTCTGCATGAGGTAGATTTGTGTATTTTTGTCAGGGGTGAACTTCTTTTCCGCACCGTTGATCTTATCCAGCAGGGTGCGCCCCTGCTCAGGGCGAAGAATTCCCCGGTCAACAGCCTGGGAGACATCAGACTGGGCAAAGGTTCCTGTCCCGAGCTTGCTGTAAAACTGGTAGAAGTTGTTGTCCTGGATGCCGGCAAGCTGCTTTTCAGCGTCAGCCTGCGCCCTGGCTTCATCCATGGTCATGGCGCTTTTGGCGGACAAGACCTGATGGGAAAGACGCTTCAGGCGTTCGGTGTCGAATTTGCCCACGAAGTCGCCAGCCTCCCACGCCTTAATCATCCATGGGCGTGTGGAAGGGTCGGTCAACTGGCTGGTGACGTTGAGTTCCAGCGCATCCTGCTTGCTGGAAGTCGCGTTTTTCTGGGCAACATCCGGAGCCACGAAGCCAGAGGCCGCGGCCCCGGCCCAGTTCTTGTCGATTTCCCCCATGGCGGCCTGCAGGTCTTCCGGGGTCCTGGCTCGCTGGGCTTGCCCCTTGGCCTTCTGGTCCTGCTGCTCGGCCACGTCCAAGCCATACTGCTGGCGCACCTTCCAGGCCTGCACTTTGGCCCGTGTCATGATGCTGTTGGTGCTCTTGTCCAGCATGAGCGAAGTGTATTGCTGGGCATCCGCAGTAGGGGCTTTGGTCAATAAATCGGACTTCGCCTGATCCAGCTTCGTCTGCAGATCGGACAACTGCTGGTCGGTGTTTTCTCCCGTGACGTTTTGCGAGAAAGCCAAAAGGTGGTCATTGGCCGCCTTGTCGAAATCAACGTCCGTCTTGTTGGCATACAGGTATTCATCCTGACGAATCCGCTTGGCAGCGATATTCGCCAGTTCATTGCCAACCGCCGACAGCGTGGCCCCGGCCTGGCCGAATTCCTGGGACTGCTGGCCCTCCTGCTGCGCGGCAAACAGGTCGGCTTCCGAACTGGCCAAAGGGGCTTGTTCGTGCTTGACCATCACCCGGGGCGTAGACGGCTGGTAGCCGCGGGCCAGGGCCGGAACATTCAGCGCCATGCCTGCCTCCTGGAAAAAATGACGTAATCGGCTCCATCAGGGCCGAAGGCCTTCAGAATCCCTTCCCGCTCGAACCCCAAGTGCTCTGCCCACTTGATGGCCGGGGCATATCCCTGGCGCACGGTGCACTGCAGACGGCGCAAGTGCATCGCCTTGAAGGCGGCATTGAGAAATGTCCTGGTGGACTTGAGTACGGCCACGGGGAAGTTCTCGATAAGGGGACTGGTGCGCATCCAGGCTTCGCCCACGCCCGGCCAAAACAGGATGACCCCACCACAGCACACGACGTCAGGCCCGGACATGATGGTGATGGCCGGATGCCTGGACAGGTTCTGGGCAATGGCCCTGGAAAAGGTCCCCAGCCCCTCCACAAAGGCGGCATCGGCTTCCCGTAGCTGCATTGTCATGGCGTGGTCAGGGTGAAAGACTTCGGTGCGCAACATGACGGCCTCAGATCGTGTTGGTGGTCAACTCGTAGATGATGGCCAGGATGGTCATGGGCAACGGCTTGTCTTGGACGATCAGGAATTGGCCGTCCCGGCTGTAGTCGAGACCGGTCATGATGACCTTGTCACCCGTGAAGAGTGCCGGGGGAGAGCCCATGGGATCGGATGGCGTGCGGAAGGGGACATCAACCAGGGCATCTTCATCCCGTCCAAACCGCAGCCCCAACGAGCGGAGCAACCGGACCGCGACCTTGGTGACGCGTTTCAGCTTACCCTGGGCGGTCCCATCGTCCCCGCCGGCCTCTATCCGCAGCGGCTGCAACACGGAATCGTAATGCAGGCCAACATGCACCGTGGAACAGGCATGGGGTAGCTTGACCGCTCCGGAAGCCACGGTCTGCGTCGGCATGACCGCTCCGTCGCCCAAGATATCGACCGCCAGCCCTTCCAGATGTTCCAGGCCGGAAATCGTGGTGGCCTTATCCCCCTTGTAGGTCAGGCTGCAGTCCAGGAAAATACCGTCTTCCTGGTCCTGGTTGTCGAAGGGTGGGGTCATGAATTCGATGTACCGCGCGGCCTGGCCATCAACCGTGCGTTCAACAACCAGCCAAAGCTGGTCATGGTCGCCGGCGGTGATGGAGCATACCGCCAGGGCCTTTCCGGCCATGGGATGCCGATGCCAGCCCACAACTTGCTCGGACCTATTGTAGGTGAAACCGATCAGAACCCCATCCCCCCGGACGCACCAGAGGATGGAATCCGGCTCTTGGACATAAGCCATATCCAGGATGCCGCCGGCGGTGATGTGCTCGGCCAGGATGGAAAGGTCCGCCGCCGTGAAACCGCCCTGGTTGTAGTCGTAAGCCATCTCTCGGAGCTTTCGGCCGGAACGTTGCACGAACAGCACCACGCCGCCGACCTGGGCGGGAGAAATGGCCGCCGATCCGTAGGTGGTTTCCTGTCGGGCGGTGGCCGAAGACGGGGTAAGGGCGGCATCCGAGTCCACGGACCCCATGCGCCATTCCCCGCCCATGGTCCCGATCAGCAAGACTCTACCCGAGCGCAGCCAACGGATGCTGTTGATCTGGGAAGAGGACAGTTCCACCACCACGGGATCGGCATCGTCAGCCCCTGGCGTGAAGTTCTCATAGTCGCTGCTGGCGCTGCCCCAGACGGTCTGAGGCTGATCAGCCGAACCGCCGAACCAAAGGCGGCCTTCGTGGAAGGTGACCGCCTCGGGATAGCCTCGGAAGTCGGACCATGCCCCCTCGCGCCACGTGGATGTGGCGGTGGTCGCCCCCAGGGGCTCCAAGATCGTGGCCGCCGCGTGGGTGGGGTCGGTGAAGGACGTGATTTTGCAATACCCGACCGTGCTGTTGTGGCGAATACGCCAAAGCGCCCCGACATGCTTGGCGTCAAAGAGGTCCTTGGACGCGACCAGGGTGCACGTCACGTTCGCCTGGGGGCAGGACACGGCATCGACCGCCATGGAGGCGTCGGCCGTATGGAAAAATCGCAAGTAGGCTGTTCCGCTGGCGGACGGCGTGAACTTGAAGGTTTGGTAGCCAGTGCCGCAGGCAGTCTGCGCGATGAGTTCCCCACCGCCGTCCGTCGTGCCCAGCATCATGGAGACCGGGCCGGCCTTGACGGTGAAGGTCAGGGGATATTCGGTTCCAGCGACTACGGGGAAACTCTGCTTGATGCCGGCAATATTGGTGCCGTCACCGATCAGGTTGCACCATCCGGACGAATCCCATTCGATGGCGGAAGGGCTTGTGGATATGTCGGTCCAGCCGTTCAGGTTGGAGTCGAAACCGCCGTTGGTGATGAGTTCCCCGGTGGCTGATGGCGTCAGCGTGATGGACGCATCTTTGTTTTCGTCCTGATAGGGTCCATCAACGAACTCCACGACATCAATGGACCAGTCCGTGTTCCCCTCGCGCGAAAGCTTCATAGGGGGGTGAGACTGGTGCACGATGTAAAGAACGTCTGCGGATTGCGCGAAAGACAGCCCGGCTAGGTCATCGGCCGCGTAGGGAGATTCGATCTCATAAGGGGCCGATCCCGTGTCATTAAGGACCTGCCCTTCATCGGCAAAGAACCGGATGTACTGGTCCCCGAATTCCAGCACATAGGTCTGGCTGGCGGAAAACTGGAAGGGGATGAGGCGCACCGCTTTGTCGCTGAACTTGGCAGCAGCCACAAAACGTGTGCCGGGCCGCCGCGTGATGCCGCCATGCGGCAACGTGATGAAATTTTCCAGACGGGCGGCTCCGGTCGCGTACTTCTCCAGGTCCGTCCGGCCTCCGAGCCGCGGACTGAATTCCCCGCCGGTCAGGCTGTTCTGGATGTAGGTGACCTTGCTCATCGGGCATCGGTCCAATAGGTGTTCACGCTCTGGTCTATCCTTTGTTCCTGGGCCGCCAAAAGCTTCTCATTGGCCAGGGCCGTCAGGTATTCCTTGTAGAAAAGCTCCTGTTGGGTGGCATTGCCCGATATGGCGTAGACCAGTTCCGAGGCGAGGCGCAGGGCCACGACTTCGGCCAAGGAGGCAGACAGCCTGTTCATGTCCGTCAGGTGGCGCACGTAGAGGATGGAAAGGGCTTCCAGGTCGGAAACGATGGTCGAGCCTTCGAGGCGATAGGACGCCGAAGCATCCCCATCCACCTCCACGACGCGCAGGCAGTCCGCCGGCAGCTGGTAGGCATAGCTGAAGCCCCATGCCGGCGCGTCCGCCAAGCGGGCCAGTGTGGCCCGGGCCAAGGCACAGGGCCAGGGATATTGCCGCAACACATCGTCCAGACACCGCGAAAAGGCCTCGTTGCACCTGGATGCCTGGGCCGATCCGTCCGTCAGGGACAAGATGGACGCCGCGCCGATCTTGGCGAGAGCCGAGTTGCAAATGCCTATGACGGATGTGGCCATGTTTTCCCCGCGAAACGGGGCCGGCCGAAACCGGCCCCGGGTTTGTTATTCGTCCGGCGGATTCTCGCCGGTCTCGGGGTCTTCGGCCGGCTTGACTTTCTTGCCGCGCCGTTTCGGAGACAGCACCTCGAAATGATCCAGCATGGGGTGATCCTCGGGCAGGTCCAAAACGGTTTCCTGGCCCTCGGCAAACAGCTGGTCATTCAGGTAGCATGGCCTCAGCGCCCGAACCTTCATCTGGGGCATGGTTCAGTCCTCCTTACGGATTGGCCTGGCGATCCAGGATGATGCCGGCCGTGATCTTGCCCGTGGTCGGCGCGGTGCCGGTCACGGTGAAGTAGAGCCGCACGTACCGCAGACAGCCCTGCGGCAGTTTGGCCTTGAAGATTTCCTTGTTCAGGGTCGTCAGGGCGGCCAAAAGGTCGGTCTCCTGCGCGGGGAGGTCCACCGGCGTGGTGAAGGCGGCGTCGGTGGCGGTCTGCAGCTTCACTCCCAAGCTGGTCAGGTTGTTGAAGGCCTCGGACACGCGGGCGAAGACCTCCATGCTCGACCGGCCGGCATCGGCGCTCCCCAGGTCGATGACGTTGGTGGAGGCGGCCGACGCCGTGACGGCCTGGTCCTCGGAGAACATCTGCTGTTTGTCCATGTACATGGCGTTTCTCCAAGGGGCCGACTCGTGCCGGCCCCGGGGTTGGCGTGGTTTAGCTGACGGCCGATTCGGTGTTGAGAATGGCGTCACAGCGGTTGACCGGGATGCCGTCGAAAGAAACGACGTGCTTCCCGGAGACCTGCTCCATGGTCAGGGTGGAGGCGGCCACCTTGTTGGCGATCTGCCGGCGCAGGAAGCTGCGGACGGTGCGCGAGCAGTAGAAGACCGGCCGGCCCATCTTGATTTCGGGAAGCAGTTCGATGGCCTGGGTCATCAGGTCGATGAGATCGGCACCGCTGGCGGCGTTTTTCGTGAGGGCGGTCACGTCGATGTTGGCGACACGCACGACGTACCGCCAGTCACGGACGGTCATGCCGATGTCCCACTTGTAGTGGGTGCGGTAGCCCTGGTACTTGCCGCCGTTGGCATCCTCGAGGGTCACTTCGCCCAGGTCGTTGTGCTGCAGGCCGGCCTTGCTCCCCTTGGGGAAGATGCCGTGAATGGTGTTTTCGCCCCAGCAGACCAGCCAGACGCTGGTGTTGGTGCTGCCCGAGCCCGATCCGGACAGGACGTTGCCGGCGGACTGGGAACCGGACAGGGCGTTGTAGCGCGGGGCCAAGCCCAGGAAGCGTTCGGGGTTCACGGCCGTGTTGCCGTAGAACACGGTGGACGCCATGGCCTGGTTCATGGCTTCGATGAAGGCTCGGTCCTCGGAGAGCCGAAAGGCCGACGTGTTGCCGTTGAGATCGGCCAGGGCCTTGTCCACCTCGGCATAGGCCTCGAGCATGCCGCACGAGTCGGTGACCTGCGCGGTCGAGCTCTTGGACGGCTGCACGCCATAGTTGAGCATGCGCCAGGTGGCCGAGGGCAGGCCGGTGCGCACGGTGGTCTTGTGCCCGGTGGGCAGGTTGCCCTGGACGAAGGGCATATCGTCCAGGATGGGGTTGGTCAGATTGAGCAGTTCGGCCACGGCGTCGATTTTGCCGTCAGGGTCCAAACGCTTGGCCCAGTCGGCCAGGGTGATGAAGTTGCTGCCAAGGGTGGCCATGGTTCACCTCGTGATGGTTGACGGTTATTTGGACGGGTACAGGATGTCGGCCACGTTCTTTTCAGCGGCCCCACCCGGAGCGCCTTTCCCCTTGGCCTTGTCCTCGGACACGGCCTTGCCGATCCGTTCGAACATCTTGACGATGGCCGGATGGAAGGCGGCCCCGGACTTCTCGAGGACGGCAAGGACGTCCTTATCCGCGAACGCTTCCAGCCCCTTCTTGGCCACGGCAATGCGGCTGTCGTAGTCGCCGCCCCATTCCTTGGCCAAAGACTCGACATTGGCCTGATTGGCGGCATCGAAGGCCTTGAAGGTCTCCTGGGTCTGGCGCGCATACAGTTCCAGGGAGGCCTGAAACTGCTTGGGAGTCATGCCCTGGGCCTTGGCGAACTGCCGGAAGCCTTCGATACCCTTCTCATCCAGGGGAACGGCTTTGAGGTCTTCCGGGGCTGTCCAGGTGTACTGCGGCTCCTGTCCCTGCTGCTGTCCCGTGCTATCACCGGCTTGGCCCGTCGCCGTACCTTGGGTCTGCTGCCCGCCGGACTGGGTCGTTTGGCCCTGGTCCGTCGTCTGTTGTCCCTGCTGCGGCGTCGTGGTCGAAGCGCCGGCCTGTTCCCCGCTCTGCGTCCCCGCTCCGGTGTCACCCTGCGGCGTGGTCAGCGTGTCGGTGTCAGCCATGTTGTTCTTCCTCTTCGATTTTCTGAGTTGCGGTTTTCAGATCGTCAGCCAAAAGCCGGCGCATTGCAGGGTCATGGATGGCCCCCCGCACAGCCGCCAGCATCATGCCTTCGGGCGTATTGATGCCGAGAGTTTCCAAAAGGTGCATGCCCACGGAACGACGGCCCAAGGCGTAGATGTCCCTGGAGTTGCCATTGAACGCCGACCCAAGCACGGCCGTCACGCCAAGGAGGTCCTGGAGCACTCGCCAGCCATGAGGAGAACCGAGGAACGTGCGGTGGTAGTCCTCAAGACGCTGTCTCTCCTTGGTCTCTGCGGCTACATTGGCTTCCTTGGCCCGGCGCGCATCGTCAGCCAGCACATCGCTTTCAAACGTCATTGCGGCGTCCCCTGTTGGCCCTGGCCCTGTTGCTGGGCCATCATGGCGGTCAGCGCATTGGGTTTGCTCATGTCCGCCTGGGCAAGTGTTTGGGCCGTTTCGGCCTGCTGTTGGGCGGCCAGGGCCTGCTGCTGCTCCTGCTGCGCCTGGGCCTGGGCCTGCCGTCGCTGCGCCACTTCATCGTCAGGACGCACGATCTCGGCCGGCACGTTGTAGGCCGAAGCGTATTCGTCGATGGCCTTGTCAAGGTCGAGCTTATCCAGCACGCCGGGAGACATTTGGGCCATGGGGGACACGACCTGGAAGAACCGGTTCATGCCATCGGCCCCGGCCATGCGCTGGGCCTGGGACAGAAGGCCGATGTATTCGACCTTGATGGGGGCTCCCTGGATTTCCTGGGGAGGATCGGGAAGAACCACCTCGGACGGATTGACCACCGTGCCGTCCACGTTGCGGCCGCGATGCCAGAGGATGTCGAAGGTGCGGGAAATGGTCGGGTCGAGCAGTTCCGTCTGCTGGCGTTCGATGACCGGCCCGAGCATCAGAATCTTTTCTTCGCTGCGCTCCATGACCTCGGTGGCGGTCATGTTCGGCTGCTGCAGCAGCATCAGGAAGACGTCATTGAAAAACCCCTGGCCGATGCGCTCCTCAAGCTCCTTGATCTTGACGCCAGTGTTCTGCACGTCGAAATTGACCTGATACAGCGGCCCCATCGCGTCCTTCCCGCCCTGGTCGGTATAGGTGACGCCAGAGGGGAAGGTGTTGATCCCGCCCATGCCCTTGAGCGTCGAAGGAGCCAAAAGGGGCGGGTCAGCCATCTTGTGCAGGGCCTTGAGCTGCGTCTTCTCCATCTCCTGGAGCATCTTGATGTCCGGAAGGATGTCCTCGGCCTGTCCCCGGCCGTAGACCTCCGAACCGGTGGTGTCCCAGCGAGACACCATGTAGGGCATGACCCTGAATCCGCCTTCGGCCAGGATTTCCTGGTCATCATACGAAACCCAGACGGATTCGAATGGCATATCCTGGGCGGCCGCGCTGTTGGGATTCCTCTGCGCCCTGGGCTGTACGATATGGAGCACGCGGCTGTATTCGTAGGGCTGGGACTGGGCCAGGGTCCGCACGCGCTCGGGGCAAGCACTGTCCCATTCCTGGACCATGGACTTTGCCGTCCACCAGGTCAGACGATTCACCGTGTCGATGTCGCCGTTTGGTCCGGCGGCCAGGAAGTATTCACCGATGGTGAACGGCCGGAAATTGATGAGGGTGGTGTCGGATTCTCCCTCGAACATGCACCCGTTTCCGAAGCAGCCGAGCTCGGCGAAGATGCTGTGCGCCGCGGCATAGAATCCGCCCTTGGCCAGAGCCATGTAGATGCGCTTCTCCACGGCCTGCAGCCAGGCTTTCACCGCCCCCAAGGCCGCAAGGTCAGCATCGGCCAGTGTCAGCCGGAACCAAGGCTGCATGGGGCTGGTCAAGCCGCTCTGCATGCCGGCCGCCAGCCGGCGCAAGGCAGTGGTGGCCGTGGAGTTGAAAATCTTGCTGGTGTCGTTCTTGGCGGCATCCGTGGGCTTGCTGGACGTGCTGCCGGTCATAAACCCCTTGCGAGGCATCACGTACGCAATCAGATCCTCCCACTTGGTTTCCCAGGTCTGGCGGTCGGCCTTGAGTTGCGCAAAGCGCTCGAGGTATTGCCTGGCCCGTTCGTCCATGACTACTGCCCCAGAAGGGTTTTGCGCCCCACGGTCGGCGTCCCCGTCGTGCCAAGGCCACTGGTCAGGATGGTGGCCTTGCGCCCGGCGGCCAGACGACGCCGTTTTTCGGCAGCCGCGGCGTTGGCGTCGGTGGTGGAATCCATGTTGTTGTACATGGCCGAAACCTTGTCCGACTTTTCCTGCTCGGCCGCCTGCTGCTCCAAGAGCGCCGTTTGCTTGGCCGCCTCGTCCGCAGCAGCCTGGGCCTCATCGGCCTGCTTCTGGGCCATGGCCTGCATGTTGGCGTTCATATCGTCTATTTTCTTTTGCCGTGCGGCCGCCTCGGCGTTCGCTCGGGCCTGGGCATCATTCACAGCCTGTTCCAGCCGTGAATTCGCGCTGTTGGCACCTGAGGCAGCGGAAGCGGCGGCCGCACGCTGTTGCGCCGCTGTCTGGGATGCATCCGAAAGGTACGATTGCTGGCTACTGTACTGTCCCGTTTGGGCGTCCTGCTGTTGAGCCGCCATGAGCACCATCATGCCCTGCGCCGCTGTCTGCGGGCTGGACATGAGGTAGGCCGCCACAGGCATGACAGACTGAACGTTTTGTCCCTGGCTCGTGTCTTCCTGCGGGTACAGATAGGGCGACGATCCGGCCATTACGAAGTGCCTCCAAGCAAGGTTTTGTAGAGGGAAAGCGTGCTGTCATCGCTGCTGAGCAGGGACGTGTTTCCTGTGTTTGTCTTGTTCTTGTAGCCCTTAACCAAGGTATCGTAGGCTGCCTTGTCTTGTTCGTGCTGATCGATGAAATCCATCTGCTCCCGGCTGGAATAGGACATGGGCTTGACAGAGACATATCCGCCATTGGGGTTGCTCGAGTCCGGGCCTGTCTCGTAGTATTGCGTTTCCAGCGGCATGTTCATCACGTAACGCATGGCCCGTTGAATCAAATCAGGGTCCATGTCGTTCGTGCCATCAGCGGCGGTATGGTCCGTCTGGTACGACTGCAGCGCGGAAGGGAGCGTGGTCACCGCCGTGTTGTAAGCAGTGGCCCTGGTCTGCCCGGCATAAAGCGGGTCCATGAGCCCATTGGCATCGCCCACGCTTCCGCCTGTCCCCATGCCCATATTCATCGTGCCACCTGCCATGTCCCACCTCACGAAAACATCTGGTATTCTGAATTTGCCCGGCCTACAGGAACGCCATCATTCCACTTTTTGGCAACCGGGGCGGCGAACGACAGGGCCAAGGAATCACCCCTGTTGGGAGATGGTAATCCTCGGTCCTTCATATCTTCCTTGCTCTCCAGCTGGATTTTCCCATCCATGCGGGGAACCGTTTCAGGCCCAATGATGTCGTCATAGAGAACTGCATCATGGGGATCGATAGCACCGCCCGCCTTGAGCCAATTTCGCATTTCGCGCCACATGTAGGCTCGGAGATTGAGACAACCCTCGTCTGGTGATGTCCCTGAAAACCACACGAGCCTCCAGGAACGGCCAAGTGTAGTGCCGCCGCTGACGATGCCCGTGCCATATCCGGCATCAACGAAGACAGCGTCGGCTTTGTGCTCGTCTTCGAGGTACGCAACGCGCTGGGCCACGGCCATGTCGTTGTCGTTTTTGGCCATGGTCTGAAGAACCTTGAAGTGCAGGCCCTGGCGCAACCCAATCACCAGTTCATCGTCACCGGACCATGCCGGATCGACGGTCAAAATCTTGGGAGCGAAATTGAACTGCTCAGGCCGAAGGACCCGGTTGCGGGCGGCGTCGGCGTCGTCGGAGGAGATGAACTGGCGGGCCGACTGCGAGGGAAACTGGCCGCGAACGCGTACCTTGAAAAAGTCGCTGTCTTTGCCGTGATCTTCAAGCCACTGCTGGATTTTTTCTTTATTGGTCCCAGGAACGGTGCGGCTGTCAATTTGCCAAGTCATCCAGCGGTGCCTATAGCGCCGGAAGCACTCACGGAATCTCCCGCTGTTCTGCGTCGGGTTCCCGAATACGAGCCAGAGGATGACCGTATCTTCGTCCGTCAGAGCGCCTTCAGCGACTTCCCAGACCTTGTCATGAATCTTAGAAGCCTCATCGAACAAGAGAACTATTATCTTGCCTTTGTTGTGCAGTCCGGCGAAGGCTTCGGTGTTGTTCTGGCTCCAGGGAACGAAATCCATGCGCCATGAGTCGGAATGTTCTGGGTCAACAGACTTGATGGACGTGGCCTGTGTGTCAAACCAATGGCCCGTAATGCTACGGCGAAACCATGTGCTTATCTCTGGAACAGTCTTGGTGCTCAACTGGTTCAGCGTGTTGGCCGTGCACACAATCTTGGCGTCATCCCAGCAACTCATGGCCCAATTGCTGATCTGGCCCATAAGTGCGGACTTGCCGATGCCATGGCCGGAAGCAACCGCGATCTGCACCGGCTGATAGCGCGTATCGAGGTTGGACAGGCGGTCGCTGATGGCGTGGTGGATATCGCGCTGCCATTCGCGCGGGCCGTCTGAGCCGGACAAATCGTCAAGACCCCAATCCCAAGCAAACTCGGCCCAGGAAAGGGGATCGTATTGGCACCGTGCGGCGTGCGCGATTATCTCGTTGTCCTGCTCAGCTACGTTCACCAGCACGTTCCTTTGCACGGCGAAGACGGTCAGCCAGACTCAAGTTGACGTTGACGGTCGATTCCGACCGATCCTTGTAGACCTCAGGACGTAGCGCCTTGAGGCGAAAAATCAGTAGGGTGTCCGAGAACTCGCGGATAGCCCCACACCGCTTCCCTTTATGGAACACTGGCCGAAGCGTGCCCTTGTAGGCCCGGCGGTCCGCCTCGGCTTCCAGGCGTTCGGTGTATTCGGCCAGGGCATCGTCCCACGCTTTATGGAAGGCTGGATCGTTGTCGTAGGTGTCCCTGGCGGTGTCCCGGTGGATTCCGGCGGCCTTGGCGGCCCTGGTCACAAAGCCGTACTGGGCGAGGTGCGCCAGGAACTTGGCCCGCTTGTCGGCCGTGAATTTTTCGGGGACACCCTTACGCCTGGCCATTACTGCCCCTTGCGCTCCCGCACTGCGTCACGGATGTAATTGACGCTTGTCTCAATGCTGGCGATGCGCTCGAGCCACCGTTGCTGTGCTTGGTCGCTGGCCTCAACGATGGCCAAGCGTCGGTCCAGTTCCGCTTGGTGCGCCTGGATGGAGCCAGACCAATAGCCGATGGCGATGAGGTTGATGACAACCGTCAAAGCCATGCCAATCCAGGGAGCCATCCATTTGTTTTTGCAAAGCGCCTCGCCCACCTTAGTCGGCCTCCTTACTGTATGGAGCCAACCTCCAAGGGGCCGGCAGTAACTCCCGCAACTCGCCGGGAGACAGCACCATATCCTGGGGCGGCAGCATGCCGTGCTTGCCAAGGATGTAGGCCACGGTCTGGGAGCAAATGGGCCGGCCCATCGTGACGCGGAATTTGCCCCAGATGCGGCGAACCAAAGACAGGTAGCCGTAACGAAAGGACTTGCGCTGTGCGACCATTCGCAACGCCGTGACTTTGATGCGCAGCCCAAGCGCTTCACTGCATTCGATGGGGTGGATCAGGATTGTTCCGTCGTAGTCGTCGAATCGATCCGAAGCACGCTTGATATCGACACCCCATTCAAGGGCTTCGACCAGGAAAATGGAGTCGCAGATTTTAATGCCGAGGCTGGAATGCGATCCGCCCGGGGCGAAACGTCTTATCGCACGAGAGAGAAGCGAATCGCCGACCCACGTCACGGCAAACACGTCCAGGGACGGACGCAACTCCTCGTAAATAATGACACCACGGTCAGGAGGATAGGTCATTTTCCTACCACCTCCGCTATTGCCGTCACCCGATTTCTGGCCCTGGTGTACAGGTTGAGCGCCGCCATAAGGTCACCGCGACTGGCCACGGCCTCCAGGTCTACGATGTCGTTTTTAAGGTCCTCCAGCCCAGGTACAGCCCCTTTGGCCTGCAACGCCGTGTAGCTGTCCCACAGCCATTCGACGCCGGCTTTGATCCTGGCCGGTAGGGTGGACACGTCGGTGCTGGTCGCAACCCCGTCCGGCCCGAGGGAGGTGGAGGACGAACCTCCCTCGGTGGACAGGATGGCGGGAACGCAGGCTGACAAGAAGCAGGTAGCGGCTATGATCAGGATGCCGAGAAACTTACACATTGCGAGCCCCTATAGGCTTGGCGGTCATGCGGCCCCATACGGCCAATGAGGCAAGAATGGTCGAGAGATACGGGGAGAGGTCGGGAACGGTGTAGATTTGGCCGCCGATGCGGATGGCTACGTCCCAGGCGTTGACGCCGAGCAGTTGCAGCCCGAGCATCCCGAGGACGCCGTAGATGGTCTTTGACTTGGCCAAGGCCTTGAGAATCACGGTCAGCCGAGCAACATCCGGTAAATCCGCTCGTACCGCATCGCCCATCGTCGTGCCGTCGCCCGGCATATCCGGCAGTCGATCAACCGGCATTCGAGGTGCAGCGGGTTCAGCCGGTGCTGGAGCCACGACCTGAGCCGGCGGCGGATCGGTGAGAAATCGGACACCATTGACCTCCTCGGGCCATTGCCCCGTCCGGATCATCTCGGCATTGCGCTTGACCCGGGCAGGCGTCTGCTTGGCCCAACGGGAGGCGAGCATTTGGGTGGCCGCCGTCTCCCAGTCACGGGACTGAATGGCGTGGATGGTGGCGAAGAACTTGGAAGCGCCCGGGGCTCCCAGCTGGTAGACGCTGGAGACGATGGCCGCTTGGCGAACCTCGTCGAGGTCGCGCCACTTCGGCCACCGGCGGTCGAGTTCGGCTAGAACGGCCTGAATCTCATCGGCAAGGGCAGCGTCGGCTTGCTCGGTGGTCCAAACCAACCCCTCACACTCCTCGGCCGAGTATCCATGGGCCTCGAGGTTGTAGCCGTCTCCGATGGTCCATATACCCCGGGGATCCTTGTAGGCGGTGAGCTTCCGGCCCTCTTCGAGTTGGATAAGACGGGTGGTCTTCGCAAGCCCCATGTCGGCCCCCTTCCCGGCGCGGGCCGGGGTGATGGGCCGAGGCTAAACCCACGTATTGGGCGGATGCAGAATTGGGCAGTTTTGTAGTCGAAATAAGCAGTTTTTGACTATTGACAGGGTTTCCTGTGCCGGCGCTCTTGGTCTTCTAGCCACCTGTCCAGAGACGCCGGCCGGGCTTTCCAGGGTCCACGCCCATCCGTTCGCCAAGCCGGAAGCCCTTCATGCTCCACCAGGGAGGGAATGGAATTACGACTCTCCCCGATGGCTCGAGCTATGGCTTCCGCCCCCTTGATCAGCAACTCCCCCACGTCTCTTCCCCTTTTTTCTAAGCGCGGAGCGTTTGGGCCAGGCCCAGGTATTCGCAAATGACTTGCCATGCTGCGTCAGCGCCAACACAAAGCTCCACGCGGTAGCCGTTGGAGCGCAGGGCGGCATGCCACTCCAGTTGCTCCGGGCTGGCCTTCCCGCCAACAGCCTTCATCTCGACGTAGAGGCCGTGCCAACCATCCATGGGCACAGGCAAGCACAGGTCCGGCACGCCCCGACGCACGCCTTCGGCTTTGAGCTTCCCTGCCGTGGCCTTAGTCCGGTGCCCTCCGTTCGGGATGGCGTGGAGAAGCCGAAGCGCCGGCACACTCGGGGCAAGGGCATCGGCCCTGGCGATCACAAGGGCCTGTTCGTCATGCTCGGACCTCTTTGCCGGCTTGGGCTTCTTGGGCTGCACAGGGGCCAGAATGGGGCGCGCACCCTCCGCGTGAAGCTGTCGAGCAAGCCACGGCTTCAGCCCCCCTGCCTCGCGGATTTCGGAGATGTGGACGCGCGCCTGGGGCATGCTACGGCCTCGCCTCGGCTTCGTCTTGCCTCGCGCAAAAACTGGCGCGTTCTGGCCATTGGCATTCGTTCACCTGGGAAAGCGGCAAGGGCTTCACGGCTTTCCCCTCCCAGTACAGCTTGCCCCGGCAGACACCGCCAAAGGCGCAGCGGATGCCAGGGTGTTTGTCGCA
>JARKPN010000013.1 GCA_029975275.1 Geobacteraceae bacterium | reverse complement strand
CCCGATCCCGGACACCTGGTGTTCGAGGCGTGGTTCTGCCGCAGGACCCTGGAGAACCTGTCAAACAACCGCAGGGTGGCTGTGGCCGTGGTCGAGTGGCCATCTGGAAAGGGGTACCCGTTCATCGGCACCGTGTCCGAGATCACGGAAACTGGCATACTGGACGGTTTCTCGCCCCAGGACGAGCCGAGCGGCATACCCCAGGTATGCTGTCGCCTGACGGTGCGGGTGGACGAGATCCTCGAGTTCTCCCACGCGATCCACGGCGACACCCCTATGCCACTCGACAAGTGTCCTGTGCGGTTAGTTCACCGCAAGAATTCAGAGGAATTTTGGTTCGTGGCAAGGCGCGTCTACACAGGCCTAGGCGGGTCTAAGCCGAGGAGCCGGAACGCGGCCAGGGGCCAAAAGGCCCGGAATTGTAAGGAAGGAATTAGCCGCACAGGACACTAGGGTTGCCTCCTGCCGGGCATTTCACCGGGTCAGTACCCGTCTTCGTCCTCGTAATCCTGCGGCATCTTCACGCCGGTGCAGTCGAAGGCGTAGCCGACGATTCCCCCTTCAAATTTCTCGGAACTCTCGCGCCAGTAGATATGGGTCGCTCCCATCTGCTTCGCCTGCTCCGCGGTCTTCCACTTGAAATCCGACAGCACGGCCGGAGGACCCCAGAACCGGTACCCCTCGGGGCCGGGGAACGTGCCGACCCTGCGGCACTCCCTGACCGAAGTCGGGTTGGACTCTTCAAGCGGGAACGGTTTTTCCGTGCTGAACATCGCGCATCCCGAGAGTGCGAGCAGAGGAACCACCAGCCACAACTTTTTCATAAAACCTCCAGGAGATCCCCTAAGGGAGGAAATGGCCGAATGCGGACCGCGAGTGTGCCGGCTGGATAATAGCAGATTTTGCCAGGCAGTGATCAAAAAAAGGGCGGGAAGGCCATTCCAGACCGTCCCGCCCTTTTCCGGATCGACTGGTCGCCCGGCAGTCACTGTCACAGCGGCTTTATCTCCTCGCCCTTGGCTTTCAGCTTCTTGACCAATTCCCCGTACCCCTGGCTGGTGATGATCTTGTTGAACTGGGAACGGTAGTTGGAGACCAGACTGACCCCCTCGATGACCACGTCGTAGACCATCCAGCGGTTCCCCTCCTTCAGCAGGCGGTAGTCGAGGGTGAACTCGTCGCGCTTGGCGGTGACGACCCTGGATTTGACCTCGGCATAGTCGCCGTCGATGGTCTCCTTGTCGTAGACAATCTTTTCGTTCTCGTACGATTCTATCTTGCTTGCATAGGAATTCTCCAGCAGCGTGGCGAACAGATCCACGAACTCCTTCTGCTCGGCCTTGCTTCTCCCCTTCCAATGGACGCCGAGGGAGCGTTTCGCCATTTCGCCGTAGTCGAAGATGACGCTGATGGCGCTCTTGAGGGCCGCCCGTCGCTTGGCCTCGTTCTGCGGCTTCTTGAGCTCGGGGTTGGAGACGATGGAGACCACCTGGTCCACGGTCTTTTTCACGTCAGCGGTCACCGAAGCAAAAGCCGGACCGGAAAAGGAAAGGGTGTATGCGGCAATGACCGCAGGCACGGTTAACCATTTCATGAAAACTACCTCCTATCTGGGTTCCATCCGGAAACACCGGATGAATAATAAATGGGTTTCTGATTCGGAAAGAGGGGATTTTTTGTCCTGGCAAGGAAATCCAGGGGTTGCGCGGAGGCGTACACGTATAGTACGTCGCACAAGCAAGCCCGCAGATTGACACAGCCAGGGCGAAAAAGCACCCTTTCCGGACAGAAACTATCTGGGTTCGAGTGGCACCTGGCCCACCGCGTAGTCCAGGTTGGCCAGGGACATCCTGTAGTTGTATATGGACTGGAAGTATTCGGCCCGCATCCGGGCGTAGCTCTGGAGCGCATCGAAGATCTCCTTGGCCGGTCCCACCCCCATGTCGAAGTTGGCCACGGCGGATACCGCCCACTTCTTGGCGTTGGAATAGGCGTCTCTGGTGGCAGCGATGCTCTGGTCCGCCTCGTTGAGCTCGAAATATGCCTTCCGCACCTGGAGCGGTATATTGGCGTTTGCATAGTCGTTGGTGCTCAGCAGCCGGTTGTACTGGGCACGCTCCTGGGCCACCTTGGCCGAAGTGATGCCGAAGTCGATCTTCCACTTGAGCCCCAAGGCTATTCCGGCCCAGAGGTGGTTGAACTCGTCGCGAATCCAGGGGTTGGTGACACGATCCCTGTCCGGGGAGTAGGCGCCCGACAGGTAGCCCCCCAGGAAGAAATCCGGATAGTAATCGGCCTTGGCCGCCTCCACCAGGGCGGCCCGGGCCTGCAACCCCTCCTTAAGCTGCCGGTATTCGGGGCGTCTGACCTTGGCGGACTCCAGGGATGCCTGGAGATCGGCCCCGCTCTTCGCATCATCCGGCGTCAGCCTCTGGGTGGCGATATCGAACGGCGCATCGGGGGGCAGGCCCATCTGGGCGCGGAGTGCCGCCAGGGCAAGGGATTCGCCCTTCCTTGCCTCCTCGGTGTATTTGCGGACCTCGCCGGAAAAGGCGTCCAGCTTGTATATGTCCGCGGGTTCCACGTTGGCCGAGCCCTTGTCGAGAAGCTTCCTGGCATTGTCCCGGGCCTTGTCCAGGATCTCGCCCACCTCGGTCACCACTTCCTTCAGTTCCCGGGCAAGCAGAAGACCATAGTAATACTCTTTGACCTTGAGGACAATCTCGTTGCTCTTCTGATCCTGCCTGGCCTTGTCCACCTCGATGCCGTGGGTGGCCGCCTTCATCCGTTCGCTGATCTTGCCGAAGGTATACAGCGGCTGGACCAGGGTTGCGTCACCCCTGGCGAATACCGTGAGACCATGGAGTCTGTCGATGCGGTCGGGGGAATAGATCTGGTTCCCCCTGGCCTTGGAAACCGGGCCGGCGAGGCCGAGAAACTCTATCTGCGGATAACGGTGCGCCTTGGCCTCTTCCAGCTTCGCAGCGGCCAGCTCGATGTCGGCCCGCGCCTCGCCCAGCTCGGGCGCCTTGGAGAGCGCCCGGCGGATGCAGTCGTCCAGATCGAGCACCAGGGTCCCCTTGTCGGATTCCGCGGCGTACGACGACACTCCGCAGACAAGCAGCAGGGCAGCAAGGAATGAAACCGTCTTGCCAGTTGTTCTCATGGTCTTTCCCTCCCGTCAATCCACTTTCCCGTGGATGAATTTACTAAGCAGACCCTCGAAATCGATTGCGGATTCAACCTCCCGGATGCGCCCGCCGTTCTTGAGCAGCCGGTCCGAGCCCCCGGGCTTCAGCAGAATATACTTGTCTCCGATGATGCCGCGGGTCCGGACCGAGGCAATCACGTCGTCCTGAAGCTCGATGCCGGAATCGATCCTGAAGGTGACCTTTGCGGTATACCCCTCCTGGGGGTCGAGAGCGATCTGCGCCACCCGACCCACCTCAACCCCTGCGATTTCGACGGATGCGCCGGTTCTGAGGCCGGAGACCGAGTCGAAATTGGCGTTCACCTCGTAGTGGTCGCCTCCTATCAGCTCCATCTTCCCCAGCTTGATGGACAGGTAGCCCAGGCAGAGGATCCCCACCAGCACGAAAATACCGACTATGGTTTCCAGTCTTGCTTTATCCATGGTTCACCCAAATGATTAAGATGAGGCAGCAGTGCCGCCGGTCATACGAACTTGAGGGGGCCCTCCAGCTCGCCGTTGATAAACTGGCGCACCACCGGGTCCTCCGAGGCCCTTATCTCGTCCGGAGTGCCCCGCATCTGGATCCTGCCCCGGTAGAGCATTGCCACGTATCCGCAGATGTCGAAGATGGAGGGGACCTCGTGGGTGACGATCACCGCGGTGAAGCCGTATCGCTGGTGGGTCTCCTTGATCAGCCGGTGCATGGCGTTGCAGATGATGGGGTCCAGCCCGGTGGTGGGCTCGTCGAACAGGATGATGTCCGGCTTGAGCAGCAGTGCGCGTGCGAGTCCCACCCTCTTTTTCATCCCCCCGGAGAGCTGGTCCGGGTACTTGTCGTCCACGTCCCTGAGTCCCACGTCTTCGAGTGCCCGGCGCACCCGATCCCGGATCTCGTCCTTTGAGAGACGGGTCTTTTCCTGGAGAGGGAAGGCCACGTTCTCGAACACGGTCATGGAGTCGAACAGGGCCGAGTTCTGGAACAGAAACCCGAACCTCTCGCGCACCCGGTTCAGCTCGGCGCGGCTCATATGGGTTATGTCCTCGCCATCCACGATGACCCGGCCCATGTCCGGCTTCAGCAGTCCGATGATATGCCTGAGCAGGACGCTCTTCCCCTCGCCGCTCGGGCCGATCACCGCGGTGATCTTGCCGGTGGGGATCGTCAGATCCAGGTGGTTCAGTACCACCTGGTCTCCGAAAGCTTTTGTCACTCTGAACAGTTCAATCATTGATCCGCCGAAAAATTATAATAGTACCGATGTCAGAAAGTAATCCCAGACCAGTATCAACACCGACGACATGACCACCGCGGCCGTAGTGGAGCGGGACACCCCTTCGGCGCCGCGGCTGGTGTAATACCCCTTATAGCAGCAGATCCAGGATATTATAAGGCCAAACGATACCGACTTCAGAATGCCCGAGTAGACATCCTTCCACTCCACGCTCTTCTCCATCTCGTGGAAATAGGCCCCGGGGTTGACCCCCATCAGCTTCACGCCGACCAGGTACCCGCCATAGATTCCGATCACGTCGAAGATGGCGCACAGCAGCGGAAGGGCGATGAGCGCTCCGAGGATCCTGGGCGACATGAGGTACTTGAAGGGCTCCAGCGCCATGACCTCCAGGGCGTCTATCTGCTCGGTGATCCGCATGATGCCGATCTCGGCGGTAATGGCGCTTCCCGCCCGTCCGGTAACCATGAGGGCGGAGAGTACCGGTCCCAGCTCCCGGATCAGGGACAGGGCCACCACCGAGCCGAGCATCCCCTCGGAACCGAATTTCGTCAGGGTGTAATACCCCTGCAGTGCAAGCACCATTCCGGTGAAGGCGGCGGTGAGAAATATGACGAAGAACGATTTCGCCCCTATGAAACTGAGCTGCTTCAGGATGTGAACCGGCTTGCCGGGCGCACGGACGATCATGTACAGGGCATACAGGATGAAAAGCAGCATCCTGCCCAGTTCCCGGAGCAGGGACAGGGTGAGGGCGCCGAGATATCGGGCTATGGATAACATTGGGTACCCCGGGTGATGATTTTTCATGGGAAAGTATAGGAGAACATCGGCAAAAGTAAAGACTGCAGCGCCCGGCCGGCTACCGCTGCGGAGCGTTTCCCGCCTCACGGATCTTCCCACCCGGCAGAACGCGAAAGACATTGGAGCGCCATACGACCCGGTTGCCGAAAAAAGAGAGCGCCCAGGTGGAAAAGGCCAGCAGGTCCCGCAGCGGCAGGAGCCAGAGGTGCCGCGGATACAACCCGTCCCTTACGAATACGCGGCTGAAGACCAGTCCGCATATGAGCCGGGTAAGCCCGAGCAGGCTCGCGGCCGTCCAGCCCGCGGCTGAAAACCCGGATACCAGCAGCGCCAGGAGCGCGGCCGGAACCGGCTGCGTGATACCGGAGGCCAGATAGCCCCCGGGCCTGCTGGCCCTCATGGTCCTGGCCCAGCGGAGCTGGCGGGAGAGGATGCCGGCCAGGGTCTCCCGCTTCATTACGCTCTCCACAAAGTAGCCGGACAGCTCCAGCCGGTATCCGGCCCTGTGGACCATGTTGCCCAGCTGGTAGTCGTCCGCCAGGTAGTCGACCAGGGCCTCGAAACCGCCGATCTTCGCCAGTGCCCGGCGGCTGACCGCCATGGAGGCCCCCAGGGCGAAGGTCAACCCCTCCAGGCAGAGCGCCGCCATCACGTTGGGGATCATCTCGCTGGTAAACCCCATGGCCTCCAGGGCGGTGGGGATGTTCCTGACCCGCGGGCTCCGGTACAGTGAGGTCACCAGCCCTACCCCCGGGTCGCTGAACGGTCCGGCCGCCTCCCGCAGGTAGCGGGGCCCCACCCGTATGTCGCTGTCACAGACGATCAGGATGTCGTGCTTCGCCCTCGGAAAGGCGTTGATCAGGTTGCAGACCTTGTAGTTGGGTCCGTAAATCCGGTCGTCAATGACCAGTTCGATGTCTACCCCCGGAAACTCCGCCATGAGCCGCTCTATGACCGGAACGGCGGGGTCATCCGCGGAGGCCGTGGCAAATACGAGCTGCCAGACCCGGTAATCCTGGCGGCAGAACGAAGCGAAATTCCCGAAGCTCTCCGCATCCACCCCCTTGACCGGCTTCAGGATCGTGACCGGCGGGAGGTGTCCGCTCTCCCTGGGAGCCCGGCCGAAGAAGCGCCGGCCCCAGACCAGCGTCATCAGGCCGTAGCAGATCGGCGGGGCAACCAGGAGATAGGGGATGAGAGTACGGAGCATAAACGGGTCCTCGGGACATTGCGAGTCTACTTCCGCAGACCTGCCGGGTTTCGAAAACCTGGGAGGTCTCTTTATTCAGTGCAGCTTCTCCACCAACACCAGGTAGGGCGCGCTCTCCGACCGGTTGAGCTGGCTGCTCCTCCAGGTGTTGAAGCGGCGCGGTGACAGTCCCGCGGCCCACTCCTCAACCCTTCTCCCCTCCTCGGCCCCGCCGGGATGACCCGTATAGACGGCTATGGTGATGACCCCGCCCGGGAGGAGCAGGGCCTCCGCCTGCTCCAGCGCCGCCAGCGTGGTCTCTGGCCGGGTGACGGTCCCGCGCCCGCCGCCCGGCAGAAAGCCCAGGTTGAACGCCACCGCCCGCACCGGTCCGCTCACGTGCTCCGCGATCCGTTCATGACCGGCGCGGACCAGGCTCACCCTGTCGAGACAGCCGGCATCGCGCAGCAGATCTGTGGCGGCGTCCATCGCGCCGTCCTGCACGTCGAAGGCCCATACCCTCCCTTTGCTCCCCACCAGCCGGGCCAGGAACAGGGTGTCCCGGCCGGTGCCGCAGGTGGCGTCGATGACGCCGTCCCCCGGCACGACCGTCCGGCGCAGAAACAGGTGGGAGAGCCCCACGGCCCCGCCGAGGCCCTCGGCCCGCACTACGGTGCCTCTTGAGTGGGGCGCTTTTCGCCGAACAGCGCCAGAACCGCCGGAAGGGTCACGATGAAGGCCAACTGGCAGGCGAACATCCCCAGGGTCATGATGGCGCCGATGCTGAAGACCCCCTGGTGGCGGGCCACCATGAGGGCGCCGAAGCTGATCATGATGGTCAGGGTGTTGTAGAACACGCCCCGCCCGGTGCTGCTGACGATCACCTCGTAGCCGCTCTCTCCTTCCCGGCGGAACCGGTTGATGATGTAGATCCCCGAGTCCACCGCAATCCCGAGCACCAGCGGCATCACGATGATGTTGGCGGAATTGAAGTTGATGCCGAACAGCCACATGCCGCTCACCATGAACAGCACCCCGACCACCAGCGGCACCAGCCCGATGAGGGTATAGCGGATACTCCGGAAAGTGACCAGCAGAATGAGCACGATGGCCAGGAAGGCATAGAGGAACGCACCCCGGTACGAATCGCGCATGATGGTCATTGACTCGAACACCATGACCGGTTCGCCGGTGGCGTTCGGTTCCACCTTGCGCACGTCGTCCAGGAAGGACTTGAGCGGATCCAGGTCGAATATCTCCCGTTTCGGGGCGATCTGCAGCAGGTACCTGCCGGTCGCGCCCACGAAGCGCTTCCGCAGCTCGGCAGGGATATCGGCCGCGGTCACGGGCACGGCGTTCAGGCTCTCCTTGAGGATTTCCAGCTTGTCCGGCAGACCCGCCAGCAGATCCCCCTGAAAGTTCCTGAGCATCCCCAGGGCATTCCGGTCCTTTTCCTTCTCCAGTCCGGCGAAGAAACGGTCAAGGGTCTGCAGGAAGCCGGCGACCCCTTTCGCCTCGGGGAGGTTCTCCCGCTCCAGCCGCTGGTGAAACCTCTCCACCGTTGCGCGGAAGGTTTCGAACACCGCGGGCAGCTCCATGACCCGCAGGTCTTCATCGTACGGGGAGGGCCTGACGTCTGCCAGCTCCGCCCGCATGGCCGCCAGCTCGGTCAGCTTCCGTTCCTGGTCCTCCGGGATGAAGGAGGCGATGCTCACCACGTGGTCCACGGTCGGCAGCGCCTCCAGGGCCTTGGTCCGGCTGGCGGCCTCTTCAGGGGTCCGCGCGGTCGCCACGGCGAAATAGCCAGAGTTTTCCGAACTCTTCATCAGCTTGTGGGCGTACGCCACCGATTCGAGCCCCTTGGCCTGGAGGTTCAGCAGGTTGTAGTCGAAGTTTACCTGGATAAGGGGGTAACAGGACGCGAGACAGAGGAGGACCGTCACCACCAGCACGGTGCGCGGATGGTCGAAGAGGACCACTTTAATCAGTCGCCTGACTGCCGACGGGCCGGGGCGCGGGGAGACCGAGGCACCGCCCTGCGCCGTCACCTTGCGGTTCTTTTTCCCGAGCTTCATCGGCAGCATCAGCATGGCCGGGAGCACCGTGAAGGTGACCAGGACGCAGATGCAGATGCCGATGGCGGCGATGATCCCGAGCTCGGCTATTCCCTTGAAATCGGTGAACACGAAGGTGATGAAGGCCGCGGCCACGGTGGCCGCGGCCATGGCGATGGCCCAGATGTTCCGGTTCAGGGCCGTTCTGAGGGATTCGAGCCGCTGCCGACCCTTGGCCAGCTCCTCCTGGTACCTGAGCACGATCTGGATGCCGTATTCTATGCCGATGCCGATGAGCATGACCGCGAACACCATGGAAAGGATGTTCAGGTGGCCCACCACCAGGGTCGCCATCCCGAAGGAGAGGGCAATCGCCACCAGCAGGGCGGTCATGGCGGCCAGGGAGTTCAATACCCCGCGGAAGGCGAACAGCAGCAGGATGACGGTCAGGACGATTGAGACCACCGTGGCCAGGGCTATGTCCCGCTGGCTGGTGGACATCTCCTCGTACTCGAGGACCGGGATGCCGGTAAGCCCGGCCTTGACCCCCTTGAACTCCGGCCGGGCCGTCAGCCTGGCGATCTCTCCCCTGACAGCCGTTATGGCCCGCTCGGCAGGGACGAAGCTGCCGCTCTCCCTGATCGGCAGGATGGTCATGAGCTGCATCCTGGATGCCTTGGCAAAGGCGGACTCCTCTCCCGACGCGGCAAAGAGATCATTCAGGGAGAACGAGCCCCCCTCCTCCTTGCCGAACCGGTCCAGGCCCGCCCCCAGCTTGTCCAGCATGAAGGTGAGTCCGGAGAGCCGCTCAGCCGAGCCGGGTCCGCCGGGCGGCTGTCTCATGTAGTCGTCCATGTGGTTGGTGAGGGAGACAAACAGGGTCTGGACGGACGGGGAAGCCGCCAGGTCCTTGAGCACCGGCTTGGCCTTGGCCAGGTTTTCCCTGAGCGAACGCAGATCCTCGTACGGCATGAACAGCAGACCGTTCTTTCTGAAAAACTCCAGCCCGTTGGGATAAAACACCTCCCGGAAGACATCCTTTTTATCCAGGAGGTTTGCATAGAGCTCCATTCCGAAGCGGTCCGCCCGCTCGGGATCGTCGCTCTCGACGACGATGACGATCTCCTCCTGGTCCCCGAACTCCTGGCGATAGTCCCGGTAGTTGCTGTGGAACTTGCTGTTCTTCGGCATGAGGTCGTCCCTGCCGGTCAGGAACTCGAGGTGGTTTTTGGTATAGATGACCGACACTACGGACAGAACCAGCGCCACCAGCAGCACCAGGAACGGGAAGCGCGCCACCAGGCCGAACAGGCCCCTCTCTCTATCAGCCGTATTTTTCATTATTTCCACGTCCTCCCTTGAAAAAGCCGGACTGAGGGTACCATAGCCCTTCGGTGAAATCAACCGCGCCGGCGACGGCCGGACATCACCCAACAGTGTCGAATTTATGACGAAATCGTTAATTTTGGCTGAAGATCCGGCTGAAAAGTGGTATACCTTTTAAAAAAAATGTGGTAGAAGTTTGCAGTTATACGCAATAAACTAAATAAACGGTGTCCCATAAATAATAAATTCAATGGTGACTTTTCAAGGTATTCTATGGAGCACACTGGCATGAAACCCTGCAAATACCCCATATCCCATGCTTTAACCTCATTTAACGGCATCACCACGGAACACGACGATAAAGCGGCGCCAAAGCCCGGCGCCAAGGTCCATCACCTCCCATCCTATATCTGGAAGAAAAAGACGGCGGGAAGCAGCACGCCGCTCGACACCACCATCCAGCGGAGCTGCGAATTCTTCTTCCGCGAGCAGCTTCCGGAGGGTTACTGGTGGGCGGAGCTCGAATCCAACGTCACCATAACCGCCGAGTACATCATGCTGTTTCATTTCCTCGGCACGGTCGACAAGGATCGGGAAAGGAAGCTCGCCAACTACCTTCTGGGCAAGCAGACCAGGGAGGGCTACTGGACCATCTACCACGGCGGCCCCGGAGACCTGTCAACCACCATCGAGGCGTATTTCGCCCTGAAGCTGGCGGGCTACCCCGCGGAACACCCCGCCATGGAAAAGGCGCGCGCCTTTATCCTGGGAAAGGGCGGGATCATCAAGTCCCGGGTCTTCACCAAGATATTCCTGGCCCTGTTCGGGGAGTTCGCCTGGTTCGGGGTGCCGTCCATGCCCATCGAGCTCTCACTGTTGCCGAACTGGGCATACCTGAACATGTACGAGTTTTCCAGCTGGTCACGGGCGACCATTATCCCCCTCTCCATCGTCATGGCCATCCGCCCGGTCCGCAAGCTGCCACCCTGGACCAGGGTCCAGGAACTCTATGTGCGGCCGCCCAGGCCGACCGATTACACCTTCACCAAAGAGGAGGGGATCCTCACCTGGAAAAACATCTTCATCGGGGTGGATCACCTGCTGAAAATCTACGAGCGGAGCCCCATCCGGCCTTTCAAGAACAAGGCCACGGCCCTTGCCGAGAAATGGGTGCTGGACCACCAGGAGCCGACCGGTGACTGGGGGGGGATCCAGCCGGCCATGCTCAACTCGATCCTGGCGCTGCACTGCCTGGGATACGCCAACGACCATCCCGCGGTCCAGAAGGGCCTGGAGGCGCTGGCCAACTTCTGCATCGAAAGCGACGAGCACATAGTGCTCCAGTCCTGCATATCTCCGGTCTGGGACACCGCCCTGGCCCTCAAGGCCCTCATGGACGCCGGCGTGCCCAACGACCACCCTGCCCTGGTAAAGGCGGCCCAATGGCTGATCGAGCGGGAAGTGCGCAAACCGGGCGACTGGAAGGTGAAATCTCCCGACCTGGAGCCCGGCGGGTGGGCGTTCGAGTTTCTGAACGACTGGTATCCGGACGTGGACGATTCCGGCATCGTCATGATGGCCATCAAGGAGATCCAGACCAAGGACATGCAGGCCAAGGACGACGCCATCAGGCGTGGGATCAACTGGTGCCTCGGCATGCAGAGCAGAAACGGCGGCTGGGGGGCCTTCGACAAGGACAATACCAAGCATATCCTGAACAAGATCCCGTTCGCCGACCTGGAAGCGCTCATCGATCCTCCCACGGCCGACCTCACCGGCAGGATGCTGGAGCTGATGGGGACCTTCGGCTACCCCAAGGACACCCCGGCCGCGGTCCGCGCCCTGGAGTTCATCAAGCGGACCCAGGAGCCGGAAGGCCCCTGGTGGGGCCGCTGGGGGGTCAACTATATCTACGGCACCTGGTCGGTCCTGTGCGGGCTGAAGGCAATCGGGGAAGACCCTTCCCAGCCCTACATCCGCAAGGCGGTAACCTGGCTCAAGTCCAAGCAGAACATAGACGGCGGCTGGGGGGAGAGCTGCGAGTCCTACCACGACCGGTCCCAGGCCGGCATCGGCGAGAGCACCGCTTCCCAGACCGCCTGGGCGCTCCTGGCCCTCATGGCCGCGAGAGAGGCGCGGACCTCGTCCGTCGCCCGCGGCATCGAGTACCTGATTAGAAACCAGAAGCCGGACGGTACCTGGGACGAAGAGCAGTTCACCGGTACCGGCTTCCCGAAATACTTCATGATCAAATACCACGTCTACCGGAACTGCTTCCCTCTCATGGCACTTGGAACATACAGCTCCCTCGCGGGTGAAAACTACTGAGCAATCCCTGCCGCCGTCCCTTTCGCACAATGTCCGCCCCTCGCGGCGGGGGCGGCATAACATCGATACGGCTATGAAAAAGGTATTTCTGACCGGCGCCACCGGTTTCATCGGTGCCAGCATCGCGCGCGAGCTGGTGAAGCAGGGCTGCCGGGTACGCGCCCTCGTCAGACCCGGCTCGGACCGGAGCAACCTGTCGGGGCTCGACGTTGAGCTTCACGAAGGGGACCTGCGCGACGCCGGATCGCTGGAGCGGGGGATCGCCGGCTGTGACACCCTGTTCCACGCCGCCGCAGACTACCGCCTCTGGACCAGGGAACCCTCCGCCATGTACGAGGTGAACGTGGGAGGGACCCGCGCCCTGCTCACCGCGGCCCTGAAGCGGGACGTTTCCCGGGTGGTGTACACCAGCAGCGTCGGCACCCTGGGCAACCCGGGGGACGGCACGCCCGGCACCGAGCAGACCCCGGTGACCTTCGCGGAGATGGTGGGTCACTACAAGAAGAGCAAATTCCTCGCCGAACGGGAGGCGGAAAGCTTCCTCGGCCGCGGCCTGCCGCTGGTGATCGTCAACCCGTCCACACCGGTCGGCGGGCTCGACATCAAGCCGACCCCGACCGGCAAGATCATCGTGGATTTTCTCAACCGGAAGATGCCCGCCTACCTGGATACCGGACTCAACCTCATCGACGTGGAAGACTGCGCAGTAGGACACATCCTGGCCGCCAGGCACGGACGGGTCGGCGAGAAGTATATCCTCGGCAACCGGAACCTGACCCTCCGGGAGATCTTCACGCTGCTGGCGGAGATCTCCGGCCTCCCGGCCCCTCGGGTGAGACTCCCCTACGGGCCCATCCTGCTTGCCGCGTATCTGAACGAGGGACTGTCCCGGCTCACCGGCAAGGAACCGCTGATCCCCCTGGCCGGAGTCCGGATGGCGGGCAAACTCATGTATTTCGATCCAACCAAGGCGGTCCGGGAGCTGGGGCTCCCCCAGCGCCCGGTCAAAGACGCGCTGGCCAAGGCGGTGGAGTGGTTCCACGCCCACGGATACGCCCGCCCTGCCACAGGCGGCGCGCAACGTACAACGGGCGCTTAGACGGTATCGGTTTCCTCAACAAGAATTTTGTAACGGAGTAGCTCATGTACCCACTCCTTGAAAAAATAAACGGCCCGGCAGACCTGAAGCAACTGAAGGAAGAGGAACTCGGACCCCTCGCGGACGAGCTCCGCCGCTTTCTGCTGGAAACAGTCTCCCGCACCGGCGGGCACCTGGCCTCCAACCTGGGGTGCGTGGAACTGACCCTTGCACTCCACTACTGCTTCGATTCCCCCGCCGACCGGATCATCTGGGACGTGGGCCACCAGGCCTACACCCACAAGATCATCACCGGCCGACGCGACGTGTTCCACACCCAGCGACAGTACAAGGGGATCAGCGGTTTTCCCAAGCGCGGTGAATCGCCCCACGACGCCTTCGGCGCCGGCCACTCCTCAACCTCCATCTCGGCCGGCCTGGGAATGGCCGCCGCAAACGGCCTCACCGGCAAGGACAGCAAGGTGATCGCGGTCATCGGAGACGGATCCCTCACCGGCGGGATCGCCTTCGAGGGGCTGAACCAGACGGGACATCTGCAGAAGAACCTGATCGTGGTCCTCAACGACAACGACATGTCCATCTCCAAAAACGTGGGCGCCTTCTCCGCGTTCATCTCCCGCAAGCTCACCGGGAGATACTACCGGGAGCTCAAGAAGGAGATCCAGTCGCTCCTCAAGAGTATCCCGGCCATCGGCGGCAATATCCTCCATTTCGCCAAGAAGGCGGAAAATTCCCTCAAGGGTTTCCTGACCCCCGGTACCCTGTTCGAGGCACTCGGTTTCGACTACGTGGGGCCGATCCACGGGCACGACCTCTCCCAGCTCGTCGAGGTGTTCCGCAACTACCGCACCGTGGACGGCCCGCTCCTGATCCACGTCATGACCACCAAAGGGAAAGGATACGCACCTGCCGAGAAGGACCCGGACATCTTCCACGGCATCGGCCCCTTCGACATCGAGACCGGCAGGACCAAGGCCGCCAAGGGGGGAGCGGGCTCCTACACCTCAGTGTTCGGCAGCACCATGCTCAGGCTGGCCGAGGAGGACGAGCGGGTCGTGGCCATCACCGCTGCCATGCCGGACGGCACCGGGCTGTCCCCCTTTGCCAAAGCGTTTCCGGACCGGTTCTTCGACGTGGGCATCGCCGAGCAGCACGCCGTCACCTTTGCGGCCGGCCTGGCCGCCGAAGGTTTCAGGCCGGTGGCCGCCATCTATTCGACCTTTGCCCAGCGCGCCTACGACCAGATCTTCCACGACGTCTGCCTCCAGAAGCTGCCGGTCACCCTGGCGCTGGACCGGGGCGGCCTGGTTGGAGACGACGGTCCGACCCACCACGGAGTGTTCGACCTGTCGTTCCTGCGCCATCTGCCGGAGATGACGGTCATGGCGCCCAAAGACGAAAACGAGCTCCAGCACATGATCAAGACCGCGGTCCGGTGCGGCCGCCCCATCTCCCTCCGCTACCCCCGCGGGACGGGATACGGGGTCGCCATGGACACCGACCTGAAAGAGCTTGAGATCGGGAAGGGCGAAACCCTCGCGGAGGGGGACGACCTGGCAATCCTGGCCGTCGGCGTCACCGTCTACCCGGCTCTGGAGGCGGCCCGGCTGCTGGCCGTTGAAGGCGTCCGCGCCACGGTCGTCAACGCCCGATTCGTCAAGCCGCTCGACCGGGAGCTGATCCTTGCGGCGGCCTCCCGCACCGGCCGCCTGCTGACCGTGGAGGAAAACGCCCTCCAGGGGGGCTTCGGCAGCGCCGTGCTGGAACTCCTGGAAGCGGCCGGGAGGTTCGATGTCAGGGTCAAGAGACTCGGCATCCCCGACCGGTTCGTGGAGCACGGCACCCAGGCCCGGCTGCGTGCCGATCTCGGCCTGGACGCAAGCGGCATCGCCGCGGCGGCCAGGGCGCTCCTGGAGCGGCGTGCCTCGGCGACACCGCCACTGGCAAGGGTCAAATAGTTCCGCGCGAACCGCTGGTGACAGGGCCTGGGTGGGACTTCCACGGAGCCGCTCGTACGGCTTCAGTGCAGTTAGTCAGCTCAGGGGAAAGCACCCGAACCCGGCAGAATGATTATCCGTGCGGAGGATGGCGACCGATTACGAGAGGCTTCGGGGAAGCCCAGCACCGGTGCCCGACATAAAGTCCCAACCCAGTCAGAGACGTTGTCCCGGGATTCCATCCGGCCCACAAGCTGTACCGTCATAAACGTTGAAAGGAACAGATACGCACAATGCGCTTCCCCCTGAAGCTGAACATCGATTTGACCAGGTACCTGGTCTCCAACAAGCTCCGCAAGGTCGAAAAATTCCCCCTGGTCCTGATGCTGGAACCTACCCATCTCTGCAACCTGGCCTGCTCTGGCTGCGGCAGGATCCGTGAATACGCCGACACCCTGGCGGACGAGATGAGCCTGGAGGAATGTCTCGGTTCCGTGGACGAATGTCCGGCCCCGGTGGTCACCATCACCGGTGGGGAGCCGTTTCTCTATTCCCGCATCCACGAGTTGATCCCGGCCGTGCTGGCAAAGGGGAAGCACGTCTACCTCTGCACCAACGGCCTGCTGCTGGAAGACGCGCTCGACCGGATGCGGAACCACCCCAACCTGACCCTGAACGTCCACATGGACGGCATGGAGGCCACCCACGACCGGGTACTGGAGCAGAAGGGCGCCTTTGCCGCGGCCGTCTCCGGCATACGCAAGGCCAAGCGGCTCGGCTACCGGGTCTGGACCAACACCACCATCTTCAAGGAGACCGACCTGGAGGAGATCGACGAGCTGTTCACCATCCTGAAGGGGTTCGGCGTGGACGGCTTCCTGGTGGCCCCCGGGTTCGGCTACGAGGCCGTGGGCGAGAAGCTCTTCCTGGAGCGGCGCGAGATCGAGCGCAAGTTCCGCGAAGTGTTCGAGCTGAGCAAGCGGCACCGGATCCTCTCCACCCCAATGTACCTCCGGTTCCTCATGGGGGAAAAACAGCTCGATTGCACCCCCTGGGGCAACCCTACCCGCAACCCGCGCGGCTGGAAGGCGCCCTGTTACCTGATCACCGACGCCCACTACCCCACCTTCAGGGAGATGATGGAAAAGACCGATTGGAGCAGGTACGGGGTCGGCAGGGACGAACGCTGCAGCCAGTGCATGATGCATTGCGGCTTCGAACCCTCGGTGGTGAGTGAAGTCGGCAAGAGCTGGAAAGACATGTGGGAGATGATTGTCTGGAACCTGTCGTAGGGTCTCCGCTGCCAGCCTGGTTTGATCAAAAAACCGGACCCGATTTTCATCGTGCCCGGTTTTTTCATTTCATCTCTCCGCAACAGATGAGAACCGAAGCCGTCGCTCCTCTCCCAAAAACCTCACTCGACCATAACAATCTTTATTAATAAATCAACTTCTTGAAACAAAAACTGTGCTACTATCCGTGAAGCTTGGCGTCAGTGGACGGGTCGGAACTTCCCCGAAGCCCCTCGTAATCGGTCACCATCCTTTGCCTGGATCAAATACTCTGCCGGATTCAGGTGCTTTCCCGTGAGTCGCCCGATTGCACTCAAGCCGTACGAGAGGCTCCGTGAAAGTCCCGACCCGTCCTTCATAACATTTTGGGGTGACACAACGAAAGGTTGCGCATAATGGGCGAACCGAACGGGACGGAGTGCATGCTCTTGAAAGAGGCGGACCTGCCGCTTGAGGTGGTGATCCTGCTGATCGGCGCCATGGCCCTGCTGATTACCGGGGCACTGCTCTTCCCGGTGTCCGATGGAGCGCTCCCCTACTATGAAAACGGTCTGTATGGATTGCTGCTGGTTATCTTTGCCTTGCAGACGATAACCATGGGGAAAACACCGTTCGGCGATATGCGCAGGTCGAAATCCCTGCTCGCCGGCGGTGTCATGGTTGCCGCCGTTGGTATCGTCACCTGTTTCGTGCCGACCTTCAACCGGCTTCCCCGCATGCTGCTGTTCCTCTGTTTTGGCCCGGGAGGTCTGCTGCTGTTGCTGCGGATGTGTCTTGCCAGAGACAAGCTTCGGACCTGGCTGGGGTACGGGGGGATCTTCCGGCATTTGGTACTCGGATGCTCCGCGGTCTACGTGATGTCGATGCTGATCGCGCTGCTGCTCTGGAAACGGGGCCTGCCGACAATCACCATGACGGCGGCTGCGGTGCTGATTTACGGTGCGGCGGTTGCCTATCTCGCATGCGTACTCCGGCGGATATACCGTACCTATCCGGAGGCGGAGAAACGACCCGGGGGCAATGCAGCGCTTTCCACGGATCAGGCATTGCTCCTGCTCATGGGTGTTTTCATGCTGCTGCTCGGCGTGCTGCTTATCCCGGTAAATCTGGGCCTGTTTCCTTTTTCGGCAAGCGCGCAACTCGGGCTTCTGATGGTGATTTTCGCGGTGCAGATGCTTGCATCCGGCAGTACGCCGATCGGTCCGTTTCCCCGCTCATGGCTGATGATCGGGTTCGGGCTTCTGTTTGCGGCACTGGGAGTCGTGTCCTGCATCATCCCGGGTATTCTTGTCCCCACGCTGACGGTTCTCGTCGGCATGCTCAATATCCTCGGAGGCGTTATCACGCTGGTCCGGATCTGTCTTCCCCGCCTGAAAAAGCCCGGGGAGCCCGGCGGACCGGTTCCCCCTGTAATGGCGAAACTTTTCGCGGTCCAGTTTATCATGAACCTGCTGGCGATCATGTTCGGCACATCCATGCTCATTCCAGACATGGTTCACGGACTGGTCATCGGTGTCATTCTTGCCGCCAATGGCTGCGTTCTCCTCTACCTCCTGCGAATTCTGGTCGTCCTGGAAAAAATGCAGCGTGAGACGGGAGGCGCCGTTTAACCTTGCTTACCTGTCGCGGCACTAACACAACATTCAAGGAGGATTGTCATGTTCAGGTTCGAGGACAACAAGTGTTACAGGATGCCGGCCCACTTCGGCGGAGAGGTCTTTGATCCCGACGCCAAGGCCTGCTACCATGATGTGGTGACCCTGGCCTACAGCTGCAAAACCGACGGGGATCGGCTCGCCGACTACCTGCCGGAAGGCTTCGAGCTGATGAAGCCGGAGCTGGTCATTCAATATCAGCAGTGCCGGCAGGTCGAGTGGATGGCGGGATCGTACTACAATCTGGTTACCGTTGCGGCGCCGGTGCGTTTCAACGGCCGGCACGACCGGCTGGAGGGAGCGTTCGCCCTCGTGGTCTGGGAGAACAAGACCACCCCGATCCTGACGGGAAACATGATGGGCGTCCCCAAGATCTACGCCGACATTGAAGACCTGCACATCGTGGCGGACACTTACCGCACCCGTCTCAGCTACGAAGGCAGCACCTTCCTGCAACTGGAAATGACCGGTCCCGAGCCGATGGGCGAAGAGCAAGTGAAAGCCCTCCACACCGACGTGAATTCCTTTGGTTGGCGCTATATCCCGAAAGTGGGCGCTCCGGGAGCGGATCTGAGCCAGCCCATACTCTTTCCCATGCGAAACGAGCCCAATGCCGTCTGGCTGGGCAGCGGCACGATCAAATGGACGGAGTTGACCTGGGACCAGAACCCCATGCAATGGCATATCATCAAGGCTCTGGCAGGGCTGCCCCTGATCGGGATGGCCCCCGTCATTATGATGCAAGGCCGCGCGATCCTGATGGAGGCGCGGGGGCGCGTCCTCAGCTAGTGTCCTGTGCGGTTAGTTCACCGCACAGGACACTAGCTCGGCCGTCTGGTGAAAAAAGACCGAAAGGAAGCGTGAGACATGAAAGAATACTATGAAAACAAGGTTGCGGTGGTTACCGGCGGGGCATCGGGGATCGGTCTGGCATTGTGCGAAATGCTTCTCTCGCTGGATGCAAAGGCCGTGGTTCTGGCGGATTTGAACGCTGAAAAACTGGAGGCGGAGAGCTCACGACTCGACACCGCATATCCCGGAAGGGTGCTGGGCATCCGGACCGATGTGACCAGGCAGGAAAGCGTTGCCGCGATGATCCGGCAGGCGGCCGAGTTCGGGGGCGGGCAGATTCACCTCCTTTTCAACAATGCCGGTCTCGGTCTGATGAAACCCTTTGAAGAAACCACCGATGCCGATTGGGAGTTCGCATTCGAGGTGAACTTCTTCGGCGCACTCTACGGCATCAGGGCGGTGTTGCCTGTCATGCGCGCCCAGGGCGGCGGGCATATCGCCAACACGGCCTCGGGAATCGCTTTCTCGCCGATGGCGTATCAGAGCATGTACAGCGCCACCAAGGCCGCCTTGGTCGGGCTTACCTGCTCCCTGCGCTATGAACTGTGGGATGACAACATACGCCTTTCCACCGTCATTCCCGGCACTACCGCCACACCCATCTGGGACAAGGTCGGCGGCGCGCCTGCATCCGCCATATCCCCCGAAGAGTCAGCTTACGGCATTCTCAAGGGCCTTGCCGCAAACGAGAGAGTCGTGTTCGTTACCGATGACGACCGGCGAGGCGCGGTCGACGCCTTCGACCCCGAGGTCGCGAAAGGGAAAGACGAATATTTCCTGCACAACGCCCGATTGCGGAGAAGCGGGGAAGTGGCCCTGTGAAGCAAGGGGGGCCGGGTTCCCATCGGGCGCCTAACCGGAAATCCCGGTGTGATATTCCTGGAGGCTGCGGACTTCTCCCTTCCCCCCGCGGCTGGCCGCGATGCCTTTGGCCGCGGCGACAGCCGCCGCAATCGTCGTGATATAGGGGACCTTGTACTGGATGGCCGCCTTGCGGATATAGGAATCGTCATGGATGCCCTGCCGGCCCGCCGGGGTATTGACCACCAGTTGAATTTCCCTGTTCCTGATGGCATCGGCGATATTGGGACGTCCCTCGTGCATCTTCAGGATCAGTTCCGCGTTCAGCCCGTGCTCCACCAGGAAGGCATGCGTACCCGACGTCGCCCTGACATGAAAACCAAGCTCGACAAAACGTCTCGCCACTTCCAGGGCGCCGCGCCGGTCGTGCTCCGAAACGGTGACCAGCACCGTGCCCTCGAGCGGAAGCGCTGAAGAGGCCGCCTCCTGGGCCTTGAAAAAGGCGAGACCATAGTTGTCCGCCATGCCGAGCACCTCACCGGTAGAACGCATCTCCGGACCGAGTACCGGGTCCACTTCCGGGAACATGTAGAACGGAAACACTGCTTCCTTGACCCCGAAGTGCGGCAGGGGGCGACGCCTCAGGTTCATCTCGGACAGCTTCCTGCCGAGCATGACCTGGGTGGCGATGCGGGCCATGGGGATATTGCACACCTTGCTCACCAGCGGCACGGTCCGGCTGGCGCGCGGATTGGCCTCCAGGATGTAGACGGTGTCATCGGCAATGGCGTACTGGATGTTCATCAGCCCGACCACGCCCAGCTCCAGGGCGATCTTTCTGGTGTATTCCTCGATGGTGTCGATGTGCCGCTGGGGAATGCTGACCGGCGGGATAACGCAGGCCGAATCCCCGGAATGGATGCCTGCCAGCTCGATGTGTTCCATGACCGCCGGCACGAAGGCGTCGCTGCCGTCAGCTATGGCGTCGGCCTCGGCCTCGATGGCGTTCTCCAGAAAACGGTCGATGAGGATCGGCCGCTCGGGCGAGACGTCCACCGCCTTGCGCAGGTATTCCCTGAGCATCTCTTCGTCATGAACGATCTCCATGGCCCGGCCGCCCAGCACGTAGGACGGGCGCACGATCAGCGGGTAACCGATGCGGGCGGCGATTTCCAGCGCCTGGGCCAGGGTGCTCGCCATGCCGGATTCGGGCTGGGGTATGCCCAGCTTGCGCATCACCGTGCTGAAACGGTCCCGGTCCTCGGCCAGGTCGATGGTTTCGGGGCTGGTGCCGATGATCCGCACCCCGGCCGCCTCCAGCTCCGCCGCGATATTGAGCGGCGTCTGGCCGCCGAACTGGACCACCACCCCTTCCGGTTTTTCCTTTTCATAAATAGCCAGCACGTCCTCAACCGTGAGCGGCTCGAAATAGAGCTTGTCCGAAGTGTCGTAGTCGGTTGAGACCGTTTCCGGGTTGCAGTTCACCATGATCGATTCGAAGCCCTCCTCCCGGAGCATCAGGGCCGTATGGACGCAGCAGTAGTCGAATTCAATCCCCTGGCCGATCCGGTTGGGTCCGCCCCCCAGCACCATGATCTTGCGCCGGTCGCTGACCGGCACCGAATCGGGGGCATTGTAGGTGGAAAAGTAGTAGGCGGCATTCTCCACGCCGCTCACCGGTACCGGCTCCCAGGCCTCGACCATGCCGAGCACGGTGCGCCGGTCGCGGAGGGCTTTTTCCGGCATTCCCAGCAGCTTGGCCAAGTAGCGGTCGGCAAAGCCGTCCTGTTTGGCCCGGACCAGGAGGTCGTCGGGCGGAAGCGCTCCCTTGTGCCGGAGGATTTCCTCCTCCAGCTGCACCAGTTCCCTCATCTGCTCCAGGAACCAGGGCTTGATATGGGTGCGCCCGTACAGGAGTTCGATGTCGGCCCCCTTGCGCAGCGCCTCGTAGAGGATGAACTGGCGCTCGCTGGAAGGCTCCACCAGGAGAGCAAGCAATTCTTCCAGCGTTTTTTCGTGATAGTCCCGGGCAAAACCGAGCCCGTAGCGACCGATTTCCAGGGAGCGGATCGACTTCTGGAACGCCTCCTTGTAGTTCTTGCCGATGCTCATCACTTCGCCCACGGCCCGCATCTGGGTGCCGAGCCTGTCTTCGGATCCCTTGAACTTCTCGAAGGCCCAGCGGGCGAACTTGACCACTACGTAGTCGCCCGACGGAGTATATTTTTCCAGGGTGCCGTCGCGCCAGTAGGGGATCTCGTCCAGGGTGAGGCCCGCCGCCAGCATGGACGAAACCAGGGCAATGGGGAAGCCGGTGGCCTTGGAGGCCAGGGCAGAGGAGCGGGAGGTGCGGGGATTGATCTCGATCACCACCACCCGGCCGGTTTTCGGGTCGTGGGCAAACTGGACGTTGGTGCCGCCGATTACCTCGATGGCGTCGACGATGGCGTAGGAATAGCGCTGCAGCCGGTCCTGCAGTTCCGGGCTGATGGTCAGCATCGGCGCGGTGCAGTAGGAATCGCCGGTGTGGACCCCCATGGCGTCCACGTTCTCGATGAAACAGACGGTGATCTTCTGGCTGCTGGCGTCACGCACCACCTCCAGCTCCAGTTCTTCCCAGCCCAGCACCGACTCCTCGATCAGCACCTGGCTCACCGGGCTGGCGGCCAGACCGCGGCCGACGATGGTGGCGAACTCCTCCTTGTTGTAGGCAAAGCCCCCGCCGGTACCACCCATGGTGTAGGCAGGCCGGATCACTACCGGCAGGCCGATGCGCTCGAGGATTTCCTGGGCCTCTGCCATGGTTGTGGCAATTTCACTGCGCGGGGTTTCGATGCCGAGCCTGGCCATGGTTTCCTTGAAGGTCTCCCGGTCCTCACCACGCTTGATGGCGTCCAGGTTGACGCCGATCACCCGCACGCCATACTCGTCCAGCACCCCCCGGCGCGCCAGTTCGCTGGACAGATTGAGACCGGTCTGGCCGCCCAGGTTGGGCAGGAGGGCGTCGGGACGCTCCTTCCTGATGATTTCGGTCAGGGTCTCGGCGTTGAGCGCCTCGATGTAGGTGGTGTCGGCCATACCCGGATCGGTCATAATGGTGGCCGGATTCGAGTTGACTAGGAGTATTTCGTAGCCAAGCTTGCGCAGGGCCTTGCACGCCTGGGTACCTGAATAGTCGAATTCGCAGGCCTGACCGATGATGATGGGACCGGAGCCGATGATCAGGACCTTCTTTACGTCTTCACGCTTGGGCATCGATGCCTCCTTGCACGGTTCGATGATTTTTTGTGCAAAAATCAAGCAACCATAGCGTAACAGGCTGATAACTGCAACGTTTTTATACACCACGGAGGCGTGATCCTAAAAACCCCGTTGCCTGTGTAACTCAGCTGCACACTTTTTAACCGGAATCCGCTGAATTGTCCTGTCTTGCCAGACCGGTTCCACTCGCACCATACAAAAACGCCGGATGGAATTGCTTCCATCCGGCGTTTTTATAGCTTCATTTTCTTTCCGTCAGCAGCGCGAAATCTCCCTACTCCTGTTGGATAATGCCCCAGAGGCATTATCCTTGCTCAAAGCGCATAGCAAAGCAGCTTAAGGTGGTTTCCTCTTTTTTCAGTCATCCTACGAACTCTACCGATCTCCGGCTCAACAACACCCCTTGCCGTATTTTTTTGCCAGGAATGCGGCCTCCTCGGTACGCCCCTGTCTCTGCAGGAGCGGTATGATGCGTCCAGCCGCCTCCTTGGCGAATTGCGGGTCGGCAAGGAGCCTCGAATAGCTTTCGATTGCATTCGACTCATCATCGAGCAGGCAGTACAGGTCTCCCTGCATCAGCCTGGCCTGTCCCGGAGCCACGTTGGTCGCTATCATCCTCTCCAGGACCTGCAACGCCTCGGGCACCCTGCCGGTTTCGGTATAGAGCTGGACCAGGCCGATATTGCAGAGCGGATTGCCGGGATCCAGGCCAAGGGCCTTACCGAGCAGTTGTCCGCACCTGTCGGCATCGCCCTGTTGATAATACAGAATCGCCATCTCGTAATTCAGGATGTCATTGTCCCCATCCGCGGACAGCTCCTCGAACACCCTCAGGGCTCCGGCTCCATCCCCTGCCAGATTCAGGAGGCAGGCCCGTGCGAACTCCGCCCCCATACCGGCATAGCGCTCGGGGAGGTCTCCGGGAAGCGTCTGGAAATAGAGGGCCAACCGGTCTTCCCCGCTTATGTTTTCATCCATGTCATGATGTTCATCGGTTGCCGTCTCGGCCGCACTCCCCCGGCACCCGCCGCAGTCATGGACCGGTTCAGCGTGTACCGTCCCCGGGGTCCCGGCAGCGGGGGCGGCCAGCAGCCTCTCCGCGGTTTCCCTCAGGTCCGCGTCATCCGCCAGTTCCATAATGATTCCCAGGTGCTCCTCGGCCTTTTTCCTGTCGCCGCCGGCAAGGGCGTGTTCCGCCTCGACAAGGTTCAGGCGGCCCAGCATGTTGCCTGTCAGGGCGATTTTCCGTCTGACATCCTCCACCAGGGAAGGGTCCGCCTCGCCGCCGGCCCCGAGCCTTTCAAGGGCCTCGCCATAGGCATTCCTCGCGTCGGCGTACCGCTCCGCAGCCAGGCACCTGTCCCCTTTTTCCAGGTAGTGGCTGTAATCCTTGCTGAAATTGAACAGTTTTTTCAGAAACATGTATACCCCTCAAAGGAAAAGATCAAAAGTCGATGGACTCCAACAAGGTTCTGTCAAGCGGTACAGGATTCCTGGAACCCTACTCTGTTTCAAGTTCGCTCAGCCACTGTAAAGTGGTCTTTACCTTGCTGAAGAGCATCCCTTGCGTTACCAGGATCGCCCGATGCAGTTCCGCGGCCGTCACAGAGCCGGCATCGTTGGCAAAGGAGAGGGTACCTGTGGCGTCAGACAGGAACTCCACGCCGAACCCGAGATGAAAGGCCTGCCGGGCAGTGGTGTCGCAACACATCTGGGTCATGTAGCCGCTGATTACCACCGTGTCGATTTCCCTCTCCCTGAGCCACGCTTCCAGGGCGGTGCCGGTAAAGCTCCCCGGAAGGGTCTTCTCGACCAGGAGATCGCAAGGCCGTCTCCCAACCTGGGGATGGAGCGCCCATCCATGGCTCCCCTTCTGAAAGACCGGACGGTCCGGCGCCGTTACCGCATGCTGCACGATCACGACCGGTATACCCTTTGCCGACGCGGCGTCCATGGCCGCGCAGATCTTTTCCAGGCTCCCTGTCGGGTAGGTCACCGGAAGCTTGCCGGTGAAGTATTCGTTCTGCACGTCTATGACCAGCAATGCCCTTTTCATTGGTTGTCCTCGTTTCCAGAAATTTTGCCGTTCGTATTAACGAATTTCAGCGGGCGTCAAGCTTGCACTTTCCCGGTGTCATCTTTTCAACATGTTGACAAAATGTAGCCAGTAGACTACATTTTCTTCATGGTAGAGATTCGCAAAACCGACCTGTTTGCCAAATGGCTTGATAGCCTGCGCGACATTCAGGCAAAGGCTCGCGTACTGGTAAGAGTCGAGCGCCTTGCCTCCGGGAACGCAGGGGATGTCAAGCCGGTTGGTGAAGGTGTCTCGGAAATGCGTATAGATTACGGCCCGGGTTACCGGGTGTATTTCACAAAACGTGGCAACGAAGTGATTGTTCTCTTGGCCGGTGGCGACAAAAGCAGTCAATCCACCGATATCAGGATTGCATTACGTTTTGCCCGCAATCTATAGGAGTTGAAAAATGCCGAAAACAGCTACCAGTCGTTATGATGTCGCCGAGCATCTCCGCACGCCGGAAGAAATGGCGGCCTATCTTGAAGCATGCATCGAAGAGGCTGACGGCGATGCGGCTTTCATTGCCAAGTGCCTTGGCGACATAGCACGCGCCAAAGGGATGTCGCAGGTTGCGCGGGATGCCGGTCTTTCCCGTGAAAGTCTTTACAAGGCGCTTTCAGGGGAGCGAATCCCGGGATTCGATACGATCCTCAAAATCGTTGCGGCGCTCGGCCTCAAACTGCACGCGGAAGTCAGATAAAGATCTAATGCAAGCGACAAAAAGAAACCCCTTGAAGGGTCAAAACTTCCTTGAAGTAAAGTTCTCTCCATGTTCAGCTGCCAGGACTAGCGTTAAAGCTGGGCTGCGAGCCTCAACTCGCTCCCATCAAGTAGTTGGTTCGTCAATTGCGTAGGACCCTTTTGCTTTCCTGTAATCTGTAGACCTGACCCCTATGCTTGTCCTATTGTTTCAGGGGTCGGGCGGCTTAAAAACTGTCGCAGCGCAGGAATGTTTCGATCCTTTTTACCTTGCAGGTAAGCCGTTGATATTTCTTCAACGAAAGCAACGCTCCCCAGTATCGATGTGCCAATGCTTTTCTTCAACGGACTGTCGTATTCCTTGCCGAGTCGGTCTTCTACAAAGGTTCGGTATCTCTTGCGCGCATCATCGATTTGTTTCGCAAAACAGCCCAGGATGAAGCCGGGGCGAAGCCACGCCGGCGGCTTGCTGTGCCCCGTGTAACTCAGG
>JARKPN010000008.1 GCA_029975275.1 Geobacteraceae bacterium | reverse complement strand
CCCAACGTGGCCATCTTCGATACGGCGTTCCACCAGACCATGCCCGACTACGCCTACATCTATCCGCTTCCGTATGACTGGTACGTCCGTTACGGCGTACGCCGCTACGGTTTCCACGGCACCTCGCACCTGTACGTATCGAAGAGGGCGGCCGTGCTCCTGGGGAAGAAACCAGCCGAGTGCAACATCATCACCATGCATATCGGCAACGGGGTCTCGCACTGCGCCATCCGGAACGGCGTATCCGTGGACACCAGCATGGGTCTCACCCCGCTGGAGGGGGCGGTCATGGGCACCCGTTGCGGCGACATCGACCCGGCGATCCCGGGCTTCATGATGCAGATGGAAGGGCTGTCCGCCTCTGCAATCGACGGGATCCTCAACAAGAAAAGCGGCATCCTGGGCATTACCGGCCGCTACACCGACCGGAGGGACGTGGTCGCCCACGCGGAAAAGGGTGACAAATCCTGCAAGCTTGCCATGGAGATCGAAGCCTACAGGCTTCGCAAGTACATCGGCAGCTACATGGCGGTCCTCGGCCGGCTCGACGCGGTCATCTTCACGGCCGGCGTCGGCGAGCGCGGCTGGCAGATCCGCGAAATGGCCACCGAGGGGCTGGAGCACATGGGAATCGTCCTCGACAAGGAGCGCAACCGCGAGGCCGTGAAGGGCAAGGAGTGTCTGATCACCACCGATGACTCGCCCATCAAGGTGTTGGTCATTCCAACCGATGAGGAACTGGTCTTTACCGAAGACGTTGCCGCGATCCTCGACGGCACTTACGCGGATCATATGACCTTCGAGTACTCTTTCGCCAAGGCGGATTATGTAAGGTGAACAAGAGAAAATCTCCTGCTGAAACAAGTAAAGGCCGGCAATCACTGCCGGCCTTTACTTGTTTCGGGAGGGTTCGAAATCCTTTACATCGACTGGGCCTGAACGGCGGTGATGGCGGTGACGTTGACGATGTCCTCCACCGAGCAGCCCCTGGACAGGTCGTTGATCGGCCGTGCCAGCCCCTGGATAATGGGTCCCAACGCTTCAGCGCCGCCGATCCTTTCCGTCAGTTTGTAGGCGATGTTCCCGGCATCCAGGTCGGGGAACACCAGCACGTTTGCCTTGCCGGCGACCGGGCTGCCGGGGGCCTTCTTTTCGCCGATGCTCGGGATCAGGGCGGCGTCGGCCTGCAGTTCGCCGTCGATCATGATGTTCGGGTCGATCTGCTTTGCGATCTCCATGGCCTGGATGACCTTGTCCACATCGGGATGGGAGGCGCTTCCCTTGGTGGAGAACGAGAGCATGGCCACCCGCGCGTCAACGCCGAGCATGGCCTTGCAGTTGCGCGCGGTCGCTACCGCAATCTCGGCAAGGGCCTGGGCGTCCGGGTTCGGGTTAACGCCGCAGTCGGCGTACAGCATGATGCCGTTTTCGCCGAAATTCGGGTTCTTGGTGATCATGATGAAAAAGGAGGATACCGTCTTGATGCCGCAACAGGTGCCTACCGTCTGGATTGACGATCTGAGGACGTTGCCCGTGGTGCTGGTCGCGCCGGCTACGCATCCCCCGATGTCTCCCTCCCTGACCATCATCCCGGCGTAATACAGATTGTCCGGAGCGGTGAGCAGTCGGGTGGCTTCCTCACGGGTCAAACACTTCTTCTTGCGCAGTTCGACCAGTTTCGCCACGTAGGATTCAAGCTTGGAAGAGGTTTCCGGGAACAGGATATCGACTCCCGACAGATCCACGTTTTTGGCTGCCGCATCGGCCTTGACCTTGTCGGGATTGCCTAGAATGACGATCTTTGCCAGCCCCTGTTCCGTAATTTTCTCCGCCGCGTGGAGCATTCTTTCGTCATAGCTTTCCGGGAGAACTATGGTCTGGAGATTGCTTTTAGCCTTAGCCTTAATCTGGTCAATAAGATGCATGACTTCCTCCTTTGTTTGTTATATAAACGTCTGAACGGTGCTGAACGTGGCATTGGGTGGAATCAAATTTCATACCCTATATCATAGAGTGGTTAATTTGGTCAATGTTTATTCATGATATAAAATATTTAGCATTGATAAATAATTGTGAAAGACGTATATTGCCTGTGAGACAGGTTTTTAGCGCTAAATCAAACCATTGTGTATGATTGTGGCGTTTGGAGGATTTTTGTGTGTTTATTGAGAGTAAAAAAACTGAAAAAACAGTGAGTTAGCTTGCGTTTCGTGAGAAAAATAGTTTGACAAGGTCCCGGCTATTGTGTATGCTGTCCGCTGCGTTTACCGGGGTTTGGCCGGTTACGTCTCGCTTTTATTGCAGCAGATTCTCCACACCTTTTTTCGCTTCACGCACACTTTTGAATAATGCTTGCATCGCCTTGTCACTCAGGCTACCCATAGGTGCTGAATTGTTATGCGATGAACAATTCACCTAACACTAACTCTAATGGAGGTATGTCATGGCAGACGTAGTACAGAAGATTGATGAATTGGTAGCAAAGGCACGTAAAGCAGCCGATGTCATGAAGGAGATGACACAGGAGCAGGTTGACAAAATTTGTGCGGCTATGGATGCTGCCAGTGTTGCCAACGAAGTCATGCTCGGTGAAATGGCTGTTGCCGAAACCGGAATCGGCAGGGCGGATCACAAGGCAATCAAGAATCACCTCGGCGCTCACGTTGTCTATGAATACTTCAAAGACAAGAAATCCGTAGGCGTGATCAAGGAAGAAGCCGGCGTAACGTACGTTGCCGAACCGTTCGGTGTTCTTGCCGCCGCTACTCCGACCACCAACCCGACCTCCACGGTCATGTTCAAGTCTCTTATCGCGCTGAAATCCCGCAACGTCATCATCTTCGCCTGCCATCCCCGCGCGCAGAAGTGTAGCGTCGAAGCAGCCAGGATCATGCGCGATGCGGCTGTGTCCGCCGGCGCTCCCGCGGACTGCATCCAGTGGATCGACGAGCCCTCCATCGAGGCGACCAACCTGCTGTTCAAGCACCCGGGCGTAAACCTGATCCTGGCCACCGGCGGCAACGCCATGGTCAAGTCGGCATACAGCTCCGGCCACCCGGCCATCGGCGTGGGCGCGGGCAACACCCCGGTCTTCATCTCCAAGTCCGCAAAGCTGAGCGTTGCGGTGAACAACGTCATCGCTTCCAAGACCTTCGACAACGGCACCATCTGCTCCTCCGACCAGTCCATGATCTTCGACGACAAGGAAATCGCGGACAAGGCGGTTAAGATGATGGTCGAAAGAGGCGCCTACCTGGTCAACGAAGAAGAGAAGAAGAAGCTGGAAGCGGTCATGTTCGACAAGGAGAGGGGCGTACCGGCCGTTGCCATCGTGGGCAAGTCTCCCCAGGCGATTGCCAAGCTTGCCGGGTTTGAGGTTTCCGACGACGTGAAGCTGCTCCTGGTTCCCCTGACCACCATCGGTCCGGAAGACTGGTTCAGCCATGAGAAGCTCTCCCCGGTTCTGGGCTACATCTGCTTCAACAGCACCGACGAAGCGATCGCGGCAGCCAAGAGCCAGCTTCGCTGGGGCGGCGCGGGTCACACCGCCGTTGTCCACGCTCAGGACGACGCGGTTATCAACAAATTCGCCATGGAAAGTCCCGCGAACCGTCTGCTCCTCAATCAGCCCGCTGTACACGGCAGCGTCGGTCTCATCTACAACGAACTGCCTCCTTCACTTACCCTCGGCTGCGGTACGGACGGCGGCAACTACCTGGGCCATAACATCAACTACTCGGACCTGTTGAGCATCAAGACGGTCGCTCAGCGTATCGTTGATTACGAAC
>JARKPN010000128.1 GCA_029975275.1 Geobacteraceae bacterium | reverse complement strand
CCGCAGAACGGGGCCGCGAGCTGGGGCTCGCCGTCCTGCGTCGCGCTGACCCGCGCCGCAGAACAGCGAACTGGAGCGGACCTCAGTTTCGGCGCACCAAGCGCGCCTCACTTCGGCCGCTCAGCTCGCGGCCCCGTTAGGCGATAAGAAAGGAGATGATATGAAAACGACATTGCTGTTATGCGCTTCGGTTTTTGCCTTAGTTTTGGCTTCCTCAAATGCAAGTGCCTCTTGTCAGTGTGTCTGCATGAATGGTGAGGTACGTGCCATTTGCACGAGCACGCTTGACATTGAGCCAATATGTTCTCCAAGATTGTGTCCGCAAACACCCCCATCGATTGAGCCAATCCAACGACCACGGATTCCGCCAATCGGCACATCAAAATGTGTTCAGAAACAAATCTATAACGAATATACGCGTCGGTATGAGTGGCGAGAAGTTTGTTACTAAATAATATCGCTTCGCCCGAGATACGCTTATAGGTGTGAGGGGCAAATAGGTTACATTCATGAAAATAATTCCTGATCTACTTTGGTACAACCAGGTCGGCAAGGACAAGGGTGTAATTGGTCGATGCCCATTTGCCACAGTTGAATCTTGTCCACGGTACTACCAAAGTCTCTCTCTGCTGGGGGAAGCCGGGAGCACCAAGATTCCACATAATGAGGATGCCAGACTTCTATTATATTGGAAAGCAAGCGATCTTTGGCCAAAAACAGATGAGTATGCCACAATGATCTCTGGGCCATCAGGCGAGTCGCGCCAATTTTCAAACTTTTGTCCGGAAGTGGCTTTCGACCGATTTGGATACTTTGCCAGCTTTCTTGCACGCTACGCTGATGAGATAGACACTGGCGTGGCCCATACTCAACTCTCTAGAGAGAATGCCCTTGGAAATGATTGGCGGTGGTCTTGGGCCGCTTTGTCGGCAGAACACTTTTCTGATTGTTCACTTTACTCTATTCTTAGTCATCGTTTGAGTTCTGTTAACAGTTCTGCGCCAAGTGCAGAAGTGCCTTGGTGGAGAAAGTATTTTGTCGAGCTAATAGTCGGACTTATAGTGACCGTGATCGGTGGCCTGCTTCTTAAATTATTTGGATAGTGCAGCGCCTAACAACCGCATCAACGCGGACTGGCAATTCCGCTGCGCTCCATTGCCAGCCGGTTATGCGGAGCGTTGAGCAACACAGGGAGATGAAATGGTACAGCAAAGTATGATTGAGAGTTTCCGAGAGAGGTGTCATCAGGACGAGCGTATCGTCTCCGCACTGATGTTCGGATCATTTGCGACCGGAGAAGGAGACCGCTTTTCTGATATTGAATTTGCAGTATTTATCCGCGACGAGTCATTCAATGATTTTGAACAGCGTTCGTGGCTGAATGCGGTCAGTCCGGTTGCGGCCTACTTCCTGGACGATTTCGGCCACCACACGGCACTCTTCGAAAATGGCGTGCGTGGCGAGTTCCACTTCATGCGAGCTTCGGAGCAGTCGGTTATTGCCGGCTGGCAGGGCTACGGGTGGTTTCCCTCTCTCGAAGCTGGTGTTGTTCTTGATCGAGCGGGCGAACTGTCCAGGTATGCGCGGGTTCTTGTGGGAGGGCCTCCAGAGCGTGAAGGGGCCGAACTGGTGGAGGGCCTGGCTCTGAACCTTATCAACCTGATGTTGTTCGGCGCAAATCTTCTCAATAGAGGTGAATACGCCCGTGCATGGGCCTTGCTGGGTAAGGCGCACGAAAGTCTGCTAAAGCTGGCTCGACTTTATGCAGGGAAAACAGATCATTGGCCGACTCCTTCACGGGGTCTTGAGATCGATCTTTCTGATAAAACATATCGTCGCTACCTGATTTGCACGGCCAGCGCTGAACGTGTTCCTTTGTGCAGAGCCTATTGTGAGTCGTGGAGGTGGAGTAGAGAGCTTATGGAGGAGGTTGCCCAACCACATAACATCGAATTTCCACAATCTGTCATGGCGCAGGTGGAAATACTGCTTAACAACGTGACTGCGGATTCAAAACCGTGAGGCTTGCATAAGCAACAGAAAACGATAATGCTCAACCAGCCGGTTAGACACAGCCCCAAAAACCGGGCTGGTCAACCGGGCGCCCGTTCTGCGGTCGCTGCGCTCCCGCAGAACGGGGCCGCGAGCTGGGACCAGCTCGCGGCCCCGTTAGCAATCAAAGAAAGGAGAGGGAAATGGCAGATGTGACAAAAACGCAAGCTGAAGAACAACTCAAAAAAGGTGCAAAAGCAGTAACCGAAGACGACCTCAAAAAAGTACTTAACAAACGTGACGAAATCGAAGAAAAATTTAAGAGTAATGGTCCGCTCGGAAGATTCGTTGCTGATCTAAAGCTTTTGTTTTCAATTATTCAGGACTATGTAAAAGGCGAATATCGCATAATCCCTTTCTGGTCTATAGCGGCGATAGTAGCAGCACTTTTATATGTGCTAAGTCCGATTGATCTTATTCCTGACATTATCCCTGTTGTTGGTTACGTAGATGATGCCTTAGTTGTAGCCGCTTGTTTGGCAATGGTCGAGCAAGACCTGTACAACTACAAAAACTGGAAAATGCAACAAGTGAACTGCTAACAAAACGCTTAACTGGACGGCGGGCATCGTCCGGAACCCAGGGGGACGCCCATAAAAATATAAGTTTCTCAGGCAGAAATTTATGAATTTATCGGCGTCCCCATCCGCCATCATAATTAGGCCAGTAGACTGGTAGCGATAAACCTTTGCTGATCACTGCCCATCCGTTCTCGGCCGCTCAACTCGCGGCCTCGTTGGCTAGAAAGAATATAAATAAGGAGTAGATCATGAAGCTTGAAAACGGACTTCGAGAGCTTTTGAGCAAAAGAGTGCTGACTGAGGAGCCGCAGGTAGGTCAATACAGTTGGGTCGTTTTTGTAAAAGGTAATTCTGAGAGCCAGTCCACCAATATGTACAAAATGATTCACACTGGCCGGCTACAAACCCAATTGAAGAATGTCGGCCGCGACAAAAAGTTTGCAGCCGAAGAGCCTATCGTAATCAAAGTTTGGGATGGGGCTGACTATTTCGCGAAGGTAATGAGGCGGATTTTTAAGCCCAAAAAAGTTACCCAGATTATCGGAGGAAAGGATTGGTTTCAGCTTGATACGTCTGACATAAAATGGCTGAAGAGCATTCCTGTTTGTAAAAGTTTTGGCCTTGATTCAGAAGTCTGTACTCTTCTTGGCACAAACACCATGCACGAAGTTAGAAAAGAGGGGTTGCTATAATCCCAATAGCCAACCGTCGAGTGGTACAGTTTTTTTCACATACCCTCAAGGCGTTAGCAGTAAAATAGAAGCACATTATCTGAGTTACGCATATGAATTCAATAAAATATTTTGAATCTCCATTGGGAATGTTTGAATTTACAAAAGAGGTATTCTTTCGCTACTATGAATATGCTTCTGAAGCAGATTTCATCTTATTGATATTTCTTCTATATCATCTTCGAGAGCAGATAGTAGAAGGAAGAAAGATTGAGGAAATTGTTAACATCGCCCCAAGTGAACGCACAGAGGGACAGGTCCTTTTCCTCAAGTTATGGCAAATGTCAGAGTTTCAAATTATTCGTGAGATATGCAACGGCATAAAACATCATAAGATAGATAAAGAAGTTCTGGAAACTGAGGGTTTTATATGCGGCTTGAGTAGATGCGGGGATAGACTCGACCAACGGTATTTCTTAATTGATGGTGCAGACTCAAGAGACATTTTTTTAGATGTTTTTAATCAATACCGGATTTTTTTTGATGGAGAGGCTGTTAACCAGGGCATGCAGGGCGACACGGCGGAGTCGCGTGGCTGAGCCCATCGTTCAACAAAGGAAGCCTAAGCAGGAAGCCTAAGGGGTCAGGTCTCCATTTCACACAAGCCACAATTCTTTGATACAATAGGCGAAAATCTATCAATTGAAGGAGCCGGAAATGGCTCGACCGTTACGGATCGAATATCCGGGAGCACATTACCATATCACCTCGCGCGGC
>JARKPN010000152.1 GCA_029975275.1 Geobacteraceae bacterium | reverse complement strand
GCGCTCAACATGACCGAAATGATCCTCGGCCACCTGGGAGCCACCCCCGAGCAGATCGACCGGGAACGGGAGCGCATCCGCTCGGAACTGTACGGCAACCCCACCATTATCAAACCCGCAAATACCGTTATTTGAAGCCGGTAGGAAACATACTGAAAACTCGCCAGAGAGTGAGTTGGATGCATCGCTTATACACTTGGCTTCTCCCGCAGGGTCCATTCCAACATGGAGAGAAGTAAACGGTTTGAGGCGCGAAAATTGTATTTGACGCTGAAGAGGCAGCTGGTATATATTCCCTACTAAATATCAGGCTTAACGGCCAGTGAATCACTATATCGATAGTAAACAACCTCTGTATTCCTTAACGGCTACGCGTCCACTTCGTCCTCTGCATGGCAGACTTAACGAAACCCGCACCGATTATGACAACAGTCGCTCTTGGTGCGGGTTTTTTTATGACCGGGCCGATGCCGGCAACAATTTCCTGACAAGCAGGGTGTATCAATCAAGGAGAAGACGATGCGAAAAATCTATCTCGACAACAACGCAACGACCCCGGTCCACGCGGAAGTCCTTGAAGCCATGCTCCCCTATTTCAGCGAAGATTTCGGTAACCCCTCCTGCGTACACTGGGCAGGCGTAAATGTCAGAAAGGCGGTGAACAAAGCACGGGAGCAGGTTGCTTCCTTGGTCAACTGCTCCCCCTCCGAGATTGTCTTTACCTCGGGCGGCAGCGAATCGGTCAATACCGCCATCAAGGGAATCGCGGCGGCCCGGAAGGGCGGTTCCAGCCATTGTGTCACCACCATGGTCGAACACCCGGCAGTATTCAACAGTTGCAGGTACCTGGAACGGGAAGGTTTCAAGACTACCTTTCTGGAGGTCGACCGCTCCGGAATGCTGGACCTGTCCGAGTTGGAAGCCGCGCTCACGGAAAACACGGTCTTCGCCTCCGTCATGTACGCCAACAACGAAACAGGCGTCATCTTCCCGGTCGGAAAAATCGGTGAAATCGCCGCTGAAAAAGATGTCTGTTTTATCTGCGATACGGTGCAGGCAATCGGCAAGGTCCCGGTAAACTTCCGGGAACTTCCGGTGGACATGATGACCGTTTCCGGCCACAAGCTCCACGCCCCCAAGGGGATCGGGGCACTGATCGTCAGAAGCGGGGTCCGGCTGCTGCCGCTGATCCACGGAGGTCCCCAGGAGAAGAACCGACGGGGCGGGACAGAGAACGTTCCCGGAATAATCGGCCTCGGCAAGGCGTGCGAGCTGGCGCGAAAAGACCTGGAGGAAAGACAGGCCAGGATTCGCTCCCTGCGTGACGCGCTGGAAACAGGCCTGAAAGAGAAGGTCCGGAACGTGAAGGTGAACGGTCATCCTGTTCAGAGGCTGCCGAATACGCTCAGTATGTCGTTCGACGGCGTATTCAGCGAACTGCTGCTGCCGGAACTCAACCGCAAGGGGGTGGCGGTATCGGCCGGGTCCGCCTGCTCATCGGAGAGCAGGGAGGTTTCGCGGGTCCTTTCGGCCATGGGACTGGATTCCACCACTGCCCGGAGCACCATCCGGTTCTCCCTGGGCAGTCAGAACAGCCGGGAGGACATAGACTACGTGCTGGAGATACTCCCTCCCCTCGTCGACAGGATCAGGAGTGAAAGAAATGCTCACTTACGAGCAAATCCATAGAGTTCAAGGAAGGAAAGGAACATTATGTTAATCGGCTGGCTGGTGGATGCCGTATGCGACTTGCAGCGGAATGGCGAAGACCTGGTCCTGGCTACGGTGCTGAAGAAATCCGGTTCGGCTCCCTGCCTGGCCGGAGCGAAGATGATTGTCAGGGCCGAAGGGACGTCCGTGGGCTCGATTGGTGGCGGCGCGCTCGAAGCAGGAGCGCTCAAACTGGCGAAGCGGGTATTCGAGACGCGTACCGCCAGGATCATGCGTTTCAACCTTTCCGGCGCCGACGCCGCCAGCATGCAGATGATCTGCGGCGGCCGGGTCGACGTCCTGGTAGAGCATATCCCCTGCTCTCCCGCGAACGTCGAGGTGTTCCGGGGGTTGCAGAACGCCCTGGGAAACGGTGAAAAGTGCTACCTGATGGCCGAACTCGGGGCCGGGTCGGAGGAGATCCGGGAGGTGTCACGATTTGTCGTGCTGGAGGACGGTTCCCTGATCGGGAAGGTGTCCCACTCGGGCGAACTGCTGAATTCCCTTAAAAACAGGGCTTACAAATCGACCTACCCCGTTCTGATCGATGAAGGCGCAAGCCGCTTCTTCGTTGAGCGCTGCTTTGCGCCGAGCACCCTCTACATTTTCGGCGCGGGCCACGTCTCCAAACAGCTGGCGACCCTGGCGGAGATGGCGGCGTTCCGCGTGATCGTCCTCGACGACCGGGAAGAGTACGCCAACCGGGACAGGTTTCCCGAGGCGGACGAGGTGGTGGTGCTGGATTCCTTTGAGCAATGCTGCGCCGGCCTGGAGTTCGACAACGACAGTTACGTGGTCATAGTCACCCGCGGGCATGTGCACGACGGGACCGTGCTTCGCCAGACGCTGGGCAGGAACGCCCGTTACGTCGGCATGATGGGAAGCAAGAAAAAGAGGGATGAACTGTTCAAGCTGCTGGTGACCGAGGGTTTCAGCAAAGAGGAACTGGACCGGGTCCACTGCCCCATCGGCCTGAAAATCATGGCCGAGACGCAGATCGAGATCGCCTTCAGTATCATGGCGGAACTGATAATGGCACGGGCACAGGCGGGAACCGGGCAGGGGGGAGCCGGGAACTGACTGGGAGAAAAGATTATGCAAAAAAACAAGGCCGGACAGGGATCGCTAGCGAACCTGTCCGGCCTTGTTTTTTTGATCCCTTCTTCGCCTATTCGGTGAACAGCGGTGTGGAGAGATACCGCTCCGCACCATCCGGAAGCACCACAACAATGGTTTTGCCGGTGAAGGCCGGGTCCGTTGCCAGGCGCAGCGCAGCCGCAGTGGCCGCTCCGCTGGAGATCCCCACCAGGATCCCCTCGTCCTTGGCCAGATGCTGGGCTACATCGATGGCTTCATCGCTGGTCACCTGCTCCACCCGGTCCACCACCGACAGGTCGAGGGTATCGGGTATGAAGCCGGCGCCGATCCCCTGGATGCGGTGCGGTCCCGGCTGAAGCGGCTGTCCTGCCAGGTGCTGGCTGATGACCGGACTTTCAGAGGGCTCAACCGCTACGGACAGGATCTGTTTTCCCTTCTGGTTCTTGATGTAGCGCGATACTCCGGTGATGGTGCCGCCGGTGCCTACGCCGGACACCAGGACGTCTATGGCTCCTCCGGTGTCGTTCCAGATCTCCGGGCCGGTGGTCTGCTCGTGAATGGCGGGGTTGGCCGGGTTCTTGAATTGCTGGGGGAGAAAGTATTTTGCAGGGTCCGAGGCGGCAATCTCTTCGGCCCTGGCAATGGCCCCCTTCATTCCCTGGCTGCCCGGGGTCAGGATCAGGTTGGCGCCCAGATGGGCCAGGACACGACGCCGTTCGATGCTCATGGTCTCGGGCATGGTGAGGGTCAGCTTGTACCCCCTGGCAGCCGCAACGTAGGCCAGGGCTATGCCGGTGTTGCCGCTGGTGGGCTCGATGATCTCCATCCCCGGCCTCAGAACGCCGCGCTGTTCAGCGTCCCAGATCATGTTGGCGCCGATGCGGCACTTGACCGAGTAGGCGGGATTGCGGCCTTCAATCTTTGCCAGAACGGTGGCATCGGCGCCGTTGGTGATCCGGTTGAGGCGTACCAGGGGGGTGTTGCCGATGGATCGGGAATTGTCGTCGTAGATCGTGCTCATGGTTGGCTCCTTTACCGTAGTATCGTGTATGCCGAACCCGCCTGCCGGGTGGCTTGCCGTTTCCGACCAGCATTACTACACTTGTTTTATAGAGTAACTTGGATTTAAACGTACTTTATACTATTTATTTTGTCAACAATAATTGCCATAAATTGCCAGATAAATTACCAGAAACCTGTTCCTCTTGCCAGCCGAGTTGAACATCCGGTGCTTTTCCCTTTCAGTGACGTAGCCCGGTTTGTACTTCTCTCTACATGGAACGACGCGACTGCTTGACGGCTAATATTTATTTGTTTACTGATTTCATATAATTATACTTACCGGCAGTTTACTCGCTATTTGTGCAGGCAAAGACCTCATCCCACATGCAGGCAGCGATCTCAACATTGCGGCACGGTAGTAGAAGCAGCTATGGAATGTACTGAAGCGGGAGTGTGACTGGAAAACGCTGCGGAGGAGCGAATTGCTGAAGGCGGCAACAGGGGCGGAAGTTCGTATCCGGCATCCAAAAACACAAACAGGGAATCAACCTTAACCGGTTGACACCCTGTGTTTAATGGTCGGGGCGACTGGATTCGAACCAGCGACCACTAGACCCCCAGTCTAGTGCGCTACCAGGCTGCGCTACGCCCCGAATTCGTTAACTGTTCATATATCAGGACCCATTATCATTCAGAAGTAAACTCTGCTAAAGGGAATTTCTGAAATCAACCAGATCCTTTCTGACCTCTTCGATTATCCGTGTTTTTCTGTCCGCGTCCGATTCTTTCTCCTGGCTCACCGCCGTCCTGCCGGACGCTTTCGCAAGCCTGGTTTTGGCACCTGCAATGGTCAATTTCTCCTCGTAGAGGAGTTGCTTGATCCAGAGAACCAGTTCCAGATCACCCTTTGAATAGAGCCGTTGGCCAGTCCTGCTCTTCAACGGCCGCAACACTGCAAACTCGGTCTCCCAGAACCTGAGGACCGACGGATTCAGGCGGGTCAACCTGGCAACTTCACCAATCTTCAGATACTGTTTGGACGGAGGCACGGGATCCATAGTTCCTCCGCGGAGGCACTACTTCGCGTTTATGGAGGCCTTCAGAACCTGACTCGGTTTGAATGTGAGGATCTTTCGCGCTGATATCACAATCTCCTCGCCGGTCTGGGGATTACGGCCGCGACGATCGGCCTTTTCCTTCACCACAAAGTTACCGAATCCGGCAATCTTTATCTTTTCCCCTGTTTCCAGGGTATTTTTAATGATGTCAAAAACCATCTCGACAAGCTCGGCAGATTCTTTTTTTGAAAAACCGATTTTTTCGTAAATCTTTTCCACCATATCGGATTTTGTCATGGCATCCCTCAATAAACAATAATATTAAGTGGTTAGAAGGAATCTGGAGACCTGAGGCGTTTGGTTTTATAGCACAGCGGCCAAATATTAGCAACCCATTTTTACCTGATGGTGATATTTATTTTTTTCTGCAGGTTTGCCACCACGCGTTGATGGAGACGGTTGACCTCCTCGTCGGTAAGCGTTCTTTCGTTGGAACGGTAGCGCACCCTTACCGCAATGCTCTTCTGGCCTGCAGGGATGCTGGAGCCCTTATAGAGGTCAAAGATTTCAACACCTTCCATCTCTGGGATCCTGTTGCCCCGTATGCACTCGACGATTGCACCGGAAGCGATCTCATCGCCCACAAGCATTGCGATGTCGCGGAACGTGTCCGGAAACCGGGGCGGGGGCGATACGGACGAAACATCCGCGCTGAATGTAACGAGCTGCTCGAAGTTGAGTTCGAAGTAGTAGACCGGTTTTTCAAAGCCGTAATTTTCCTGAACCGTCGGATGCAGCTCGCCGAACAAACCCAGCAGTTCCTCGCCCGAATAAACGCGGCAGGACTTTCCCGGATGGAAGTAGGGCTCGGGTTCCACCGCCTCGAACTTCAACCGCTCTATCGCCAGCGACCCGAGTATGTTTTCCAGCAATCCTTTTGCGTCATAGAAATCAACCGGCTCGGTCGTCCGGTTCCACACCTCCGGATCACGCGCTCCGGACATGAGTCCAGCCACAAACACCGGCTCGTCGGGCAGTTCTCTCTCCTGGTTCGCGAGATAGACGCGCCTCATCTCGAACAGATGAAGGTTCAGGAGCCTGAAGCTCGCGTTCCTGGCCGCCGTTTCAAGGAGTCCGGGCAGCAGAGACGTCCGCATGACCGACTGCTCTTCGGTCAGGGGATTGAGGATCTCGACGCAGTTCCTTCTCGGGTCGTCTTGTGGAAGGAGTATCCTGTCAAGGCTTTTGGGATTTATGAAGCTGTAGTTGACCACCTCGGAAAGCCCGTGGGCGACCAGGATATCCCTTATCCTCCGCCCGAGCCGCTGGTGGCGGGAGGGACGGTCGGAAAACAGTCTGACCTCCGGCATGGTCACGGGGATATTCTCATACCCGTTGAGCCTGGCCGCTTCTTCAATCAGATCTATTTCCCGCTCGATGTCGACCCGGAAGGTGGGCACCGTGACCTGAAGCACACCCGGTTCCGCCGGTGTAACGGAAAATTCAAGGTTGCGGAACATCTCCGTTACCGCGTCGCCCGAGAGGCCGACCCCGAGGATCTGCGCAATCCGGTCCAGCCGGACGGCGATCACGCGGGGCTCGACCGGCTGCGGATATACGTCGATGACTCCCTGGGCGATTGTCCCTCCCGCAAGTTCGGCAATGAGGCCGGCGGCACGGTCGAGGGCGCTGGGCAGCACCTGGATGTCGGCACCCCGTTCGAAGCGGTGAGAGGATTCGGTGTGCATACCGAGACGCTTTGAGGTCCGTCGGATGGCGGTGGGGGCAAAGCAGGCGCTCTCCAGCAGGATGTCGCAGGTCGTGTCGCGTATCTCCGAGTTTTCACCGCCCATGATACCTGCCAGGGCAATCACCTTCCCGGCGTCCCGTATGGTAAGATCCGACCCGGTCAGGACCCGCTCCTGGCCGTCGAGCGTGGTGAAGACCTCACCCTCGCCGGCACGGCGCACGATAACGGTTCCACCGCCAATGAAGCTGAAGTCGAAGGCGTGCAGCGGGTGCCCGTATTCAAGCAGCACGTAATTGGTAATGTCGACCACGTTGTTGATGGAACGAATCCCGACCGCGTTCAGCCGGTTCACCATCCATGCCGGAGACGGCGCTATGGTGCAACCGCCGATGTACCGGGCGGTATACCGGGGGCAGAGATCAGGGTCCTCCACCTTTACGGAAGCTTTTTCCGTTATGGCCGCCCCGCTCTCTTTGAGCTGGAATTCCGGATACTTGACCCTTTTTCCCAGCTTGGCGGCTATTTCACGGGCCACGCCTATGACACTCAGACAGTCGGCGCGGTTCGGAGTCAGCCCAATCTCGAACACCGTATCTTTCAACCCCAGGGCGTCAAACAGCGGGATCCCTAACTCCAGAGCCGGATCGAGGATCATGATCCCTTCGGACTCTTCGGCAAGTCCCAGCTCCTTTTCGGAGCAGAGCATGCCGAACGATTCGCTCCCTCGAATCTTGGAACGCTTAATCCGGAAATCGCCGGGGAGGACTGCTCCGATCCGGGCCAGGGCGACCTTGTCACCTGCCTTGAAATTCCGGGCGCCGCAGACGATGGAGAGGACCTCTTTGCCGCTGTTCACCCGGCAGAGGGAAAGCTTGTCGGCATTGGGGTGCTGCGCCCGCTCTTCAACAAGTGCGACCACCACATCGTCCATGCCGCCGCCCACCGAGTGCACCCCCTCCACCTCAAGCCCGATCATGGTCAGAAGGTCAGCCAGTGACTCCGGAGAAAGATCAATATCCACATACTCTTTGAGCCAATTGTAAGTTACGATCATTTATCTGCTCTTTTAATAGGTTATAAATACAAATATAAAGTTTCACTTCATATTATTCTCAGAACTGGGACAGGAATCTGAGGTCGTTCTCGAACAGGAGGCGCATGTCGCTGATGCCGTACTTCAACATCGCGATCCGCTCAATCCCCATGCCGAAGGCAAAGCCGGTGTATTCTTCCGAGTCATAGGAAACATGGCGGAAGACCTCGGGATCCACCATTCCGGAACCAAGGATCTCCAGCCAGCCGGTATTTTTGCAGATGCGGCACCCCTTACCCTTGCACATCACACAGGCGATATCCACCTCCGCACTGGGCTCGGTGAACGGGAAAAAACTTGGACGCAGCCTTACGCCGGTGCCAGCCCCGAAATATTGGGAAACGAATATGGTGAGGATGCCCTTCAGGTCCGCGAACGTTACCCCTTTGTCCACCAGCAGTCCCTCTATCTGGTGGAACATGGGTGAGTGGGTCGCATCCGAGTCGCAGCGATAGACCGTGCCGGGAGCAATGACGCGCACCGGCGGAGGCTGTTTCAGCATGGTGCGGATCTGGACCGGAGACGTGTGGGTGCGCAGCACCACCGAGTCGTTGACAAAAAAGGTGTCCTGCATGTCCCTTGCCGGGTGATCCTTAGGGATGTTCAACGCCTCGAAGTTATAGTAGTCCTGCTCGATTTCGGGCCCCTCGGCCACCTGGAAACCGAGACCGGCGAAGATTTCCGTTATCTCGTCGATAACCTGGGTTATTGGATGCCTGCTCCCCATCGGTCTCCGGCGCCCAGGAAGGGTAACGTCGAGCCGCTCGCTCCGCAGCTTCTCCTCTTTCCTTGCCAGCCTCACCCGGCTGAGAGCCGCTTCCAGCTTTTCCTCAAGCCGGTCCTTCACCACGTTGGCCATCTGGCCTATTATCGGGCGTTCCTCTGGCGGAAGCGCCCCGAGCCCCTTCATCAGGGCGGTCAGCAGCCCCTTCTTGCCGAGGTATTTCACCCGGAGTCCCTGGAGCGATTCCTCGCTGTCCAGGAGAGACAACTCCGACACCGCCTCCTGCAGGAGGGTTTCGAGTTTTTCCTTCATGGTTAGCTGCCTTCCAAAAAAAAAGAAACGGGATAACGCGTATCCCATTTCTTTTTTTCTTAACACTGGATTTTCTATAGTTTCGCTTTGGCTACGCCGGCGATCTCGGTGAATGCGCCGGGATCCGTTACTGCAAGGTCCGCCAGAACCTTCCGGTCTATCTGGACGTCAGCGAGTTTGAGGCCGTGGATCAACTTGCTGTAGGCAAGCCCGTTCAGTCTGGCAGCCGCATTTATGCGGGTAATCCAGAGTGCCCGGAAATCCCTCTTTCTGACCTTCCTGTCCCTGTATGCGTACTTCAGGGCGCGATCCACCGCCTCGGTGGCGCTCCTGAACAGCTTACTCCTGGCCCCCCGGTATCCCTTGGCCAGCTTCAAGACCTTGTTTCTTCTCTGTCTCGCTTTGAATCCCCGTTTTACTCTTGGCATTTCCTACTCCTTATGTTTTTATTTCGCCGGATCCGCAAGGGGAGACGTTTCCTCACGGTTCACGGAATTCGGAACCCGTTTCGTACAAGGCCGGCACGGCAACGGATTCACCGGCCTGCCGCCTTTTCCCGTAAGTCAGTTACAGGTATGGTATCAGTTTGGCGATATTTTTGGCATCCACGGCGGCAACGAGGGCGCCCTGACGCAGATTGCGCTTTCTCTTGCGTGTCTTGGAGGTGAGTATGTGACTGGTGAAGCCGTGGCTTCTCTTGATTTTGCCGGAGCCGGTTTTCTTGAAACGCTTGGCCGCACCCCTGTTGGTCTTAATCTTGGGCATTTTCTTCTCCTTTTATTGCTACTCTTTAAATAAGTTAAGCTATTTCTTGGGTGCGAGTATGATGAACATGTTGCGGCCCTCCATCTTTGGTCGCACCTCTATGATTGCGATGTCTTCGAGTTCCTTGACAACACGTTCCAGGGCCTGCTGGCCCAGCTCCATGTGAGTTACCTCCCGGCCGCGGAAGACGACCGATATCTTGGCCTTGTTGCCTTCCTCGATGAAACGCCGCGCATGCTTGATCTTGAACTGGAGGTCGTGCTCGTCGGTCTTGGGCCTGAGCTTGATCTCCTTGAGCTGGATCTGTATCTGCTTCTTGCGCGCCTCCTGCTGCTTCTTGCTCTGCTGATACTTGTATTTGCCGTAATCCATGATCCGGCAGACAGGCGGCACCGCGGTCGGTGAGACCTCGACGAGATCCAGATGCTGATTTTCCGCAAGGCTCAGGGCCTCGCTCAGGGGAAGAATGCCAATCTGCTCGCTGTTGGCCCCGACGACCCTGACTTCGCGCGCGCGGATGGCCTGATTGATGTTCACAGTGGGTTTCGCTATGGTGCCACCTCCTAGTTGAAACGTTTCACTTCCTGCTCAAGGAAACCAATAAGCTCCGTCACCTTCATTGCCGGGAGGTTGCTTCCGTCACGGAAGCGCGGAGTCACTGTCTCGGTATCCACTTCCTTGTCCCCGATCACGAACATGTAAGGGACTTTCTGGAGCTGGGCCTCGCGGATCTTGAACCCCAGCTTCTCGTTTCTGAAATCGTGCTGAACGCGTATTCCGGCCTCACACAACGCGGCGCAGACACTCCGGGCATAAGGAATATGGGCATCGGTCACCGTCAGCACCATGCCCTGAACCGGTGACAGCCAGAGAGGGAAATTACCGGCATAGTGCTCGATAAGCACGCCGATGAACCGCTCGATGGCGCCGAGAATGACCCGGTGGACCATGACCGGCCTTCTCCGTTCGCCGTCCGGGGCCACGTAGGTGAGGTCAAAGCGCTCGGGGAGCGTAAAATCGCACTGGATTGTAGCACATTGCCACTTCCTGTCAAGGGCGTCCCTGAGCTTGATATCGATTTTCGGACCGTAAAAGGCGCCGTCTCCCTCGTTGATTTCAAAGGGACGTCCCGAGCCCTCAAGGGCGGCCCTGAGGGCGTTGGTGGCGCGCTCCCAATCCTCGTTGCTCCCTATTGATTTCTCCGGCCGGGTGGACAGCTCCATCTCGTAGTCGAAGCCGAATATGCCCATCACATCGCTGACAAAGGCGAGGACTCCCTTGATCTCGGCGTCCAGCTGTTCCGGCGTGCAGATGATATGGGCATCGTCCTGGGTGAAGCCGCGCACCCGCAGCAGGCCGTGCAACACTCCGGCCCGCTCGTGACGGTGCACGGTGCCGAGTTCGAAGAACCGGAGCGGGAGGTCGCGATAGCTGCGGAGCTGGGACTTGTAGATCATCATGTGGGAGAGGCAGTTCATGGGCTTGATGCCGTAACTCTGGCCGTCTACCTCGGTGAAGTACATGTTCTCCCGGTAGTTCTCGTAGTGGCCGGAACGCTCCCACAGCTCTTTTTTCAGGATCTGCGGGCCGAGCACTATGTCGTAGCCGCGCTTGAGGTGCTGCTTGCGCTCGAAGTCCTCCAGGATGGTTCGGAGCATGGCGCCCTTGGGATGCCAGATCACAAGCCCTGCGCCCACCTCGTCCGAAAAGGAGAACAGATCCAGTTCCCGGCCGATCTTCCTGTGGTCCCGCCGCTTCGCCTCCTCCAGCCGGGCGAGATATTCGTCCAGTTCCTTCTTGTCGGCAAAGGCGGTGCCGTAAATCCGCTGCAGCATCCTGCGGTTTTCATCACCGCGCCAATAGGCTCCGGCAATGGAGGTGAGCTTGAACGCTTTGCAAAACGACGTGGAAGGCAGGTGCGGCCCCCTGCAGAGATCCACGAACCCTCCCTGATCATAGAGGGAGACTGAATCCGCGTCGAGATCTTCAATCAGTTCGACCTTGTAATCCTCCCCGATCTCCTTGAAGAGACGAACCGCCTCCTCTTTGGAGAGCACTTGGCGGGTGATTGTCAGATTGGCCTTGGCGAGCTCCCGCATTTTGGCTTCGATCCGCTCCAGATCGTCGGGACCGAACGGGGATTCCACATCGAAGTCATAGTAAAAGCCGTTGTCTATGGCCGGTCCGATGGTGACCTTGGCTTTGGGGAACAGGGCCTTCACCGCCTGGGCCATGAGGTGGGAGGTGCTGTGCCTGATTATCTCAAGCGCTTCGGGACTCTTTTCGGTAATGATTTCAACTCGGTCCCCATTTTTCAACGGTGCGGACAGGTCTACCGCCTCGCCGTTGACCTTGCCTGCGATGGAGACGCGGGCAAGACCGGCGCCGATGGACTTGGCGAGATCATGTACCGTTGCGCCGTCCTGAAGGGTTTTGTTCGAACCGTCCGGAAGCGTTACCACTATCTCCTTCATACCTGGCCCCTTAACAGAAAGAGGCATCGAACCTCGATGCCCCTGACTTTTGTTACTGACGTCTGGCGATTCAATGGTAGGCGCGGGCGGTTTCGAACCGCCGACCCCTAGCGTGTCGAGCTAGTGCTCTACCCCTGAGCTACGCGCCTGCGTAAAAAGCAAAGAGTTTTTAACAGGTAACGTCTTTCTTGTCAAGGAATTTGTTCGGCTCCGCAAAATTTTGCGGCAGGAATATCTCCCATGAGTTTTATTACGGCTTCCTCGACCTCGTCGACCCCGATATCGGCCAGACAACGGGCGCCAATGGGACAAGGGGGCGTTGAGCCGAAACGGGTGCACGGCGAACAGGGAAGCCGCCTGTTCAGGGCCACGTGACAGCCTTCCCTGGGAGCCCACTTCTTCTCGATGCCAGGGCCGAAGAGCGAGACGGTCGGAACACCGAGGCCGACCGCCAGGTGAAGGAGACCCGAATCGCCGGTCACCAGCAGGAGCGAGCGGGCAAGGACCGCGGCAGTCTCGGCCAGGGAGGTCCTGCCCGCCAGGTTGAGCCCCGTCCCACCGGACACAATCACCTCCCCTGACTCTGAATCCCCTCCCCCACCAAGCACGACCACCGGGTATCCGATGCGGTTCAGACCCAGGCTGAGCTCCCGGAATTTTCCCGTGCCCCAGCGCCGCTCCGGGATACTGGCGCCGGGAAAGATGCACACGAAGCGCTTGTCTGTAAGCCCTTCCAGCTTCTTCCCCACCCCGGCGGCAGATTCGGGAACGTCGAGGAACGGAGCGGTCATGCCGCCCCTCTCGAAGATCCCGAGCGGCTCCAGCAGCGAGAAGAAGCTGTCGGCCTCATAGTCGTCGTGGGAATAGGGAAGCCGGTGGGTAAACATCCTGGCGCGCCCGTTGGTGGCGAACCCTATCGACACCGGAGCGCCGGCAAGCCGCGCAATGACCGCGGAGAGCCGGTGCCACTGCTCGGTATCAATCACAACGTCGTATTCGCCCCGCAATGCCGCCCTCAGCTCACAGGCGTTGTCATACCTGAAGGTGCGCCCCACATGACGGCAGAGGGAAAAGGCGGCACTGTTTCTTTTCTCTGCAAGGACCGTGATCCGGCACTGCGGATACCGCTCCCTGACGGCCCGGATGGCCGGGATCAGCAGCACTGCGTCGCCAATCCCGCCCGGCCTGATGAAAAGCATGCGGCGCGGCTCCCCGCAACCGCCGGTCACCGGCCTCGGCAGGATCCGCACGGCAGTCGTTCCGACCAACCGGTCAAGATATTTGAGCAGGCGAACCTTCAGCACTGTGTCTCCGGTTTCCCACCAGGCATTGATATGGTTGACTCTGTCTTGCCAATTCCGCACGCCATGGCGGTGCGTTTGATTCTACCACGAAACGTGTTCGTACAGAGAATAAATGATCCCCGGCGATGCGTTGTCGATGCCGTCAGCCGCGCGGCTGACGAATGATTTCATACCTTCCCAGTCCGTACGCCGCCCCCTTGCCGCAGTTCAGGTACTCCCCGAGGATGAGCGCCGGGTGAAAATCCGTCAACGGTCCACTGAGGGTCCCACGCCCCATGATGCCTTCAGGGCTCCCCTTTGAACGCTCCAGCCAATGAAAGTCTCCCTCAGTGGTTTCGATGGATTCGCTGAGAACGGCCAGCCGCTTGTAGTCCATGTCGAGCGAGTTGCCGTAGTAATAGCGGGAGAGAGAGGAAATCCTTCGCAGCAGGGGACGGATAAAGGTTGAAAAGGAAAACACCTTGACCGGCCTCCCTTCGCTCAGGTTCCGCAGCGGGGCCAGGATTCGGAGAGAGATGCGCTCGCGCGCAAGGGTGTTCATGGTGAGGAGATCATCGAGAGATATGGTGCAGAGTCCGGCCGGGTCGTGGCCACCCTGCCCCGTACGGATGAGGGTCCGGAACCCCGAGCAGCCTGTCGACTCGACGCGAACGACGCTTGCGGACGGAAAGGATCCGTGGTCCCCTGACTTGAAGAGTTGTTCGGTTGCCGCGGAGAACTCCTCTGACAGTCCCGCTACGCGGCCGACCAGAACCAGTCCGAGTTGGAACTCGTTCCCCCTCGACAACGGGACCGGCAGGAACGGAAGCTGGAAGGCGAACGGAAGGGGGGGCTTCTGGTGGCGCCTTACAACGACAGGGTCGTGAGCAAGTTCCTGTCCGAATACTGCATGGAAGGGGCAGCCATCCCTGCAACGACACGTGTCGCAGCTCCCCCGTTGTTGGCAGACGGCTTTCCTGAATGACTCTTCGAACGGCTTTTTCAGGTGAAACAGCAGGCTTGGCTCGAGGAGTTCGGACTCCAGGCGCAAGGTAAAGACGATCTTTACCAGAAGGAAGTCCATCGGATTCCACCTGTCAGGCTGCTGACCGTTCGCACGGGTCCAGAAAGCCCTCCACCTTTAGTTCCGTCAAGCTTTTTCCGCTACGCGAATAAACCATATGCGGCTGACCGTCTTGCAACCGGCCGGTGCCCGTTACTTTTTCAGCATCCCGAAGATAGCGTAGAGATCCACGTCCTTGTTCAGCTCGGCCAGGGTCTTGGTTAAGGGGACCTCCTTGGGACAGACCCGGACGCAGTTCTGCGCATTGCCGCACTCGGCGATCCCCCCTTTCTCCATCAGGGTTTCCAATCGCTCACTACGGTTCATGGCTCCGGTGGGATGCAGATTGAAGAGGCGCACCTGGACGGTCGGGGCCGGTCCGATGAAGCTGGAGCGTGAGTTGTACTGGGGGCACGCCTCCATGCAGCAACCGCAGGTCATGCACTTGGCCAGACGGTACCCCTCTTCCTGGTCCTTGGGCGCCATACGGGGCCCCTCGCCCATGTCGTAGGTGCCGTCGATGGGGATCCAGGCACCGACCTTCTTCAGCGCCTCGAACATCTTGCCGCGATCCACGTGCAGGTCGCGCACTACCGGGAACTTGGTAATCGGCTCAAGCGTCAGCTCCCGCCCGATCTTGTCTATCAGGGCTGAACATGCCTGCCTGACGCCGCCATTGATGAGCATGGTGCAGGCGCCGCAAACCTCCTCCAGGCAGTTGCATTCCCACACGACCGGAGAGGTTTTTTCGCCCCGGGAGTTTACCGGGTTCTTCTGTATCTCCATCAGCACGGAAATGACGTTGTGTCCCGGCGTATAGGGGACACTGAACTCCTCCCAGTATGGAGAGGAATCCGGGGTATTCTGCCGCTTTATTTTCAACCTGATCGGCTTATCGCTCATGTTGATCCCCCTCCTTCCGGGTCCCGACCTTCTTCTCTACGTCGTATACCCTGGGCCGCGGCTTGATGTATCCCAGGTCCACCTCCTGATAGGAGATCCTCGGTCCGGAAGGCGCATAGTCGGCTATGGTGGTCTTCAGGAACCGGGCATCGTCCCTCTCCGGGAACTCGGGTTTGTAGTGGGCGCCCCTGGATTCGTTGCGGAGCAGGGCGCCGACCGTTATGACCCGGGCCATTTCGAGCATGTATTTCAGCTGCCGCACGAACTGGACCGCCTGGTTCGCCGTGCCGCGGGACGTGTCCAGCACGTTGAGGGAGCGCCATCTCTCCTGGAGTTCCTTAAGCTTCTCATCCGTGGCCTTCAGACGATCGTTGTAGCGGACCACGGTCACGTTCTCGGTCATCAGCTCACCCAGTTCGTTGGCCATCCGATAAGGGTTTTCGCTGCCGTTCATCCGGTAAATGTTGGAGAAAATTTCTTGCTGACGTCTCTTTTCGCGATCGAAACAACCGTCTCTGGAATCTTCTGCCGCTTTGTGCAGCCCATTGGCGAACCGCGCGGCGGCCGGGCCGGCCACCATGCCCGAATAGATGCAGGACAGGAGGGCGTTGGCGCCGAGCCGGTTGGCACCGTGATACTGGTAGTCGCACTCTCCGGCGGCAAAGAGTCCGGGAACATTGGTCATCTGATCGTAATCGACCCAGATTCCACCCATGGAGTAGTGCACGCCCGGGAAGACCTTCATCGGCTTCTTGCGCGGGTCCTCGCCGGCGAATTTCTCGTAGATCTCCAGTATCCCGCCGAGCTTGCGGTTCAGGGTTTCGGCAGGGATGTGGGTCAGGTCGAGATATACCTGGTTCTTCCCCTCGATCCCCAGCTTCATGTCCACACAGACGTGGAATATCTCGCGGGTGGCGATATCGCGCGGGACCAGGTTGCCGTAGGCGGGATACTTCTCCTCAAGGAAATACCACGGCTTGCCGTCACGGTAGGTCCAGATCCGGCCACCTTCTCCACGGGCCGATTCCGACATGAGGCGGAGTTTGTCGATCCCCTGAATGGCGGTGGGATGCACCTGAATGAACTCGCCGTTGGCGTAACGAACCCCCTGGGTATAGAGGGACGCGGCGGCCGTGCCGGTGTTGATGGCGGAATTGGTCGATTTGCCGAAGATCACCCCCGGACCGCCAACGGCCATGATTACCGCATCGGCGGGAAACGTGCGCACCTCCATGGTTCGCATGTCCAGGGCTGAAATCCCGCGGCAGGTTCCGTCGTCGTCCAGTACCGCGCCCAGAAACTCCCAGAACTCGTACTTGGTTATCTTCCCCTCGACCTCCAGACGCCGCACCTGCTCGTCGAGTGCGTACAGAAGCTGTTGGCCGGTTGTGGCGCCTGAAAAAGCGGTCCTGCGGTATTTGGCCCCGCCGAAGGCCCTGAAATCCAGGTTCCCCTCAGGGGTGCGGTTGAACATGACCCCCATGCGGTCCATGAGCTTGATGATGGCCGGGGCCGCATGGCACATGTCCCGCACCGGGGTCTGGTTGGCGAGGAAATCGCCGCCGTACACGGTGTCGTCGAAATGCTCGTCCGGCGAGTCCCCTTCCCGGGTCGGCTGGACGCAGCCGTTTATCCCCCCCTGGGCGCAAACGGAATGGGAGCGGCGCACCGGCACCAGTGAAAAGAGGTCAACCCCGCACCCGGCCTCCGCCGCCTTAATCGCGGACATGAGGCCCGCAAGCCCGCCGCCCACGATGATAATTCTGTTGTTCATCTAGTGCTCCTCATCATCGGGAAAAATTTGCTAGACAAAATAGCTGAGCGCTGCCAGACCGAACGCTGCCATCCCTGCGGAAACGAGGACACAGAGAATACTCACCCCACGCTGGGCCTTGTCGCCGATGGCGATGCCCCAGGTGATGAGGAATCCGAACAGTCCGTTACCCAGGTGATAGGATGACGAGAGTATGCCGAGGACGTAAAATGCCAGAATCAGCGGATTATCCAGGCTCCTGCCGACGCTCTCGAAGCTTGCATGCTGCCCGGTCAGCAGTCCGGATATGCGGGTTGCATACACGTGATAGATTATGAACGCAAAGGCAATGACCCCGGTCAACCGCTGCATCAGGTACATCCAGTTCCGGAAGTAGCCGTACCTGAACGTGTTCACCTGACCGGTACAGACTATGTAGCAGCCGTAGGCGCCGTGGTACAGGATCGGCAGCCAGATCAGCGAAATCTCTATCAGGAGGATGTACGGCAACCCCATGAAAAAAGCCACCTTGGAGTTATAGACCTCGGGGCCGAACATGGCAAAACTGTTGGTGAAGAAATGCTCCACGAGGAATGCCCCGATGGGGATCACCCCGGTCAGCGAATGGAACCTGCGGAGATAGAAGGAATAATAATGGTGAGTTGCCAAGGGTGAAACTCTCCTCTCTGTGCCTCCACCTGAGAATAAAGTCCGACCTGTATGGAAATTCGTCGGGGGCGTGTCAGGGGAGACTGTTCAGGGCCGGCCGGCGTTCAATCGTGCCCCATGCGCTACGTGTTGCAATTCCGCAGTCTATCTGGTAATAAAGGCAGGTTGTCACGCAAGCTGAAAAAAATACCAGTAAACCCCGTGTGTTGTCAATCAGGGATTTACGGGAAAGAACGGGCACATGAAATCATTTCGCTTCAACCTTCTCAAGCAGTCCCCCGGCACCTCTGCCCGACGCGGAGTGCTGGAGACTCCGCACGGCGTCATTGAGACACCGATCTTCATGCCGGTGGGAACCCATGCTGCCATGAAGGCGATGACCCCGACACAGGTCGGGGAATGCGGGGCGCAGATCATTCTCTGCAACACCTATCACCTCCACCTCCGCCCCGGCGAGGCCCTGGTCGAGAAGGCGGGAGGACTCCACAGATTCATGTCCTGGAACGGCCCCATCCTCACCGATTCGGGCGGCTTCCAGGTCTTTTCCCTGCCCAATAAGAAAATAACCGATGACGGGGTCTTTTTTAAGCATGAGGTCACCGGTGAGGAGATTTTTCTCGATCCGGCCAAGGCCATGGCCATTCAGGAAAGCCTTGGAGCGGACATCATCATGGCATTCGACGAGTGCATCCCCTACCCGTGCGACAGAAAGTACGCCGCTCTTTCCACCAGAAAGACCCTCCGCTGGGCACGGGAATGCATGGAAGCGCATACCCGAGCCGACCAGGCACTGTTCGCAATCGTGCAGGGGAGCGTGTTCGAGGACCTGCGCGCCATGTGTGCAAAGGAACTTGTGGGGATGGACTTTCCCGGCTACGCCATCGGCGGTGTCAGCGTCGGCGAGGGGCTGGATCTCCTGAAAAAGGTGGTCGAATTCACGGCGCCGCACCTGCCTCAAGACAAACCCCGCTATTTGATGGGCGTCGGGTTGCCGGAGGACATTCTTGAGAGCGTGGAGCGGGGCATGGACATGTTCGACTGCGTCATCCCCACCCGCTATGCCCGAAGCGCGACCCTCTTCACCAACAGAGGGAGGATCCGCCTGACCAACCGGAAGTACCGGCGTGACTTCTACCCCATCGAGCCGAACTGTACCTGTTACACATGCAGCAACTTCACCCGCGCCTATATCCACCACCTGTTCGTGTCCAACGAAGTCCTCTCGGCCATCCTCGCCAGCATCCACAACGTGCACTTCTACCTGAACCTCATGGCGGACATCCGGACTTCCATCGAGGAGGGGAGGTTTGCCCGCTTCAAGGCAGAGTTTCTCGCTGGGTATCTGGAGGGAGAAAAAAAACTCAAGCCCTGAAACAGGGCCGGTGGAAAATACCAGAAAGCGCAGGCTGCCGATTAAGCAGTTCCTGCGCTTTTTTATTTCAAACCTGTTTTGGGAGGGGTGAACCTGGCTGCCGGCTAATTGAGGATCTTTATGCCGCCTATCAGTGGGAGAGGTTTTGCCTCGCCTTTTGCCGCGTTGATAATTCCGAGTATCGCAAGTACAAAAACAAACAGGTTGCCCAAAGGCAGGACGATGAGCCAACCTATAAACGGAACAATCCCCCCGATTACGTTTACCGCGACAGCCGTGAGAAACAGCACCAGGCCCTGATTCGTGTGATACATGGCGAACTTGGATTCCTTAGCCGCCAGAAGAGGTAACAGGAAGATGAGGTAAGCCAGTATTGCCATCACCTTGTTCTTTTCAATGTCATCCCTTTCAAAACCCTGTTCCTGAACCTGCTCCACGTTCTGATCTTCCATAAACAATCCCCCCTTTCAATCTAAGTGCAACAACAACACAGGCGCGATCTTTCATGCTGCAAAGCATATGATTCCAATGTTTTGACACGATACCATTCTCAACAACCCCAGTCAATTGCGAAGTTTTCATTTGTGCCCCGATCAGGAAGCATCAAACAGTCTTGCATGGTTCTTCCAGCCTTTGCGGCTCCCTATTACATATAGAACAACCGACAAGTCACTCTTGCTTGCCATTTCAACATGCATAAAGCATAATGAAGCAACATCTGTTTGCCACCAAAACGCCCACTTCTTTTCCGAATTATAAAATCGATGATGAATGCCTATTCAGCCTTGTCGTCTTGAGGCGCCCTCCAAGGAGATCCCAAATGAAATCAAAAACTTTGTTTATAGGCCTTGGTGTTGGTGCATCTATCGTTGCACTCTTCGCTTTTTGCATCGTCGCTGCCAAACTATTACTCAACGAAAAGAATATTATTTTCACAGGCGGCAAGATCGGCATAATTGAAGTACAAGGGATGATTGTTGATTCCAGTGAATTCATCAAGCAGCTCCACGAATTCCGGGATAACGACAGAATCAGGGCCGTTGTCTTGAGAATCGACTCTCCGGGAGGGGCTGTCGGACCATCACAGGAGATGTACGAAGAGGTGAGAAAGTTTACGCAGAAGAAAAAAATGGTCGTTTCCATGGGAAGCCTAGCGGCATCTGGAGGATATTACATTGCCGCACCGGCAAATATGATTTTCGCCAACCCCGGGACAGTCACCGGAAGTATCGGGGTTCTCATGAAACTCTCGAACATTCAGGGACTGCTTGGAAAGGTGGGATTAAATTCTTTCGTGCTCAAGAGTGGAAAGTTCAAGGACAGCGGTTCACCGGTCCGGTCCATGACAAAAGAAGACGAGCAAATACTGCAGGGCGTCATTGACAGCATGCACGGCCAGTTCGTGAAGGCGGTTGCCGACGGTCGAAAGATTCCTGTCGAAGAGGTCGGTAGGATAGCGGATGGAAGGATTTTTTCCGGGGAACAGGCCCTGCGGTTCAAGCTCGTCGACCGACTCGGCAACCTTCAGGATGCCGTCTCCGAGGCAGCCAAGATGGCGGGTATCAAGGGGGAACCCGAACTGGTCTACCCGCCGGAAAAGAAAAAGTCTCTGATTGATTTCATCATTGAAGGGACCAGCGACAGGATTGCAAACAAGCTCAGGCTGGAGTCGGGGATCAGCGCTCGATATGAATTGCGGGGAGACTCCTATCAATAAAATAGAAAGGTGCCTCTGCCTGTGAGCTTTTGCGGTTTCAATGCACGAAAGCCCCTGCCTTAGTAAGGCAGGGGCTTTGTTTGGAACATCCCGGCGGCGACCTACTCTCCCACACAGCTGCCCGTGCAGTACCATCGGCCCTGAGGGGCTTAACTTCCGTGTTC
>JARKPN010000145.1 GCA_029975275.1 Geobacteraceae bacterium | reverse complement strand
CATGGCAGTGTGCAAGTGTACGGGCGAAGAAGTATTGACGCCACAGGATGAGCAGCTGATGGGGTTGTTGGATCACTATCGGGGGTATGACGGGGCATTGATACCGGTACTACAGGGGGCGCAGGACATTTACGGTTATCTGCCTGCGGAGGTACTGGAGAAGATCTCTCAGGAGCTGAAGATACCGTTCAGCGAGGTATTCGGGGTAGTCACCTTTTACGCCCAGTTTCATCTGAAGCCGCGAGGCCGCAACATCATCCGTGTCTGTCTGGGCACGGCCTGCCACGTGCTTGGGGGGTCGAGGATATTCAACGGTTTGAAGGAGCTGTTAGGTGTCGACAACGGTGGGACAACGGAAGACCTGCGTTTCACGCTGGAATCCGTGGCCTGCATCGGAGCGTGCGGGCTGGCGCCGTGCATCATGATCAACGACGACACCCATGGCCGGCTGGTACCTGACGTTCTGGCCAACATTATTGAACAGTACAAATAGGGGGAGAAGGGATGACAAACTTACAGAAATCGCGCTCCACCATAGAGGAGCAGTACAAAGCCAAACAGAATCGTCCCCGGATTGTGGTAGGACTGGGGACGTGCGGTATAGCGGCCGGCGGCAACAAGGTCATGGCTGCCATCAAGAATGAGGTAGCGAGTCGCGGGCTGGACGTGGATGTGGACTTCACCAGCTGCATCGGCATGTGCTTTGCGGAGCCTGCGGTCGAGATAGGTCTTCCCGGGCAGGCGAGCGTCGTCTACGGCGGCATCTATCCGGACAAGGTAGGGCAGTTAATCGACGGGCACGTAGTCGGGAAAAAACCGGTCACCGAGCTGGCCGCCATTCAGATCACCGGAGGAGCCGAGCCCTTTGAGGGGATTCCGGTCATGGAGCAGTCCGGCTACTATGCCAAGCAGGTACGCTCCGTCACCTCCCGTCTTGGTCGGACCAACCCTGAGAGCATCGAAGACTACATCGCCACGGGCGGCTACGCCGGGATTGAAAAAGCGGTCGCCATGGAGCGTCTCGACATCATCAACGAAGTCAAGAAGTCCGGTATCCGCGGTCGTGGGGGGGGAGGCTTCCCCACCGGCAACAAATGGCAGTTCGTCCATGACGCCGTAGGGGACAAGAAATACATCGTCTGCAACGCCGACGAAGGCGACCCTGGTGCATTCATGGACCGGAGCGTCCTTGAGGGCGACCCTCACGCCGTCCTGGAAGGGATGATGATAGCCGGCTTTGCCATTGGCGCCGACGAAGGAGTCATCTACTGTCGGGCCGAATATCCTCTGGCCATCAAGCGTCTCAACCTGGCCATCGAAGAGGCCGAGAAGATGGGGCTCATGGGTGAAAACATCCTTGGGACCGGCTTCAGCTTCAAGATCCGCATCAAGGCGGGCGCCGGTGCGTTTGTCTGCGGCGAAGAGACCGCGCTTCTCAACTCCATCGAAGGGCAGCGGGGCATGCCGCGGGTGCGTCCTCCTTTCCCGGCCCACAAGGGGCTGTGGCAGAAGCCTACCTGTCTCAACAACGTAGAGACCTTTGCCAACATACCCTTCATCATCAGGAACGGCGGGGAATGGTACGCGGCCATGGGCACGGAGAAGAGCAAAGGGAGCAAGGTCTTCTGCCTCACCGGCAAGATCAACAACACGGGTCTGTGCGAGGTACCCATGGGCATCACCATGGGAGAGATCCTCAACGACATCGCCGGCGGCATCAAGGAAGGCAAGAAGTTCAAGGCGGTCCAGAGCGGGGGTCCGTCGGGCGGCTGTCTGCCCACCGAAAAGCTCGACCTTCCCATCGACTATGACTCTCTGATCAGCGCAGGTGCCATGATGGGTTCCGGCGGCCTGGTCTTCATGGACGAAACCACCTGCATGGTAGACGTGGCCAAATTTTTCCTCAACTTCACCCAGCTGGAATCCTGCGGCAAATGCACCCCGTGTCGCGAAGGGACCAAGCGTCTGTTAGAGACCCTGATCCGCATCACCGAAGGTGCGGGCACGGCAGAAGACATCCCCAACCTGGAGCGGTTGGCCAAAGTCATCAAGAGCTCGGCCCTGTGCGCCCTGGGCCAGACCGCTCCCAACCCGGTCCTCACGACCCTGCGCTACTTCCGGAACGAATACGAGGCCCACATCAACGACAAGAAATGTCCTGCCGGGGTATGCGCGGCCCTGCTGAGCTTCTCCATCCTCAAGGACAAGTGCATCGGCTGCGGGGTCTGCCTCAAGGCCTGCCCTGTGGACGCCATCAGTGGCGAGAAGAAGGCGGTTCACGTCATCGACCCGGCCAAGTGCGTAAAATGCGGCGCCTGCGTGCCCAAGTGCAAGTTCGAGGCTATCGTGAAGGCATAGAAAACCAGGTAACCCGGCTGAAGACGGAAAGTATGTTGGACCAACGTATATGCCACCCAGTCTTCAGTTTAAGACCTTTATATAACAAATAAGGAGGTAACACCTTGTCTACTGTAACTCTTACCATCAACGGAAAAGAGGTCACGGTCCCGGCCGGCACCACGGTGCTTGACGCCGCCCTGGGGGCCGGTTTCTTCATACCGACCTTCTGCCACGACCCAGCAAACCCCGGCTACGGCGGCTGCCGTATCTGCGTGGTGGAAATCAAGGGCGCCCGCAACATGCCGGCATCCTGCGTCACCGCGGCCGCCAACGGAATGGTCGTGGAGACCGATTCCCCGGCGGTCATTGAGGCCAGGAGGACCATCCTGGAGCTGATGCTGGCCAACCACCCGGTGGACTGTATGACCTGCGAGAAGAGCGGTGAATGCAAGCTGCAGGACTACGCCTTCCGCTATGACGTCAAAAGCGCCGATTTCGGCGGAGAGAAGAAGGATTACCCGCAGGACCAGTCCAACCCCTACATCAGCCGGGACATGAACAAGTGTGTTCTGTGCGGTAAATGCGTCAGGACCTGCGAGCAGGTGGAAGACCGGGCGGTCATCAATTTCGCCTACCGCGGCTTCAAGACCAAGGTTGCCCCGGCCCTCGACGCCAGCCTGGCCGAGTCCGCCTGCGTATCCTGCTCCCGCTGCGTGTCGGTCTGTCCGGTGGGTGCCCTCACCTATACGTCCATGGCAGGCAAGGCCAGGGTCTGGGAAACCACCAGGGAAGAGAAGACCTGCAGCTGGTGCGAGGCTGGCTGTCTGTTCGACGTGGTCAGCAAGGGAGGAGAGGTCATCAGCGTCACCGCCAAGGCTCCCGGCGACGGCAGGCCCCTCTGTCTGAAGGGGAGGCTCGGCATGGAGTTGCGTCACAACAGCCAGCCGCCAGCCCCGATGCTGAAGAAGGACGGCGAGTTCGTTGAAGTGTCCTGGACCGAAGCTCTCGGTCTGGACGACATCATGGATAAGCTGAAGTAGTTTTGCCCGTTTTCAATACCATTGGGGCCTTCGAGAGAAGGCCCCGTTTTTTTTGACCCGCCGACACCCGGTCGTGCGCCAATCGGGTTGGCTGCCAGCCGCTCTGCCAGCCGTCCCGGCTCTTCCGTGCCTGCCCCTCCTGATTCCCCGGTTGTCATCCGGGTTTATTGTGTAACAATGTATGCATGCCGGTCAAACTCCACCCGCAGGACCGTTCCATTACACCAAAGGGGAGGCTTTACGTGTTCAGCCCGTCCAGAATTCTGGTGCCTACGGACATGTCGGAACAATCGGACAGGGCGATCCGGGAGGCGCTGGACATCGCGAAACGATACGATTCCGAGGTTGTTGTTCTTCATGTGGCGAGGGATCCGGTGCAGCTGTGCACGGTGGACTACTGCCTGAGCGAGGATTTGATGAACCGGTTTGCGGCCGAGTCCATGGAGGCGGCGTTCAGGGCCGTCCGGGACCAGTTGGTGAAGTTCCGGAGCATGGGGGACATGAGCATCCGCATCGTTGTCAGAACCGGGGTTCCCCATGACATGATCCTGAAGGAGACCGATGACGAGAAGATCGATCTGATTGTCATCGCGGTCCGGAAAGACACGCCCCTGGGAAAGCATTTTCTGGGGAGCGTGGCAAACCACCTGCTTCGCGACGCGAAATGCCAGGTGCTGCTGGTGAAATAGTTTCACATAGAGGTTCCGGATGGAAACCGGAGCACTGCCTGTCCGGGCATACGGATGCACTGTTCAGTCACGGAAGCTGCCCGGAGTGCCTTGCGGGGAATTTCGGCAACAAGCGGGCACGGCTCCGCTCCGGACGGCGCTCACGGGCCGAAGACAGGACCGAAAAACTGCTCCATAATCCTGCGCGCATTCAGCGCGACTCCGTGGGTGCCCCTGAGATTTCCTCTTACCAGGTCTTCCACGATCCGATGGTCCAGTTCATTGATTTTGGCCCATCCCTTGATCGTCATTCCCAGCGTTTCAAGCTTCTCTTCAATAATTCTGATCCTCTGGTCAGTGTCCATTTTGCTATCGGCTCCATTAACTGATTCCGGCAGGCCTGTCCATCGACCTTTAGGGTTGGTTTTCGGATCGTGGTGAAATGTCGGGGACTAGGTAAAAAACATTACCGGTTTCGGGGAATGAAATTTTTGCACAAAAGGGAGCTGCAAGTCAATGCCCCTCCCTATCCCCGGTGAGGTTTTTTCAGCTCGCGCCAGATCAGTGCCGCGCCTCCCAGCACGGCCGCGTTTTCGGGTCCCAGGCCCGAAAGCAGGAGCCTGACCTTGCCCCGGTATTGTTTCAGAAGGTACTTCTCCATGGCGCGCCGCGCAGGCTCCAGGATGAGCCCTCCGGCGGCGGTCAGGCCACCGAACAGGAAAATGGCCTCCGGACTGGTGTGAGCCACCGCATCGGCCAGCTTAAGTCCCAGGATACGGCCGGTATCCTCGAAGGCGGCAAGGGCGATGGGGTCCCTGTCGGATGCGGCCTTGAAGACCATCCTGGCAGTGAGTTCGCGGAACGTCACGCTCCTCAGCACGCTTTCCTCCCGTCTTTCCGCCAGGAGGGCGAATACGGTCCTGCAGAGTCCTCCGGCCGAGGCGTACGTCTCCAGGCACCCCCGCTTGCCGCAGGCGCACCAGCGGCCGTTCGGGTCTACCACGGTATGGCCGATCTCGCCGGCAAGGCCGTCGGAGCCATAGAGGACCTCGCCGTTCGCCACGATCCCGCTTCCCACTCCCGTACCGAGGGTAATGACCATGAAGTGGCGCATGCCCCGCGCCGCGCCGAACTCCATCTCGCCGATGGCCGCGGCGTTGGCGTCGTTGGTAACGGCCACCGGCAGATTGAAATGCTCCCGGAAAAGCTCCGCCAGGTTGACTGAGCCTCTCCAACCCAGGTTGGGAGGGTCGACCACGGATCCGGTATAGTAGTTGGCATTGGGAGCGCCGATCCCGATCCCCTTCAAGACGTGGGAGCGTGCGAGGGTGGAAAAGGATGCGTCGATGTTTTCCCGGAGACGGGCCACGAGGCGCATGGCCGGCTCCCGGGCCGGAGTAGGGATACTGTGCCGCGCCAGACACGAGCCGGCGCGGTCCACTATGCCGAACGACGTGGTGGTGCCGCCGATGTCTATGCCGAGAACCGCGCCTCTCTTTGCCATCTGCTCAACCTCCGGGGAAGCGGGATGATGTATGCGCTGCCATGCGGTACAATAGTAGCCGATTGCAGATGTTTGTTCAATGAAGCATCATGAAGCGTCCGGGTCCGGGGGGGAATAGTGACATGCTTGACATGCGTCATGTTCATGATACGGGTCTCGGGGTAGGCTTGGATCGAACCTGAATCAGTGACGCCTCGACCCCTGCCTTCCGGTAAGGTGAGGCCGTCCGGCGGAGTTCCCCAGGCGTAAAGGCATGTTACGACACCGGTTACGCCGGACTCCGGCAGCTTACCCTCTCGGCGTTGAGCCGTCACGTAGTCAGGTGGGAGTCGGCACCGGCTCCGGTGGGGCGCCGGTCAACACTGAAAGGAGCACGAGCATGGCTGAAGAACAAGGTAACATCATCGCAAAGGCGCTGGAACTCAAGAACCTGGTTTCCTACCAGGAAGGGGCGGTTGTCAGCAAGACGCTCATCGACAGGGGGATCGGCACCATCACGCTCTTCTCGTTCGACAAGGGGCAGGGGCTCAGTGAGCATACGGCGCCGTTCGACGCCTTTGTCCAGGTGGTGGACGGCGAGGCTGAAATCACCATTTCCGGAGCGGTCCAAACCGTGAGGGGTGGGGAGATCATTATCATGCCGGCGAACAGACCCCACTCTCTGAAGGCCGTGGAGAGGTTCAAGATGCTGCTGGTGATGATCCGGGCATAGCCGGGGCGTGCAGTATCGTACCGGGGCGGCAGCATGTCGCCCCGGTTTTTCCCGACGTGCGCATTCCGTTCCACCAGTGCCTGCAGCGCTTCGCCCCCTCAGCTCTTAGTCCCATCCCCTGCCGACGCCTTTCACGTGAAAACGAAATAACGCGCTCTCCCCCGGACAAAGGTGGTTTTCCCGTCAGTCCCGCGCAGGCGGGAGTCCGGTAACCTCAAGATTCCGAATTCCGTCTGGATACCGTTTTCACAGGTATGACGCGGCTTGGGAAGAACGCCGATCTTGGAATTCCTTCCACTTCCAGCACGTACATTGCACAATCCTCATTTCGGGGCCGGTTCCAAAATAGTGCTTTACAGGATGGTGCGTGAAAGAGTATATGAATAGAGTGAATGTTCATTCCATTTTTTGGGGTACGAAATGACCAAGCCGGACAAGCGACAGGAGATAGTACGCGCGGCCCTGGACCTGTTTGCCGAGCAGGGTTTTCACGGCGCCCCCATGGCACTGATTGCCGAACGGGCCGGGGTGGGTGCCGGGACCATCTATCGCTATTTCGAGAACAGGGACATCCTCATCCAGGAGTTGTACAAGGAACTGGAAGCCGAGATAACGCCTTTCATCACGGACGGTTACAGCGACCAGGCGCCGTTCAGGGCGCGCTTCCTCCATCTCGGCACCAGATTTTTGCGCTATTGCATTGAATACCCGCTCCATTTCCGATACTTGGAGCAGTTTCACAATTCTCCCTACGGGGTGGCTTACCGCCGTGACAAGCTCCTGGGAAAAGAAGGGCAATGCAACGTGTTTACCGAACTGTTCGAGCAGGGGTGCGCGCAGCAGGTAGTCAAGGATTTTCCGCTGCCGATGCTGTGCGCCTTGTTATTCGGCCCGCTGCTCTCCGTGGCGCGGGATCATATCCTCGGTTTTCTCCAACTGGACGATTCGATGATCGAGCGGACCATCGAGGCATGTTGGGACGCAATCAAGCGTTAACCGGTACTTCTGCCGGACAAAGTGGTTTTTGATGTTTAATATGAATGTTCATTCAGAAAATATATTTCCCTTATCGAGGTGTTTTATGCACGGCATTCACGGTATCAAACTGATGGGCGCAGTGGGGGTTCTTGTCGCGGGCCTGCTGGCGGGCGGCTGCGGTAAAGGAAAGGCGCCGGCATCGCAGCAGGCGGGAGGTCCTCCCGAAGTCGGGGTGATCCAAGTGACACCGCAGAGCGTGACCCTGACAACCGAGCTGCCGGGCCGCACCTCGGCCCACCTGGTCGCAGAGGTGCGGCCACAGGTGGGAGGTATCATCCAGAAGCGCCTTTTTACCGAAGGGAGCGACGTGAAGGCAGGCCAGGTGCTTTACCAGATCGATCCGTCCACCTACAAGGCGGCATACGCCAGCGCCCTGGCGACCCAGGCCAGAGCCGAAGCCAACCTGATACCGGCGCGGCTCAAGGAGCAGCGTTTCCGGGACCTGGTGAAGATCAAGGCCGTGAGCCAGCAGGACTATGACGACGCCAATGCGGCGCTGAAACAGGCAGAGGCCGAGCTGGCCTCCAGCAAGGCAGCGGTCGAAACCGCCCGCATCAACCTGGCCTATACCCGGGTGACGGCGCCCATCTCAGGCCGCATCGGCCGTTCGAGCGTTACCGACGGGGCGCTGGTGACCGCCAGCCAGGCAAACGCGCTGGCAACCATCCAGCAGCTCAGCACCATGTATGTGGATGTCACCCAGTCCAACGCCGAGATGCTGAAGCTGAAACAACAGCTGGCCAGCGGCCTGCTGAAAAACGGAGGAGCAGCCCAGGCACGGGTCAGGCTGCTCCTGGAAGACGGGAGCGCCTATCCCCTGCCGGGAACCCTGAAATTTTCCGAGGTGACCGTTGAACAGAGCACCGGTTCAATAACCCTGCGGGCGGTCTTCCCCAACCCGAAACAGATTCTGCTGCCGGGCATGTTTGTGCGGGCGATCCTGGATGAGGGCGAAAACCCGCAGGCGATCCTGGTGCCGCAGCGGGGGGTCTCCCGCAACCCGGACGGAAACGCGGCGGTCATGGTGGTGGGGGCCGGCGAGAAGGTTGAGCAGCGGGTCATCAAGGTGGCACGGACCGTGGGCGACAGCTGGCTGGTGAGCGAAGGGCTGAAACCGGGCGACCGCGTCATCCTGGAAGGAATCCAGAAGGCGAGGCCGGGGGCGCAGGTCAGGGCAGTGCCGTTCGCGGCCAAGCCGGCCGCGGCGCCTCAACCGGCGGCAAAGCAGTAAAACAGTCGGATCAGATCGATTCATTCCAAGGAGACCCTCCATGCCCAAGTTTTTCATAAACCGCCCGATCTTCGCCTGGGTCATCGCCATCATGGTCATGCTGGCCGGCCTCCTGGCCATCAAGACGCTGCCGGTCTCTCAGTATCCCCCCATAGCGCCGCCCCAGATAACCATAAACGCCATGTACCCCGGCGCCTCGGCCCAGACCGTGCAGGATACGGTCACCCAGGTCATCGAGCAGAAGCTGAACGGCATCGACAACCTGATCTACATGTCCTCCACCAGCGACTCGTCCGGCGCGGTAGCCATCAATCTGACCTTCAAGGCCGGCACCGACCCGAACATCGCCCAGGTGCAAGTGCAGAACAAGCTGCAGCTCGCGACGCCGCTCCTCCCCCAGATCGTGCAGCGACAGGGGATCCAAGTGGTGAAATCAACCAGGAACTTCCTGCTGATCGTCGGCCTCGTGTCGGAGGACGGCTCCATGAGCCGCCATGTCCTGACCGACTACCTGGTGTCCAATGTCCAGGACATCATCAGTCGCACGGAAGGGGTCGGCGAGGTTACGGTCTTCGGCTCCCAGAATGCCATGCGGGTCTGGCTGAACCCCACCAAGCTGAACAACTTCCGCCTGACCACCAGCGACGTGATTGCCGCGATCCAGGCGCAGAACGCCCAGGTCTCGGCCGGCCAGTTCGGAGGCAACCCGGCGGTGCCGGGTCAACAGTTGAACGCCACCATCACGGCGCGGACCCTGCTGCAGACAACCGATCAGTTTGAAGCCATTATCCTTAAAACCAACAGTGACGGTTCAACCGTCAAGCTGAAAGATGTGGCCGATTGTAAGATCGGTACGGAGAATTACGACATCGAGGCACGCTACAAGGGATATCCCATGGGCGGCATGGCAATCAGGCTCGCCTCCGGCGCCAACGCTCTGGAAACGGCAGACCGGGTCAAGGCGAAGATGGAGGAATTGTCCCAGTACTTCCCTTCCGGCATGAAGGTGGTCTATCCCTACGATACCACCCCGTTTGTCAAGATCTCCATCGAAGAGGTCGTGGAGACTCTGGTCGAGGCGGTCTTACTGGTCTTCCTCATCATGTTCCTGTTCCTGCAGAACATCCGTGCCACCCTGATCCCCACCATCGCTGTGCCGGTAGTCCTTCTGGGTACCTTCGGCGTGCTCTCCGCCGCCGGTTTTTCCATCAACACCCTGACCATGTTTGCCCTGGTTATCGTCATCGGTCTGCTGGTTGACGACGCCATCGTCGTGGTGGAGAACGTGGAGCGCATCATGTCCGAGGAGGGTCTGTCGCCCCATGACGCCACCATCAAGTCCATGGGGCAGATCACCAGCGCCCTCTGGGGCATCGCCACCGTGCTGACCGCGGTCTTCCTCCCCATGGCCTTCTTCGGAGGCTCCACCGGCGTCATCTACCGCCAGTTCTCCATCACCATCATCTCAGCCATGATCCTTTCGGTATTCGTGGCCATGATCCTGACGCCGGCACTGTGCTCCACCATCCTGAAGCCCGTCGAGAAAGGGCACCACTCCGGTGAAACGGGCTGGTTCAAATGGTTCTTCCCCCACTTCAACAGGGGATTCAACTACGTCAGGTCGAAATATGAAGGCATTGTCGGACGCTCGTTCGGCAAGCGGACGCGCTACCTGGTCGTGTACGGCGCCATCGTCGTCTGCATGGGATTACTTTTCCTGCGCCTCCCCACCGCCTTTCTCCCGGACGAGGACCAGGGGTTCATCATCTGCCAGCTCCAGTTGCCGGCCGGGGCGACCCAGGAGCGGACCCTGCAGGTGATACAGCGGATGGAGAAGCATTTCCTGGAGAATGAGAAGCAAGCCGTTGAAACCATCGTCGCGGTGGCCGGGTTCAGCTTTGCCGGTCGGGGCCAGAACATGGGTTTGGCATTCGTCAAGCTCAAGGACTGGGATCTGCGCAAGTCGCCTGACCTGAAGGCGCCGGCGGTCGTGGAGCGGGCCATGAAGGAGTTCTCGCAGATCCGTGACGGCTTGGTCTTCGCCTTTTCACCGCCCGCGGTGGTTGAGCTGGGGACCGCCAACGGTTTCGACTTCCAGTTGCAGGACCGCTCCGGCGTGGGGCACGAGAAGCTGATGGAGGCCCGCAACCAGCTGCTGGGCATGGCCATGCAAAACTCCAAGCTGACCGCGGTGCGGCCCAACGGTCAGGACGACTCTCCCCAGTTCAAGCTCGACATCGATGACGTGCGTGCGGGCGCGCTGGGGGTCTCCCAGTCGTCTATCAACGACGTCCTTGCCACTGCCTGGGGCAGCTTCTACGTCAACGACTTCATCCAGAACGGCCGGGTCAAGAAGGTCTATCTCCAGTCCGAGCCCAGATACAGGATGCTGCCCGAGGATATCAACAGCTGGTACGTGCGCAACAACGACGGCGAGATGGTGCCGTTTTCGGCCTTTGCCACCGCCCACTGGCAGTACGGCTCCCCCCGCCTGGAGCGCTACAACGGCATCCCGTCGGTGGAGATCATGGGCCAGGCCGCCGCCGGCGTGAGCACCGGCGAGGCCATGGCCGAGATGGAGAAGATGGCGGCCCAACTGCCGCCCGGGATCGGCTACGAGTGGACCGGCCTCTCCTACGAGGAGAAGCAGGCGGGTAGGCAGGCCCCGGCCCTGTACGCAATCTCGCTGCTGGTGGTGTTCCTCAGCGTGGCGGCACTGTACGAGAGCTGGACCATTCCCTTCGTCAACCTGCTGATGATTCCACTCGGCCTGGTGGGCGCGGTGACGGCGGTCACCCTGCGGGTGCTGCCCAACGACGTCTACCTGCAGATAGGTCTGCTCACCACCGTGGGGCTTTCCACCAAGAACGCCATCCTGATCATCCAGTTCATCAAGGAGCAGCTGCGCCAGGGCCATGAACTGGTGGAGGCCACCCTGACGGCGATAAAGATCCGGTTCCGCCCGGTCATCATGACTTCACTGGCCTTCTTTTTCGGGACCCTGCCGCTCGCCCTGACCAAAGGCGCCGGCGCCGCGGCACAGAACGCCATCGGCACCGCCGTCACCGGCGGACTGCTCTCGGCCACCTTTATCGACCTGCTCTTCATCCCGTTCTTCTTTGTCCTGATTACACGCCTGTTCGCAAGGAAGCCGAACGAGGGGACCGTCTTGCAGCCGGCTGCCACGGCCGATGCCCCGGAGGTGAAGTGATATGAAACCCGTTACACGAATCCTTTGTCTCTCTTTGGGGACGTTGATATACATCGCGGGCTGCACCCTGGCGCCTCAATACAGCCGGCCGGAAGCGCCCGTCCCGGCTGCCTGGCCGAGCGGCCCGGCATACGGGCAAGCTGCGGAAGAGCAGGCCGACAAGGCAATCGCAGACATACCCTGGCAGGAATTCTTCATCGACCCGAAGCTGCGGGAACTGATTGCCCTTGCCCTTGAAAACAACCGGGACCTGCGGGTGGCGGCCCTGAACATCGAGAAGTCGCGGGCACAGTACCGGATCCGGCGCTCCGATCTCTTCCCCAAGATCGACGCCAACGCCGGCGCTACCTACCAGCGCCTGGCCGAGGATTTCTCGGGAACCGGACAAGCCATGAACATCGACCAGTACAGTCTGGACCTCGGCATGAGCTCCTACGAGCTGGACCTGTTCGGCCGGGTGCGGAGCCTCAAGGACCAGGCCCTGGAGCAGTTCTTCGCCACTGCGCAGGCCCGACGCAGCATGCAGATCAGCCTGGTTGCCGAGGTTGCGGCGAACTACCTGGTCCTGGCCGCCGACCGGGAACTGCTGAAGCTGGCCCGGGACACCCTGGAGAACCAGCAGTCGGCTTACGACCTCATCCGGAGCCGCTACGACGCCGGGATCTCGTCCGCCCTGGATCTCTACCAGGCCCGGACCAGCGTGGATGCGGCCCGGGTGGACATAGCCCGTTACACCACCTTTGTGGCCCAGGACGAGAACGCCCTGAACCTGGTGGTCGGTTCCGCGGTCCCGGCCGATCTCCTGCCTGCCGCGCTCTCCGAAACGCTGACCGCCCTGAAGGAACTGCAGCCGGGTCTGCCGTCCGACGTCCTGCTCAGCCGCCCCGACATCCTCCAGGCCGAGCATCTCCTCAAAGGGGCGAACGCCAACATCGGCGCGGCCCGCGCGGCCTTCTTCCCCCGCATCACCCTGGTCTCGTCGGTGGGGTTCGGCAGCGAGGACCTGTCGGGTCTTTTCAAGTCCGGCTCGTTCGGCTGGAAGGTCGCGCCGCAAATTTCCGTCCCCATCTTCCAGGGAGGGGCCAACGTGGCCAACCTGCAGGCGGCCGAGGTGGACCGCGATATAGCGGTGGCCCAGTATGAGAAGGCGATCCAGACGGCCTTCAGGGAGGTGGCCGACGCCCTGGCCCAGCACGGAACCATCGACGAACAGCTGGAGGCCCAGCAGTCCCTCACCGACGCCACCGCCGAGAGTTACCGTCTCTCCAGCGCACGCTACGAGAAAGGGGTGGACAGCTACCTGAACGTGCTCGACTCCCAGCGCTCGATGTACGGCGCCCAGCAGAACCTGATCACGGTCCGCCTCTCGCGGCTGAACAACCTGGTGACGCTTTACAAGGTACTCGGCGGTGGGGCAAAGGAGGATGAGCGCTAGGGTCCCGGAACCTCGTCCGAACCGGCCGCCACATCCGGTTAATCTTCGATAAACTAGATTACGACAGTGTTTGTATCGTTTGCCATGCGAAGCAAAAAGGAGGTGACCATGAAACCATCCAGGTTGATAGTTTATATGGTCATTGCACTGGCAGCGGCTTTGGCGGCATTCTTTTTTCTGGTCAAGGAACCGCTGGATGGTCCGATAAACTTGATTCATCTGCTTTTCGGGCACTGACGCACAAGCCGTGCAGGCACTGCCAGTCGCTCTGCTGTACCTTCAGCGAACGACCGGGTTGAAGGTATGAAATGACAGGTGAGCATGTTAGGATAGGTGCCATTACAGACATCTGATCTTCCGTAAAAAGGAGGACACCACTGATGCATGTCTTTTCGATGCTCAAGCAGGCATCCCTGCCGCTCCTGGTGGCAGGGATGCTGCTGACGCCCGCCGTGCTCCCCGCATTTCCCCAGCCATCCCTTTCCATCAGTTCCGGAAACGCCACCGGGACCTACTACGCCGCTTCAAGCGCCATAGCCAAGATCTTCAACCGCAAAGCCGTCGAGTACGGGATACGCGTCGCCACCGTTGCGTCCCAGGGTTCGGTGGCCAATATTGACAGCGTACTGGCCGGCACCAATCAGTTCGGCATCGCCGAGACCGCCGTGCTGCTGCGGGCGGTAAACGGCCTCGATCCCTGGGTAGGGAAACCCGCCATGGGGTTGCGCGCGGTCCTGGGTCTCCATCCGGAGGCCGTGACCATCGTGGCGGCCGCCGACCGCGGAATCAAGCAGGTCGGGGACCTCGAAGGGAAACGGTTGAATATCGGCGCACCCGGTTCGAGCGACCACGAATATGGCGCGTTGCTCCTGGAAGTGGCGGGCGTACCGCCGACGAAGGTGACCCTCTCGTCCTATCCCACCGCTCTCGCCTCCGAATATCTCCAGAGAGGGGATATCGACGCATACCTCTATACGGTCGGCCATCCGAACCTGTCGGTGCTGGAGGCAAGCTCCGGTGAGCGGAAGGTGCTGCTGCTCCCCTTTGACCGGCAGCTCATCGACCGGCTCACCGCCGCCAATCCGCTCCTGCTCCCCGCGGACATCGACACGGAGTTCTATCCCTCGCTGGAGAGGCAGGGAACCGTCCCGACCGTCGGTGTCCGGGCGGTCCTGTTCACCCATGCTGACCTGGCGGAAGAAACCGTCTATCGCCTGGTGCGGGAGGTAATGACCAACTTTGACCTTTTCAGGCGTCAGCATCCGGTCCTGCAGGGCCTGACACCCCGTGACGCGGCCGGGATCAGGGTCATTCCCCTCCATCCGGGCGCCGAACGCTACTTCCGCGAGGCCGGCATCACCCCCTGAGAGGCGTTCGTGTCCTGGCGTCCCACCAACCTTTTTTTCCGGAGGAAACGATGAAGCGACCATCCGTGCTGGTTCTTCTGCTTGGTTGTCTCTGCTTGACCCGGATCGCGGCGGCCGCCCCGCAAACCTATTTCTATCCTTTCGTCAATCCGTATGAGGCAACCGTCATGGAGCTGCCGGAGTTCTTCGAGGTCAGGCTGCCCGAAAAGGTTCCCACCCGGCACTTCACCCTGCGGGTCTTTCCCGAGCGAGAGATCCCCGAGGTCTTCTGGTACGAGGACGGGCTCGGGTGCACCCTGGCCTACCAGGACCACGAGGCGCCGCTGGTCTTCCTGATTGCCGGTACCGGCTCGAGCCACACCTCGCCGCGCATGGTGAGGCTGCAGAAGGCATTCTACCAAGGGGGATTCCACGTCATCTCGCTCACCTCTCCGACCCACATGGATTTCGTGGTGAACGCGTCCACCGGACTGCCCGGAAACTCCCCGGACGATGCCCGGGACCTGTACCGGGTCATGGAGCTTGCCTACCGGAAGGTGCGCGGCACCATAAAGGTGTCGTACTTTGCCCTGTCGGGCTACAGCCTCGGCGCATTCAACGCGGCGTTCGTCGCCAGGCTGGACGAGGAAAAGAAGGTCTTCGACTTCCGCAGGGTCCTGCTGATGAATCCGCCGGTCAGCCTGTATGACGCGGTCTCAAGCCTGGACCGGCTGCTGGTGGAGAACATACCGGGCGGCACGGAGAAGTTTGATCAGTGGTTCAGGGACGTCCTTGCCAAGCTGTCCTGGGTAACCAAGGATATGGGGCACATGGAGTTGAGCGGGGATTTCCTCTACAATGCCTATAAACGTCTTCAGCCGAGCGAGGAGAACCTGGCCGCGCTTATCGGCCTGTCGTTCCGCATGAGCTCGGCAAACATGGTGTTTACCGCGGACGTCATGAACGGTGGAGGCTACATCGTGCCGAAAAACCTCCGGCTCACGCCGTCGACCTCGCTCACCCGTTATGCGATCGTCTCGTACGGCACACGCTTCGTCGATTACTTCGACGAACTCCTGTTCCCCTCCTGCCGGCAGCGGGAGCCGGGCCTGACCCGGCAGGCACTACTGGAGCGTCTGAGCCTCCGCAGCCTCGAACCCTACCTCAGCAGCGCCGGCAAGATAGGTCTGATTCACAACGAGGACGATATCATCCTCATGCCCGGCGAGATCGACTACCTGCGGGGAGTGTTCGGCAAAAGGGCGCGGATATTCCCCACCGGCGGTCACATGGGCAACATGCTGCACCCTCAGGTTGTTTCGTTCGCGTTGGATTTTCTGACCGGAAAGGAGCGCTGACCATGGGATATGCCGCTGAGCGGATGGTGTTTGCGGCCATCGCCGTCTCTGTTTTTGTTCTGCTGTGCGGATGCAGCACGCTTCCCGGGCAAACCGGGCAGTTCGTTCCGCCGTTGCGGACGTATGAGGCAACGGTAAAGGCCGGAAGACCGCACATGCTTGAGGTACCTGACTCGTTTGAAGGGTTCAACCGCGGCGTCTACCGCTTCAATTACTATTTCGACGAGTATTTTTTCCTCCCCGTGGTGCGCACCTATGAGTTCATCCTGCCGGACTATGTCGAAGACCGGATCTCCAGCGCCGTCGACAATATCGGCGAATTCGGCAACCTCACCAACAACCTGCTCCAGCTCAAGTTCAAGGCCGCGGGCATTACCCTGAGCCGCATCGTCATCAACTCCACCGTCGGCGTCGCCGGCCTCTGGGATCCGGCCGATTCCTGGGGACTCAGGCGCCGGACAGAGGATTTCGGTCAGACCCTCGGCCGTTACGGGGTGGGGCACGGCTCCTATCTGATGCTGCCGGCACTGGGACCGTCCACGATCCGGGACACCGTCGGTCTGGCCGTGGACACGGCCGCCTTCAGCTTCGCGGGTCCGGGCGCCTGGGTGGACAGCACCGCGGCTTCGGCGGCCTATTCGGCAACCGCCGCTGTGGACAAGCGGCACAGGATCCCGTTCCGCTACCGCCAGAGCGGCTCGCCGTTCGAGTACGAGCTGCTGCGGATGCTGTACACCATGAAACGTGACTATGACATAGCCGATTGAGGTCCGTTGCAGCGGTTGCGGCGTACAGGTCGGCCGGGTTTGCCCGCCGCGAAAAACCCCCTGGGGAGAGAGTCCCGAGGGGGTTTTTAACTGGAGTGCTACGTACCTGTCAGTGCGCTCTCCGGCAGCTCAGCGGCTCCCCTCCATGGCGAGGCGGCCGGCCAGGTCGTCCATGAACTGCCGGGCTGAGCGGCCCGAGCGCTGCCCCTTGAACAGGGCCCAGCGCAGGGCTTCCTTCCTCAGTTCTCCTCTGTCGATGGTTATGCCCATCCGGTCGGCGTAGTGTTCGACAATGGAGAGGTAGACATCCTGGGAAAAGGGATAGAAGCTGAGGGTGAGCCCGAAGCGGTCGGCCAGGGAGAGTTTTTCCGACACGGCCTCTTCCGGGTGGATCTCCCTCCCTAGGTTGTCGTTCATGGGCTCGGGCATCAGGTGGCGGCGGTTGGAGGTGGCGTAGAGCAGGACGTTTTCCGGCCGTGCCTCGATCCCTCCCTCCAGGATCGCCTTCAACTCCCGGTAGGATGCCTCGCCCTCGTCGAAGGAGAGGTCGTCGCAGAACAGGATGAACCGCCACGGTTTCCCCCGCAGCAGCCGCAGGATGTCGGTGATCTGCAGCAGATCCCCCTTCTGCACCTCCACCAGCCGCAGCCCCCTGGCCGCGAAGGGGCGGAGCAATCCCTTGATGCAGGAGGACTTGCCGGTCCCCCGTTCCCCCCACAGCAGGACGTTGTTGGCCGGGAATCCCGCCACGAACTGGGCGGTGTTGCGGACCACCTCGGCCTTGGCGTCATCGACCCCAACCAGGTCGTCCAGGTCGAACAGGTGGGGGTGTTCCACCGGTGCCAGGGTGCCGCCCAGGCGTCGCCGTTCCCAGCGGAAGGCGATGTGCCGTCCGAACAGCGAGTCGTCAACCGTGGTCTGCGGTGAGGCCGCCTCCAGCAATCCCGCAATCCGGTCGAGGACATTTTCAAACTTGTCGATGATAGAGTTCCAGTTTCCGTTTGCTTCGCTCTTCATGGTGTATCGTTGCCGCCTCCGGTCTTCAATGTGCATTCGCCTGCCCAGGCGTAATACCCGTCTCCCGTGATGGCAAGGAAGGTATCGATCCGCTGCTCGTAGTAGGGGATGTCCCCGCACTCCAGCTCCACCTGTGCCATGAATGGCGCGGAGATGAGCCTCCCACGGTGCAGGAAGCGGTAGAGCTCCCTTACGCCTTCGAGGTAACCGACCAACTCTCCGATATTCGGCTCCAGGTTTGAGGTGATGTACCAGGTGGCTGCAAAGCGGCGGACCATGCCGTGCGCTTCAGAGAACGGGTTCGCCCGCAGTGCCGCCACCAGGAAGTCCCGCAGGTAGTAGTCGGCCCCATGGGCCAGCGCCCCGGCTTCCAGGGGCGGCACTCCGCGTTCCGGCAGCGAGCAATGGAATTCCCGCAGCAACTCCCGGCAGAGCCCGTCCACCCGGATCTCGTCCTGATCGTCCGCTATGTCGAAATCGTGCTTGTCAATCTTGATCATGGCGCTTATCCTGCCTTCACCCTTCACCCTTCACCCTTCACCCATGGATGCGCGGGTCGAGCGCGTCCCTGATTCCCTCCCCCAGCAGGTTGTACGCCAGCACAGTGACCAGGATGGCCAGGCCGGGGAACAGGGAGAGCCACCAGGCGAACTCCAGGTAGTCCTTGCCCGAGGTGAGGATGTTTCCCCAGCTCGGCATGGGGGGCTGGACCCCGATGCCGAGAAAGGAGAGGGCCGATTCGGTCAGGATCGCGCCCCCCACCCCAAGGGTGGCCGCCACCAGCACCGGCGCGGCGGCGTTGGGGAGGATGTGGAGCAAGAGGATCCTGATGTCCGAGGCCCCGATGGAGCGGGCCGCCATGATGTAGTCCCGCTCCTTGATGGAGAGAACCTCGGCCCGTACCAGCCGGGCCACCCCCATCCAGCCGGTAATGCCGATGATCAGCATGATGTTCCAGATGGAGGGTTCCAGCAGGGCGATGACGGCCAGGATCAGGAAGAAGGTGGGGAAACAGAGCATGATGTCCACGAAGCGCATCAGGACGCTTTCGATCCAGCCGCCGTAGAAGCCGGAAATCAGACCCACCAGCGTGCCGATTGCCACGGCGATACCGACCGCCACAAAGCCCACATAGAGCGATATCCGCGTACCGTAGATCACCCGTGTGAACACGTCCCGCCCCAGCTCGTCGGTCCCCATCCAGTGGGAGGCCGAAGGGGGGAGGAGGACCCGGTAGGCGTCTATTGCGGCCGGGTCGTAGGGTGCGATCAACGGCGCGCAGAGGGATACGATAAACAGCAGCGCCACTACCGCGGCGCCGGCAAGGGCGAAGCGGTTGCGACGGAACCGTTTCCAGAAGACCGTATAGAAGAAGGAAGTCCTGAAATCCATGGCAATCCCGCCTCAAGCCTTGCCGTGACGGATGCGCGGGTCCGCCAGCGAGTAGCAGATATCCGCCAGCAGGTTGCCGACCAGGGTGAGCAGCGCGCCGATGACGAGGATCCCCATCACCAGGGGATAGTCGCGCATCATCACCCCCTGGTAGAACAGCTGCCCCATTCCGGGGATGGCGAAGATGGTCTCGAAGATCACGCTCCCGCCGATGAGCCCGGGAAGAGAGAAGCCGAGCAGGGTGATCACGGGGAGCAGGGCGTTCCGCAGGGCGTGCCGGAAGATGACCGCCCGCTCCGAAAGCCCTTTGGCCCGGGCCGTGGTGATGTAGTCTTGGCGTATCACCTCCAGCATGGTGGAGCGCATGTAGCGGGACAGCCCGGCCAGGCTGCCGAAGGTGGCGACCCCCACCGGGAGCACCAGGTGCTTCGCCAGGTCCCAGAACCATGCGAGCGTACCCAGCCGCTCGCTCCCCAGGGAGTGGAGGCCCGAGATGGGGAGCCACCCCAGCTTTACCCCGAACAGGTACATGAGGAGCAGCGCCAGCCAGAAAGTGGGGACGGCGAAGCCGAGGAACACGAACACGGTGATTCCCTTGTCGACAAGGGTATTTCTCCGCACTGCGGCCAGTATGCCGATGGGGACGGCCAGGCCGAACTCCAGCGCCAGCGCTATGATGTTGAGGGAGAGGGTCACGGGGATGCGTTCGGCGATCTTGTCAGTCACCGGCCGGTTGTCCGGGGCAAAGGAGCGGCCGAAGTCGAGCCGGGCCATGCGGCCCAGCCAGAGGCCGTACTGGACGTGGAGCGGCTTGTCCAGGCCGTAGAACTCCCGGATCCTCTGGCGCGACTCGGCCGAGACCTTGGGGCTCATGGCTATCTGCATGTCAACCGGTTCGCCCGGGGCCAGGTGGATCACGGCGAAGGTGATCAGCGTGATCCCGAACAGGAGCGGGATCAGCAGCAGTATCCGTTTTATCAGGTAGGCGATCATGGTGAATACACCTGCTCTTCCTTGGGCACGTACCAGTGGATGAAGTTGTAGGAGATGCCTGCCGGAGCGGGCTCAATCCCTCTGAATCGGGCGTTCACCGTCGGCAGGGCGTCGGGTACGTAGAGGAACGTGTAGGGCTGCTCCTCGGCCAGTATGTCCTGGATGCGGTAGTAGCAGGCGCGCCGTTCGGCCGTGTCGAAGGTCCTGCGCCCCCGTTCCAGCAGGGCGTCCACCTCGGCGTTCCTGAAGCCGACGAAGTTGAGCTCCTTGAAGCCGGTCTTACCGGAGCTCCAGACGTCGTAGATGTCCGGATCCGGTGTGATGGTCCACCCAAGGATGACCGCCTCGAAGTTCCGTTTGTCGATGAAGTGGGTGATGAAGGAGGCCCATTCCAGGACCCGGATCTTCACCTCGATCCCCACGGCCCTGAGCCGCTGCTGGATTATCTGGGCGGTCTTGAGCCGCTGGTCGTTCCCCTGGTTGGTCAGGATGGTGAAGCGGAACGGTCTGCCGTCCTTGACCAGCATGCCGTCGGAGGGACGCGGCTTCCATCCCGCGCCGGCCAGCAGTGCCCGGGCCTTTTCCGGGTCATAGGGGAAATCCTTTACCCGGTCTTTGTAAGCCCAGGTGCCAGGCTTGTAGGGGCCGTGGGCCACCTGCCCCATGCCGAGCAGGACCCCCTGGATGATCTCCTGCTTGTCGATGGCCGAGGTGAGGGCCTGCCGCACCCGCTTGTCCCTGAACAGCGGGTTGCGCAGGTTGTAGCCGAGATAGACGTAGCTCGCCGACGGATAGCGGTATTTGTTGAACCGGGCAGTGAAGTCCGGGGTGTCGGTCTGACGCCGGTACTGCACCGGGGTGAGCGGCATCATGTCGATGCCCCCGGCCTTGAGCTCCATGTACATGGTGGAGGTGTCCGGGATGATCCGGTAGACGTAGCGGTCGATGCGGGGCCGCCCCTCGAAGTAGTCGTGGAACGATTCGAGCACCACCTTCTGGCCCGGCACCCACTCCCTGAAGCGGTACGGTCCGGTCCCGACCGGACGGCGTGCCAGGGGGCTCGCGGCGATATCCTTGCCCTCCAGCAGGTGGGCCGGCAGCACCGTCGTCCCCCAGGAAGCCAGGGCCGGGGCAAACGGTTTCGCGTAGCTTGCCCGGAAGGTGTAGGGGTCGGGCGCCTCGACCTTTTTCACCTGCTTGAAATCCTCGGCATAGGCGGTAGGTGTCCTGGGATCGACGATCACGCGGTAGGTATAGAGCACGTCCCGGGAGGTGAACCCCGCGCCGTCATGCCACTTCACCCCGCGCCGGAGGTGAAAGGTGATGGTCAGGCCGTCCCGCGAGACCTCGAACGATTCGGCCAGGTCTCCCACCAGGTTCAGGTCCTTGTCGTACTTGACCAGCCCGTTGTAGACCAGGGCCGCCACGTCGTGGGAGGCGCTGTCTGTGGCGAGAATCGGTATCAGGTTGGACGGTTCGCCGATGGTGCCGTCCACCAGGGTGTCGCCGTAGGCCGGTATGCCCGGTCCCCTGGAGGGGAGGGGGGGCGTGTCGCCCGCGCCGTTGCACGATACCAGCAGGAGGGCGAGCGCGGCCAGGACCGGCAGGGTGACGGCTCTTCCCCTCATTTGCCACCCGTTTCGGCCTTGAGCCGTCTGATCTTGTCTTTCACGGACTTGTTTTCCGGGTCGAGCTTGAGGGCGCGCTGGTAGGCGGAGAGGGCGCGGCGGTCGCGCTTGGCCGCATAGGCATCACCGAGGTGCTCCAGGATGGTCGGGTCGTCGCCCGTCAGCTTGACCGCCTTTTCCAGGTTGGCGATGGCCTCGTCGTAGCGCTTCATCTTGAAGTAGACCCAGCCGAGGCTGTCCAGGATGAAACCGTCGTCCGGCCGGAGGGAGACCGCCTTTTTCAGATAGCGCTCCGCCTCCTCCAGGTTGATTCCCATCTCCGCGTAGGTGTAGCCCAGGTAGTTGAGCGCCTGGGGGTCGTCGGGCGTCCGGGCGATGACCTGTTTCAGCCGGGCGATGCTGGCTTTCTTGTCGCCGGTCTTGTCGTACAGGACCGCGATGCGGAACTGGATGGCCGGGTTGTCCGGAAAATTCCCCTCGATGTCCGTAAGGACCTTGAGCCCCTCGGCCGGTCTCTCCATTGACTCGTAGATGCCGGAGAGGAACAGGTAGAGCTCCGGTTTGTCGGGCTGGGCCGCGATGGCCTCCCTGAGGAGCGAGATGCCGCGCTCCGGTTCTCCCTTTTCCTTGTAGAGAAAGGCCGTCTGTCCCAGGGCGTCGAAATAGAACGCCGAGGTTTTGGGTATCCTGCCGAACTCCTGGGTGGCCCGCTCGTACTCCTTCTTTTCCGCATAGGCGGTCCCCAGGTAGAGGCGGACCGAGTCGGCGTCGGGATCCTCCGAAAGGATGTAGGAGAACTCCTCTATGGCCTCGTCATAGCGTTCCATCTCTATGTAGATGAGGCCCATCTTGCGGCGGATCTCCCGTCCCTCCAGCCCCTCGGCCGGGATGGTCTTGAGCACGGCCAGGGCGTCCTCAAGACGGTGGAGCTGCACGTAGAACTGTACCAGATGCTGGGCCACGTTCACGTTGGCCGGGTTGATCACCAGGACTTCCCGGTAGACTGCGGCTGCGTCGTTGTCCAATCCTTCGGCTTCCAGCGAGAGCCCCAGGTCGATCATGGCCTGCTCGAAGTCCGGTTTAAGTTCAAGGGCCTTTCGATAGTAGGCAGAGGCCTCTCTATAGAGTTTCATCCGGTCGTAAGTCTTGCCCAGGTAGTAATAGGCGATGGGGGAATCGGAGGTTTTTTGCAGCAGGTTCTTGAGGACCTTGACCGCGCCTTCATACTCGTATACCTTCAGGTACGAAACGGACAGGTTGACGTAGGCGTCCTCCTTGCCCGGGTCCAGCTCCATCGCCCGGGTGAAATGGGGTATGGCCTCCTTGTCATTCCCCATGGCCGCCAGGATCATGCCCAGCAGCATATGGGACGGCCGATAGTCCGGGTCGAACCTGAGGGAGGTCTCGCAGGCGTCGATTGCCTCCTGTGGTCTGTTCAGTTTGAGGTATGCCTCGGCGACCTTTCGGTGGAGGAAAGGAGAGGTGGGATCCTCGCTCAGCGCCTCTTTCAGAAACATCAGGGTGCCCTCCGCGTCCCCGTCGAGGAAGCGGACCCGCGCCAGTGCGTAGTTGTAAAGACTGCGGGATTCCTGCTTGGTTTCCACCATCTTGGATGAAGGGGCGGGAGGGTCCGAGGGGCGGGCCTGTCCGCCGATGGAGCAGGCCGGGAGCAGCACAAGGGAGAGGGCGGCGATACCTGTAGTGAGTTTCATCGGGATAATCCGGCGGCAAAAAAACGGACAGCGGGAGCGGACGTCGCGAGGAACGCCCCTCCGTGCAAAGCTGCCCGGCGCGTTTAGGGTTAAGTGTTGCCGTGTGTCGAAGGCTTCAGGGAAGAAAGACCGTGCCGATGTTTGTCTTTGATACGGTCAACAAACGGGACTATAGTATTCGGCAATAAATTCTGTACAATGGATATATGGGACCATCCTGGAATATACTTAAATTATAGAGAATTACGGGGAAAAAGCTATCACAAATATGCCTGACCGTCAAATGAATATACACGGCTCCGGAAGGCGGCTTGAGGGCCACCGGCCAAGGACTTCCAATGGAACGCGACTACCTCCAGGCACTGCATGATCCGGCCTCGTACGACGAACCGACAGGGTCGGTGCGGCTGGTGCAGACCCATGTGTCGTTTCTCTTCATCACCGACAGGCATGTCTACAAGATCAAGAAACCGGTCGATTTCGGATTCCTGAACTTCACGACCCTGGACCGGCGCAGGTTTTACTGCGAGGAGGAGGTAAGGCTCAACCGGCGTCTCTGTCCCGATGTCTACCTGGGTGTGGTAGATCTGCGGGAGACCCCCGGCGGCTTCTCCTTCGGGGGAGAGGGAAGGGTGGTGGAATACGCCGTCAAGATGAAGCGGCTCCCGGCCGAGCGGATGCTGGACCGGCTGCTTGAGGAGGGCGCGGTGGGTCAGGAGGAGATGCGGAGCATAGCCCGTACCATCGGCGAGTTTCACCTCCGGGCCGAACGGAGCAGGGAGATCGATGCCTACGGCGGCCTGGAGGTCATCCGCAGAAACTGGGAAGAGAACTTCAGGCAGGCGGCGGACTTCGTGCCGGAAACCCTGTCCGCCGGGGACCTGTCGCGTATCCGCGACTGGGTCGAAGGGTTCATGGAAGAGAACCACGCCCTGTTCGAGGAGCGGGTCGCCGGCGGGTTCGTCAGGGACTGTGACGGCGACATCCACGGCGAGAACATCTGCCTTGCGGACAGGGTATACATCTTCGACTGCATAGAATTCAATCCGCGCTTCCGTTACGGCGACACGGCGTCCGACATCGCCTTTCTCCTCATGGACGTGGAATACCGCGGCCGACGGGACCTGGCCGATGTCCTCCGCGACGAATACCTGCAGGTTACCGGTGACCGGGGAATGACCGGGGTGCTCGATTTCTACCTGGTCTACCGGGCCTTTGTCCGGGGAAAGGTGGAGAGTTTCAGGCTGCGCGACCCGAGGATAGACGCGGCCGGGAAGGCGCGCGCCGCGGAGAGTGCCCGCAGGCACTTCCAACTGGCGCGGGGTTATGTCCTGCGCAGGAGGCTCAAGCCCGCGCTGGTGGTCTTCAGCGGCCTCATGGGGGCGGGAAAGAGCACCCTGGCCCGGGAGCTCTCCTTCCAGCTCGGCCTGGAACTGGCGAGCTCCGACGTGCTGAGGAAGGAACTGGCCGGGCTCCCCCCCACTGCGCGGAGGCACGACCGTTACAACGAGGGGCTCTACTCCGCCGAATCCACCCGCGCCACCTATGACGAGATGTTCCGCAGGGCGGGCGGGGCTTTAAGGGAAGGGCGCGGCATAGTCATCGACGCATCCTTCTCCCGGCGGGCCGAAAGGTTCCGTTTTGCCGCCCTGGCCCGTGAATCCGGAGCTCCGTTCACCCTCATTCACGTCGTCTGCCCGGAAGCCGAGGTCAGAAGGAGGCTGGAGGCCAGGGCCGATGACCCCTGCGAGCCGTCCGACGGACGATGGGAGCTGACGGATCTACAGCGGCGCGACTTCGAACCTTTTGCTCCGCCGGACGACGCCGGGGAAGAGGTTGATTCCTCGCTCCCCGTCGGTGAGAATATCGATCGCATTCTGCATATCCTGGGGGTGAACTGAGATGGGTCGGGACATTCGGGGCTCCGTCGTGGGCGGGATGAGGGATGAAGGGTTGGAGAGCAACGGTTACGGAGGGATCGCCAGGGAACTGGAGATGGCCCGCCGGATTCAGCTGTCGTTCATGCCCGAGGCCCCGCCCGACATGCGGGGGGTCCGGCTGGCCTGCCGCTCCATCCCGGCGCATCACGTGGGGGGGGATTACTACGACTTTTTTCGATGGGACGACACCACCCTGGACATTGCCATTGCCGACGTCTCCGGGCACGACCTGGGCGCGGCCCTCATCATGGTGGAGACGCGGAGCGTGCTCCGTGCCCATGCCTACCGGGCGGGCAACGCCGGCGACGCCCTGGGGCTCCTGAACGAGCTGCTGTATGACGATCTGACCAGGGCGGAGCTGTTCATCAGCATGTTCTACGCCAAGTACAGCGCCGACACCCGGCAACTGGTCTATGCCAACGGCGGCCATAATCCGCCGCTGCTGCTTCGCTGCGGACAGGCCGGCTGCACGTACCTGGATACCGACGGTATCGTCCTCGGTGTCATCAGGGGGGCCGGCTTCGAGGAGAAGAGCATCACTCTCAGGGAAGGGGATCTGCTCCTCTTCTATACCGACGGTATCACGGAATCGTGCAACAGGTCCGGCGAACTGTACGGCAGGGACAGGCTCTGCCGGACCGTCTACGCCTACCGGGGGGCACCCCCCGAGAACATCATCGATGCGCTCCTGGCGGAGGTGATGACCTTCACCGGGGCCGCTGAATTCCAGGACGACATATCGCTCGTGGTCATGAAGGTTGACTGAACCCCGGGCCTTTTGTGGAGGAGAGCATGACGATTACTGTCACTGAAAGAAACGGGGTAACCATACTTTCACTGGGGTCGGAGAGGCTGGATGCCCACAACTCGGAGATGGTGAAGGATGAGCTCAAGCGCCGGTTCGCTGCCGGAGCCAAAAAGGTTCTGGTGGACCTGGGTGCGGTGAGCTTCATCGACAGCTCGGGGCTCGGAGCCCTCGTCTCCGGGTTCAAGAGCGCCATGGCGGGCAAGGGGAGGCTCTCCCTCTCGGGACTCCAGGCCCAGGTGCATTCGATGTTTGAGCTGACCCGCCTCAACCGGGTGTTCGACGTCTTCCCCACTGTGGAAGAGGCGCTCTCCTCCTTTGCCGAGCGATAAGGCGGGCGGCAGCGGATTCGCGAAGGAGCCAGGTGAGGCAGCCATGGGAAACAAGCTCATCGAACTGGATATCAGGGTACCCAATCAGACCCGCTACCTGGGGCTGATCGGCAGGATCGGCAAGGAACTGGCCAGGGAGCTGTCGCGGGAAAACGGGGAGAGTGAAACGCTGGCCCAGCACCTGAACGTGGTGCTTACCGAGGCCATGTCCAACGCCATAAGGCACGCCCACGAGGGCGACCCGGACAAGACCGTGCACATCTCCATCTCGATAGCCGACGACGAGCTCCGCATCCGCGTGTACGACCACGGCCAGGGGTTCGATCTCAGCTCCCTTCCCGAGGGCGAGCCGCAGGAGCTTGAGGCGGGCGGCCGCGGAATCTACATCATCCGCTGCCTCATGGACACGGTTGTCTACCGCAGGTCAAAGGAGTACAACGTGCTGGAGATGTGGAAGAAACTCAGGTAGTTTCTGATTCGGAAAGGGTGCTTTTCCGCCCTGGCTGTGTCAATCCGCGGGCTTGCTTGTGCGACGTACTACGTGTACGCCTCCGCGCAATCCCTTGATTTCCTTGCCAGAACAAAAAATCCCCACTTTCCGAATCAGAAACTGATCGTAATTCACGATGATTTCCGGTGATGTTTCCTGTAACTGATAATTGTCATCGCCACCCCGAACAGGAACAGCGGGATGCTCAGCATCTGCCCCATGGTGAGATGGCTGAACAGGAAGCCCAACTGCTGGTCAGGCTCCCGGAACATCTCTACGAAGCTGCGGAACAGGCCGTACATGGCCAGAAAGACCCAGAGGACCACCCCGGACGGCGCCTTGCCGGAGCGCCTCACCAGCCAGAGGATGAAGAACAGCACCGGCCCTTCCAGGACGGCTTCGTAGAGTTGGGAGGGGTGGCGCGGCAGCGGCCCCCCGCTCGGAAAGACCATGCCCCACGGCACGTCGGTCACCCTGCCGTACAACTCGCCGTTGATGAAATTCCCCAGCCTGCCGAGACCGAGTCCTATGGGTGCCGCCGGCGTGATCAGATCGGATACCTGGAGGAAGCCGATATTCTTCTTCCTGGCAAAATAGAACGCCGCGATAACGGTCCCGATGAGCCCGCCGTGGAACGACATCCCCCCTTCCCAGACCGCCAGTATCTTTAAAGGGTTGGCAAAATATATCGAAAAATTGTAAAACAGTGCGTATCCCAGGCGGGCGCCCACGATCAGCCCCACCGCCAGGGCGAAGATCAGGTCGGCGATGCCTTCCTTGTCGAGTGGGAGGTTCTTCCGCCTGGCGTCGGCGCGCGCCATGAAGTAGGCCGCCGCGAAGCCGAGGATGTACATGAGCCCGTACCAGCGGACTTCGAGGGTGCCTATCTTGAAGATATACGGCCTGATTTCCGGAAATTGCATGGGGGATCCTTTCGGAAATTTTTCCTATACATAGCAACAAACGCCGGAGCAGTCAATCGCTGCCGGCCGCAATCACAACGAGGAGCGAACCAGCAATGAGCAACGACGACAGGAAGGTCATCTATACGATGATAGGAGTAAGCAAATTCTACGACAAGCGGCAGGTGCTGAAGGACATCTCCCTGTCGTATTTTTACGGTGCCAAGATCGGGGTGCTGGGTCTGAACGGCTCGGGCAAGAGCTCCCTGCTCCGGATCCTGGCAGGGGTGGACCAGGACTTCATCGGCAAGACCATCCTCTCCGCAGGTCTGACGGTCGGTCTCCTGGAACAGGAGCCCCAGCTGGACCCGGAAAAGACCGTCCGCGAGATCGTGGAGGAGGGGGCCCAGGCCACCGTTGACCTGCTGAACGAATTCAACCGGATCAACGAGCGTTTTGCCGAACCCATGTCCGACGAGGAGATGGCCGAGCTGTGCGAGCGCCAGGCCGTGGTGCAGGAGAAGCTGGATGCCGCTGACGCCTGGGACCTGGACTCCAGGCTGGAGATGGCCATGGACGCCCTGCGCTGCCCCCCTGCCGAGACGAAGACGGCCACGTTGTCGGGCGGCGAGAAGCGCAGGGTGGCCCTCTGCCGCCTGCTGCTCCAGCAGCCGGACATCCTGCTGCTGGACGAGCCCACCAACCACCTGGACGCCGAGTCGGTGGCCTGGCTGGAGCACCACCTGCAGCGCTACCCCGGCACCATCATCGCCGTGACCCACGACCGCTACTTCCTGGACAACGTGGCCGGCTGGATACTGGAGCTGGACCGGGGCGAGGGGATTCCGTGGAAGGGGAACTACTCATCCTGGCTGGAGCAGAAGGAGGAGCGGCTGCGGCGCGAAGAGAAAGGGGAGAGCGAGCGGAGAAAGACCCTGCAGCGGGAGTTGGAGTGGATCCGCATGTCCTCCAAGGGGCGCCACGCCAAGGGTAAGGCGCGCATCACCGCCTACGAGGATCTGCTGGGGCAGGAGGGGGAGAAGCGGGCAAAAGAGCTGGAGATCTACATTCCGCCCGGGCCGCGGCTCGGCAAGTCGGTCATCGAGGCCGAGGGGGTGAGCAAGGCATACGGCGACAGGCTCCTGGTGGAGGACATGAGCTTCGCCCTGCCGCCGGGCGGCATCGTCGGCGTCATCGGTCCCAACGGCGCGGGCAAGACCACCCTGTTCCGCATGATCACCGGCCAGGAGCGGCCCGACTCCGGGGCCGTCCGCATCGGCGACAGCGTCAGGCTGGCCTACGTGGACCAGAGCCGCGACGTCCTGGACCCGGACAAGAGCATCTGGGAGGTCATATCCGAGGGGCAGGACACCCTGCAACTGGGCAAGCAGCAGGTCAATTCCCGGGCCTATGTGGCACGCTTCAACTTCTCCGGCGCCGACCAGCAGAAGAAGGTCGGCATGCTCTCCGGCGGCGAGCGCAACCGGGTCCACCTGGCCCGCATGCTGAAGGAGGGCGCCAACGTTCTGCTGCTGGACGAGCCCACCAACGACCTGGACGTCAACACCATGCGCGCCCTGGAGGAGGCCCTGGAGAGCTTCGCCGGCTGCGCCGTGGTCATCAG
>JARKPN010000132.1 GCA_029975275.1 Geobacteraceae bacterium | reverse complement strand
TGTAACACGCAATCTACGCAATATCTATTATTCCCTCCCCCTGGCGGGGGTGGGCAAGGGCGGGGGAAGGTGCCCGCACCTATTTCGCTCCTGCCCTCAGCAGACGTGCGGCCGGTCCAGTACCTCCCGCACCTTCGCCAGGAGATCTCCGGGCGGAATGGGCTTTGCCACGAAGTCGAAGTCCTTGCCCATGTCCCCCTTGCCGTTAAGGATATCCCCCGTGTAACCGCTGGTAAACAGGACCTTGACGTCGCTCCGGATCTTCCTGATCTCCTCGAAGACCTCCCGGCCGTTCATCTTGGGCATTATAACGTCGAACATCACCAAGTCGATGGCGTCCCGGTGCTCCAGGAACAGATCCAACGCCTCCCTGCCGTTGGCGGCCTCGATGACCGTGTAGCCGCACTCCTCGAACAGCTCCCTGTCCAGCCTCCTCACGTCGTCGTCGTCCTCGGCAATGAGCAGCGTCCCGGTGCCGGTCTTCAACGCCGGCCGCGGAGGCACCCCCCGCTCGGTTCCCTCTTCACGGATCAGCGGCAGGTACACGCTCACCGTCGTTCCCGCTCCCGGATTACTGAGCACCCCGATGTGGCCCCCCTGTTCCCTGACGATCCCGTAGACAATGGCCATGCCAAGACCCGTTCCCTTGCCCGGCTCCTTGGTGGTGAAAAACGGCTCGAAGATCTTCTCCCTGGTCTTGCCGTCCATGCCGATGCCGGTATCGGTAACCGAGATGCGGGCGTACTCGCCCACTGTCCCCTTGCCGCGAGGCTTGACCGTATCCTCTCCCAGTGTCGCAATTCCGGTGCTTATGATCAGCGCCCCGCCGCCGGGCATGGCGTCCCGGGCATTGGTTACCAGGTTCATGAGCACCTGCTCGATCTGTCCGTCGTCCGCCAGGACCGTCAGCCGCTCTTCGCTGAGCTCCGTCCGGAACTCTATGTCCTCTCTGATGAGCCGTGACAGGAGATTCCCTATCTTCTCGATGGTTTCGTTCACGACCACATGGTGCGGATTGGTAATCTGCTTCCGGCTGAAAGTCAGCAGGCTCCGGGTGAGGCCCGAGGCCCGTTCGGCCGAGGTGAGGATCTGTGAGGCGAAGTGCCGCAGCTGGCTGTTCTCGTCGGTTTTCATGACCAGCAGGTGACCGTACCCGATGATGGCGGTCATGATGTTGTTGAACTCGTGGGCCACCCCTCCGGCCAGCTGACCGATGGCCTCCATCTTCTGGGAATGGTGCAGTTGGGTCTCCAACTGCGTCTTGTCCTCTTCCGCCCGTCGCCGGTCGGTCACGTCGGTCATGGTGCCGGCCATGCGCAGCGGTCTTCCCTCCAGGTCCCGCTCAACCACCTTGCCCCGGTCCAGGATCCATTTCCACTCCCCGGATCTCGCCCTCATGCGGTACTCGATGCTGTACTGGCAGACCCGGCCCTCCAGGTGTTCCGCCAGGTGCTTCATGACGTCCGTCGCGTCGTCCGGATGGATCAGCAACCTCCCTTGCCGGAACAGCTCCTCCACCTCGGTGATGGTGTAACCGAGGATACCGGCCCAGCGCGGACTCAGCCTGGCCTCCCGCGAGGCCGGCGACCAGTCCCAGAATCCGTCGTTGCTTCCCTCCAGGACCAGGTTCAGTTGCTCCTCCCGCTCTCTCAGCACCTTCTCGGCAGCACGGGCCTCTTCCAGTGCGCGCACCAGCTGGCCGGTCCTCTTTTCGACCTCCACGTCCATGTGGGACAGAAGGCGATGGTTGACGATGAGCTGCCCCAGGCAGTTGCAGTAAACCATAAGGAGGCGTTCGTGCCATTCGTTGAAGAAATTCGGCAGAGGGTGCGAAACGTTCAGGACGCCCAGGACCTCCCCGCCGAGCTGAAAGATGGGAACGCTTATCAGGGAACCGATGGGATAGCCGGGATAGGACATGAAACGCGCATCGGCCGCGCAGTCCCGACAGTGCTGGAGGGATTTGGTCACCACCGCCAGGCCCATTATCCCCTCTCCTATGGAGGCGTTCATGAAGAAAAAAGGCCTGGGCCGACACTCTTTGCTTTCTCGGGCCAGAATGTCTTCCCAGTCCAGTCCCCCGCGGTTTACCAGCACGTCGTCTTCCAGGAGAAAGATGGAGCAGCGCTCCATGTCCATATTCTCCATCAGACCCATGAGCGCCTCTTTCAGCATGGCGTCGGCGTCGAGCCGGCGTATGTCCAGGGAACTGAGAGTGCTGAGCGCCGAGAATGAATCGAGCAGGCCGATTATCCGGTCGTTCAGTTCCGTGAAGGCGCTTTTTGAAAACTGATTGTCCATCCTCATTCTCCACTCGCCATGAGGGCAACCATCGTCTTGAGTTCCTCCAGTTGCCCCTCGATGGTCCGACGAATCTTATCAACAGCCGTTTCTCCGAACCCGAGCAGCGCCTCCGTCTCGGGTTCGCGTCCCATGTCTCCGACGGAGAAAAGCCTTTGCGCCCCCCTTTCGCAATAGGCCACCAGCATGACGATGGGCCAGAAGTCGCCACGGTATCCGGGCTCCTTGTGGTGCTCCATCACCAGGACGATATTCCTGGGGAGGTGCCATTTTCGGGCAAGCCAGCCGCCGGCCTGCATCTGGTCGACGCCCATGGCGGTCCGAATCCGTTCCGTTGTCGGGGGGACCTCGTCTCCGGGCGGACCTGCAAATGCGCGTGACAGCTCCAGGGGAAACAGGTGGGCCAGTACGGCAATTCCGAAGTTGTGGAGCAGGCCGTCCATATGGACATTCTCCAGCTCGTACTGCATGGATTGCGGGAGAAACGGAAACAGGCCCTGTGCCAGCTGGGCGGTGACAACGGCGGTGAACCAGTACCGCTCCGGCCTGAAGCCGCGACACTTTTTAACGTCAAAAGCATCGCCCATGGCCATCCCGATGAGCAGGCTCTTTACCAGCTTGATACCGAGCACCTTGTAGATGGCGTCATAGATGGTCCGGACACCTCCGGGCCAGCCGAAATAGGCCGCATTGGCCATCCCGATGAGCCTGGCCGCGATCTCGGGCGACTGCTCGATGATCCGGGCAAGCTCGCTCACCTCGGCATCAGGCGCAAGGGACAGGATTCTTTGCGCTATGAGGGGAAGGGGTGGTATTTCCTTCTGGAGCAGGATCTTCCGCCTTACCTCTGCGGGGCATGTCAAGGACTGCATCCGTCCCTCCTTTCCGGCAGGTTCATGCCGATTCGGCCGGCTGGTGAATACTTGCGGGCACAGCGCAACCCTGAAGGCGGCTCCGCAGCAATTCTATTCAACAGCCTGCCGGGTAAGCTCAGGGGCGCTTCCGGCACGGCCGGTATCCCTGGAAAGGGTCACCTCTGCCGTGGTTCGCGACAAGCGCACTCATCAAACTTATCGACCAATCGTACTGAAACTTTAATTATCTCTCGGATTTCAGGATTGAATCAGTCGTTGACAGGGGGAACGGATAGAGTTCCAGGAAGCCGTTGCGGCGAGACGACTCATGCTTTACGAGGTAATGCTGAGGTGGTTTTTATGATAGCGCTCGCATGCGTCTGCGGGCACAAATGCGGGAAAAGTGCCAGGCTGAAGAGCGCCCGGGAACTGCGGCGCCCCTCCTGCAAGACACTCGTCAGCCATGAAAGGAAAGACTGCCGGAGCTGATTCAGGAGGTCAGAGACAAAAGGACTCGGGAAGGCAGACGCCGGGGGGCGGATACCCTATCGGTTCAAGCCGGCGATCTCTTCCTTCAATTTGGCAATCCGCGCCTCGTCACTCCTTATCTCGTTGAGCTTCTTGTAGTAGGCTTCACGGTAGATGCCGGGCGAGCTCAGGGGATTCTTGTTCACATACGGGTTGTCTTCGAAGTCTGCCTCTCCCTTGGCCCGTTTCTTCTCGAACTCCTTAACCTCTTTCGCGGTCGGCATCCTCCCCTTGACCGCCACCCATTTGCGGCGAAGCCGAGCCAGGTCCTCTCTCTTGGCCGGCAGCCCGGCCTCAAGCCGTTTCAACTCTTCGGAAAGCCTTGCATAATCCGCCTGCCCGGCCTTTCCGTCCCGTACCTCCGGAACGGGAAAACCGTCGGCATTGGTCCAGGCGGTTACCGCCGTTGCGAGCGCCAGGACAACGAAAAGCATCTTGATAGTGCGCATATCCATCTTACTCCCCCCCTTGGGTTCACAGTCATCGTAGTGCGCCGCACCAACGACGGGTTCCGGTTGACCGGGGCATGAAAGGTAGTTAACGGAATATGCGCCAAATGTCAAATGGATAAATTGTGAGTGAATCCATGCAAGACCCCAAAGAGCGACCAAGAGTTCTTAAAATGGGCTGAAAATTTCCCGTATCCGGGTCGGTTATCTTTGACAGCTCGCCGTTTGCATCGTAGCTGAAGTCTATTACCTCTCCCTCGGGGAGGGTAATGTAATCTATCATGTTGGCAGGTCCGCCGCAGCCGGTGCAGCCGCCGGTGGTGTAGGCGTAGCGGGTAGCAGAGCTGTCGCCAGGGGCCTTAACCGAGGTGACCCTGCCAAGGGTGTCGAGGTGTAGGTGGTGATGTTGCCGTTCGGGTCGGTGACGGTTATAGGCTGTCCCTGGTCGTTGAAATCCACGTCGCGGGTCCGGGTATTCAAAAGCGTGCCGCTTGCATCCTTGACGGTGACGGTGACCTTGCTCTTCTTGTAGGGGGGTGGGGTACTGGAAGTCGATGCTGCCAAAGCCGTGGGTCTGCTTGACTGAGAAAGTCAGAAAGTCAAACCCCAGCGGTTGAGACCCCAAAGGGTTGCCCAGCCTTGGACAGCTATTGGTCCTGACAACTCTTATGAAATTCGAATTGATAGTCTATAAGCTTTTCATAGTAAGATTGGGAACCTTTTAGGCTATTGATAGCTTCATTTATTTTATCCTTATTTTTCTTATTCATATAAACTCTTCCTATATTATAATAATATGATTCAATATTTGAATCGAGTTTATAGGCTTTTTCAAAGTTATCGAGAGCCATATCGCACCATCCAATCTCTAAACATGATTCACCCAGAAGTTTGTATGCGCTTTTAAATTTAGGATTAATTTCTATAACTAGTTTATATTCTTTAATTGCTTCTTTATAGCGTTTGTTATTAAAATGATCCGTTGCTATAAAATACCTTGCAGCCCAATGCTCTGGAACATATTTGATTGTTTCCTTGTACTCTTGTAATGCATATTTTTCATATTGTATTTTATATCCTAGTTCTATAAGTCTGCTAGTTTGGTCCTTTTTTTGTTTTTTGTCAGGATTTGTCAATATTTCAATTTGATATTTATTAAAGGCATCAGTATAAGACCGTTGTCCCTCCGCATCATATAACCGTCCCAAGGCAAAATGTGTATTTGCATCATGAGGCCTAATTTTTAGAGCTTTTTTATAGGCTGAAATTGCTTTTTCGTTATCTGATTTAATTTCATAGTCTTGAGCTAAACCAACATATTCCTCATAGGACAAACCATCGCTAACATCAGATGACTTGCTACAGCCAAACACACCTATAGCGAGGGTGATTATTATCATTGCAAAAAGCTTATCATTCATCAATCATTCTCCATAACTGGATCTCATTATTAAATGTATCAAGGAATACAAGATTGTTTTCTATCCGTACAATTAAATCGTAGACAATTATTTCCGGTGATTGTCGTTGAAGTGCTGATAGCATCAGGCGGCAACCATGCCCTCTGATTTGTCCTGCCCAGCCCAATAAATCGAATAGGTTTTGTCCCATAATAAATATTATAGTTATATTTCTGATCACATTCTAATCGTCTTGTTTCTAATTGTAGTGCAAAACTTGCATCATTAATTGCGTCTAGTGCAGCTTTGGCAGACATATAACCAAACGCCTGCTGAATAAGTGAAAAAACATTAGGCAGTGGAGAAGGCCCGGCCAGTCTTGGCAAACCAGGTGTTGGTCTTGGAAACATTTTGTCAGCCATTTCTTGACTAATTGTCACACAGATTCCGTTGAATGGCTCATCGCCAAAGGGATCAACCCAATTCACTGGATCGTTTCGGACGTAAACAAACGGATTCACCCCACCTTCAAGCCCGATCGGGTCAGCCTCCAGATACCTCCCCACCGCCGGATGATAGTCCCTGAAGTAATTGTAGTTGAGACCTGATTCGGCATCATGGTACTGGCCCGGAAACCTCAGATTCAACGAACCAGCTCCGGTCACAGTCGCCCCGTCCCCGAACGGCCTCGCCTCTATCTCCCAGACCCTGGCCCCACTTGCATCCGACATCATCACGGGCGTGCCCAGATGGTCGGTGTGGATATAGCTTATGCCTTCTGTGTCAATCTTCGCCAGGGGCTCACCGTTCAGATAGACATATTCGACCCAACTTCCATCACTTGCTGTTTCGTAGCTCAACTGCCCATTCTGATCAAAGACGAAATGGGTCGTTACCCCACTTACCATCTTCTTAACCCTCTGGCCAATTGCGTTGTAAATGTAGTCTCCGACCTGACCAGCCGCAGCCCGTATCAGCCGCTGGTTCTGGTTGTAGGTGAAGCTCTTTCCGTTCTCCGTGGTCGTGTTGCCGTTTTCGTCGTACCCGAAGCTCGCCGGGTTCGGGCCGGTTATGTTTGAAAGCCGGTTGCTCCCGCTCTGGTAGGCGTAGGCGCTCGTGCCCGAGCCGTCCACCTGGGTCAAGCGGTTCCCTACGGGGTCGTAGGTCCAGGTTATCGTCCCCCAGGGTCCGGTGCCGGTCTCCAACCGGTTCAGGCTGTCGTAAGTGTAGGACTTGCTCTTCGTGTTGTCCAGATTGTTTACCATGGAGGTCACGTTGCCGTTTGCGTCATATCCATAGCCGAGATTCTGCAGGCTTCCCGCCTGGATGGTAGATATTCGGTACTGGTTGTCATAGCTGAGCGTCCGGGTAAGGCCATTGCCAAAGGTGAGATTGGTCATCCCCCCGAACGGCAGATAGCTGATAGTGGATGCAAGGGATGCTCCGTTGTTGAGCACCCCGGTGACGCTGTTGTTTGCGTAGTTGTAGGTTATCACCCTGCCTGACGGATAGGTGACGGTTCTCACGTTGCCGTTCATGGTGTAGGTGTACTGGGTAACATAGTTCACGCCGTCGATGATTCTGGTCTCCTTTGCTATCTGCCCCTTCTTGGTGTACTCGTAGACCGTGCTCCCGCTCTGGTCGGTGACCAGACAGAGCCTACCCTTGCCGTTTGGGCAGCTGTCATAGCCGTAGGCGATGTCGGTGTCCGCAGGAAAGTCAATTTTTGTCAAACGGTTCAGGGCGTCGTAGCTGTAGCTGACGGTTGTCCCCTTGGCGTCGGTCCTGGTCTTCAGGTTCCCTGCCGGGTCGTAAGCATAGGTGGTGGTCCCGGTGTCGGGTGAGATGGTTTGGGAGACCCTCCCCAGGTCGTCGTACTTGTAAACGGTGGCGTTGCTGTTGGCGTCGGTGACGCCTTTCAGGTTGTTATCCGAATCGTAGGCAAGACCGGTGGTGATGCTCCCGGGCTGGATGACGGCGACGAGACGACTCAGGGCGTCATACTGATAGCCGGTGGTCTTGCCGTTTGGATCGGTGACCCCGGTCGGGCTGTTCAGGGAGTCGTAGTTGGTCTGGGTGAAAGTGCTGTCGGGGTTTACGGCCTTTACCAGCCGGTTCAATGCGTCGTACTGGAAGGAGAGGGTCTTCTTCAAGGTCCCCTGGGTGTCCTTTATCTCTTCCTTGAGACGGTTGCCGTCGCTATCGTAGCTGTAGTTGACGCTGTTCCCCAGGCTGTCGGTTATCTTCGAGAGTTCGCCGTTTGCATCGTAGCTGAAGTCTATTACCTCCCCCTCCAGGAGGGTGACGTAATCGATCATGTTGGCCGGGCCGCCGCAGCCGGTGCAGCCGCCAGTGGTGTAGGCGTAGCGGGTGGCCTGACTGTCGCCCGGGGCCTTGACCAAGGTGACTCTGCCGAGAGTGTCGTATTCGTAGGTGGTGGCATTGCCGTTGGGGTCGGTGACGGTGCGGGGGTTGCCTTTTCGAAAATCTTTTTTATCAAGTAGTTACATCAAAAACTGCAACTGCAAAAGTTGAGAAGGTAATGCTCCTTATGGATTCAGCTTTTCTTTTCCCCATATTCCACCATATTTCTTTGTACTAACAAGTCGAGGCAAAAAATACCACCAAATTGTGCCAAGTAAACCATGTACTATATGAGGGAGATATAGGATTTGAACAAAAAAAGTTTGACCTAGTGAGTTGACAATCTTCGCATATACTCTAGCACCAAAATAAACCAAACTAATCGGAAAATCAATGACTGCAAAAATACCCCATAACAAAGATGCCTGTGGGTCAGAAGAAAAATATATTATAACAACAGTAAAAATAAACCCTAGGAAATGTAAAATACTGAGACACAGCCCGATTTTTTTAGAAATTGGTAACATTTTTTAATCCTTCACATAAGAACAATAATAGGCTTAGTGATAATTTGAAAAAATTGGTTTTTTGCAAGTACAATCATCATCACCGGGATCACGTGTGCCAGGGCGGTTAATTGCAGCACCAATGGTATTACCCCAAAATCCTCCAATTCCGTATGCGCTATTCGTTAGTACCCTGTCACAATCCCGGAAACATTCCGATCGTTTTTTCTTATCACATGGAAATTTTTGTCTACAATTATAATAACAAATATCATGCGTTTTACATGCACTATCTAATGGGTCTTTAGGTGCACTATAATACCCTGGTGGATGGGGTGTATATTGTTCAACGTGTCCACCTGTCCAATTAGGACCACACCAATTGCCATATATTTTAGCTAACCCATAAGGATCAATCCAGTTAATAGAGTTATTTGAGACATAAACAAACGGATTTACCCCACCCGCCAACCCAATGGGATCCGCCTCCACATACCTCCCAATCGCCGGATTATAGTCCCTAAAGAAATTGTAGTTCAGCCCACTTTCAGCATCATTATACTGGCCCGGAAACCTCAGATTCAACGAACCGGTTCCGGTCACTGTCGCTCCATCCCCG
>JARKPN010000125.1 GCA_029975275.1 Geobacteraceae bacterium | reverse complement strand
TCGGCCCGGTCTTCCGGAATGTTCCTGGCCTTTTTGCCGATCACGATGGCCAGCTCGGCCTCGTAGTCGATCCTGTCCGGGTACTGCGCGGGCAGGACAATGGGGTCTCCCGTGCCGCACAGGGCGGTGGTAGCCTTGATGAAGACCAGCGGCTCGGCCGGCAGCGGATGGCCGGTTTCGACGGCGTGCGCCCGGTAGTTGAGCCCGAGGCAGATGATGTTCGGCGGTTCCACCGGCGGCAACAGCTTCACGTCGGCAAGGTCGAGCAGGTTGGGTTGGCGGACCAGGCTGGTAAAGGGGTCGCCGTCGCAGGGATGGACGCCTTTTTCATCGACGATGCCGTAACGACCGTGTCCTTCATGCTGGTATCTGATAATCCTCATTCGCGATTCTCCTTTATCCGCGATCAGACCACGAGAGCTCGCGCCGCCTCTTCAGCCCGTAGGTTTTGGTCTCGGCGCCGAGCTTTGCGGCGGTCTCGGTGAAACGCCCGGCAATGGTCGCGCTGTTCCCCTTGGTACGCGGGCTTCCCAATAGACTGACTATCTTCATTCGTCTGCTGCCTCCTACTGGAATTTCTTCATGATCTCGGCTGCGGCCTCCTCAATGGCCTTGTTGGTCATGTCCACCACCATCCATTTGGGGTTTTGCCGGTACAGCCGTTTGGAAAAGACCAGTTCAGACTCGACCGTATCGTACTCGGTGTAACGGCCGCGGACCGGTTGCCGCATGTTCCGCATCCGCGACATGCGGATATTGATCAGCTGCTGCACATCGATGGTCAGGCCGACGACGCGCTCCTGGGGAATCTTGAAGAGCATGTCCGGCGGCCTTACCTCTTCCACCAGGGGGATGTTGGCCACCTTGTACCCCTTCCCTGCCAGGTACATGGACAGCGGCGTCTTGGAGGTCCTCGACACCCCCACCAGGACCATGTCGGCCTGGTCCAGGTCCTGGGTGCTCTGTCCGTCGTCGTGCTTGACGGTGAAATTCACCGACTCCAGCCGCTTGATGTATTCCTCGTCCACCTTATAGATGACCCCCGGCCTCCGTTTGGCCGGAAGCCCGAGGTACTCCTCCATCTTCTCGATTATTGGCGAAATAACGTCGAACGACTCCAGGCCGAGCCGCTCCACCTCGGCGTTGAGCTCTGCCACGTGGGCCCGGTTCATGAGGGTGAATACAATCAGGCCCGGCCGCTTGGCAACGTCTTCCACCGCGACTCTGACGTCATCCATGGTCTTCAGGTAGCTCTTGCGGAACACCTTGGTCTCCGGAGCGTCGAACTGGGCCAGGGTGGCCTTGATGACCCGCTCCGCTGTTTCACCGGTGGAATTGGAGAAGATATAGATGTTCTTTTTCGGTTTCATCCTGAAGAGGTCTTTCCTTTCTCATTGCATGGTTTCCGTTCTCAGACCTGTCAGGTTTCGAAAACCTGGCAGGTCTGTTACTCGTGGAATCACCGCGCCGGCCGGTAGCACCCGCAGGCCCCGTCCTTGGCCAGCACCACCTGCCACAGATGGTTTACCCTTGCGCGGAAGGCCCCGGCGCATGATAGCAGATAATAGCGCCACATGCGGTGGAATCTTTCACCGTAACGGCCTTCGAGATGCGGCCAGGCATCCTCGAACCTGCGCCACCAGGCCATGAGGGTCATGTCGTAGTCGGGGCCGAAGTTGTGCCAGTCTTCGAGAATGAACAGACCCTCTATTGACGATGTGATCCGGTCAGCCGAGGGAAGCATGCCGTTGGGAAAGATATAGCGCTCGATCCAAGGGTCGGTGGTGGCAACCGGCCGGTTTCCGCCGATGGTGTGGAGCAGTAACAGCCCTCCCTTTTTCAGGCAGCGATCCACCACGGACATGAAGGTCCGGTAATTTTTGTATCCCACGTGCTCGAACATGCCGACGGACACGATACGGTCGAAGGATTCGTCGAGTTCCCGGTAGTCCTGGAGCCTGATCCTCACCGGCAGCCCCCGGCAGCGCTCGACCGCCAGCGAGGCCTGCTCCCTGGAAATGGTCACTCCTACCACCTCGACACCGTACCGTTCGGCGGCAAACCCGGCCAGACCGCCCCAGCCGCAGCCTATGTCCAGCAGGCGCATGCCCGGCTCAAGCCGGAGCTTGCGGCAGATCAGGTCCAGTTTGTCCTCCTGGGCCGCATCCAGGGTGGCCGCATCCTTCCAGTATGCGCAGCTGTAAATCATACGGGAATCGAGCATCAACTGGTAGAGGTCGTTGCCGATATCGTAGTGAAGCTTGCCCACCCGTAGAGAACGCGCAGGCGTCTGGCGATTGGACAGCCTCGCCCTGATCGAGGCCAATACGGCGCCACAGGTCCGGACCTGGCGGTCAACGCCCGCTCCTAGCAACCGGCAGATCAACTGGTCGATCCGTTCGCAGTCCCACCAGCCGTCCATGTATGCCTCGCCGAAGCCGAGGGAGCCGTGGGCCAGCATTCTCCTGAACAGGTTTTCATTGCTGACCGTGATATCCCATGGACGGTTGCCGTCAACCGCGACATCGGCCCTGGTAAACAACTCTTCAATACGTTTTCGGTACCTTGCCGACGGCATCCTTCACCCCCACCGAGATACGTCCGGCGCCCCACAACGGAGAGCTGCACGGGATTGAGCACCGAAACCGGCTATTTACGAACAAGCTAAGTATATCGTAACAGCCGAAAAAAACCCCCTCCGGTGACGGCCATCGCGGGAGGGGGACTTTGCGAAATCATAGGTGTTATGGGGTACCAGATGCTCAAGGAGTTTTTGGCAATTGCGGGAGCAATATTGGCTGCCACGATCTGGGTGGTGAATCAGTCCGGTCGCTGGCCGCTTCAGTTAGCTGTAACAGAGTTGCACATAGAGATGGTGCCAACTCTCCCTGAGGGGAAACGGCATGACCACTGATAAGGGTAGCAAACGAAAAAAATTTGTCCGGTGGGGTGACTACGTGATTACGATCACTCCGAAGGACAGCACGCTAACAAAAAAGATTTGCCAAACGGCGTTATTTCTATGTAGTTGTCAACGGATCCTACCATTGCAACCGATTTATCAACAAGCCTGACCAAGTCCAACCGAAACAAGTTCCCATAGCAATGGTCAATGCTGGCCTCACTCGTCTGAAGCCTTTCGGCCAGCTTTTTCCTAAAGTACAGCCATTCGACGATCCCCTTTTCGGCAAGAATATCAATAAACTGCGCCTCAAGTGGTACTAATTCGGCAAGGATTTTCGGGAAACTTGGGTGGGTTGCGAAACTGTTTGTTTCTTTGGCAGCATTGGCTAACAGAGCAGCCCATTTCGTGATGAGTGTTTCGTCGTCTTCTAAAGCTGCACCTTCTAAAATTCGAATAAGGGTACGAAAAGGGACGACATTTGGCTCTGATTTTGCCGATTCAAGAATTTTTTGCGCTTTACCGAGAATGCGGAGCTGGTTCCTGAGACGGTACATTTTTACACTATCGTAGAGAAGAAAATCCAATTCCTCAGTCGCAGGCCCGGCAAGTTTGGCAAGAAATCCTTTTGCAGCCTCTATAGAAAGAGACATTCCTGTATTCTCTACTTTTACTGAAATTGGTTCCATTGTCTTTGCTCCTTGTTCTTTTGGATTCGGGTCTGATTTACATGATTCTTCAACGCTCGCCCGCTGTTTACAGCGACTGAAACGCCAACGGCCGTCAGCTCCTTTGTTTTTTATCGAGTGCCATGACATGTCTTTTCTACGGCATGGTTACGCCGTCCACCTTGCACTTCATCTGGTCGGCAAAATACTTTTTCTGGAAGTAGAACGCCAGGTTCACCAGGCTGATGAGCACCGGCACCTCCACCAGCGGTCCGATGACCGAGGCAAATGCCTGGCCGGAGTTCAGTCCGAACACCGAGATGGCCACGGCGATTGCCAGCTCGAAGTTGTTGCTGGCCGCGGTGAACGACAGGGTGGCGCTCTTCTCGTAATCGGTGCCGATTTTCTTGCTCATGAAGAAGGAGACCACGAACATGATGACGAAGTAGAGCAGCAGGGGAACGGCTATCACCACCACATCCTGGGGCTTGCTCAGGATCTTGTCCCCCTGGGTGGCGAACATGACCACTATGGTAAAGAGCAGGAAGATCAGTGTGAGTGGACTGATGACCGGCACGAAGGTGTTTTCGAACCACTCCTTTCCCTTGACGCGGGTCAGGCTGAAGTGCGTGATCATCCCGGCGATGAACGGGATTCCCAGGTAGATGAAGACGCTCCTGGCGATCTCTCCCATGGTCACGTCAACCACCACACCCTTGAAGCCGAACAGCGGAGGAAGAACCGTGACGAACACGTAACAATAGACCGAGAAGAACAGCACCTGGAAGACCGAGTTGAAGGCTACCAGGCCGGCCGCGTACTCACGGTCGCCGCAGGCCAGATCGTTCCAGACGATGACCATGGCGATGCAGCGGGCCATCCCCATCATGATGAGACCGACCATGTACTCGGGATAGTTGTGGAGAAAGACGATGGCCAGCACAAACATCAGGATCGGTCCCACCACCCAGTTCTGCAGCAGGGAAAGACCCAGGATCTTCTTGTTCCCGAACACCAGGGGCATCTCCTCGTACCTGACCTTGGCCAATGGCGGGTACATCATCAGGATCAGGCCGATGGCGATGGGGATGTTGGTGGTTCCCACCTGAAAGTGGTTGATGAGGGCCTTGGAAGCGGGCACGAAGTACCCGAGCGACAGGCCGAGAAACATGGCCGCAAAGATCCAGACTGTCAGGTAGCGGTCGAGAAAAGAAAGCTTCTTCATCAGTCCTTGCATTGTTGCGATTCCTCCTGAATCATCCCTTTATTATCCGCATGAGCGGATAATAACTATCAAAAAAAATTTATCCAGGCGACAACCCTTGCCATATCCGGCACGATGCTGCTGAACAAAAACAGCCAAAACAACACTCATGATTCAAGGCAGGTAAAAATGCTTTACTTTTGAGTTCTAAGATTATCCGTATCCATGAAGATAATCAAGACAATTTTGTTATTTGTGTAATTTTTTATTTTTACTAACTTTACATGCTTTACACGATTTCTATGCTCGGCATTACGTAAAACCCTGGTAACTCAGCAACAACCGGGACCGCAGCAGCAAGTCGCTTTTTCCCTGTCAGCTAAAGTGACGGTAATATCGACCTTCTTCAGGAGAGCCTGTAGACGTCTATTACTTGGATACCGACCCACTGTGACAAGTTCACCATCTGCAAATACCAGAGGTAAGATATCAGGTCCTTGATTCCTCAACATCTCGGTAACGACAGGACTGTCGGCAAATGCCTGCGGGTCAGTGGAGAGGCCATAGCGTAAAACTTGAACTTCGGGCGCTTGTTTTTGAATTTGGCGCAGTGCCTCCTGGATGCGCACCAATTCGGGATCAACACTCGGCCCGCAGACACCGGAAGGGCAACACATAGCTGGGTCGTAAATTTCAATTTTCATTTTTTCCCCTTCATTTTGTGAGACGACGACATGATTTGAGTTACATGATTGGCTTGCATCCTTCGGCATAGTTTGCCAAGGGACGAGGAAAGTTGGCAAACCCTGGCGAACCACTTCGTTCAAATATCGGAATTCCCGTGCGCGGCGCTGAACTAGGATCGGTTCTGTCACGACAAGAGGTGCCAAGCTCCGATTAACAATCCAGCCACTGGGTTCGATGCCTGCTCGGCGCAGGTCGCTCTGGAGCGCCAGAGCCTCGTGGACCGGCGTCGCCTCCGGCAGGGTCACCAGGAAAACTTTGGTGAAAGCTGGATCCCTCAACCGTGGCAGAAGCCTGCGCACCGCCTCCGGCATATCACTCAGGGATCGAGATACCTCGCGATGATAGGATTCGGAGGCATCCAAGAGCAGGAGCGTGTGACCGGTTGGTGCAGTATCGATCACCACAAAGCTGTCGGTTCCCTGATCGACTATTTCAGCAAATGCCCTAAAAACGGCTATCTCCTCCGTACAGGGCGAGCGCAGATCTTCCTCCAGCAGCGCCCGCGCTTCTTTATCGAGGCTCGCACCAATGGTCGCAAGCACTCCATTCCGGTATGCTGCAGTTTCTTGCTCAGGATCGATTCTGCTTACCTGCAGACCGTCAGCGACGTGCCCCAGGTTGTGTGAAATATGGGATGCCGGATCGGTAGTTGTCAGATGGACCCTCTTGCCTAGAGCTGCCAAAGAAGAGGCAATACTGGCCGCAAGAGTAGTCTTGCCTACCCCCCCTTTTCCCATGGTCATTATGACTCCACTCGTTTGGTGTGCGAGCTTATCAAGAAGGTTGTTCAAAGTGGATGGAAGTGGTGTTGTCCGTGTTGGTTCACTTGCAGGCGATGGCAGGCCGGTTTCGGGAGAGAAAAAATTTAGTAACGCCGGGATGCCGAGCAACTCCGCCCCGCTCAAAGGTAGTTCTATGCGTGGGAGCAACGCTAGAGCCTGAGGCATTTCAGCCAATGCTGTCCTTTCCTGCGTAACCAGGGCAGTCGCGATCAAATCTCCCGGATCGGTCAACTGGAGGATGCCATTAATGACCAGATGCTGATTGGCCACACCGAGTTCCCGCAGTTCAGCCGAGGCGCGGGCAGCTTCGACCAAAGGAGACTTGTCCGGACGAGACACCACAACCACCAGTGTTTCTTTAGCATCACCCAGTAAGCGGCGGGTATTTTCATAGAGTTGGTGCCGGGACTTCAGACCAGACAAAGGACCAAGACAGGAAGTGCCGCCTGTGTTGGTATTAATGAAATCGCTCCAGGCTGCAGGTAGGGTTAACAAGCGCAGGGTATGGCCGGTAGGTGCTGTATCAAAGATGACATGGTCGAAATCGGCCACTGATGCCGGATTTCCTACGAGAGTCGCGAATTCGTTGAAGGCTGCGATCTCGACAGTGCAAGCACCAGAAAGCTGTTCCTCCATGCTGCGCACCGCTGCCTCTGGCAGTATTCCCCGGTAAGGGCCAACTATCTGCTCCCGGTAGGCGGCAGCAGCGGCAATCGGATTGACATTCATTGCATAGAGCCCGGGTACTTGCAGTACCAGTTGAGGCGTGGCTGACAATGGCAAACCAAGAACCTCATCCAGATTTGAAGCAGGATCGGTACTGACCAGGAGCACTCGCTTACCACTGCTGGCCAGGGCAATAGCAGTTGCCGCCGAGGTGGTTGTTTTCCCTACACCCCCTTTACCGGTAAAGAAGATATTTTTGGGCATATTGTGGAGAAAATCCTGAAACATGAAAACTCCTTATCCTCAACTAAGCGTTTCACGCAATTACCTGCTCAGACACTGACATGCAGATTGCGGTCATGATCGAAACTCTCACGACAGGCATTGAAACAATCCCATGCACCAGAAGCAATCGCCGCACGGGACGATGTTGGTATAACAGTCCTGTTCGAACTCCTCGCAATAGATGTATTCACAGGGAAGCAGGTTGCAGTTGGAGCAGAAGGGATACTCATGCTTGAGTACCTCTTCCCTGAACGCGCGGTACTTCGGGTCATTCCAGATCTCCAGAATGCCCGTTTCATCCAGGTTGCCGAAAACATTCCTGTTCACATACTTCCTGCGCCCGGCGAAGTGGCACTGGAAGGTATGCCAGAGGAAGTAGCAGGGGTGAACATCGCCGTCCCAGGAAACAAAAACGCCGCCGTTATCTATAAAATCGCATGTCCTTTCGTTTTTGGGCGAAGAGCCTGGCAGGCGCAGGTCAAGCCCCGTCTCTTTGGCCACAGCCTTGGCCTGTTCGAAGGTTTCGGCCAGGTCCTCCGCCATGGCTACATCCCGTTTCGTCAGGTTATCCCAGTGCAGGAAAATGTCGCGCTCCCTCGCCTCGGCGATCATTTGCAGGACGAAATCGACCATGCGCTGCTCTTCAGGGGTCCGAATGAACTTGCAATGATAGACATGGAAGAAATTGGTGATATCTATCCCCTGTTCCTCTCCTTTTTTCTTCCATGAGAGATAATGTTCTATTGCTTCCCGCGTATTGTAATCATAGGCAATCTGGGCAACATGCTCTTTGTCGTAGGGAAGGAGATGGGAAACTATGGCAAAAGAAACCCCCAATTTGGAAACCCAGCGCAGGACATCGGGCAACTGGTGAATGTTTTCTCGCATGATGACGAATTCGACCCCGATCTGCAGCCTGCTTTCCGGGTGGCGCATCCGTGCCTTGTTCAGTGCGGTAAAAGCGAACTCGAGATCCTTGACCTCCCCGCCTTCCCGGATTTTTCGGAAGGTGTCCGGGCAGATGGCGTCCAGAGACAGGCAGATCCGGTCGAGCCCCGCCTGGACCAGCGACAGGGCGCGGGCCTCATCAAGCAGGAGTCCGTTTGACTGGAAACCCACCCAGCTTCCAGCCGGCATCGATTCTTTGCCGATGCGGATAAAGGCTTCGAAGTCGGGATGGAGGAGCGGCTCTCCAATGCCGTTGAGAATGAGCGCCTCTGCCTGAGGAAGCGCCGGCAGGATGGCCTCGAAGGTTTCACGGGAGATATCCCCCTCTTTGACTCCGTTGCCCATGCTCTGCTTGACGCACATATGGCACTTCATGTTGCAGCGGGTGGTGGTCTCGACAAACAATCGGGAAGGATAATTTCGCAATGCCGGCAGCAATTCCGTTTCGGCAACTACCTTTGTTCTCTTTACGGCTGCGTCAGTCATGTCGTTCACGGCTCCTTATGGCATTGAGGTAACTTATTGTATGATTTCGTGCTAAAAGAAGTTAACCAAGACTTTCCTGATTTCGTCTCGGACTCTCCTGAATTCATTCAGAATCTCAGCGTCCGTCCCTTTTGCTTTGGCCGGATCTGAAAAACCGATATGGATTCTCTGCCCGCCGCCAAAATAAAGCGGACACTTCTCGTTGGCGTCGCCGCAAAGAGTGATTACGTAATCAAAGCTCTGACCAGCGAACTCATCAAGGCTCTTGGAGCGGTTTCCGGAGATATCGATTCCGACTTCCCACAATACCTCTCTGGCCCTGGGATTGACAAAGGAGGCCTCGGTGCCGGCCGAAAAGGCTTCGACCCGGTCTCCCAGGAAATGATTGGCAATTCCTTCCGCCATCTGGGAGCGGCAGGAATTGGCAGTGCAAAGAAAAAGGACCCTTTTTTCATCCATATACTTCTTAAGTATCCGCATACACGAATAATCAGTGAAAAAAAATTATGCACAGCTTTTGTGCCGGCTGAATTCATCGAGTTTTGCCCGATCGGTTACCGCAGCTTTTGTAAGAGGAAGGCTTTCACGAAGAGCGTCCAACAACTTCTCCTGAAGTACATTCCCATTGTTCAGCAGTGAATAGTACATCCAGACCCCGCACCTGCGGTCATCGACCCAGCCGGCGTTCTTCAGGTAGGCCAGGTGCCGCGACACCGTGGACTGGGGAAGCTGCAGGACAGCCATGATATCGCAGACGCACAACTCCCCCTCAAGCAGCAGGCAGAGGATGCGGAGACGGGTTTCATCGGAAAGCGCCTTGAACATACGAGCAGTGGTTTTCATGGTTTAACTATATCCGCATATCCGGTTGTTTTCAAGATCTTTTCCAAATAATTTTCATGCTTGAAACGAGGTCATTGCATTTATTGCAGAAATAGCCCTGGCCGCATTTGGCGCAGAATTGCAGCTTCCCGCCGCACACAGGACAGTAAGGCTCCATGTCGAATTCATCATAGAGGGTATGGCCGTTGCACTGCTTGCAGAAAAAACCGGCCCCTTCCGGGGTGAGTTCCTTCACCATTTCCCGGCCGCATTGACGGCATATTCTTCGCAGCATGACACTCCCCGGTAACCTCGCATCGGTATGTACGACCCGGACAGCAATATATATCCGGACACCGGGATACTACAAGATAATATTTTCCCAGTATCACGAACCCTTGACTTGGCTGAAAGCGTAATTATCTTTCCTGTGGAAGTTTCAGAATCAAACGGAAGGAGGCACTAACCATGGCAAACTGGGATATGTTCAGGGAGTTGGACAACCTCAGGCGTGAAGTGGACGAGGCGTTCCGGAACGTGGGCCTCGGAAGGGTGATGGTTCCCCAGTTCCTGACCGGCCCCGGCACGCGGCGCTTTCCCCTGGTGAATATCAGCGAGGATGCGGCAGACGTATATGTGGAAGCGCTTCTCCCCGGGGTGGACCCGAAGGAGATCGAGTTGTCGGTCCTCAGGAACACTCTGACCCTTTCCGGCGAGCGGAAGGCGCCCGAGGGAGAGAAAAACCACGTCTGGCACCGCAACGAGAGGGGATTCGGCAAATTCAGCAGGACAGTCGAACTCCCGGCGGAGATCGACGCCGGCCGGATTTCGGCCAGGTCGGTCAACGGCGTGCTGCTGGTCACCCTTGCCAAGGCCGAGGCGGCGAAACCGAAGAAAATTGCGGTAACCGTATCCTGAGATGCAGCACTGGACCGGGCTACCGAACAGTGGACACTTTCGAGACAGGAGGTTTGACGAGATGAACGACAAGAGCATAACCAATACGGGAGAGCGCCGTACAGTTGGGACTCGCGAGGAGACCCGCTCCATGGATCGGTATGTCAGGCCTGCGGTGGACATTGTCGAGACCGCGGAAGGACTGAACATCGTCACGGATCTCCCCGGGGTCGCCAAAGAGTACCTCGAGATAGGCATAGACAAGGGCATCCTGACCATCCAGGGGAAGGTGCAACCGGAGTCCAGGGGAAACAGCGTCTATCGGGAGTTCGAACTCATGAGCTATTACCGGCAGTTCCAACTCCCCGAGGTCATCGACCAGGACAAGACCCGGGCGGAATTGTCCGACGGCGTGCTGACATTGCGGCTGTACAAGGCCGAGGCGGCGAAGCCCAGGCGGATCGAGGTCCAGGTCGCGTAAGCTACCGCAAACAGGCCGGGTAAGACTCCGGCCATCCATGCAAAAACAGGGGCTGCTCGAGGCGGCCCCTTTCCTTATTTACCTGGTTCAGGTTTATCCCGATATGAGGAAGGCAGATGACAAGACGAAATCTTTACACTGCAGTCGGTATCTGTAAGGGATAAAATGTTGACCTGTGGAATCTCTCCAAGTATACTCCGCGACAATTATATTTTAATTTATTAAGTGGCTGTGTACAGGAGGAGAATTCCATGAAAACGCTTGGGTCGTTTCGCTTGACAAGATTGCCGGTGCTGGCGGTAATTGCCGGTTGCTTCCTGCTGTCAGGGTGCGGTGACAGCAGTGAATGGTGGTACGTGAACACTAACAGTCGTCCGGTTGCAGATGCCGGGCCGGATCAGGCGGTCTTAACCGGTGACACCGTAACGCTCGACGGAACCGGAAGCACCGACAAAGATGGAAATCAGCTGACTTATTCCTGGAGCATTTCACAGAAACCCGCTGGCAGTGCGGCGGTCCTGTCCGGTTCTTCGAGCGCCACACCGTCGTTCGTCGCCGATATGGATGGTGAGTACCTGATCGAACTGGTCGTCAGCGACGGCAAGATTTCAAGTGCTGCCGATACGGTCACGGTTACGGCCACCAATACCCTCGGCTATGACTATGCACCGGGCGAGGCCTATGCCTGGCTCGCCTATGGAGAGTCGCCGGAACTCAGCGAGTTCACCGGCTTTGTCAAGGTCAACCTCACGAGCGGCGCCATCACCCCGATCATGCAGCTGTTTGATTCCAGCACCTTTATGGCCGGCGCCGACTTCGTCAAGGGAAGGTACCTGTGCGTCCAGCATTCGACCAACAAGCTGTTTTACATCAACGGGGATGGAACCTACGAAGAGATTACCACACTGGCTGGCGTGAATACCATCATCGGCCTCTCGTACGATCCTGCCGCGGACAAGATATACGTCGCCGATTACACCGGGTCGGGAACGGTATTGCGTGCCATCTCCACGACGGACTTTTCGGTCACCCTGGTCGGTACAATCTCCAGCGAGATCATCATCGGGCTGGCATCGGACGCCTCCGGCACCCTCTATGGTGTAAGCCTGGATGCTGACAACCTCTACCGCATCGATACCGCGACCGGCACCGGGACGATAGTCGGCCCCCTCGGCATCAACATCAATTACGCCCAGGGAATCGCCTTCGACCGCACGAACAATATCCTCTACGGCACGCTTTACAGCAGCGGAGGCGGCGTATACACCATCAACACCACGACCGGCGCGGCGACCCTGGTTGCACCGCTTGGCGGCGAACTGGACGGCTTCGCCATCCCCCCCCAGCCGCTGAATCCTCCCATATAGCTTGCGAGCGGCTAATCCGAAGAAAAGGTAAAAGCACGTCACCCCACAGGGACGCTTCAAGCGTCCCTGTGGGTATCCCGCCTCACGCAGCCAACCTCCCATGCTGCATATTGGTGGCCTCAAAGCTCATGGTCGAGAATCTCTTGCCTTCCGCCTTTTCCCCATCCCAGACCATTACGGTGAGCATGCAGCCGTAGAGATCCCCTGTTATCTCCCGGCGATTGCTTCCGGTATCGATAGTTCTGTTATAGCGCACCATTTTTCCTGCACGGATACTGGTCGACTCGGTGCTTTTGAGCGAGAAAGCGAGAAACGACACGCAGCCATCTGCCTGCCAGCACGTTTCATGAAAGACTCAATTCCATATTGACTGAACGAGAGTCAAATAACGGTGGTCAAGTGCATCGAGGAACCCTGGCTATTCACATCCCATGACGCACGAAAGCCCCTCTCCAGGCAGGGAAGGGGCTTTCGTGCAACACAACTCCGGCAAGCATCAGATCTTCCGGTTGTCGATTACTCTCTTGGCCTTTCCCTCGTGCCTCGGCAGGCTGCTCGGCTCCACCAGCCTGACCGTCACACCCACGCCGAGCACCGAATGGATCTTCCGCTCGACCAGCTCCACGAAGGACTTCTGCTTCTTCATTTCGTCGAAGAAGATGTTTTCGGTGACCTCGATCCTCACCTCCAGCACGTCCATGTCCTCTTCCCGGTCGAGGACCAACTGGTAGTGTGGCTCGCACCCCTCGATGGCGAACAGGATCTCCTCGATCTGGGAGGGGAAGACGTTTACTCCGCGGATAATCAGCATGTCGTCGGACCTCCCCATGGTCTTCCGCATCCTGACCAGGGTCCTGCCGCAGTCGCACTTGTCGTAGTCGAGGCTGGTGATGTCCCGGGTCCGGTAGCGGATCATGGGGAAGGCTTCCTTGGTGAGGGTGGTGAGCACCAGTTCCCCCACGCTCCCCCTGGGAAGCACTTCGCCCGTTTCCGGGTCGATGATCTCCGGTATGAAGGCGTCTTCGAACAGGTGCATGCCGCTCTTGCATTCGCAGTCACCGGCCACACCCGGGCCGATGATCTCGGATAGGCCGTAGTTGTCGGTGGCGCTGATGTAGAGGCGGCTCTCTATCTCCTTTCGCATCGCTTCGGACCACGGCTCGGAACCGAACAGCCCCACCTTGAGGGAGAGCGACTTGGGGTCAACTCCCATCTGTTCCATGCGGGAGGCCATGGTGAGTGCATAGCTGGGTGTGCAGACCAGGGCCGTGGTCCGGTAGTCCTGCATGATCATGATCTGCTTCTCGGTGTTCCCGGCGCTCATGGGGATTACCGAGGCCCCGATGGTCTCGGCGCCGTAATGGAGCCCGAAGGCGCCGGTGAACATGCCGTAGCCGAAGGCTATCTGCACCACGTCATCGTGGGTCACCCCCGCGGCGGTCATGAAACGCGCCACCAGGTTGGACCAGGTCTTTATGTCGTTCTTCGTATAGCCCACCACGGTCGGTTTGCCGGTGGTGCCGGATGAGGAGTGGATCCGGATCACTTCGCGCAACGGAACCGCAAACATGCCGTAGGGGTAGTTGAGTCTCAGGTCTTCCTTGGTGGTGAAGGGAAGCCGTGACAGGTCGTCGAGCGAGCGGATGTCCTCCGGCACGATGCCCGCCTCGTCGAACTTCTTCCGGTAGCAGGTGACGGATCGGTAGACGCGGTTCAGTGTAGCCTGCAGCCTCTCCAACTGGAGCTGTTCGATCTCTTCCCGCGGCATGCATTCGTACAAAGGTTCCCAGATCTTCATAGTATGACCTCGCAGATGTGTTACCGTTCCCAGATTTCCTTTTTGTCCTTGCCCAGGTAAGCGCGCTGAACCTCTTTGTTTTCCAGCAAGTCTAGGGCACTTTCCTCAAGTATCACTTTACCTGTTTCCAGCACGTATCCCCGGTCGGCTATCTTGAGGGCCGCCTTGGCGTTCTGCTCCACCAGCAGCACGGCGGTCCCCTTCTCCTCCCTGAGGGTGGTTATCACCCTGAAGATTTCCTGGACCACCATGGGCGCAAGACCCATGGACGGTTCATCGAGCAGCAGCACCTTGGGCCCGGCCATCAGGGCGCGGCCGATGGCGAGCATCTGCTGTTCCCCGCCGGAGAGGGTCCCGGCCATCTGTCTGCGCCGTCCCGAGAGCTGGGGAAACAGGGCGAACATCTCCTCCATGTCCTTCCTGACGTTTCCCCTCCCCTCCCCTCTCCGGAACCTGAGATAGGCGCCCAGCTCCAGGTTGTCCGTCACGGAAAAATCCTTGAATACCTGCCTTCCCTCAGGCACCTGGGAGATGCCCAGCTCCACGATCCGGTCGGGCGAAAGCCCGTTGATGGGCTTCCCCTCGAACAGGATCTCGCCGTCCCTGGGCGGCGTGACAGCCGACAGTGAATTGAGGATGGTGGTCTTGCCCGCGCCGTTGGCGCCGATGAGGGTGACTATCTCCCCTGCCTGGAGGTGCAGTGAAACGTTCTTCAGCGCGTGGACCTGGCCGTAGTAGGTGTTTATGTTCTTTATTCTCAGCATGGGAAAAGATCCGTCTTTGTTCCTGCAATTGCCTTTGTCTTTATTTCACTCTTCAGACTTCACCCTCACCTTCCTACCCTTCCCCCAGGTAGGCGGTAATCACCTCGGGGTTTTCCTGGATCTCGCGCGGGGTCCCCTCGGCCAGCTTGCGGCCCAGGTTCAGCACCAGGATGGAGTCGCAGATGTCCATGACCAGATCCATGTCGTGCTCCACCAGCACTACCGTGACCCCGGAAGAGCGGATCTTCTGGATGAGCTGGCCCAGATCGGCGGTTTCACGGCTGTTGAGTCCGGCCGCCGGCTCGTCCAGAAGGATGATCTTCGGCTCCAGCGCCATGGCGCGGGCTATCTCCAGGAGCCTTCCCTTGCCGAAAGGAAGGTTCTCGGCCGTATCCGCGGCATGACCAGCGATGCCGGTGAATTCCAGCCAGGCCATGGCCTGCTCCCGGACCCTCCGTTCTTCCCGCAGGTGGCCGGGAAGCTTCAGGGCGCAGGAGAGGATGCCGCTCCGGCTCTTGGTATGGAGCCCGACCATGACGTTTTCCAGCACGGTCATCTTGCCGAACAGCTCCACGTTCTGGAAGGTGCGCACCATCCTCCGCCGGGCCAGCCGCTCCGGCGGGAGGAACGAGACCTTCTCGTCTTCGAGAAACACGTCGCCCGCGGTCTGGCGGTAGACGCCGGTGATGATGTTGAACAGGGTGGTCTTGCCCGCGCCGTTGGGACCGATGACCCCCTTGATCTCACCCTCTCGCACCGAGAAGCTCACGTCGCCGAGGGCGGTGATGCCGCCGAATACCTGGGTGATTCCCTGGACGCTAAGCATTGTTCCCTGCCCCCGCTTTCATTTTGCCGCGCAGAGGCGCCAGAAGCGCCGGGATGCGTACCAGCCCGCCGGGCATGAACATGGTCATCAGCACCAGGATCAGGCCGTAGACGATGATGTCGTAGTCCTGGAAGGTACGCAGGAACTCGGGGAGCAGGGTCAGCAGTGCCGCCCCCAGGAACGAGCCGTACACGCTCCCAAGACCGCCGATGACCACCATGGTGAGCAGCTCCACAGAGAAATGGAAGCCGAAGGAGGCCGGCGATATGAAGGTCATGGTGTGGGCGTACAGGCTTCCGGCAATGGACGAGATCACGGCCGAGAGCGTGAAGATCTGCACCTTCAGGAGCCGCGCGTTCACCCCCACGACCCGGGCCGCCACCTCGGAGTCGTGGATGGCCCGCAGTGCCCGGCCGATGCGGGAGTTCACCAGGTTCACCGAGAGGAGGATGGCCACGAGGGTAAAGCCCCAGATGAGGTAGTAGTTCTTCAGATCGTCGTCAAACTGGAACTCCCCGACCGAGTACGAGGGGATGCCGATGAGGCCGGAAGGTCCGCCGGTCAGCTCGACCCACTCGTTGAAGACGATATAGACGATGATGCCGAACCCCAGGGTCGCCATGGCCAGGTAGTGCCCCTTCAGCTTCAGAATCGGGAAGCCTATGGCAAAGGCGATCAACCCGACAACGGCGGCTGCCAGGACCATGGCGGTCCAGGGATTCATGCCGCAGGTGGCGGTCGCCACACCTGAGATGTAGGCCCCCAGGCCGTAGAACGCCGCCTGCCCCAGGGAAATCTGGCCGGCGTACCCCAGAAGCAGGTTCAGGCCCACCGCCAGCATGGTGTTGATCCCCACGAACACCAGCACGTTCAGCAGGTAGCCGCCCGAAAAGAACAGGGGCGCGGCAAGCACGGCGCAGGTGAACAGGATGAATTTGAGTGCCGCGTGTCGTTCCGTACCCATGAAACCTCAGACCCTTTCCGTTTCGGCCTTCTTGAACAGCCCCTGCGGCCGGATGAACAGGATGAGCAGCAGGATAACGAAGGCGATTGCGTCCTTGTATCCGGACGAGACGAGCCCGGCGCCCAGGGATTCCAGCACCCCCAGCAGCAGGCCACCGAAGACCGTGGCGACGCCGCTGCTCATGCCGCCGATGATGGCGGCGCAGAACCCCTTCAAGCCCAGCATGATACCCACGTCGTAGGAGGTCATGGTCAGCGGCGCGGTGATGATGCCGGCAACCGAACCCATGGCCGAGCTGATGGCAAAGGCGATGAGGACCATGCGCTTTACGTCTATACCGACCAGGCTGGCGGCGCGGCGGTTGTGGGAACAGGCCCGCATGGCCTTGCCGTTGACGCTGTGGTAGAAATAGAACCGGTTGAGCACGATGATGCAGAGGGTGATCCCGATTATCCAGAGGTGCTGAGGCAGGATGGTCGCTCCGGCGATACCGATGGGCTCGCTGCTGGTGAACATGGGGAGGGAGTGTGTGTCCTTCCCCCAAAGCAGCATGGCCAGTCCCCTGATCAGGATGCTGGCGCCGATGGTGATGATGACCAGGATCAAGGGGGTTGCGTTCCTCAAGGGGCGTATGGCGAGCCGCTCGAACACGACGCCCGCCGCTGTGGCGAGCAGGACCGCCAGGACCATGGCCACGGGAAGCGGGAGCTTCATGGTCGCGTAGAAAAACCAGGTCATCATGCCGCCGAGCATCACGAACTCCCCCTGGGCGAAATTGATGATCCCGGTGGAGTTGTAGATAATGGCGAAACCGATGCCGATGAGGGCATAGATGGCTCCGGTGGAAAGGCCGGATAACAGGTATTGCAGTATCTGGTTGGACATTGTGGCCGGTTTTTTTCTCTATGTTGTGTATGCGGGGCGAAAAACGAGACGTCCTGTGCGGGCGTCTCAGCCTGACTAAGAGCTTGTTCTCGGTACGTACGAAAAGCCGACTACCTGACCAGCGCCCAGTCCTTCCCCTTGACCTCCACCAGCACGAAGGCGTCCTTGGTGAGGCCGGCATGGTCGGTCGGAGCGTAGTTGAAAACGCCGCCGATGCCGGCGAAATTCCTGGTCCGCTCGAGCTGCGCACGGACCGAGTCCCTGGTGACGGTTCCACGCTCAAGCGCCCCCTTCAGCAGCATCGCGGCGTCCCAGGCATGGCCGCCGAAGTGGTCGCCTTCGGCCTTGAAATTCCTCTGGTACTCGGCCACAAAAGAGAGGAGAACCTTTTTCTGTTTGTCGTTCCTGGGCAGGCGATCCGCCACCAGTACCCTGCCGGACGGGAGTATGATCCCTTCGGCGGCCTCACCGGCTAGCTCGATGAATTTCTTTGAAGATACGCCGTGGCTCATGTAGAGGGGCAGATTCATGCCCAACTGTCGGAAATTCCTGGCGATAATGGCCGGACCGGGATTGGTGCCCCAGCAGATGAGGGCCTGGGCGCGGCTCCCCCGGATCCTGGTCAACTGGGGGGTCATGTCGGTATCCTTCGGCCCGTAGGTATCATCGGACACAAGCTCGATGCCGTACCTGGCCGCCTGGGCCTTGAGCTGCTCCCGCCCGGAAGAGCCGAAGGAGTCGGACACGGTCAGGATCGCCACCTTGGTCAGTTTTCGCTTCACCAGGTGTTCGTAGATCCTGGCCACGGCCAGGTAATCGTTCTGGGCGGTCTTGAACACCCACGGTTTGACCGGCTCGGTGATCCTGATGCCAGCGGCGCAGGAGATAAGGGGAACCCTGGCCCGCTCCACCACCGGGATGACCGCCATGGTGTCCCCGGTAGTGCTGGGCCCGATGATGGCAACCACGTTCTCTTTGACCAGCCGGGTGGCCGCCTGGACCGCCCTGGTGGCGTCCCCCTGGGTGTCAAGGGCGATGAGTTCCAGCTTGCGGCCCTTGATGCCGCCGGCCGCGTTGATCTGGTTCACCACCATCTGGGCGGTGTTGCGCTCGGGCTCCCCCAGAAAGGAAGCCGGACCGGTCACGGCGAACAGTCCGCCTATCTTGATCGGTTCGGCGGCAAAGGCGGCGTGTGCGGTTGACACGAGAAAACACGAAAAAAATGCGAGCCTTTTCAGAAAATGTGCTGACATTGTCCCCTCCACGTGGTCGCGGGAAGCGAGCTATTTAGCCAATACCCAGTCACCCTTGGACACCTGCACCATCTCGAATGCCGAGAGATCCAGCCCGTTGTGATCGGCAGGCGACATGGTGAATATTCCCGAGATTCCCACCATTTTCCGGGTCTGCTCGATGCCGTTCCGGATACCGTCGGGTGTTGCGCCGTATTTCTTGACGGCCTCGACAATCAGATGGAAACCGTCATGGGCGTAGCCGCCGAAGGTCGACGCCTCGACCCCGAAGCTCTTGCGGTATGCCTGATCGTAAGCCCTCAGAACCTTGACCTGAGGGTCGTTCTTGGGGAGGATGTCGAACACCGCCAGTTTTCCGGCAGGCAGGGTCACGCCTTCCGCCGCGGCCGCTCCTGCCAGATCGATATACTTCTTGGAGGCCACGCCATGGCTCTGGTAGAGGGGGATTGCGATCCCGAGCTGTCTGATGTTGCGCGTTACCACGGCCGGCCCGGGGTTGGTTCCCCAGCAGATGATGGCGTCGGGTTTTGCCCCGCGGATCTTGGTGAGCTGGGAGGTCATATCGGTGTCCTTGGGAGAATACACCTCGTCGGCAACCACGGTGAACCCCTTCCTGGCCGCCATGGTCTTGAGCTGTTCCCTGCCCGAGGAGCCGAAGGAGTCCGATACGGTCAGCAGCGCGACCCTCTTCCGGTTGCGTGCGGCGGCATGGTTGAAAATCTTCTCGGCTGCCACATGGTCGTTGGCCGGGGTCTTGAAGACCCACTTCTTGACCGGTTCGGTGATTTTTATCCCTGCCGCGCAGGAAATGAGGGGTATCCGCTCCCTCTCCGCCACCGGGATGACGGCCATGGACTCGCCCGTGGTGGTTGGTCCTATGATGGCCACGACCTTGTCGTTCCTGATGAGCTTGGTGGCCAGTTGCACCGCCTTGGTGGCGTCTCCCTGGGTGTCGTAAACGAACAGCTTCACCTGGGAACCCTTGATGCCCCCCTTGGCGTTGATATCCTTCACCAGCATCTCCAGGGTGTTCTTTTCCGGTTCCCCCAGAAAGGACGCCGGACCCGTCACAGCGAACAGCCCGCCGATCCTGATAGGTTCGGCTCCCTGTGACGGAACCGCCAGGGCCGGCACAAGCAGCGCCGCTATAACCGCAATCAGTCTTCCCATCGCTCCTCCTCGAATAAATTGCATTGAAATAGGTACCGGACCAGGCTACATCTGGTAGAGACGTTCTCCTTCCAGCACGTTGTATCCCGCGCCGGTCAGGGTCTGGATGGCCTTTTCGGTCTCGTCGAAGCGGAAGATGATGACCGCGTTTTCCCCGCACCGCTCCACAAAGGCGTACATGTATTCCACGTTGATCCCCTGGCTGTCCAGGGTCCGCAGGATGTCCGAGAGACCGCCGGGCCGGTCGGGCACCTCGATGGCCACCACCTCGGTCTTGCTGACGGTGAAGCCCTTTTCCTTCAGTACCGCCTTGGCCTTTTCCCGGTCGTTCACGATGAGCCGCAGGATGCCGAAATCGCTGGTGTCCGCCAGCGACAGGGCGCGGATGTTGACCCCGGCCTCTCCCAGCACGCTCGTCACCTCGGCCAGGCGGCCCGATTTGTTCTCTATGAAGATGGAGATCTGTTCAACTTTCATGTCTGCCTCCCCTTGTTCAGTTCCTCTCCCGTTTGTCGATGACCCGCTTAGCCTTCCCTTCGCTCCTGACAATGGTCCTGGGCTCCACCAGCCGGACCTTGCAGGTCACTCCCAGGAGATCCTTGATGGCCTTTTCGATGGTCTGGGTCAGGGACTGGAGGTGCTTCACCTCGTCGGAGAAGAGCCGTTCGTCCACTTCCACCTGCACCTCCAGGATGTCCAGGTTGTCCTTACGGTCCACGATCAGCAGGTAGTGGGGTTCCACGCCCTCGATGTCCATCAGGATCGATTCTATCTGGGAGGGGAAGACGTTTACCCCGCGGATGATGAGCATGTCGTCGCTCCGGCCGCTCATGCGGGCGATCCTTGCGTGGGTGCGGCCGCAGCGGCAGGGCTCGTAGGTGATGCTGGTGATGTCCCTGGTGCGGTAGCGGACCAGGGGGATCCCCTCCTTGGTGATGGTGGTGATGACCAGCTCCCCCTTTTCACCCTCGGGCAGCGGCTCTCCGGTCTCGGGGTCGATGATCTCGGGGATGAAGTGGTCCTCCCAGATGTGCAGGCCGCACTTGGCCTCGATACATTCGATGGCCACGCCCGGCCCCATGATCTCGGACAGGCCGTAGATATCGACGGCGCTCAGGTTGAGCTTCTCCTCGATCTCCTTCCGCATGGACTCGGACCACGGCTCGGCGCCGAAAATGCCGACCCGCAGCTTGAGGGAGCGGAAATCCACCCCCTCTTCCCTGGCCGCCTCACCCAGATAGAGGGAGTAGGAAGGGGTACAGGTGAGCACGGTTGAGCCGAAGTCCTTCATGATCAGGATCTGGCGCTTGGTATTGCCGCCCGACATGGGGATGACCGATGCGCCCAGCTTCTCGGCCCCGTAGTGGGCGCCGAGTCCGCCGGTGAACAGGCCGTAGCCGTAGGCGTTGTGGATGATGTCTCCCCGGTGCACCCCCGCGGTCACCAAGGAGCGGGCCATCAACTCGGTCCAGGTGTCGATGTCCTTCTGGGTGTACCCGACCACCGTGGGCTTGCCGGTGGTGCCGGAGGAGGCGTGGATCCGGACGATCTCCTCCATTGGCGCGGCGAACAGGCCGTAGGGGTAGGAATCCCGCATGTTCTGCTTGTAGGTGAAGGGGAGCCTGCGGAGGTCGGCCAGTGATTGTACGTCGGCCGGGACAATCCCGGCCCTGGCAAAGGTTTCCCGGTAAAACGGAACCCCGGAGCAGACCCGTTCCAGCATCCCCTTCAGCCGCTTCAACTGGAGCGCCTCCAGGGCGGGTCTCGGGAGCGTCTCGAATTCCTCGTTATAGTACATCTCGATTTTACCTCTCTTCACCAGTGTCCTGTAAGAAAGTGAGCAGTGTTCCGTTCTTTGGCAAAACCACTTTATAGTGCTAAGCCGCGCCCTTACAGTTCCCTGCCAAGCAGGAACGCCTTGCGGTTCACATCCAGCGCCTTCCTGGGGACCATCGCTTCGAGGGCCTGGAGCCAGTACTCCTCGGCCACGTCCAGCCTTTTGGAAACCGCTCCCAGGAGCACCGTGTTGGCGGCCCGCTGGTTGCCGGCCCGGGCGGCCAGCTTCTGGCCGTCCACCAGCAGAAAGTCGGGGAACCGGGCGGTTATCAGCTCCGCCAGTCCCTCGGGATAGCGTTCCTTCCCCATCAGCACCGACGCAGGCGGGATACGCAGGTCATTGGCGATAACCGTGGCGCCCGGCTTCAGGAGCGGAAGGCAGCGGTAGGTCTCCATCAGCTCGAAGCCGAACAGGATGTCCCCTTCCCCTTCCGGCACGATGGGGGAGAAGACCTCCCTGCCGTAGCGCACGTGGGACACCACGCTGCCGCCCCGCTGGGACATGCCGTGAATCTCGCTCTTCTTCACGTCGAAACCGGCCAGCATGAAGGTCTCGGAAAGGATCTCCGACGCCAGCAGAATACCCTGTCCACCGACACCCACCAGGAGAATGTTGGTTACCTGTTCGCTCATTTGGCCCTCCCGATGGCATCGAATTTACAGAGCTGCCGGCAGACGTCGCAGCCGGTGCAGAGGGTGGGGTCGATGAAGGAGACCCCCTTTCCGCCGTCGGTCGAACGCCACTGGATGGCGGGACAGCCCAGACCGAGGCATGCCTTGCACCCGGTGCACTTTTCCACCTCCACGGTGTAGAGCGGTCCCCGTTTGAAGACCCCCTCCCGCTTGACCAGCACGCACGGCTTGTCGGTGATGATGACCGAGGTCTCCGGCCGTTCCATCTCCTCCTGCAACGCCCGGCGGGTCTCCTCCAGGTCAAAGGGGTTGACGACCCGGACGTGCTTGACCCCCACGGCCTTGCAGAGCAGGGCCAGGTCGGTGCGGTGGGCCGGCTCGTCCATGAGGGTGAAGCCCGAGGCCGGGTTGTCCTGGCGGCCGGTCATGGCGGTGATCCGGTTGTCCAGGATCACCACCGTGGAGTGGGCGTTGTTGTAGACCATGTCCATGAGCCCGGTGATGCCGCTGTGGAGGAAGGTGGAGTCGCCGATGACCGCCACCACCTTCTTCTTCTCCTCCTCCGACACCACCTTGACCGTGCCGGTGGCGTTGCCTATGGATGCGCCCATACAGACGCAGGTCTCCATGGAGGAGAGGGGGGGGAGGAAGCCGAGGGTATAGCAGCCGATATCACCGGTCACGTAGGCCTTGAGACGGTTGAGAGTATAGAACACCCCGCGGTGGGGACAGCCGGGACACATGTTGGGAGGCCGGCCCGGAAGGGAGACATCCTCCGGTTCCGCCGGCAGCACCGGTGCCTCGTCGAGGCCCACGTCCTGTCCCTGGAACGCCTGGCGGAGCCTGCCCGGCGTCAGCTCGCCGCAGACGGGGATGAAATCCTTGCCGGACACCGCGATGCCCATGGCCTTGACCTGCTCCTCGATGAAGGGATCCAGCTCTTCCACCACGAACAGGCGCTCCACCCTGGCGGCGAACCGGCGGATGAGCCCGGCGGGAAGTGGGTTGACCAGGCCCAGCTTAAGGGTCGAGACGTGAGGCATGACCTCGCGCACGTACTGGTAACAGACCCCGGAGGTGATGATGCCCACCCCGGTGTCCCGCAGCTCCATGCGGTTGACGGCCATGGTATCGGCAGCTTCCGAGAGCCGCTTCATCCGTTCCTCGACCAGCGGGTGGCGGACCCGGGCGTTGCTGGGGAGCATCACCTGCTTGGCGGCGTTCTTCACCAGCGCTGGGGTCGGGAGACTGCTGACCCGCTCCTCCAGATCCACGATGGACTTGCCGTGGGAGATGCGGGTGGTGGTGCGGAGCATGACCGGGGTGTCGTACCGCTCGGACAGCTCCAGGGCCAGGCGGGTGAATTCCTTGCACTCGCGCGAGTCGCCGGGCTCCAGCATGGGAACCTTGGCGAACCTGGCGTAGTTGCGGTTGTCCTGCTCGTTCTGGGAGGAATGCATCTCCGGGTCGTCGGCCGTGACCAGCACCAGGCCGCCCTTGATCCCGGTATAAGAGAGGGTGAACAGCGGATCAGCCGCCACGTTCACCCCCACGTGCTTCATTGCCACGAGCGACCTGGCCCCTGCGAATGAGGCCCCCATGGCCACCTCCAGGGCGACCTTTTCGTTCGGTGACCAGGAGGCGTTTATCTCTTTATAGCGTATGATGTTTTCGAGGATCTCGGTCGAAGGGGTGCCCGGATAGGCGGTGGCGACCAGTACGCCCGACTCGTAGGCACCGCGGGCAACGGCCTCATTGCCGGAGAGGATTTCTTTCATGGAGTCTATGCCCCCTTGCATAAAAAAAATAGCGGTAATCCCGCCAGAAACCGCCGTGAAATATACCGGCAAAGGGGCTTTCCTGTCAACAGCAAACTGGCTCAGTGGAAGGCCTCGGCACCGAAAAGACGCTTGGTCGCGGCCTAGTGCAGACTCAGCAGTATCCCCTCCAGTATCCCGGTATCGCTCACGGTCAGGCTGTCGAAACCGAACAGCTCCATGCTCTTCAGGGTAAGCAGGATACCGGCGATGATCAGGTCCTCCCTCCCCATCTCCATGCCGGGAAGGAGGAGGCGTTGCTCAGGGGTCAGGGGGAGGAGCTTCTCCAGCATCTCTCTGACCGCATTCAGGGAGAGTACGTGCCCCTGCACCCTGGAGGGGTCGTACGGGGTGAGATCCAGGTCCAGGGCGGCCATGGTGGTGGCTGTCCCGGCGGTGCCCACCAGGGTGGCGCAGGCAGGGAACGAGGCAAAACCCTCGCCAACCATGTCCAGACGGAGCGCCTCCAGCTCGCGGGAGATTTTCTCCTCCATGGCCGGCACGGACCCCTTCCCCTCGGTCAGTCTCACCACGCCCAGGGGGAGGCTCCTGGTGAACAGGGGGTCGGATCCCCGGGCAAGGGTGTACTCGGTGCTCCCGCCGCCGATGTCGAACACCATGAAGTCCCCTTCCCTGCCGAGGCCTGAGATGACCCCCCGCAGGGTCAGCAGGGCTTCCTCGCGGCCGTCGATGATCTCCAGCCGGATGCCGGTCTCCCTGAAGACCTGGTCCACGAACTCCCCGCCGTTGACCGCGTCCCGCATGGCGCTGGTGGCCACGGCCCGCAGAGCGCCGACGCCGTGTGCGTCCATCGCATCGGCAAACCCGCGCAGGGCGGTCAAGGTCCGCTCCCGCGCCTCAGGCGACAGCCCCTGTTCGCGGGTAAACCCTCCCCCGAGACGGGTTACCACCCTGTTCACGGCCAGCGGCCGTATCGTCGGACCGGATTCCAGCCTCCCAATCAGGAGGCGGGCGGTATTGGTTCCCAGATCAATGGCGGCCAGAGCACCCGGCATCAGCGGATTCTCCTTTCGGTTTCAATGATATTGAAGGCATATTCGCCTATCTTGGCAAAGGCGGACACGATATCCACGAACAGCAGACCCGCGAGCACGGTGCAGGCCCCTTTACTGAGCCTGAGCAGGTGATTGGCCTTGAGCTCCTCGGCCATCAGGAGCAGGTCGTCCTTCATCCCCGCCGTGGCGGCCGGGTCCGGCAGTTGGAGGCTGTCATGGCAATCCGCGGCCAGGCCGGTCAGGTAGGCGGCCTTGTCGGCCATTGCCTTGATCTCGGCCATGGCGGTGTCGGAGAAGTAGACGTTGCTTTCCTTCTTGCGGCGCAGGCAGTCCATTACGGTCTCGCAGTTGTCCCCAATCCCCTCCAGGTCGTTGACCTTGCTGAGGAGGAGCGGGATCTCGGCCGCTATCTCCGCATCGAGGGGCTGGCGGGCAAGGGCCACCAGGAAGGCTGAAATGTCCTTCTGCAACACGTCCAGCAGGTTCTCCCTTCGTTCTATCAGGGTCGTGGTCCTGGCATTGAACTCGTGGAACTGGCGGGTGGTATCGGACACCATGGAGAGGGCTGCCTGTGCCATCCGCTTCAGCTCCTTGCCGGCCTGGAGAAAGGCCAGGGTCGGTGTGTCGATGACCCGGAAGTCGAGGAAACGCGAGCGGGGCTCGATGTCCATGTCTCCTTCCCTGCCGGGAAGCTTAACTGCCGCGGACCTGGCAAGGAAGCCGATGCTCAGGAGAAACAGCAGGGCGGTGAGCACGCTGAATACCGTGTAGCCGTTTGCCAGCGCCCTGGCGACCCCTCCCCTTGAAACCGCAAGGGCCTGCGGCGGAGAAAGACCTGGACCGTGGGGCTGGGTCACGAATACGCCGTCCGGGGTCATCCAGGCGATCATCTTGAGGTACAGGGGAAAGAGAAAGAGCAGAGCGGCAATGGAAACAACGGCGATGCCGGCGTAATACATGACCGTGCGTCTGGCCTCGGGCGTGCCGCCGATGGCGCCGATTCCGGCCAGGAGCGCGGTCCCGAGCATCTCGCCCGGCAGCATGGCGGCGGCCTGGTGAACGCCGATGGCGCCGCTCCCGGCCAGGGCGATGATGATGCCGATGGCCGCGCTTCCCGACTGGACCACGAAGGTGAGGAGCGCGCCGGTGAGCACGCTCACCACCGGCCAGTCCGTTAACAGGGAGTGATATTCACGGAACAGCGCATGCTCGCCAAACGGGGAGAAACCGGTCTCCATAACCTCGAGGCCGAAGAACAGCAGACCAAACCCCAGCAGGATTTCACCGAGAAAGGTCCATCGTCTCCGCTTGCTGAAGAATCGGAGGACGACACCGAGAAAGATTGCCGGGAGTGACAGAAAGGATATCTTGAAGGCGATGAATTGTGCCGCGACGGCAGTTCCGAGGCTGGTGCCGATGAGCATGCCAAGGGCCTGGTAGAGCGAGAGGAGCCCTGCGTTGACAAAACCGATGACAAGGATGGAGGCGGCTCCGCTCGACTGCAGGAGGTAGGAGAGACAGCTGCCGGTAAGTGCCGCCGAAAGGCGGTTTCCCGCCAGTTTTTCGACGAAACGGCGGAATCCGCCGCCGGAGAGGCGCTGAAGACCGTCGGACATGGTCTTCATGCCGAGTATGAAGAGGCCGAGCCCGCCGAGCGCCTCGAGCACCTGAAACAGACGCATACCGTCAGACTCCTGGGTCAGGGGGAAAGAGCCGGAAACAACCTGCCAGGCTGATGCACCGGCATTACGGACGCAAGGTTACGCGATCGAGTCTGCTACCTGTCGACCTTCTCCTTGAGCTCCTTGCCGACCTTGAAAAAGGGGAGCTTTTTGGGCTTCACGGTGATGGCTTCACCGGTTTTGGGATTCCGTCCCACGTATGGTTTGTAATGCTTGATGACGAAACTGCCGAAGCCTCTGATCTCGATTCGTTCGCCCATGTGCAGGGCGTCCGACATGGAGTCGAAAATCGTATTGATTATCTCTTCCGATTTCTTGAAAGAAAGACTTTTCTTCGCGGCGAGGGCTTCAATAAGCTCGGACTTATTCATCTCACATCCTCCAGCATTCTTTCTTTATAACAATTTGAATACAGGCAGGGTCCAAAATACATCGAAAAAACGGTGTCGGTCAATACATCGATCCGTGAGACCGGGAATACGCGTTTTCCGGATCAGCGTGACATACGATCGCCCGCTCCGCAAACCGTGCAACACCACGTAAGCATTAACAGTTATCAAAATTGATCAGTGTCCGGATGAAAGTGATACACTTTCCGGTCGTATGGATCCGTGAAACACCGTCGCCGGTGGACCGGGACGTCCCCCAATCCTCCCCTGTGGCGCAAACAAGGTTTTATCGTGGCGATATTTGGGAGAACGGCCGACACGGATTTCTCCCTAACGCATCGTTGCGCCAGGTATCCGCTTGCAAATTCCTCTCCCAAATCCCGCTATCTTCTGTGCAGCAGGGTGACACTCTCAATGTGATATGTCTGTGGAAACATGTCCACCGCCCGGCTTGAGACCACCTGGTACCCCTGTTTCGCCAGTACCGACAGGTCTCTGGCCAGGGTCGGAGGGTCGCACGATACGTAGATGACCTTCTCCGGCTCCAGGGCCGGTATGAGGGGCATTGTCTCCAGGGCGCCGGTTCTGGGCGGGTCGAGCACCACCAGATCGAACCGCTCTCCGTTTGCCGCCAACTCTTTCAGCCCCTCGGCCGAATCCCTGCACAGAAACCGGGCATTTTCGACCCCGTTGCCGGCCGCGTTACGGACCGCATCCTCGATGGATTGTCCGAACTCCTCCAGCCCTACGACATTGCCGCAGTAGCGGGACAGCGGCAGGGAAAAGTTGCCGTTGCCGCAGAACAGGTCCAGCACCCGCTCGGTCCCCTTCAACTCCGCCCAGCCGATTACCGTCTCGATGAGCGAAAGGTTCTGACTGTAGTTGACCTGGGAAAATCCGCCGCAGCGGAAGGAAAGCCTCATCCCGGGGAAACCGGAAACGAGCCCGGCCGGGATGGAGTAGGAGACCTTGTCCTCTCCCCAGACCCGACGCATGCTGGATTTTCTGCCGCTCTGGAGAAAGATCCCGGTCACCGCCGCCTGGTCGGGAACGGTCTTCTCCAACCAGGCGGCGGCTTCATCGGACCGCTCCCCGATATAGTGGAATAGGAGGAGCGCGTCGCCGTCGTCTCCGGTGGCCACGTCGATCTGCGGCAGTTTCCGGGGCTCGGGGAACCCCTCCAGCAGCGTCCGGAGCGTCCGGTAGATGCGGTTCACCAGCCCGTTGGATATCAGGCAGGCCCCCGGAATGTCGACCACGAAGCGGGACCCCTGCCGGTAGAAACCAATGTGGAGTTCCTCGGCCACGCTCCGGACCTTCAACTGCACCCGCGAGCGGTAGCCGTACGGAGACGGCGCCGGGATGATCGGAAGGACGACTTCCGGTCCGATGCGGGCCCCGCGGCTCAAAGCCTCCGCGAACAACTCCTCCTTGGCCTTGAGCTGGGCGTGGTACGGGAGGTGCTGCCAGCAGCACCCCCCGCAGCGGCCGAAGACACCGCAGGGAGGGTTGGTTCTCACAGGGGACGACTCAAGGCACTCAAGCAGTTCCCCCTCCATGAACGACCTCTTCTCGGCGGTTATCCGGGCTCGGACGGAATCTCCGGGCGCGGTGAAAGGCACGAAACAGACCTTGCCCCCGCAACGGCCCAGGCCGGCGCCTCCGAAGGCAAGCTTGTCAATCTTCAGTAGCTCTTCTCTCACTGATCGGTTCCCTTCAGCAGCGGCGGAGACCGGACTTCCCACGGGCCTTGGAGAGCTCCGACAGGACCAGCTTTCGTGGAAAGCCCCCGGACGAAAAATAGTGGAGCGCGCTCTCCTCGAACCCGTTTATCAGGCCCTCCCGGGCGGCCTCAATCTCCCCGTAGGGGACCCCCATCCTCTCCACCAGGCGGCGATATACCACGGACTCCCCGAGCAGCGCCCTTGCATTGGAGAACAGGTCTTCGTTGTCGAAATATTCGGGCAGGACCAGCGCCTCGCAGACGAACTCGAGTCTTACCAGGTGGTAGTCCTCGTAATAGCGGCGGGTTGCGTCGTTGACGATGACCGTAAGCCCGTTGGAAAGCTCAAACTTCCTTATGCAATTGTCCATTGTCCAGGGAAATCCTTGTGGTCAGTAGTATGGAAGGAACAATTATTGGCCTTTTTCAGCGAGAAAACGCAAGAGGATTTTTTTCAGGGGCTCCCCCGGCTGCTCACTGATATCGTAGCTTACCCTTACCACGGGCTTGGAGATGGGCATCAGGCGCCGCAGATCGATCGGGGTGGCGGAAACGACCAAGTCGCAGGGGGTCAGCTCGATGGTGCGCCGCAACTCCTCCACCTGGCGGTCGCTGTATCCCATGGCCGGGAGTACCAGATTCATGTGTGGGTAGCGTCGGTAGGTCTCGGAGATGGATCCGACCGCATAGGGACGGGGGTCGACAATCTCCCGTGCCTTGAACTCCTGCGCGGCCGCGTAACCGGCGCCGGAGGTGAGACCGCCGTGGGTTATGGACGGGCCGTCCTCGATGACCAGGACGCTTCTCCCCCGGACCGCGTCCGGGTCGGACACCCGGATCTCGGAGGCGGTCCTGACCACCCTGGCGGTCGGGTTCATCTCCGAGACCTTCTCCTCCAGCCGGTCGCATACCGCGCCGACCACGGTGTTGCTCTTGTTGATGACCACCACCGCGGCCCTCCGCAGGTTCACCTCGCCGGGGTAGTAGGCGGTTTCGTCGCCGCTACGGAGCGGATCCACGATGGTGATCTCCAGGTCCGGGACAAAGAACGGGAAGTCGTTGTTGCCGCCGTCCCAGAGGATCACCTCCCCTTCCCGTTCCGCCCGGGCAAGGATCTTTGCATAGTCGACTCCGGCGTATACCACCGCCCCGCTCCGGATCAGTGGCTCGAATTCCTCCCGCTCCTCGATGCTGCACCGGTAAAGGGCCAGGTCTTCCATATGCGCGAAACGCTCCACCTCCTGGCCCGTCAGGTCGCCATAGGGCATGGGATGGCGGACCACTACCGGTTTTACCTTGCGTTCCTGGAGGATGCCGCACAGGTAACGGGTAACCTGGCTCTTACCGCAACCGGTCCTGACCGCGCAGACCGATATGACCGGTCTTTTGCTCCTGAGCATGGTCGTCGACGGTCCCAGCAGGGAAAATTGCGCTCCCTGCGCCAGTACCAGGGACGCCCGATGCATGAGCTCCGCGTACGAGATGTCGCTGTAGGCGAATACGACCCGGTCGACCCGTTGTCGTATGATCAGCTCCGCCAGATCGGCCTCGTCCACGACGGGTATGCCTTTGGGGTAGAGTTTGCCCGCCAGGGCCGGCGGGTAACGCCGGTCGGTGATGAAGGGTATCTGGGCGGCGGTGAAGGCCACCACCCTGACTCCAGGGTCGTCGCGGAAGCAGACGTTGAAATTGTGAAAATCGCGCCCCGCGGCCCCCATGATGACGACCCGCTCACGCCTCACGAGAGCCTCGCGATCCCGGCTTCCAGGATGCCGAGCGCGTGATCGAGCTGGTCGCGTGAGACGGTCAGGGGGGGGATGAACCGGATCACGTTCCGCTCCAGCCCGCACCCTATCAGGATGAGTCCGTGCTCAAGACAGTGGTCGAGAACCCGGGCGCAGGCGGCTCCGTTCGGCGCTCCGTCGTAATCCACGAATTCGATGCCGATCATGTAGCCGTGGCCGCGGACCTGGCCGACCAGCGGATGGGCCTCGGCGAACGGCCGCAGCCTGTCGAGAACCGCCGCTCCCCGCACCGATGCCTGCTCCAGCAGCCCCTCGTCGCGAATGACGTCGATGGTCGCGCTGCAGGCCGCGCAGGAGACGGGATTCCCGCCGAAGGTCGTTCCATGGGCGCCCGAAGGCCAGCGTTCCATGAGATTTCTGCCGGCGGCCACGGCCGAGAGCGGAAAGCCCGAGGCAATCCCCTTTGCAACGGTCATGATGTCCGGCTCCACCCCCGCATGCTCGGCCGCAAACCATCGGCCGGTCCTCCCCATGCCCGACTGGACCTCGTCGAAAATCAGCAGGATTCCGTGACGGTCGCACAGCTCCCGCAGAGAGCACAGGAACGTAGCCGGCGCCGGGAAATACCCCCCTTCCCCAAGGAACGGCTCGATGATGATCGCGGCCACCTCTTCGGCGGGTATCTGGTGGGTCAGGACGTCTTCCAGGCAGCCGAGGCAGGAGAGCCCGCAGGTCTCGGGCCGGTTGCCGAACCTGCACCGGTAGCAGTAGGGATAGGGGGCCTGGTAGACCGAGGGTATCAGCGGGTGGTATCCCTTGCGGTAGGCGGATGAACTGGTGGTGATCGAGACCGCGCCCAGGGTCCTGCCGTGAAAGGCGTGGGTGAAGGATATGACCCCCTGCCTGGCGGTCACGTGCCTGGCGAGTTTCAACGCCCCTTCGACCGCCTCGGCCCCGGAATTGCTGAAGAAGAGCATGTCGATCCCCGGAGGGGTGACCGACAGGAGCTGTTCCGCCGCCTGAACGGTGGTCTCGTTGTAGTAGATGCCCCCGGTATGGATGAACCGTTCCGTCTGCTCCCGGGCCGCGGCCACGACCCGCGGGTGGTTGTGACCGATGTTGAGTACGCCGAGACCGGACGAAAAGTCCAGGTAGCGTTCGCCGTCCTCGGTATCCACATGAACTCCCTCCCCCCTGACGATTGACAGGGGGTAGTAGAGGTGGAGGGCTGGAGTGAACACCCGTGCGGCGCGTCTGACGGTATCCGAGCTGCTTTTCATCCGGTCTCCTTCCTGTTTTTCATCCGGAAACTGTCAACATGGGACGGGTCGGGACTTCCCCGGAGCCCCTCGTAATCGGACGCGGGACAGTACCGGGCAAATTGCCTTCTTGCCTGAACAGGCTGATATCCCTCGAACCCGCATGGGTTCCGTACGCGAGACTTCGTGATTTTCCAGGGGTTTCCGGACGAACACTGGTTACTGGTCGATTTGGGCCTTCTGCAGCCTGCCGCTGAAGTCGCGGTAGATCACCTTCACCCTGGTATAGAATTCCAGCGCCCCTCCCCGGCCGCCGGCCTCGGGATGGCCCGACCCGGAATGCTTCCAGCCGCCGAACGGGAGCTGAATCTCGGCGCCGATGGTGGAGGCGTTGATGTAGACCAGTCCTGTCTGCAGGTCCCGCTCGGCCCGGGCGGTCCTGTTCACGTCGCTGCTGTAGATGGCCGAGGAGAGGCCGAACGGCACCCCGTTCACCAGGTCAATGGCTTCGTCCAGCCCGGAACAGCACAGTAACGCCACCACTGGGCCGAATATCTCCTCCCGGGCGATGCGCATGCCGGGCTGCACATCGGCGAACAGGGTCGGCTCGATGAAATAGCCGTGTCCGCACCCCCCGTCGGTCGCCCTTTTCCCGCCCCTGACCAGCCGGGCGCCCTCCTCAGTCCCGATCCTTATGTACTCCAGCACCCGGTTCATCTGCTGCTCGTTGACCAACGGCCCCACGTCCGTGTCGGGACCGATGCCCGGGCCCAGGCGGAGCCTTGCTGATGCCTGCGTGAGCATCTCCAGGAATCGGTCGTAGACCTTTTCATGGACGATGACCCTGCTGGCCGCGGTGCAACGCTGACCGCTGGTGCCGAAGCCGCCCCACAGCACCCCTTCCAGCGCCAGGGAGAGGTCGGCGTCGTCCATGATGATGATGGCATTTTTCCCGCCCATCTCCAGTGCCAGCGGACGGTGCAGCTTCCCAAGCAGGGATTCGAGTCGTTCCCCTGCCGCGCAGGATCCGGTAAAGGACACTGCGTCGATTCCAGGGTGGGTGACCAGGTATTCCCCCACCTCCTCGCCCGGCCCGTTCACCAGATTCACCACGCCCGGCGGGATGTCGGCCTCGTGGAGCGCTTCCACCAGGGCCGCGGCACAGGCGGGGGTAAAGGAGGACGGCTTCAGCACGACGGTGTTTCCGCAGATGAGGGCGGGAAAGAGTTTCCAGGCCGGAATGGCGGTGGGGAAGTTCCACGGGGTTATGAGCGCCATGACCCCGTGCGGTTCCCGGACGCTCTTGCAGTCCTTGTCGGGAAGCTCCGAGGGGACGGTCTCTCCGCTCAGTCTCCTCCCTTCTCCGGCCATATAGTAGGCCATGTCGATGGCTTCCTGCACGTCGCCGAGGGACTCGGGCAGAACCTTGCCCATCTCCAGGGCCACCAGGCGGCCGAGATCCGCCTTGCGTCGTGCCAGCAGCTCTCCGGCCCGGAACAGGATCTCGCCCCGCTTGGGCGCGGGCATGAGCCGCCAGGCCCGTGACGCATCCCTGGCCGCCCCGATTGCCAGGTCAACGTCTTCCCGACCCGACAGCGCAACCGTCGCGATAACCTCGCGCGCATCGGCCGGGTTCCTGCTTTCGAAACGTCGGCCGCTGAGGGCGTCCACCCATTTGCCGGACACATAATTCCTTATCGACTTGTCCATTCCAGACCTCCAATGCAAAACGTTCAGAGTTATATATACCAGAACGGGAAGCCCGTGCAACGACGGCGTCCGCAAAGGCACGCCAGCAAATCATTCTTGCATTTTTCACGGATTCCTACTATAAAACGATGGTAGCATCATACTTACGCAGATATCTGTGGAATTCGCGCCGCAAGGAGTTGTCATGAAGAAAGAAGAAGCAATCGAGGTGGAAGGGACGGTGGTCGAACCGCTTCCCAATGCCATGTTCCGGGTGAAACTGGAAAACGACCACATGGTACTGGCCCACATTTCAGGAAAGATGAGAAAGTTTTTCATCAAGATCCTCCCCGGAGACAAGGTAACGGTGGAACTCTCACCCTACGACCTGACGCGTGGACGCATAACATACCGCTCGAAATAAGCCCCGTCCTGCACGGCCTGCTTCTCCCCGCTCTCGATTCCCATCAAAGATTTCCCGGAAAAGTTGGGCGTTTTTTCTTAACAAAATAAACCCGGCAGGGTATAGTTTTCCGTCGCAAAACCATCGGACACACCAGGCGCCCGGAGACCGGACCAGATCCGGAGGAGCTCCGGTCGCGGCAACGCGCGGGACCCGTGATACCCTGACGGAACGGCCTTTGCGCCGACATAAATCCAATCGAAAAGGAACCACATTGTTATGTACACAGTTGCTGACTTGCGGAAGGGTCTGAAGATAACCATCGACGGTGAACCGTACATCGTCACCTTCTTCGAATTCTCCAAGCCCGGCAAGGGCCAGGCCCTGTACCGCACCAAGATGAAGAACATGATAAACGGCACCACCCTCGACAGGACCTACCGCTCGGGAGAGTCCTTCGAACCGGCCCACCTGGAAGAGCGGACCATGCAGTATCTGTACAAGGAAGGCGACCATTTCTGCTTCATGGACAACCAGAGCTACGAGCAGATAAGCATCGGTGAGGACGCTATCGGCGAGGCCAGGAACTTCCTGATCGACAACCTTGAGGTCGACGTGCTGCTGTTCAGGGACAAGCCCATCGGCGTGACCACCCCCAACTTCGTCAACCTGCGGGTGGTAAAGACCGACCCCTGGATCAAGGGGGATACCACCGGGAGCGACTCAAAGCCGGCCACGGTGGAGACCGGCTACGTGCTGAGGGTTCCGCCGTTCATCGAGGAAGGCGAGCTCATCACCATCGACACCCGCACCGGCGAATACTCCACCAGGGTGAAGGGGTAGCGCCTTGCCCCCTGGCAACCTCGGCGGACAACGCAGGCACAACCTCCGGGCCAGGGCCGGGATTCTCGGCGCGGTCCGGAGGTTCTTCGAAACAAAAGACTTCATCGAGATCGAAACCCCCCACCGCATTCCCGTCCCCATACCCGAATCCCATATCGACGTGATCCGGTCCGACGGCTGGGTCCTTCACCCCTCCCCCGAGATCTGCATGAAACGGCTGCTGTCCGCCGGATTCGACCGGATATTCCAGATCTGCCGCTGCTGGCGTGCCGGCGAACGGGGATCGCTCCACCTTCCGGAATTCACCATGCTGGAATGGTACCGGACCCGTGCGGACTACACGGACCTGATGGAGGATTGCGAGGCCCTGATCAGGGTGGTGGCAGCGGCGGCAGGGATTCGGGGCCGGCTGGACCGGCGGGGGTGTCTCGTGGACCTTGACGGCCCATGGGAGAGGATTACGGTTGCGGAGGCGTTTTCCCGTTACGGCGGGATTGGGGCTGAGGAGGCCCTGAAGAGCGACCGGTTCGACGAGATCATGGTGTGCGCGATCGAGCCGAGGCTGGGGATTGAAAGACCGACCTTTCTGATGGACTATCCGGCGTCACTCGGCTCCCTTGCCCGCGCCAAGGCAGGCGAGCACCAGGTGGCGGAACGTTTCGAACTGTATATCGCCGGACTGGAGCTGGCCAACGCCTTTTCCGAGCTCGTGGATCCGGTGGAGCAGCGTTCCCGCTTCATGGAGGAGAACGAAAACCGTCGGCGGGCCGCCAAACCGGTCGATCCGCTGCCCGAGAGGTTCCTGGCGGATCTGGCGTCCATGCCCCCCGCCGCCGGCATAGCCCTCGGTCTGGACCGGCTGGTAATGCTCCTGCTGGACGCCGACAGGATCGACGAAGTGGTGGCATTTACACCGGAGGAACTATGAAAGTGAAAACTAGTTTCCCCGAATTCTAAACCGGATACTCGATCATCTCCCCCAGATAATTCTTCAGAACCAGCATGTCCCCCATGAACTCCCCATTGTCGGGAAGCAGCGGGATCTTCCCCTTCCCGCCCGGCGCGTCGATCACATAGTAGGGGGTCGCCATGCCCGAGGTGTGTCCCCGCAGGCCCTTCATGATTTCGAGACCGCGCCGCACCTCGGCCCGGAAGTGTCCGGCCCCCCGCACCAGATCCATCTGGTGGATGTAGTAGGGGCGGACCCTGATGGTAAGGAGCTTCTGCACGAGACGCTTCATGACCGCGGGATCGTCGTTCACCCCCTTGAGCAGTACGGTCTGGTTGCCCAGAGGAATGCCGGCATCGGCCAGCATGGAGCAGGCCTCCGCCGATTGCGTAGTCACCTCCAGCGGGTGGTTGAAGTGCGTATTGACGTACAGAGGGTGAAAACCCTTGAGCATCCTGCACAACCGTGGGGTAACCCTTTCGGGCAGGGTGACCGGCACCCTGGTCCCGATCCGCACGATCTCCACGTGCGGAACCCTCCTTATCCGACGCAGGATGTATGCAAGCTCGTCATCCGGGAGCAGCAGGGGGTCTCCCCCGGAGAGGATGACATCCCGGACCGCCGGGGTCTCCTCGATGTAACGCAAGGCACCGTCCAGTTCATCCGTCCCCACCCCTTCATCAGGGCAGCCAACCTTTCTCTTCCGCATGCAGAAGCGGCAATAAACGGCGCACACGGACGCGGCCAGCAGCACCACCCTGTCGGGGTAGCGGTGAATCAGGCAGGGGGTCGGGCTCAGTGCCTCCTCGTTCAGCGGGTCGGGGAGAAGCCCTGCTTCCTCCAGTTCCAGCGCATCCGGGACGCATTGGCGCCATACGGCATCGCCCACGCTGTGTATAAGCCCGAGGTAATGCCGCGATATCCGCATGGGATATTTTTCCACCACGGGTCGGAGCGAAGCGGGATCGCAGGGAAACAGCTCCGCCAGTTCATCCGGGTCCGTGATACTGCTCTTCAGGTTCTTCTGCCAAAGTTCCATCGCTGACGTCCGGTTTTAAGCCTGCCCGCTTTGGTCTCTCTTCAGACCCAGCCTGTCCCACAGGAGGCCGAAATCGACCTGGTCCCCGCCATCCGCCCGTGCACGACGTGCCTCGTAGAGTTCACAGCACTTGAGGAGCTCGGTCACGTCACGTCTGCCGGCGGCCGACGTGACGGATTCCAGCGGAGTCTTCCCGCCCAGGGATTCCAGCGATTGGTTGACCCAGTCGGCGCCGCTCATGACCGCGGAGGAAGCCGACGCTCCGGCAACAACGGCCGAATCCGTCTGAGACGTCTGCTCCTCCGCCAGGCTCTTCAACCATTCCTTCCGGATGATGTCGCCAACGGTCTCACGGGAGGGATCTGATCCTCTTTCCTCCTTTTTTATCTTCCGGGCGATCCTGGCAAGACATGTCCTGGCCGTTTCCCGTTCAAGCGGATACAGGGCGCCGGAGAGGATCCATTCCTCATCCCTGCGTACCAGCCTGGCGGCAAGCGTATCCCAGCGAAGGAAACTGTTGGTGGCAACCTTGTCGCCGACCCAGACCTCGGGCTCGTCCGGCAGCACCAGATCGGCCAGTAGCATACCCGTGCCGGGCTCCACCCGGCGCACCTCGTAGATGCTCAACGGGAACTCCCCCAGGCTGCGGAGCCATTGCCGCCCGGTCTCGGTCAAGTCCGGCCCGTCCGGCCCAAGCAGCACTTCCCGTACCGGATTCAGCGCTTCGCCGATCCTGATCCGGGCATCGGTCATGAGCCACTCGCCTAGGTTGACATTCAGCAGTTCATGGAAGCGGTTCGCCTCCCCGCTCAGCGCCTCCCGTTCCGATGTCTTCAATCCCTGGTAAAAACCATTCTGGACGGCCTCGCGCACGCCTTCCGGGTATCGCGCCGCCAGCCAGTCGAGGACACTGCCGGCCACGTTCGCTTCAACACGCCTGCGTGAGGCGCTTTCCTGCTGCCTTGCCAGGCAGCACTTCTTGTATTTTTTACCGCTGCCACAGGGACACGGCTCGTTTCTTCCAATCTTTTCCACTAAACTCTCCTGAATTCTGATTGCATAGCATGTCTCATGGAGACAACCCTTGTTTAACAGGAACAGACCCATTTTTCCAATAAAAATACATTAACAGCCTGCAAAGACGGCAAAAGGGGGCGAAGATATCCGGCTTCACATGTCCAATTTATGCCGCAGCACGACCGGAACCCATATCATGACTTCAGAAGGAGAGCATCCGCTATCGTGAGGCGCTCCACTCGTGGAAGATTACCCTGAAAATACCGGCGCATGAACAGGGCGTTGATTGCGGCAAGCGTATCGTTCAGCCGGTCCAGGTCTATGATTGCGCTGCCCGGAATCGTTTCTAGCCGCTGAAAGTTGCGCGGACAGAAGTCAATGGTCCTGGGAGAAGTCTCGCCGGTCAGGATGGGAAGGCCGTGGGTGCGGCAGATAATGGGGCGCCGGTCGTACAGGAGACAGGCCCCCTGATGCAGAAGGGGGCAGGCTCCATCTCCGGTCGCCGATTGCGCGCGTCCGCGCACGAATTCGGCCTGGTGCTCAGGCAGGTCATCGACCGTCACGGCCATGCTGACCGCTTCCACCCAGAACACTGAGATGTGGCGGCAGCAGGAGTCACAGCCCTTGCAGCAGGCAATTTCACCGGGAAAGCCTTTGACGATTTTCCCGCACAGGTCATCCACCTTTCGTACCAGGTGATGATAATTTTCCAGCAGTTCCGATAAGTTGTCCATGGAGGTCGACGGTCGATCCGAATACGCGGCGCATTCACTCACCGTCATGGTTGCAATCTCCGGCGTAAGACACAAAAACACCCCGAAGCTTGGAGGAAAATTCCTTCCCTTTATTTACATAGCTTCGGGGTGCGGCGGTGAAATTTGTTTGTCCTGTATACACGAAAACCGACAATTATTCAATAAAAATAAACGGTTTTCCCTTTGGAAAAACCACCAGTCTACCGCTGAATCGTCGGAAATACGCCACGCCGGGCCGATGGCCGCTTCTCGACAACCTTGACAGGGAACGGCTTCGGCAATCAAGGAGACCCGGTGCGATCTCCTTTTTTGGAGCCGGTACCGGCGCAAGCCGTCGTCCCTCCGTCACGTCCTTCGGCAGGCTCGATGATGACCCATTCGTGTGAACGGCGGAAAGCAAATATCAGACCTGAATTTATGAGTGATTCCAGCCTGGAAAAATGGACCGTGCCGCAATTCTTGTTTTCATTGTATATAACGGATACCAGCACGTCGCCAACCTCGTTTTCATAAGTAAGCAAACATTTTATACATCACTAATAATATTTTGGAAACAAGAAAATTTTTACGTGATCTACAAGGCAGAAAAGAGGGACATGGGCTGGTTGAGAGTGCGGGACAAAAAGGGGGCATACACATCGTGCATGCCCCTGCAATACCGATATATTTAACCCAGCGGGACAGCTATTTTTTCTTGCCGGCCTTGTTTTTTTTCGGTTGAACCGCGTTCTGGAATGCCTTCCCGACCTTGAATTTCACTGCTTTCTTGGCCGGAATCTTGATTTCGGCGCCTGTCTGTGGGTTCCGCCCGACCCGAGCGGGTTTGTCGGTGACGGAGAACGTTCCGAAACCAACAAATGTGACCTTGTCTCCACCCTTGAGGCATTCTACGATGCCATCCATGAACACCGACACCGCCTTTTCGGCTTTGGCCTTGGTAATTTCAGCTTCCTTGGCGATTTTTGCGACAACCTCTGCCTTTGTCATAATCCCTCCGTATGGTCGTAGTACCCTGTTGAACCAGGGTTTTTAATTGCACACCATATCAATTCAGGCCTGATCCTACCGGACGGCCGACTGCCGAGCCTCTCTGAACGGTATCGAAGAGAAGTTTAACCTGACGATGAAAAGCCAGATGCCCCCGTATGAGCCGCCCGCCAATGTCGACGCACGTACCGTTCGCAGCGAATCTTCTTTACCACAATGCCGGCTTACTGTCTATTGAATAGTATGACTCCATGTATTTTTATATAAATAGCGTAACGGCCCATGTCCGTCGAACTAATCACACATGCAGAGCCTCCATAACAACAGAACCAAAGCGAAGAAGTTTTTCAAGCATCCCTGTGCTGCCTGCGCGCCATAGGAATTGCAAGGCAAGAAACGGATATTTTTAGGTGATGCAATAGGGTAAGATGTTTTCTGTAAGGGGCTTAGCGCCCAATACGGAAACATCTACTGGAGAGCGGGACATGTCTTCAGACAAAAAACCGCAGGACGCACTTTACGACGAACAGAGCCGCTGGAACGCACTGGTCCGGCGCGACCGGCTGGCGGCCGGGGCATTCGTGTACGGTGTCGTGACCACCGGTGTCTACTGCCTCCCGGACTGTCCTTCCAGGCTTCCCAGACGGGAGAACGTCCGGTACTTTGCCGGTTGCGAAGAGGCGGAACGGGCCGGCTTCCGCCCGTGCAGGCGCTGCAACCCGTCTTCGCCGGGTAAAAGGGATCCACGGATCGACGCCATTGCAGAGGCATGCAGGACTATTGAGAGTGCGGACCGTATGCCCACGCTGAAGGAGCTTGCCGATGCAGTCGGCATGAGCCGGTTCCACTTTCACAAGATGTTCAAAAAGATGCTCGGTGTCACGCCGGCACAATTCGCCCGTGAGAAAAGAATGGAACGGATAAGGAAGCAGTTGCGGGAAAAAGCTACCATAACCGATGCAGTCTATGGAGCGGGTTTCGCCTCGGGGAGCCGGTTCTATGAGAACGCCTCCGGTAAGTTGGGCATGAAACCCGCACAATACCGCAATGGAGGTGAGAATATGCTGATCCGTCTTGCCGTGGCAGAATGTTACCTGGGGTGGGTCCTGGTGGCAGCGACCGAGAAGGGGATCTGTGCCATTGAAATCGGCGACGACCCCGATACCCTGCGGGAACGGCTGAGACAGAGGTTTTCCAGGGCCGAATTTCTGGAAAACGATCCCGGTTTCGCCGAGATAGTCAACAGGGTTCTGGCCTTGCTGGAGTCTCCGGGGGACGAACTCGATCTCCCCTTGGACATCCAGGGTACGGCGTTCCAACGACGGGTCTGGGAGGCCCTGCGCGAGATTCCCGCCGGGTCCACGGTCAGCTATACGGAACTGGCGCACCGGATCGGCAGACCGGAAGCCGTGCGCGCGGTAGCCACGGCAGTCGCCGCCAACAAGATCGCAGTTGCCGTGCCCTGCCACCGTGTGGTTCGTCTCGATGGCAACCTGGCGGGGTACCGCTGGGGCATCGAACGGAAGAAAAAGATCCTCGAACAGGAACAGAGCGGCCGGGATGGTGGAGAGGGATAAAGTGGCTGCTAAGCAGTGGCAGGCACTGGATCAGGTTTCCCTGAAAAACCGGGCGCGAGGAGCTACGCCACCCAGAAGTAGATTATTTTTTCCTGAACAGCCGCTTGTCCCCTACCCTGATGGTCAGTTTCTCCTGGTCGAAATATTCGAGGAGGGGGATCATGAACTTTCTGGAGAGCCCGGTCAGTTCCCGGAACTCCGGCGGCGTAATCTCTCCCTTGGCCTCCAAGTGCCGGAGCAGGATCTCACGGATCCCGGCCAGCGGCGCCGGCGCGTAGAAGAGGTCGCTCTTGACCTTTACGGCCTTTCCTGCCCGCACCAGCGGGTCCAGATGCTCCAGAACCTCCTTTTCGCTCCGGCCGATAGCCTGGGCCAGCTCCTTCAATAAAGGCGGTTCCCGGTCTCCCTTCATCAGTTCGGCTTCAATCCTGGAAAGCAGAACCGCGCCGGAGACGTCGGCTCCGGCCTTCCGACCGGGTATCCCGACCAGATCGCGATCCACCTGGGCCTTTCCCTCTTTTTCCAGTGCCGACAGGATCGGCCCGAAAAAACGCAGGTCGCTCCGCTTCGGGATGCGGGCTTTCAACTCCTCTTTCCCGATCCCCTCTTTCAGGGGATTGTCGCGCAGATAGCTTTCAAGACCTTCCATGAGTTGGGCCTTCAAGGCTGAAAAGGCATCCTTTGCCAGGAAAATACGTGGATCACGCACCATCTGTATCACCTGCCCCTGGGACAGGAGGGTGCTCAACGCAGCGTCGGTCCTCTTGGCGGAAAGGCCGCTGCGAACGACAAGCTCTTCAAGGGTAATCCCGGAAAGGAGGCTTTCCTTGGCAAGGAGCAGAATCTTTTCCGTGTCCTCGCCTTCGCGCAGCGAGCTGAGCAACTCCAGGGCCTGGTCAGAGCGGCGTCTGCGCCGGGGCGGCGCAGGGTCGAGCACCTGTCCGCCACCCACGGTAATGTGGGGTGAATTGCTCCGGAGGATGAACAGATCGCCCGGGAGCAGCAGGACCGGGTGCTTGAGGCGCAACTGGACAAAGGCTGTTTCACCGGGTTTGAGCACGTCGCGGTCCAGCAGGATCACCTGGGCCGGCACCTCATAGGTGGCGGAGTGCAGCCGGAGCGTGGCGCGGTGCTTCAACTCCCGCGGAGCGGTCGCAAGGTAGCTGAGACGGGTATCCACCGCCCGGGTCGTGCGGTAAACCCCGCGCGGGACTACCACGTCGCCCCTTGTGATCTCGTCCAGCTCCATCCCCTGGAGATTCACCGCCACCCGTTGCCCAGCCGAGCCTTTGTCAGCTTTCACGCCATGCGTCTGAACGCTGCGGACCCTGGAGAACCTGGCCGACGGCAGGATCTCCACCTCATCGCCGGTCTTGATCTCCCCGGACAGGAGCGTGCCGGTCACGACCGTGCCGAAGCCGGCAACGGTGAACACCCGGTCGACCGGGAGCCGGAACGGCCCTTCGCAGGGTTTCTCCTCCACCTCCGCCGCCAGGGTGGAAAGGCCTGAACGCAAGTCATCCAGGCCGGCGCCCGTTCTCGCCGAGACGGGTAGTATGGGGGCCTCATCCAGAAAGCTCCCTTTCAGATAGTCCCTGACCTCCTCGACTACCAGATCCTGCCAGTCCTTCTCCACCATGTCGCATTTGGTCAGTGCAACCAACCCTTTCCTGACGCCCAGCAACTGGCAGATCTCCAGGTGTTCCCTGGTCTGCGGCATGACCCCCTCGTCTGCCGCAATGACCAGCATCACCATGTCCATGCCGCCGACTCCGGCCACCATGGTCCGGACAAACCGCTCGTGACCTGGTACGTCCACGATACCGAAGCGTATATCGCCCGGCAGCTCCATGTGGGCAAAACCGAGCTCGATGGTGATGCCCCGTTCCTTTTCTTCCTTGAGACGATCGGTGTCGATGCCCGTCAGTGCCCTGACGAGAGAGGTCTTGCCGTGATCGATGTGGCCCGCGGTGCCGAGAATCAGGTGTTTCATGGTGTACCTTCTACTGACTGAACAGGAAATAACAACAGCGACGTTGAACTCCGGCATTCCGACCGCCAGAAGCTCGGGCGGCACGGATTCAGGCAGGAGCAGAGGGAGAGTTTAACGAAAGTCGGGATCGTTGTAAATGCCTTCGTTCTACTTTCCACCCAGAAGATTCCGGTCCGCTTTCTTCTGGTATCTGGAAAGCCCATCGGTGAACCGTTCCAGGATCGGTGAAACAGAGTTCAACCGCTACCTGGTGCGCCTCGAACTGCAGGCGGATTATCTTGCCGGGGTATAGGTGGAAGGATGAAACTGTTTGAGGAGGGTGACATCGACGAGGCGCTGAATACCACCAACGCGGTGGGCGGCGACCGAATCCAGGAAACGCGCGGGGCTACGTCGCGCCGGACAGCTTTACAGTTACAAGGGGTTCACAACCTGTGACCGGAGCGGGTGGGGTACCTTCACCGAGGGACAACCATGTCGTCGCGCTGGCGCAGCGCCCGTACACGGTTGAGTTACGTCGGCGTCGGCACCCCACCCGAGGAGGGCGCAAGCTTACAGCAAGCAGTACGGGAAAAGCATGCCTTACGCTGCAGGTTTCGGTGGTGACGGTTTCTTTATCACCCTATACAGGAAAAGCAGGAGAACGGCACCACCGATAGCCAGCAGGAGACTTCCAAAGTTAAACCCCGTGACTTTTCCCATACCCAGCAATGACCCGACAAAGCCGCCTACAAAGGCGCCTGCAATGCCCAGCAAGATGGTAATAATGAATCCGCCGGGATCCTTTCCAGGCATTATCCATTTTGCGATCACTCCCACAATCAAACCCATGATGATCCAAGAAAGAAATCCCATATCACTCCTCCTTTCACAGTAGCCTAAACCACCTCTTGATTTATTTTACTCATAACACTTTTTAATCATATTTCAATAGACGCAAGAAAATTTTCGAATCGTTTGAA
>JARKPN010000116.1 GCA_029975275.1 Geobacteraceae bacterium | reverse complement strand
AATTATTTTACTCAAATTAGATAAGCGCCCGAGGCATGCATCTCAAGACATGCCCCTACACGAGGTCTCCGCCGTTTTACCCACAAAAAAGCCGGATGGAATCGAATCCAGCCGGCTCTATTACTTCAATTTTTCGCAAGTTCCCGTTAATAGCTTTCACTCAACCGTCTCATCCAGGGTCTCGGCCAGTTTCGCTACTGCCGCCACAGATAAAGAAATTGCGGTGAGGAAAGCATTTCAAGACCGTCGGCGTTTATGTTGATCAGGTTGACGCCAGACGCGGCGCCGGTATCCGGGGTGGAATAGATTGACCCCCGGTAGTCGCCTGGCCGGTAGTAGCTGACCACCCTGGCCTCCTTGATTCCCAGCTCCTTTTTCATCCCGTTGATCGTATCGTCCAGATATTCCGTCCGGTCTATGAGCTTCGCCGCAACGGCCTGCTCGGCCGTGTAAACCCGCCCGTCCGCCAGCTTCTCAAGCTCCTGCCGCTCCAGTTGGTTGTTCTTGCGCGCCATAATCACATCGACGAAGCGCCTGGCGAAACTGTCGATTATATCCTGCATGATTCGCCGTTCCTCTTCGGTGCTCGCCCTGAAAGGCGACATGATATCCTTTTTCGTACCGGATTTTATCGACTTCTCTGTAACGCCGATCTTGCCGAGAAGCCCCTCCAGGTTGAAATTGAGCAGTATTACCCCAATGCTCCCGGTTACCGCGGTCGGGTGGGCCGTGATGAGATCCGCGGCGGTTGCGATGTAGTAAGCGCCCGATGTCCCCATTCCGGTAATACAGGCGTAAACGGGAACCTTTTTGCGGCTCACGAACTCCTTTATCTCGTGATAGATGATATCGCTGGCAGCCACCGTTCCACCGGGCGAATTGATCCGCACAATAACCCCGGCAATGTCTTCATCCTGTTCGGCTTTCCGCAGGGATTCTCTCACCCGCGACACGAGCGAAGGTTTTTTCCTTGCCAGAGGGGCTCCGTCAGGCTCTTTCTCCGATATGAAACCGGCGATATCCAGAAGAAGCAGCTTGGGCCGGCCTTCCCCTTCGACGACCTTCTCTTCCAGGGGCTTTACCGGGGGAATTACATTAACGTTGAAAAGTGTGCAGCCTGACAGAACCGGCAACAGGAGAAAGATGAATATCAGTCGGGATTGAATCATATGTATTTCCCTCCTTGAAAATATCGGCTCTCTTTTTCACCTCGTCCGGAAGCGTGGCTCTCAACTGTAACAGTGTATTCCTCGCCGGAGCGGCCAGGGCATGATAGAACGCGGCGCTGCCCAGCTCGTCGCGCAGGTTGGTTTGCCCGGTACGCCCTTAGTCCCCATGGACTCACTCCTTGAAGCGGGATTTGGCCCTTTCAAACGCCTGCTCGAACTCGTCGGCTGCATTGCTCATATCGGAAGAAAATTTCCGCCACTTCTTTTTTGACGCCTGGCGCATCTCTTCGAGTTTCCGGGAAGCGGCCTCCTGCTTCTCCTCGGCCTCAGTCAGCAGTCGTTTCATCTCATCCCGCGCCTGGTCGGTTTTGCCGGCCGCCTTGTCCTTCAGTTCGTCGAACTGCCTGCCGAGCCTTCCGAGACGGTCTTCCATGCTTTTTTCATACTGTTGTCTTTCCTGTGCAGCCGTCGGTGCGGCCGAGGACCGTTCCTGTTCAACGGCGAATGTCGTACAGGGGGTGAGGTTGACGAGGAAAATCGCTGCCAGGGATAAGATCGCTTGTTTCATGTGGACCTCCTGTTTGCTTGCTGCCATGATCCGTTCAGTACCCCAGGTTCTCTCCCACCAGCTTCACGTGTATCCGTCCCTGGTTCAGCGCCATCTGACCTTCGATGATGCTCCATACGTTGCATATGCGCTGGGGAGAGGCGCAGTCACAGCAGAGGCCGGTCGACGCGCAGGGGATGTCGTAGCCGGTCCGGAGCGCATTCACCGTGGCCGCGTAGTGCTTCACCCGTGCCATGGCCGAATCCAGGTCCGGCGCCACCTTGTTCATCCCGACAACCAGGATCACCTTCCTGGGGCCGAACGTCATGGCCGCGACCCGGTTCCCGACCGCGTCCAGGTTCACCAGCCTGCCGTCCAGGGTGATGGCGTTCACGCTCGAGATCATCACGTCCGCCAGCATGCCCTGGCGTCTCAGCTCCATCGACTCCTCGGGCGTGAGCCCGGGCCGGTAATGGTCGATGACCGTTACTCCGGGCAGCTCCGCCACCCTGTCCCAGAGGCCGATCCCGGCCGTGGTCATGGAGGCGCAGCGGTAGACCGTGGCCCCCTGGGGGATCATGGAGAGTATTTCGTTCCTTGCCTGGGCGGCGTTCGGCGCGTAGCTCCCCTCCATGCGCCGCTTTTTCAGGTTTTCAATGATCCCTCCGGAGACCTTCTCGTTCCATGCTGTCTGGTTCTTGTCCATCCATCTCCTCCTTTTGTCCTGAAACGGCAATGGAATCAAGGACACCCATAATTGTACCCGGGAGCCGCAAAAAGGCCATTTGGAGTTCGTCGCCTCCGAATGGCCTCTTCATTACCCAATCAGGAATCCATGCCCTACTTGATCAGCTCGCCGATGTTCTTCCAGCGCACCCGCCAGTTGTCCCCGTCCCAGGACCAGTACTTGATGAACGCCAGCCCCTTGATCTTCTCCTTCTTGACGAACCCCCAGAAGCGGCTGTCATAGGAGCGGTCCCGGTTGTCCCCCATGACGAAGTAGGAGTCCGCCGGGACCTTGATCGGCCCGAAATTGTCCCTGGGGTTCTGCTCCTTGGGCACGATGTCCTTCTCCTTGTGGACCTCCTTGGGGTTCCGGTACAGCCTGCCGTTCACGTAGACGTTCTTGTTGATCCCCTGCACCACGTCGCCCGGAACGCCGATGACCCGCTTGATAAAGTCCTTGCTCGGGTCCTCGGGGTATTCGAACACGATCACGTCGTCCCGCCGCGGGTCGCGGATGGAGAACATCCGGGTGTCGGTAAAGGGTATCTTGGGACCGTAGATGAACTTGTTGACCAGCAGATGGTCGCCGACGAGGAGTGTGTCCTCCATGGAGCCGGAGGGGATCTTGAACGCCTGGACCACGAACGCCCTGATGAACAGGGCCAGGATCACGGCTATGACTATGGATTCGGCGTATTCCCTGACCAGGCTCTTCCTGGCCGGCGCCTCGGTCTTGGGGTCCGTCCCCGTAACGGCGTCTTCCCGATATCTGTTCTTTTCCATGTAAATGATTACCTCGACCGGTCTTCTAGTATGAACATCCGGGTCGCCCCGGGATAAAGCTACTTCTCTTCCACCTTCAATATCGCCAGAAACGCCTCCTGCGGGAGCTCCACGTTCCCCACGTTCTTCATCCGCTTCTTCCCTTCCTTCTGCTTTTCCAGCAGCTTCCGCTTGCGGGTGATGTCGCCGCCGTAGCACTTGGCCAGCACGTCCTTGCGCAGGGCCTTGACGGTCTCACGGGCGATGATCTTGCCGCCGATGGCCGCCTGGATGGCGACCTCGAACATCTGACGAGGGATCAGCTCCTTCATCTTGGAGACCAGATCCCTCCCCCGGTAGTAGGCCTTGTCCCGGTGGATGATGAGCGACAGGGCGTCCACCACCTCGCCGTTGATCATGATGTTCAGCCGCACCAGCTCGCTGCGCCGGTAGTCCAGGTACTCGTAGTCGAGGGAGGCGTACCCCTTGGTGATGGACTTGAGCCGGTCGTAGAAGTCGAGCACGATCTCGTTGAGCGGCATCTCGTATACGACCATGACCCGCGACTGGGTAAGGTACTTGATCTCCCGCTGCACGCCCCTCTTGTCCTCGCACAGGGCCAGCACGCCCCCCACGTACTCGTTGGGAACGTGGATCGAGGCGAGTATGAACGGCTCCTCGATGTAGTCGATCACCTGGAGGGGCGGTAGCTGGTTGGCGCTCTCTATGGTGACCACCTCGCCGTCGGTCTTGTGGACCCGGTAGACGACGGTCGGGGCGGTGGTGATGAGCTGCAGGTCGAACTCCCGCTCAAGCCGCTCCTGGATAATCTCCATGTGGAGCAGCCCCAGGAAGCCGCAGCGGAAGCCGAAACCCAGCGCCACCGAGTTTTCGGGCTCGTAGGAGAACGAGGCGTCGTTGAGCCGCAGCTTGGCCAGGGCGTCGCGCAGTTGCTCGTACTGGGCCGTGTCGATGGGGTAGAGGCCGGAGAAGACCATCGGCTTCACTTCCTTGAAGCCGGCAAGGGGCGCGTCGCACGGCTTGTGGAACAGTGTCACGGTGTCGCCCACCTTGGCGTCCTGGACCTCCTTGATGCCGGCGATGACGAAGCCGACCTCGCCGGCGGACAGGGACGGGACCTCCACCATGCCCGGGGCGAACACACCGACCTTGAGGGCCTCGTAGCTCCGGCCGCTGGCCATCAGGAGGATCTTGTCCCCCTTCTTCAGGGCGCCGTCCAGGATCCGGACCAGGATGATGACCCCCTGGTACTGGTCGTACCATGAGTCGAACAGCAGGGCCTTGAGGGGCCGGGCCGGGTCGCCGGAGGGGGGGGGGATCTTGCGGACGATCTCTTCCAGGATATCCCTGGTGCCGATCCCCTCCTTGGCGCTCGCCAGCACGGCGTCGTGGGCGTCGAGCCCGATGATCTCCTCGATCTCCTGCTTGATCCGGTCCGGCTCCGCGGCCGGCAGGTCGATCTTGTTCAGGACCGGGAAGACCTCCAGGTTGTTGTCGATGGCCAGGTAGACGTTGGCCAGCGTCTGGGCCTCCACACCCTGGGAGGCGTCCACCACCAGCAGGGCGCCCTCGCAGGCCGCCAGGGAACGGGAGACCTCGTAGCTGAAGTCCACGTGGCCCGGGGTATCGATGAGGTTCAGGGTATAGACGGTGCCGTCGTCGGCCTTGTAGGAGAGGCGCACGGTCTGCGCCTTGATGGTGATGCCCCGTTCCCGCTCCAGGTCCATCTTGTCCAGGAACTGGTCCTGCTTCTCCCGGTCGCTGAGCGCGCCGGTATACTCCAGCAGACGGTCCGCCAGGGTGGATTTGCCGTGGTCTATAT
>JARKPN010000097.1 GCA_029975275.1 Geobacteraceae bacterium | reverse complement strand
AAGGGTCAGCAGAAATCCCGGCACATTCGGATCAGCCGCAATCTGCCGCGAAGTGATGACGTTATACCCCTCGGACACCCCCATCATCCCCTTGTCGAACGCCCAGTGACAGAGCTTGCAGAGCGCCATGCCGTTGCGGATATCGTCATTCTTGCTCACGCTCCACGGCACGATGTGGGCCGCATCGACGACGGTATGGCCTTCAGCAGTCACAATCCTCACCCCGCACAACGCGCACCGATGATCATACGTGATCACTACTGCGCGCCGGAATCCCTGGTCCCGCACGGCAGGTTTGTACTTCTCCGATTCAAGAACTTCCTTTACGCGGGGCTGGTGGGCAACCCTCACCAGTTCCTGGTTGTAATCATACGCCTCGGCATTGATGACCAGTTGTTCCCGCAGGGCCACCTGAGCTTCCTCGGAAAAGCAGGTCTCAACGAGGACCTGCCGCAAAGCGGCACGAGCGTCAGGCTGTTGGAGAAGCAGGAACAACTCTTCATCCATCCTTGCACCGAGTGCCACGGCCCGAAGTTGGCTTACGGTGCTGATGTTGTTGATGACCGCCGGGGTTATCTCACAGCCGTCCAGCGGCACGAGTTTCCAGAACGGTTCGTTGTGCAACCGGGAAAAGGGAAACGCGATGCTGCTGGTCTGGCCGAGAGGAACGACCCGCCGCCAGTAGCCGCTGAAAAGCTCGTTAAGCTCCACCATGTCGCCGGTCACGTCGATGAAGCTCGATACGACGACGCCCCGCGCGATCAGGTCTATTACTGCCAGCAACAGGAGCGGCTTGTGCGGTGCACGGTTCCTCGTTGCGCAGTTCCATGACGGACCCGGAGCCCTGCGCAACCCGGCAAACAGCCGCATGTACTTTTCAAGAATCGTCATACTTTCTTCCAGTATGGCGCTCTGTCCGGAAACACCCACCGCACCCCGCCGCGCGGGTCGTCGCAGTCTCCAGCATAGCGCGGAATCAGGTGAATGTGCAGGTGCATGACCGTTTGACCTGCCGCAGTCCCACCATTGATGCCGATGTTGAACCCGTCCGGCGCCCGTGAGCACCCCGCTTCCTCAAAGGGGGACCGGGGAGGATTCAGCAGCCCCGTGCGCACCTTGGCCAGCAAGTCGAACATGGCCTCCCGCTCCTCTCCAGTAGTATCGAAAAAGGATTCCATATGCCGCTTCGGAATGACCAGGGTATGACCTGGAGACACCGGGTACCCATCGAGCACGGCATAGGCCAGGTCATTGGCCGCAAAGACCCGGGCAGGATCGATATTGCAGAAGGGACAGCCATGTCCCTCGTTTTCATTGCTTTGAAGATGAACGTGGCGAATATCCATGGTCGCACCCCATTACCCTGATTTGACGCACCAAAAAAGCCGCCACTCGGAAACATCCGACAGTAGCGGCTTCAGCCATCCCGTTTCTCTCTGATTTCTCATCCCGCAACTCATCAGAACACCCCGAAAAAGAGCCAGACGTGAAAAATCGAACCGGCTCATTTTTACCAGAACCGAAAAAACAAAACCATTTAATTCTTTTCAATTAAGAGAGAAAGGCAAGGGCAAGTGTGAAGAGTGAAGTGGAGCTGGAGCTGGAGAAGAGGAGTTAAGAAGAGGCGGTCCATCCCGGAAAACACCTGGACAACTGGGCACAAAACGACAAAATGAAAAGGGGTTACGGAAACCGTAACCCCTTGATCTTTGGTGCCGAAGACTGGAATCGAACCAGCACGGGCATATTGCCCACAAGATCCTGAATCTTGCGCGTCTACCAATTCCGCCACTTCGGCATGTGGATGAACTATATACCATCATCGAGGAGGGATTGCAAGCCAAAATCGGCGGGCTCCGGATCGGGCAGGCCCGGGTCTGAGGCCCCGCGAACGTGTTTCTGGTCGAGACAGGGAAGCTTTGTTAAATATTATTGATATTACGATTGATTTTATCGGGAACGCTGGTTATCATAGGGGCCTTCAGGCTGCCGGGAGGCCGGCTTCATACCGGGAAAATATGAATGGGCGGGGAAAGGTTCTGAAAGCAACCGGGGAAAAGGAACGGCTGGACAGGCTCCTGGTGGATCGCGGGCTCGCCGAGACGCGGGAGCGCGCCCGGGCGTTGATACTGGCGGGCGAGGTCGTGGTGGGAGACCACACGGCCGACAAGGCCGGGCAGCTGGTGGCCCGCGACGCCGGTATCCGGCTGAAGGGCACCGGTCTTCCGTACGTAAGCCGCGGGGGGCTGAAACTGGAGAAGGCCCTGGACGAGTTCTCCATCGACGTTGGCGGATTGTGCGCCCTGGACGTGGGGGCCTCGACCGGCGGTTTTACCGACTGTCTGCTGCAGCGCGGGGTGCGCAGGGTGTTCGCCGTTGACGTGGGATACGGCCAGCTGGCATGGAAGCTCCGGCAGGATGAGCGTGTCGTGTGCCTGGAACGGACCAACATCCGTTACCTGGAACCCTCGCTGCTGGCAGAGGTTCCCGACCTGGCGGTCATCGATGCCTCGTTCATCTCCCTGGACAAGGTCCTGCCCAATACCCTCCGCCTCATTTCCGGGACAGGAGAGATCGTGGCGCTCATAAAGCCCCAGTTCGAGGTCGGCCGGGGCGGGGTGGGAAAGGGGGGGGTGGTGCGCGACCCCCTGAAGCACCGCGAGGTGGTGGACGCCGTCCGTGTCCTGGCGGAAGGTCTGGGGCTTGAGGTGCTGGGGGTTGTCGAATCTCCCATCCTTGGTCCCAAGGGGAACAGGGAGTTCCTGATCCATCTGAAAAGGACAGGCCTACAGAAAGGAGCCCAACGAATGGGAGACTGCATTTTCTGCAAAATCGTCGCCGGTCATCTCCCGGCCAGGAAGGTTTATGAAGACGATCAGCTCGTCGTCATCGAGGATATCGCCCCGGTGGCGCCGCTCCATCTCCTGCTTATTTCCAAAAAGCACCTGGTTAACTCGCTGGACCTGGCTCCCGAGGACGAGGGGATGGTGGGGCACGTGTTCCTGGTCGCGGCCAGGCTGGCAAAGGAAAGGGGCGTCTCCGAGGACGGGTTCCGCATCGTCAACAACAACAACGCCGGTGCCGGGCAATCGGTGTTCCACCTGCACTTCCACCTGCTGGGCGGGAGAAAGCTCCAGTGGCCGCCGGGCTAATGAGGCGCCTGCCGCGACCCGGAGGGCGGGTTCTGCCGTTCAACAACACACAGAGGAGGGAATCCATATGGTGAAAATCTGTTCAGTTCTCGTTCTGCTGCTGTTCACGTGCGTGGGAAGCTCCATTGCCGAAACCTATAAATGGGTGGACGACAAGGGGACCGTGAACTTTGCCGACGACCTGTCCCAGGTGCCGAAGAAATACCGTAAAAAGGTCAGGACCATGGGCGATATCGGGCCGTCGGACGCGGGATCCGCCGAAACCGCGGGAGAGGCCACACCGGCCAGGGGGACGGAAGTCTCCCCCGTTGCGGGAGAGACGCCTGAAGAGAAAGGGAAGAAGGACACCCTGTTCGGCGGCAAGAGCGGGGCGACATGGAAGGGCGAATTCTCGGCGCTCAGAACGGACGTGGCAGCCACCGACGACCGGATTACGGAGTTGAACAAACGCCTGTCCGATACCAGCGGGATGTCGCGCACCGAGTACCTGAGCATCCAGAACACCATAAAAAATCTCAGGTTTCACAGGGATGAGGTGAGCAGGAAACTGGACAGCCTGAACGAAGCCGCATCCCGGGCCGGGGTCCCGGGCGAATACCGGTGAGCCGGCAAGGGATATCTCATGGGGTGGGAAACGACAAATAGCCGGGAGGAAACCTCCCGGCTATTTGTCGTTTCTGATTGGCGTTACGGAAAGATCCTTTCTTCTTATCCGTCGGTGTCCCTTGAAACGGTTCCGGAATCCGCGCCCCTTTCCGGCCGCGGAAGTCGGGCCGCCGCCCTCGGTTCCCTTTTTCAAGCGGTGTTACGCGCCTTGCGGATGAGAAAAACGATTTCGCCGTGATTCTCCGTAACGCCAATCATCAGTTGCTCCGAAATGCCGTAGGGGATCTGTTGATACCGACCTTTGTTTTAGCATTTGGCGGGAAAAGGTTTCAGGTTTCCCTTCCGGAAGAGCGTACGCACTACCTCTGAACCCGCCATTATAAAATGTTTTGTGGTAGTCAGTTTACTCACCTGCCCGTACCTGCATCCCAGAGCAATTTTCAAAGAGCTTCCGCCGTGTAATTCCAGTATACGCCCTTGGTATTACGTGTCAAGTGGAGGTCAAAATTTATTATGCTCCCACGCAGGGGAAGGCGGTATGTGGCCCTGTTCGCCCACTCCCATACCCTTGACAGCCGTGCTCCGGTCATGACATAATTTCACCCGGTCCGACGGCTCCGCCAGTCACTTCCGTTGTCGCAGTTCTTCCGCGGCAACGGGCAACAAGCCATCATTTCTCCCGGCGTTTTCCGTTCGTTCGAGGATCAGACCCATCATGTCAGGGAGCCGCCCTCGGGCGCTGCTCCCGTTATCGTTTCTACAGACAGGTACCATGGACCACTCGAAATTCGTTCACCTCCACGTGCATACCCAGTATTCCCTCCTCGACGGCGCCATCCGCATCGGCGACCTGGTGAAGAAGGCGGTCGACTACGGCATGCCGGCGGTGGCCCTGACCGACCACGGCAACATGTTCGGCGCCATCGAGTTCTACCTGAAGTGCCAGTCCGCCGGGATCAAACCCATTATCGGCTGCGAGGTCTACCTGGCGCCCGAATCGCGTTTTTCCAAGGATGCCAGGGGGATAGGCGACGCCTCCTACCACCTGGTCCTGCTCTGCCAGAACCTGGAGGGATACCGCAACCTCAGCAGGCTGGTGTCCATCGGCTACAAGGAGGGTTTCTACTACCGGCCGCGCATCGACAAGGAGGTCCTGCGGGAATATTCCTCCGGCCTCATCGCCATGTCGGCCTGCCTCAAGGGGGAAGTGGCCTGGCTGTGCGAGAGCGGCCGGATAGAGGATGCCCGGGCCGCCGCCGCCGGTTATGCCGGGATCTTCCCGGGGCGCTACTACCTGGAGATCCAGCACAACACCCTCCCCGAACAGGAGAGGGCCAACAAGGGTCTGCTGCAGATTGCCGGAGAGCTGGGGCTCCCTCTTGTGGCCACCAACGACTGTCACTACCTCAACCGGGAGGACGCCAAGCCCCACGAGGTGCTCCTCTGCATCCAGACCGGCAAGACCATGGAGGACCCGTCCCGCATGTGCTTCTCTGCGGACGAGTTCTATTTCAAGTCGTCCACGGAGATGCGGGCCTCCTTTTCCCACGTCCCCGAGTCCATCGCCAATTCCCTGGCCATCGCCGACCGCTGCGACCTGAGCTTCGACTTCAAGACCTACCACTTCCCCCGGTACGAACTGCCGGAAGGGCAGTCGCTTGAGGAGGAGCTGACCCGGCTGGCCAGGGAGGGGCTGGATTCCCGGCTGGCCCATATCCGGAAAAAACGGCAGGACTTTTCCGCCGAGGAGGAGCAGTCCTACCGGAGCCGCCTGGAGACCGAGCTGGACTGCATCATCAAGATGGGCTTCCCCGGCTACTTCCTGATCGTGGCCGATTTCATCAACTGGGCCAAGCAGCAGGGGATCCCGGTGGGTCCGGGGAGGGGCTCGGCGGCCGGTTCGCTGGTGGCCTATGCCATCCGCATCACCGACATCGATCCGATCCCTTACAACCTGCTGTTCGAACGCTTCCTCAACCCCGAACGCATCTCCATGCCGGATATCGACGTGGACTTCTGCCAGAACCGGCGCGAAGAGGTGATCCTCTACGTGACCGAGAAGTACGGCCGCGACCGGGTCTGCCAGATCATCACCTTCGGCACCATGGCGGCCAAGGGAGCCATCCGCGACGTGGGGCGGGCGCTCAACTACTCCTACGGCGAGGTGGACCGGATCGCCAAGCTGGTCCCCAACGTGCTCAATATCCAGCTGGCCGAGGCCATCAGGAAGGAGCCCAAGCTCTCCGAGATGGCCGGCGCCGACCCGCGGATCAAGGAGCTCCTCGACACGGCCCTCTGCCTCGAAGGGCTGACCCGGCACGCCTCCACCCATGCCGCCGGCGTGGTGGTGGCACCGGACACCCTGGAGGCGTTCTGCCCGGTCTACATGGACCAGAAGAGCAACTCCATCACCACCCAGTTCTCCATGAAGTACGTGGAGAAGATCGGCCTGGTGAAGTTCGACTTCCTGGGACTCAAGAACCTGACCGTCATCGACAATGCGGTCAAGCTGATCCGGGCCGGTAAAAATCCGCTGTTCGACATCAACGAGCTGGGGGACGACGACGAGACCACCTACCAGCTCCTCCAGTCCGGCAACACCACCGGCGTGTTCCAGCTGGAGTCCAGCGGCATGAAGGAGCTGCTGGTCAAGCTGAAGCCGTCCTGCTTCGAGGACATCATCGCGGTCTGCGCCCTGTACCGCCCCGGCCCGCTGGGATCCGGCATGGTGGACGACTTCATCGACCGGAAGCACGGCAGGAAGGAGGTCACCTACGACCTGCCCCAGCTCCAGCCGATCCTCAAGGACACCTACGGCGTCATAGTCTACCAGGAGCAGGTCATGCAGATCGCCCGCACCCTGGCCGGCTATTCCCTGGGGGGAGCCGACCTGCTGCGCCGCGCCATGGGGAAGAAGGACCCGGCCGAGATGGCCAGGCAGCGCGACATCTTCCTGGCCGGGGCGAGGGAGAACGGCATCGACGGGAAGAAGGCCGAGGCCATCTTCGACCTGATGGCAAAGTTCGCCGAGTACGGCTTCAATAAGTCCCACTCGGCTGCCTATGCCCTCATCGCCTACCAGACCGCCTACCTCAAGGCCCACTACCCGGTGGAGTTCATGGCGGCCCTGCTGACCGAGGACATGGACTCCTCGGACAAGGTGACCAAGAACATTACCGAATGCCGGGAGATGGGGATCCAGGTGCTGCCCCCCGACATCAACGCCTCTGACCTCTCCTTCACGGTAAGGGAAAACTCCATCCGCTTCGGACTCGGCGCGGTCAAGAACGTGGGCGCCTCCGCGGTGGAGGCAATCATCGAGGCGAGGGGCGACGACGCGTTCAGCGACCTGTTCGATTTCTGCACCCGCGTGGACCTGCGGCGGGTGAACCGGAGGGTCATCGAGTCCCTCATCAAGTGCGGGGCCTTTGACTCCACCGGCGCCAGGAGGGCCCAGATGGCCGCGGTGCTGGAGAACGCCATGGAGCTGGGCCAGAAGCTCCAGAAGGAGCGGGCCGGCGCCCAGGCATCCCTGTTCGACGAGGCCGAGGTGGTCAAGACCGGCGGCAACGGTTTCCGATCCCTCCCGGACATCCCCGAGTGGCGGGAAAAGGAGCTCCTCTCCTTTGAAAAGGAGGCCCTCGGCTTCTACATCACCGGCCACCCGCTCGACCGGTATGGCAACGACGTCAGGAAGTACTCCACGGCCAATACCACCTCCCTGGCCGAGCGTGGCGACAGGAGCGAGGTGAAGATCTGCGGCATTGTCGCCTCGCTCACGGAAAAAATCACCAAGAAAGGGGACCGCATGGCTTTCGCGTACATCGAGGACCAGTTGGGCACCGTGGAGGTGATGGTTTTTCCCGACGTCTATGCCGGGGCCTCCGGGTACCTCAAGAGCGACGACCCCCTTCTGGTCACGGGCATTGTGGAAATCGGCGAGGAGAGCTGCAAGATCAAGGCGACCGACGTGACCCCCCTGGCCTCTCTCAAGGAGACCCATTCCCGCAGGGTCCGGTTCACCCTGGACGCCTCGGGGGTGCGCCGGGATCAGCTGGTCTCCCTCAGGGAGATCATCACCCGCCATCACGGCGACTGTCCGGCGATACTGCAAATGGTCATACCGGATACCTGCCGGGCGGTCATCCGTCTCCCCGGGGAGTACTCGGTCCGGCCGAGCGACGATTTGTCGCTGGAGGCGGAAGGTTTGTTCGGGTATAATGTCACCTCCTTCGAGTGAGGACGGACGGAATGCTGAAGAGAAACCCCAAGGAGACCAGGAAAATGCCGCTGCAAACGTATCTCGACTTTGAAAAGCCCATTGCCGAGCTGGAGGATCAGATCCACGAGCTGACGAGGCTGTCCGGCGAGACGATGGACCTCAAGGCGGAAATCCGCCACCTGGAGAAGAAAGCGGAGAAGATGAGGGAGGATATCTTCTCCAATCTGACCCGCTGGCAGACGGTGCAGGTGGCGCGCCATATAAACCGTCCGTTCACCCTGGACTACATCAGGCTCATTTTCACCGATTTCGTGGAACTGCACGGCGACCGCAAGTTCGCCGACGACCCTGCCATCGTGGCCGGCCTCGCCAGGCTGGACGGCGAGCCGGTTATGGTAATCGGACACCAGAAAGGGCGGGACACCAAGGAAAAGGTCTACCGGAATTTCGGCATGCCCAACCCTGAGGGGTACCGCAAGGCCCTGAGGCTGATGGAAATGGCCGAGCGGTTCAACCTGCCGATCATAACCTTCGTGGACACCCCCGGCGCCTTTCCCGGCATCGGCGCCGAGGAGCGGGGACAGGCCGAGGCCATTGCGCGCAACCTCATGGAGATGTCCGTACTGCGGGTGCCTATCGTGGTGGTGGTGACCGGCGAAGGGGGGTCGGGCGGCGCCCTGGCCATCGCGGTGGGCGACAGGATACTGATGCTCCAGCACTCCATCTACTCCGTGATCTCGCCGGAGGGATGCGCCGCCATCCTCTGGTCCGACGGCACCAAGGGAGAGACGGCGGCCGAGGCCCTGAAGCCGACCGCCCGCGATTTGAAGGAGCTGCAAGTTATCGACGAGATCGTCCCGGAGCCTCCGGGAGGCGCCCATCGAGACCATGAAGCCGCGGCGAGGAACGTGCACGAGGCCATCGCCAGGAACCTGCGGGAGTTGAAGGAGATACCGGTCGAGAAGCTTCTGGACGGACGCTACGACAAGTTCCGCCAGATGGCAAGGTTTTCCGGATAGCCGGACCGGTACGGATGGGTGTTGATATTAAGCATTCAGGTTGAAGGGGCGATAAGGCCCCTTTTGCCGTTTTGGGGAGACACCATGGAAGAACGTCTGCAGAAGATCCTGTCACGGGCCGGAATAACCTCGCGCCGCCGGGCCGAGGAGTTGATAACCGCCGGGCGGGTGGCGGTGAACGGGGTGACCGTCACCGAACTGGGGGCCAAGGCCGACCCGGATCGGGACACCATAACCCTGGACGGCAGAAAGGTCACCGTGTCGGTGGTCGGGGTCTATCTGCTCCTCTACAAGCCGGCCGGCTACATGACCACCCTGAAGGACCCGGAAGGGCGTCCCCTGGTCACCGACCTGCTGAAGGACGTCAAAGAGCGGGTCTATCCGGTCGGGAGGCTGGATTACAACACCGAGGGGCTGCTGCTCCTGACCAACGACGGCGCCTGGGCCAACGCCCTGGCCCACCCCCGCCATCAGGTGGACAAGGGGTACCACGTGCGGGTGCGGGGCAAGGTGGCGGAAGAGCAGTTGCGCAGGCTGGCCGCCGGGGTGGAGCTGGAAGACGGCAGGACCGCGCCGGCGGCGGTCTCGCTGGTGAAGGAGAGCGACAACAACACCTGGCTCTCCATAACCATCCACGAGGGACGTTACCGTCAGGTGCGCAGGATGTGCGAGGCGGTCGGGCTCTCGGTGGTGCGCCTGAAGCGGGTGAGCTACGCCTTCCTCGACCTGCAAGGCATCAGGCCGGGAGAATACCGGGCGCTTACCGGAGACGAGGTGGAGCGCCTCCGTGACGGGGGCAGGTCCCGGAAGCCCTCGAAGCCGGTTGCCGCGCCCCGGAACGAGAAAAGGGAGCGCGGAGCTCCTGCCGGGCCGGTTGCCGGGAAACCCACGGGAGAAGCAAGAGATAAGGGATCCATGGAAAAGGTCAGGGAAAGGAAAACCCGAAGCAAAGGAAGCGGGCGAAAAAGGTAAATTTTGAATTTCAATGTGATAACGATAGGGGGAGCGGTCACGTGAAAAAAAGGCTGACCCGGTTACCCGGGAAGATAAAGGGGCATTTCAGGGGAAGTTACCAGCCGTTGTCGTTCAAGTACGCCGTCTGGGGAGCGGTCAGCGGGACCCTCTCCATACTCGCCATCCTGCTGGTCACCAGGCTGGCCGGACACCCTTTGCTCATCGGCTCGTTCGGAGCATCCGCCGTGCTCCTGTTCGGGGCCAGCGAGTCGCCGATGGCCCAGCCGCGCAACCTGGTCGGCGGTCACCTGCTGTCCGCATCCACGGCGGTGACCATCGTGGCCCTGTTCGGCTCCGGGCCCGCTGCCATGGCCGCCGCCGTCGGGCTCGCCATCCTGCTGATGTACTTCACCCGCACTATCCATCCCCCGGGCGGCGCCACCGCCCTCATCGGCGTGCAGGGTCACGCCGGTATCGGTTTCCTGCTGTTTCCGGTCCTGGCGGGGGTCGTGATCCTGCTGGCGGTCGCCCTGCTGACCAACAACGTGGTGAACCACCGCCAGTACCCGAAGCACTGGATTTGAATCGAGGCTGCCGACGACCTTACCGGTGCAGGATCCCTTTGACCGCCTCCAGCAGGTCGGCCGGCAGGACATAGGTCTTGGTGTTCGGCGAAGCGGCCAGCTTCTGCATGGCGCCCACGTAGCGATCGCCCAGCAGGAACATGGCCGGCAGCTCCTTGTCCCCCACGGCCCGGGCAATGTTCTCGATGGCCTTGGCAGACGCCTCGGCCAGGGTCACCTGGGCCTCGGCCTCCTTCCTGGCCGCCTCCAGCTTCCCCTCCGCGTCCAGGATGACCGCGGCCTTGCGCCCTTCGGCCTCCAGGATGGCCGCCCTCTTGGTCCTCTCCGCCGCCGCCTGCTGCTCCATGGCGCTCTGCATGGACGCCGACGGCTTGATGTCCTGGATCTCCACGGACTTGACCGATATCCCCCAGTCCACCACGTCGCCGGAGATGATCTCCCTGAGCCTCGCCTTGATGGTGTCACGGGAGGAGAGGGCCACGTCCAGCTCCATCTCGCCGATAATCGCCCTGAGAGTGGTCATGATCAGGTTCTGGATGGCGTACTCGAAGTTGGATATGCCGTAGACCGCCAGCACCGGGTCGATGACCTTGATGAATGCGATGGCGTTGCAGACGATCACCGCGTTGTCCTTGGTGATGGCCTCCTGGGAGCCGATCTCCAGCGGCATGTCCTTGGTGGAGATGCGATGGGCCACGATGTCGATGTAGGGTATGATGAAGTTCAGGCCGGGCTTGAGGGTCACGTGGTACTTGCCGAGACGCTGCACCACGTACTCGTACCCCTGGGGAACGATACGTACCCCCATCATGATGGTTGCCGCCACGGCGAGCGCGAAGATTACAAAAACAGCCACCGGTGCCATATACCCCTCCCCTTGTTTGAAGTTTCAGCCTTTTTTTATAACCAGCCTGTCGCCGGCAATATCCACGATAACTCCCCGATCCCCTACATTGAGCGGCTCGTTCGAGAGAAAGAACCACTCGTCCGAGCCGAGCACTGCTATGGGGAAGCGGATGACACCCCCGGGGAAGGTGGAGTTGCCGACCTTGACCACGATGCCCGACTTGCCTATGATTGCCTCCTTGCTCTGGCCCGACAGGGTCTTTGTCTGTTGACGGAAGTACTTGAACCAGAAGTAGGTGAAGGCCCCGGACAGGGCCGCCCAGAGTCCCAGCTGGACGGCGAGCGAATCCAGGCCCGGTATGAAGGAGAGCAGGCCGACCACGACGGCCGCCAGCCCGAACCAGATGATGGTGAAAGACGGGACGATGAGCTCCAGGGCGGTCAGGGCGATCCCGCCTGCTATCCAGATCCAGGGTTTCATGCTGTCAGCCTCCGCGTTGACGTTGCTTCCCCTTCCAGGGGTGCTCCATGGGAGCGCCTTAGTGTGCCGCAATTATGCTTTGCATGTCAATGTTATTGACCATGACGATCGGTTACGGCAGAATAATGAACAGGTACAGAAGGAATTCGGAGGGGAGCTTGCCATGAAAACGATCCTTGTGTTGCTGTCAGTGGTCTTTGGCGTCTCGATTGCGGCATACGCCGATACCTACCAGTGGGTTGACGACAAGGGGGTTGTGAACTTTACCGACAATCCCCAGAACGTACCGAAGAAATATCTGAAGAAAGTCAAGGTGATCAAGTCGGAGGAGAGTAGACAGGGATCCGAAGCCGACCCGGCTTCCGTCCCGCTGCCAGCTCCGACGGTCCAGACCGGGCCGGGCCTCTACGGAGGCCACGACGAGTCGTGGTGGCGGTCCAGGTATGCCCGCCTGAGAGGGGAGATCAAGGCGTTGCAGGACGGTCTGCCGACCAAGCGGGAAGAGCTGGCGCAGCTGCGCCGAACGCTGGTAGTGCAAACCTATGCCCGCAACCGCGAGGCCTACCAGGCCAAGCTGGATGAGGTTCAGCGGGATGAGGCCAGGATCGGCGAGCTTACCGGCCAGCTCTCCGATCTCGATGCCGAGGCCACGCGTGCCGGGGTCCCCTTCCCATGGCGGCAGTAACGCCGGGGGCGTGCGTGGACGCATCCTTCCCTTACTTTTTTCTTCGTTGACAGGGAAGGCAAAAAAATGTATAAGAATTTTCCACCTTCGAGGCGAAGGTCCGGATCGACGTGCCTGCCGGCACGGAAGATGGACAACATCGGCGGCGTAGCCAAGTGGTAAGGCAGAGGTCTGCAAAACCTTTATTCAGCGGTTCAAATCCGCTCGCCGCCTCCAGCAAAATCAAGGGGTTAGCCGGAAACGGCCAACCCCTTTTTCTTGCCTGTTATAATAAATTGGTTACGAAGCGTCTGATTACGGATTACTCTCCGCCTCACCGGCCACGAATTCCACGATCTCCTTCCACAACGACTCATCCATCCGCACCAGCCAGTCGTTATGACCCGCCCCGGCTATGATCCACATCCTTTTCGACGGCGTGGCAAGCGAGCCGTAGAGGTCGCGCGCGTGGCGGATCGGGATGATCCCGTCCTGTTCGGCGCCGACAACAGCAATCCTCCCCCTGAATGACGAGAGGTTGGCCACGTTGTCGTAGGAGTCCTTCAGAAACATCCGGACCGGGATAATACGGAAATGGTGCCGGGCAACTGCCTGCAGGGTGTCCCATGGGGTCATCAGCACCACCCCGGCCAACGGAACCGGCGTGGAGGCGGCAACCGCCGCTGCGACCCCGGCACCGAGAGATTCCCCGAGCAGATAGATGGGGCCGCTGAACATCTCACGGGCAAGACGCACCGTTTCATCTGCGTCTTTGACGAACGCCGCTTCTCCCAGATCGCCCTTGCGCCCGCCGTACCGGGGATACTCGGCAAGGATTACCCGGTAGCCGAGCCTGCCAAGCTCGTGTGCATAGTACGAACGGTCTGCGGCAGTCCCGCCGTTGCCGTGGAACACAATGAAGGTACCCCGGGGACGACCGGTCCCGCTTCCGCCGATGAATCCCCGGTACTCCTCCTTGCCGGGCCAGAACCTGAGATCGTTTTCCTCAAGGGAGCTCCCGGAGGGAAGTGACGTATCAGTCTCGTAAAGCATTCGGTACTGCAGATTGCATCCGCCCAGCAACAGCAGCGTGAGAAGCACTGTGAAGCCCGTAAGCCAGGCCTGACCGTCCATACCGTCGGCACCTCCCGCCAATGCGGCACCGTCTCCATTATTTGATATTACCTGTCGGCCATTCCCAACAAACCGGCCACGTCACGCAGGTATTCGTCCGTGTCGTGGTCGACGAAATAGCGCCCGGCCGACGGCTCCAGCGACACCGGTCCCCGGTTGACCACCACCGTCGTCCCTCCCGCCTCACGGGGAAGGAGCGAGGCCGGAGTGACCGTGAGCGACGAGCCGATGACCAGCAGGAGGTCCGACCGGGCTATTATCCGTTCCGCCCGGTCATACCCGTTCACCGTCTCGCCGAAGAACACGATGTCGGGCTTGAGCACCCCGCCGCAGGCGGGACAGAACGCCACCGGCGGCCGCGGGCTCCTGAGCATCGCCTCGTCCCACCAGGCATTGGTGAGCGCGTCGAAGCCGCGGCCGCAGTCCCGGCAGGTCGCCGTGCCGTACGAGCCGTGCAGTTCGACCACGTTGCGGCTTCCCGCCGACTGATGGAGCATGTCGATATTCTGGGTGATCACCGCGTCCAGTTTGCCGGCCGCCTCAAGCCGGGCAAGGAACAGATGGGAAAAGGTCGGTCGCACGGTCATCATCATGCTGATGAAATCACGGGCGAACTCATAGAAAAAGCCGGGATCCCGCTGGAACCAGCGGATATCGAAGACCCTCTCCGGGTCGTAACGCCTGGTCACATAGAGTCCTCTGGGACCTCGAAAATCGGGTATGCCGGCAGAGGTCGAGATCCCGGCGCCGGTGAGGACCACCGTCGAGTCGGACCGGGATATCAAGTCGGCGCAGTGGGCCGCTTTGAGGGAGACTGCCGGGGATCTCATGAGCGGAGGTCGAGGGGACAGGTAACCGTAAAGGTTGTCCCGTCCCCGGCATTGGAGGTGAATGCCACCCTTCCCTTCAGGTAACGCTCGGTAAGCAGCTTGACGCTGTAGGTGCCGATGCCGCGGTCCGGTTCCTTGGTGGAGAACGAGCGGTTGAATATCTGCAGCTGCGTTTTCCGCGGCATCTCCCCTTCGTTGTTGCACCAGAAGGAAATCTCATCCCCCTCCGCGGCGCACCCGAGGGTTACCGTGGCGCCAGGCCGGGAGGCCTCCAGGGCATTCTTGACCAGGTTGCCGATGACCCTTCCGAGGAGCCGCTCGTCGCTGTGAAATACGGTTTCGCAACCGGCCGGCGCGATGACGATCGCCCGCTCCCGGCCGAGGGGGGTGTTAGAGTAGGTCAGCGCTACCGACTCCAGCACCTGCCGCGAGTGGAGGGGCGCGGGATGCACCGAAAGCTCGTTGTTCTCGGCCGCCAGCAGCTCCTGCTGGCAGCGGATCTCCTCCACCAGTATCCGCGCCGTGGACATGAGATCGTTTTTGGCCTCGTCGAGGCTTACGACCCCGTTGACAAGGAGTTCGGCAAGACCGCTGATGGCGCCTGCCGTGTTGAGTATGTCGTGAAAGAATATCCGTTCCAGCACCTTGCGCCGCTTCTCGTGGCTTATGTCCACCGCAACCACCAGGGCCAGCGCTTCCCCCCTCCAGTTGAAAGGCGTGCCCCAGACCTTCAGATCAAGGGCCTCGGCGCCGTTCGCGGTCTCCCGCATTATCCGGCATTCACAGCATGCCCGGTCGCCCTGCAAGCCCGCAAGTATGGCCTCCACCGCTCCGCAGCTGCGGCACGCCTCTCCGGTTCCACACCCCCCTGGAGCGGACATCGAGTGCCGGCACGACATCAGTTCGCCGAGGCGCATGCCAACGAAGGCCCCGCACCCCTGAGAAACGGCGAAGTCGGCCAGTGCCCGGTTCCCCAGCAGGATCTGGCGGGACGGAGCCACGACCATCACAAGCTCGGGCATTGCGTCGATGACGGTACGCAGCCCACCGTCTCCGTCAAGGAGGAAGTGCAGGCGTTCAAGCTCTGCAAAGCCTGTACGTTCCGGCGGCGCATGATAGGTAGCGACAAAAGATTCCGTCACGTGATACCCCTGGGGTTAGGTTCAAAGGAGACGATGCATTTTAACCTCAAGCAACGGCGGTTGACAAAGGAAAAAAGAAAAAGGGCCGGCGCCATCGACATCGGCCCTCACTGCTTCATCTCTGCTTCCCGTATTTACAGTAGTGTCCTCCACGATTCTTTCTCAACGATACCTTCCGTATGAAATACCGGCTACCCGCGCGGATCGGTCCGGCGGATGATGGCGCTGACGTTGTTCCTGTTGAACCCCTTGTAGCCCTCGCGGCGCTGGATGTTTTCCAGGTGACTGCCCACGGCCCCCCGGGCCAGGAACCTCTCCCCCTGCTCGGCGCTGATGGCCCTCTCCCGCACGAGGAACTCCACCCGGGCCGGCTCGACCGGCCATTGCTCGGCCACGCTGAACGCCTGCCTGAGAAAGGGAAAGTCGCTGAAGGGTGCCATGTACCGGAGGTTGTGCCCGGCAAGGTCGGCGATCAGCCGGTCGAAGTCGAACAGGGCCGCCAGGTGGTGCATGCCGGCGGCGAATATGGAGTCGCCGTGCAGGGCGCACCAGAGCCCCACGGTGCCGAGACGCTCCCGCTCCGGCAGCTCCTCACGGGAGAAATCGACCGAAACCTCCTCGGACGCCAGATCCACGTCAAGGAACAGGACCAGTCCGGCCCGGGGTTTTTCCATGATCTGGGCGCCCCAGCCGGCCTCCTCGCCGGCGTAGAACCGCTCACGATTCTCGAAGCCGAGGCGGGAAAAGAGGGTCACCAGCCTGCGGAAGTGGCGACGCGAGCTGCGGAAGGTGTGGTGGTCGTGGTTGCCCCACCCCAGCCCCAGGGTCTCCTGGCGTCCCTGCTGCAGACGGCCGGCGAAATTCCGGGAGAGCCAGTAGAGCCGCTCTCCCCGGCAGACCAGATGCGCGGCCGTATCCGTTCCCACCAGGGCCGTCATCTCCTCCACCCTCCGGAAGAGGTCTTCCCAGAGGAGATCCTCGTCGTCTCCCTTCCTGGGCCTGGTCTGCCACGATTCCAGAGCCGACAGAAAGACGCGCTGGTAGTCCCCGGTCTGCCGACCCGGCTTACAATCCGCGCCGCCGTGACGCTCCACCGCCAGCAGGGCAGCCCCCTGCTCCTCCCCGAGTACGGCGCGCCGGAACGGGGCCAAGGGCTCTCCTTCGATCCCGGCCCGGAAACCGTTTGCCTGGAGGAAATCGGCCAGGCTCTCAACCCGCAGGGCCGGGCCGGTCCGCGGCCGGTCTCCCGGGCCGGTCAGGACGACCCCGGGGAGCTGGGTCCCCGGATGCGACCAGACCGCCGGGGCGTCGGCCCACCTTGACACGAAGCCGAGTCCGGTCAGCCTGTCCCGGAGCTGCCGCGAATCCTCCAGCAGCAGATGGTCGACCCAGTCGAGCAGACGGCCGCTGGTCTGTCTGGCCAGCCGCTCTCCAAAGAGGGCCAACGTGCCGTTTCGTTTACGGAAATCGGCGAGCAGGTCCAGCATGAACTGCTCGGCCGCCGCATGTCGCTCCCAGTAGAAGCCTTGTTCCTGTGTCATGGCACACCTCGCTCCGGATAAACACTACCTGATTTCCACCCGGAAAGTGCCGACAGGGGGTGGGTCGGAACTTCCCCGAAGCCCCTCGTGATCGGTCACTATCCTTTGCTCGAATCAAATACTCTGCTGAATTCAGGCGCTTTCCCGTGAGTCACCTTGATTGCATTCAAGCCGTACGAGTGGCTCCGTGAAAGCCCCGACCCGCCCCTCATAAGCCTACGACGAGGGGCCGGTCAGTCCCCCGTCCCGGAACCGGCCGCCAGCAGTTCTTCCCGCATATGGTCGGTGATGGGCCGGTCGCTGAACATCACGCCGGGGTTGAACAGCTCCCGCGGATCGAAGATATCCTTGACCTCCCGCATGTAGCTATACAGCGCGGGTCCCCATTCCCGCTCCAGATAGGGCGCCCGCAACCGGCCCATGCCGTGCTCGGCGGTCACCGTGCCGCCATGGCGCAGGACCGACTCATATACCTCGTCCGCCAGACGCCGGATCCTCCCTGGCAGTCCGGGGAGCGTCAGATCGAACAGGGGCCGCAGATGCAGGTTGCCGTTACCGGCATGGCCGTAGATGACGGCGGTGAGCCCGTGGCGGGCAAAGAGCCGCTCCGCCTCGCCCACGAAAGCGGCCAGCCGTTCGGGCGGCACGCCCACATCGTTGACCACCGTGAGGGCCTGGAACCCAGGCCGGGGATGGCTGATCAGCCACAGGATCCGCTTGCGCAGCGCCCACAGCCGGTCGATCCGGCCCTTGTCCAGCGCCACGACCGGAGGGGCGCTCAGCCGCAGCCCCTCGGCCCGCGCCACTCCCACGACCTTTTCTGCCTCCGCCCGGGCCGCTGGTCCGGACAGTTCCACCAGCAGCAGGTGGGCGTCCACGGCAAGCGATTCCGGGAGATCGGTACGACTGCGGAGGATAGCCGCGGTTTCCCTGCTGATCAGCTCGATGGCCGCCGGGGCCAGCTCCAGCAACGCGCACACCGCCCGCGCCGTCTCGGCAAGGTCGTCGAAGTGGAGCAGCACGGCCGCCCTGTCCGGCTCATGGACCTCGACCCGCAGGGTTGCGTCGGTGACCAGGCCGAGGGTGCCGACGCTGCCGGCCAGAAGCCCGGCAATCAACTGCCCGATGGGAAGATTATCGAGAAAGGCGGACAGGTTGTAGCCGCTGGCCGTCTTCAGGCCGCGACGGGACTCCAGCAGCTCCCTGGCCGGCAGATCCGCCAGCAGGCGCCGTTGCAGCCCGGTCAACCGGGCACTGAAGCGGTCCGGAATGGTCTTCTCGTCGCCGGTGTCGACCGTTTCGCCCTGATCGGCGATAAAGGTCACCCGCTCAACGAACCGGTCGATGGAGCCGTAGCGCAGGGCGTGCGGCCCGCTCGCCCTGGTGGCGATGTTGCCGCCTATGCGGCTGATCTCCGCACTGGAGACATCGGCCGGCAGGAAGAACCCCCGTTGCCGCAGGTAATCCTGCAGCCTGTTGTGATAGACGCCGGCCCCGGCCCGCACCAGGGCGCTTGAGCCGGCGGCGGAGAACCGGTCGATCCGGTCCCAGGGACCGCCGTCCGGCAAGGCCATGACGATGCCGCTCCCCAGCGCGGCGCCCGCGGTGCCGGAGCCGCCGCCCCTGGCGGTAATCGCCACCCCTTCCCGGGAGGCAAAGTCTACCAGCCGCGCCATGTCCTCGGGGTCGTCCGGAAGCACCACGGCCCGCGGCTCGATCCGGTAGATGCTCTGATCCTGTGAATAACGCCGCAGGCTGCTCCGGTCGGCCAACACCCTCCCCCGCACCAGCGTACGCAGTCTGTCGGCCAGCCGGTTACCGGCGTCGGCCGTCACGGCGCACTCCCAGGGCATGCGTTTTCGTATCCCATCCGCGTTGCTCGCGACATCGGCTCTCTCACTCCTCCCGCTCCCTGAGAAGGGCGTCCACCGCCCGCCACATCCGCCAGCCGTCCAGAAGGCCGGGCTTCACATCCACATGGAACAGTCCCCGGGTGAGAAAGAGACGTGACGTGCCGGGCGGGAGCGCGGCCGCCAGGGCAACGCTCTCGCTATAGGGGATGATGTCGTCATCCAGGCCGTGGACCAGGATCGCCCTGGCGCGGAGCAGTCCAAGGGGCTTGTCCGCCAGGTTGAGCGCCTCCAGGGCGGCCCGGATCGGCGAGGGGAGGTTGGCCGCCAGGGCGGGTACCGCCCCGGGATCCCGATTGACGATCAGGTCGTAGACCTGTCTCCCCTCCGGCCCGAGACGCGCCACCAGGTCACCGATCTCCGCCCGCTCGTCTTCCATCCTTCGCATGGCCATCTGCCGGAGCGCCTCCCGATCGTGCGGGTTTGCGAGTCTTTCACAGTTGCTCAGCACAAAGACCCATTTGCCGTAATGGTTCGGTTCCAGGTAGTGCCATTGACCCTTGTGACGGTAATAGCCGGTGGTGAAGAAGGTGATGACGCCGACCAGGTCGTGGTACCCCCCGACCGTGAACACGAATCGGGTCCGGTCCCGTATATCAGACTCCATGGCCGCCAGGACGGCCGGACCGGCCGCATAGCTGAAGGCGAAGATCCCGCCTTTCCCCCCGGGGGCGAGGTCGGCCTGCGAGGACAGCCAGGCATAGGCATCGGCAATCTCACGGATATTCTCCGGCCCCACCCTCAGTTCCCGAAGACCTGCCAGGTCCGGGACCAGCACCGCGAACCGGACCCTCGCCAGGGTGGTCGCGAAGGCCGTCAGCCTCGGGTCGTCCTTCCCCTTCTCCGCTGCCCCGGGCACCAGCACCACCCCTGCCTCGGCCGGTTCTCCGGGCCGGTAGAGATCTCCTCGGTATTCACGCCCGTTGACCCGGAATACGACCAGGGTTCTGGTAGGGGCGGGCGTCCGGGCCTTGAGCCCTTTCTCTCCTCCCTTGCCCGCAACTTCGAGCAGGACCAGCGCGGCCTCGTATCCCCGGCCGCACCCCGCCAGAAAAAGCAGAGCAACCAGAACCGACAGTATCCACTGAACCCTTCTCGGTATCATGAGGTTATTATACCTGAATTTAGCCGGTTACCGCAGGGTGTCGAAAGCCTGAAGAAAGGGACAGTGCACGCAAAACGGTCCCTGGTGCCGGACCGCCTACCCGCGGAGCCGGGCGCACGCCTCACGCGCCTCCTGGAGGACCACCATGAGGAAGCCGGCCGGAAAGATGACGAACAGCGGCAGCGCGTACCAGGTCCCCCGCTGCCAGGCGAATGTCAGGGGAAGTATGCTGTAGCAGAGCAGGAAAAGGTTCAGGAGAAGGTACGGCAGGTTTTTCTGGCGGTAGCGTATGGACTGCAAGGGGAGTGAGGCCCGGCCCACGATGCCGAACTTGGGGGTCCGCTCGAAGAAGCCACCCCTGCTGAACACCCCCCTGACCACGGAAAAGGCGATGCTCGGAGCCAGGCCGATGCTGATCATGGGGAGGATCGCCAGCCGCCCCAGCGAGCCGCGTGTCCCCTCGCCGCGCAGGAACAGGAAGAAATAGCAGAGGATGGCCGCGGTGGTGGACAGGAACAGCGGGAGGTCCAGCCGGAGCAGTTGCCAGGGACCGACCCCGACCCGCGACACCACCGCCGGGTAGAGGGTCAGGAAGACCAGTGCCCCCAAAAGCCAGCCGAAATTGGCCAGCAGGTGTGCCAGGGCCTCCCCCTTCACCGCGAGCGGCAGGCTTTGCCTCAGGACTTTAGGTAGGATCTTGCGCGCGGTCTGGACCGAACCCTTGGCCCAGCGCTGCTGCTGACCGCGGAAGGCCGCCAGGGTCACCGGCAGCTCGGACGGCACCACGTAGTGGGACAGGTAGACGAACCGCCAGCCGCGCAGTTGCGCCCGGTAGCTCAGGTCCAGGTCCTCGGTGACCGTGTCCGGCTGCCAGCCTCCGGCGGTTTCGATGGCCTCGCGCCGCCAGACCCCGGCCGTGCCGTTGAAATTGAAAAACAGCCCCCTGGAGAACCTCACCTGGTGCTCGATGGCAAAGTGGGGACCCAGCAGCAGGGCCTGCACCCCGGTGAGCCAGGAATGCTCGGCGTTGCGGAACCCCCAGCGTGCCTGTACCATCCCGACGCCCGGGTCGGCGAAGTGCGGGACGGTCTGCCTGAGGAAGTCCGGCGCCGGGGTGAAATCGGCGTCAAACACGGCGACATACTCCCCCCGGGCAGCCTTGAGCCCCTCGGCCAGGGCCCCGGCCTTGAACCCCTTCCGGTGGGGCCGTCGGACATGGCTGACTAAGACGCCCCGCTCCCGCCAACGGCTTACACTCAGTGCGACGATGTCGGAGGTATCGTCGGTGGAGTCGTCCAGGACCTGGATCTCCAGCCGGTCGGCGGGCCAGTCCAGCCGGGCCGCCGCGTCCACCAGCCGCTCGGCCACGAAGCGCTCGTTGAAGATAGGCAACTGCACGGTGACCATGGGGAGGCGCTCCGGCAGCGGTGGAGCGGGCATGGGAGCGGTCCGGCGCTTCCTCCACCATGCCGTCACCAGCCAGATGCGATGCAGGCCGTAGAGGGAGAGGAGCCCCAGGGCCGACAGGTGGACAATCGCGCAGATGTCGAAGAAAAGTTGGGCCATTGCTTGAGGTTCAGTCTACCGCCTGTCTACTTTTTCCGCCAGGCCTCCCAGCCACCGCGGTAATTGCGCGCATCGGGCAGCCCGGCCAGTTGGTGGGCCGTCCAGGCGTAGGCGGAGCGTACCCCGCCGAGGCAGTAATACACCACCGGCCTGGAGGTATCGACCCCGTGCCTGGCGAGCAGCCTTTTCAGCTCGGCCGGGGGGAGCGGACGGCGGTCCTTGCCGGTGTAGAACTCGTCCCAGGGGATGTGGACGGCGCCGGGTATCCTTCCCTTGAGCCATTCCCAGGTGGAACGGACGTCAACCAGCGCAAAGGATCCGCTCTGCTTCGCGACCTCTTCCGTTGCTACAAGGTATCGTTGCTGGAGCGCGACACGGTAGCCCGGCTTCTTCGCGGCAGGTTTCTCGTCGCCCCTGACCAGCGGCAGGTTCAGGTTCTGCCACGCCTGTATGCCGCCGTGCAGCAGCCGGATGGGGCCCTTGTGGCCCAGCCAGGCGAGGAGCCAGACGTCGTACCCCTCGCCGCCCCAACTCTTGTCGGCGTCTCCGTATACCACCACGGCGGTCTTCTCGTCAATCCCCATGCCGGCCAGGGCCGCGGCCAGCTCCCGGGGCTCGAACGGGCTGTAGTGTACACCTTTGGCGTCGGTTCTGGTATAGTCCTCCCAGGAAAACGACCTGGCGCCCGGGATGTGGCCCGCCTGCCACGCCGCCTTGGGACGGGCGTCCAGAACGACCCAGCGGGCCTTTTCCCGGCTGAGGTCCGAAGGCTCTATCAGGCCCAGGTCCGCCGCCGCGACCGGACCGGAAAGAGACACGACCATGATCAGCGCACCCACAAGCCGCGGGAGCGGAAACCCGGCGAACAAACTGGTTACCATCTGCATTCCTCTCGTCATCGTTGCCTCCTCGGTGATACTGGCTCTGGCTCCGGAACTGCGCCTGGCAATCCCCCTGCTGGTCGGGTGGACCGCGGTCATGGCGGTCGCGACCGCCCTGGCATACTATCTCGGGGAACGCGGCGCGGCCGGATGGTCGCCGGCCGTCATCCTGGGCGTGGCCCTGCTGCTGAGGCTCCTGTTCCTGTTCGCGCCGCCGCAGTTGTCCGACGACGTCCACCGCTACCTGTGGGACGGGGCCACCCTGCTCCGCGGCGGGAGCCCCTACGCCGCGGCACCGTCATCCGTCGAGCCGCCGCCCGGGCTGGAGACCGTGCACGCCGGGATCAACCACCCGGAGCATGTGACCATCTACCCCCCGGCCGCGCAACTGGTCTTCGCCGCCGGGGCAGCCACAGGCCTGGGGATAACCGGACTGAAAGGGATCCTGGTGCTGATCGACCTCGTCCTGTGCGGCCTGCTCATGCTGCTGTTGAACCGGCTGGGGCTCCCTTCACGGCATGCAGTGATTTACGCCTGGAATCCGCTGCCGGTGCTGGAGATCGCCGGATCCGGCCACGTGGACGGGGCCGGGATGTGCTTCTTCATCGCGGCCTGCTGCCTGCTGGTGAACGCCCGCTCCGGCCGGGGGGCATCCGGGGACGGAGCCGGTGAAAAAGCGTCGTACCTGCTGGCAGGCGGCCTGGCCGCGTTCGCCGGACTGGTGAAGCTCTTTCCCCTCGTGTTCCTCCCGGCCCTGCTGTCGCTGGTACCGTCAGGCCGTAGGCGCCACTTCACGGCTGCCTTCGCGGCAGCCACGGCCCTGCTCCTGGCCCCTTTCATCCCGGGGCTGGCGGGTCTTCTGGCCACGCTGGATATCTATGCCCGCAACTGGGAGTTCTCCGGTTTCGCCTTCGGCGCCCTGCGGGGGCTGACCGGTTCCGGCGCTGTCGCGCGGCTGATACTGGGCGGCGTCTTTCTCGGCTTTCTCCTGGTCAGGTACGGACTGCTGCTGCGGGACGCAGGACCGCGCCGGGCAGCTTCAGGCCGCTCGGCCCTCGCGGCCTGTTACCACATCGCCCTGGCCTTCCTGCTCCTCACCCCCACGCTCCAGCCCTGGTATGCCCTGACCCTGGCCGCCCTGCTCCCCTTTGCCGCCGGCCCGGCCGGGATCGTGCTCTGCTGGGCGGTCTTTCTCTCCTACCGGGTCCAGATCCCCTATTTCATCCTGGGCCAATGGGTCGAGGACCCATGGGTGACCGCAACCCTGTTCCTGGCGCCGGTGGCGGCATGGCTGCTCTGTCGGGTTGCTCGCCGGTTCCGCCCGATGCCCGCCTGAGTCCCTCTCCCCTTGTGCCGCCGACCTTTCCGCCCGCCAGAGTTCCCGGCCGATGACCCAGAGAATCTTGGCCCCGGCCCGCACCACTCCCGACAGGGTACGGCTGATCTTGGACTCCCCTGCCAGCCGCGGGTGATAGGGGAGCGGCGTTTCCCTGATGCGCAGTCCCGCCTTTACGGCCCGGATCTGCATCTCCACGGTCCAGCCGAAGTCCAGGTCCTCCATCCCGAGCTCCAGCAGCGCCTGCCAGGTGACGACCCGCATGGGTCCCAGGTCGCCGTAGTCGTGCCCCCAGATGAAACGGATCAACCGGGTCGCCAGCCGGTTGCCGAAGCGCTGCTGCGGAGTCAGCGCCCCGCCGCCGTCCGGGACCCTCAAGGCCAGCGACAGGTCCGCCTCGCCGGCCAGAATCGGTTGCAGAAGTACCGCCAGGTTCTCCACCCCGTCGCTGCCGTCTGCGTCGGCGAATGCCACCAGGGCCGGCGGGTCGTGGGTCAGTGCCGAGATCCCGGCCAGGCAGGCCCTGCCGTAGCCCGCTACAGGCTCGTGCACCACCTGCGCGCCGCACGACCGGGCCACCGCGGCCGTAGCGTCGGTGGAACCGTTGTCCACCACCACGACCCTGGTCACCGGCGCCGGAACCCTGGCCAGCACCGTGGGGAGCGAAAGCTCCTCGTTGCGGGCCGGGATGATCAGCGCCACCCGGACCGGGCCGTTCACGTCCGACCGTGCTGCCCTAGTCGGGCTCACCCGGCATTCCTCCGGCCGCGCGCCGCGCCTTGAACCGCCGGTAGATCAGCGGAATCAGCGATACGGCCACGACCAGCGCGATCCCCACGAGGGCGGTCGGCGACAGGTTTCCCCGGATCAGGTCCAGGAGAGAGCTTGAAAACACGATGAATGCGATGCAGGCGGGAAGCATGCAGAAAAAAGTGGCCACCAGGTAGTGGCTGAACGGGATTTTCGTCAGGCCGAAGGCGTAGTTCAGCAGATTGAAGGGAAAGGCCGGAATAAGGCGGGTGAAGGCCACCACCTTCCAGCCGTGCCGCTCCACCTCCCGGTCGAGCCTGGCCCAGCCGGGGCCGGTCAGCTTGGACGCCACCCAGTCACGGGCCAGGTAGCGGGCCGTTAAAAACGCCAGCGAAGCGCCGATGGTGGCGCCCGTGATGGTGTAGACCACCCCCCAGAACGGACCGAACAGGATGCCGCCCGCGATGGTGATGGGGAGCCCGGGCAGAAACAGCACCGGCGCCAGGCTGTAGATCAGGATGTAGACGGCCGGGGCCAGCGCCCCGTACCCGGCGATCAGCCCCCTGAGCTGGTCCTGCTGCAGGTAGCGGCCAGCGCCGGACAGGTGCACCCCGGCAACAGCCGCCGCCAGCAGGGCCAGGAGCACGAACGGCTTCCAGGAGAGCTTACGCACCGATTCAGGTTCAGCGGAAAAGGTCCTTTCCCGTAACACCGCAACTCCTCCCATCCTTCTGAATTTCCTTTTGAGCAGCAGCCTGTTCAGGTAGCTGAACGGGGCGGCCGCACCCTTCACCCTGCCGGCCAGGGCCTGTTGCGGGTTGAACAGCATGTCCAGCAGGTGACTGGCAGGGGCGTGGTCCGCCAGGGCCTGCACGCACGCCGCGCAGTAGCCGACCACCCTCCTGCCGGACGCCTCCCCGACCCGTTGCCGTACCCATGAACCGGCCAGGTCCGGATCCAGCAGGTTCACCCCTCCCCCCTGGCCGCAGCAGAGCGTCGTCCTGCCGGAGTGGGCCATCTCCTCCACCGTCAGCCCCTGCCTCCGCAGCAAGGTCCGCACGGCCTGCTGAGCGGCCCGGTCATGGCGCAGCACGCACGGGTCGTGGACCGTCACCGTGCCGGATGCCTGCTCCGGCGGGGCCGCGGATTCGGCCAGCGCCTCGTACACGGTCCTCACCGCCAGTCCCCTGCCGAGGGAATCGAACATCTCACGACAGTTGGGGCAGGCCACCAGCACCTCCCTCACCCCCTGCTCGGCCAGGTAGTTCCGCATCTCCTCGAACATGGCATGTGCGTAACGCTCGCGGCCAAGGCCGTGGGAGGGCTTCATGCAGCAGTCAAAGACGATGCCCATGGCCGGGTCGGCCTGCCGCAGCAGGGAGAACACCTTGGAGACCCCGGCCGGCCGGCTGCCGGACAGGGCGCAGCCTGGGAAGAAGACCGTGGAGCACCCCTCGGGCAGCCGGTAGAGGGTGAAACGGCGCGAGGTGCCGAGCCGCTCGTAGCTCAAGAGCGGCCCGTGCTCCGGAAAACCGCCGAAGCTGCGGTCCACTGCCTCACGGCGCATCTCCAGGAACAGGTCAGTGGGGGTCAACCCCTCCGGGCAGACCGCCCCGCAGAGGCCGCACAGGCTGCATTCGAACGGGAGTGACAGGGCCGCCTCGGCGGCGGTGGCGAAACCGCCGGCAATGCTTTTCGGCGTGCCGTGCCTGCGCAGGAACGTGCATTCGGTCATGCAGCCGCCACACTCCGTGCACCCTTCCCGCACCCTGTCCAGGAGTTCCCGCAGTCTCGGGCGGAGCAGCCCCGCCGGTTGTTGCAGTGTTTCGTCCTTCATGGCGTCTTGTAAAACAGCCCGAGCGTGAAATTGGTTCCGGCCGCGGTGTTCTGGCCATAGACTGAAGGAGTTATCGTCAGTTCCACACCCCATGCCGGAGCGAATTTGTAACCCGCGGTCAGTTCCAGTTTCCCCAGGTCGAAGTTGTTGGTGGTCGTTGGATTGCCGTCATAGCCGTATCTGTTGCCGTTATCGATGCTGTAAATGCCGTCGAGCTTCAACCTGCCGTAGAGGCTCCTGGTAACGTCGATTCCGAACTCGACCAGGTATCTGAATTCGTCGGACGGATCGCCTTCACGGAACCGGTAGCCCAACTCCAGATTGAAATAGCCGGGGATGTGGGGATACAGGGAGCGGCCGAAGAGGAGCTTGCCTTCATAGTCGAACTGGCCGTTGCCGAGCGGCAACCGGTCGTTTTTGTCATAGGCCGACGGGATCTTCAGCAGCGCCTGGATTGACAGGATGCCCCAGGTTCCCTCGGCCAGCCTGTAACGGGCCGCCACGTCGATGTCCCCCACCCCCCAGGTGGTCAGGTCGGCCGTGGTGTCGCTCTTGTCGATCCGTTTATAGACCAGGGAGTTGATCAGGGTAAGATCGTCCGTCAGACCGTACTCTATATAGTTGTTGAGGTTGTAATCGCGGAACGTGCCGCCGTTGGCGAAGTCGCTCTTGCCCCCGTCGGGATCGAAATTCTTGCTCGCATAGTAGAAGTTGAAACCCAGCTTGTCGTAAAACTTCCCCTTCTCCTGGGTCCACGCGCCGGCGAACCCCGCACCAGCGGATATGGCGACGATTATGGCAGCAATGACGCTGCTTGTCAGTAGTTGTTTCACAAGGTTCCCTCCTGGGATGAATCTAAAGAAATCCGATTTTATTTCCCCCCACCCACTTCTGTTGGGCGATTGAAGGAGTGAAAAAATGTTAAGCCGGTTTCCATCCGGAAAGTGTCGACAGGGGACGGGTCGGAACTTCCCCGAAGCCCCTCGTAATCGGTCGCCGTCCTTCGCCTGGATCAGATACTCTGCCGGATTCAGACGCTTTCCCGTGAATCACCCGATTGCACTCAGGCCGTACGAGAGGCTCCGTGAAAGCCCCGACCCGTCCCCCATAACATCTTCCCGGGGTTTCCGGACGGAAACCAGGTTAAGGTCCGGGCCAGCCGGTGTCGATCGGCATGAGCGGGTCGTTATACGGGGCATCGCGGTGGATGGTTTCGGTCGATGAATCCCAGTAGGTGCTCCAGACATACCAGGAGTCGTAGTTTTTGATGTTCGGAAAGCCCATCAGGTCCGCATAGATGAACGACAGGGTCGAGCGCCACCCGGTCCCGCAGTAGAAGATCAGCGTCTTGTCGGCGGTGATGCCCAGGTCCTGCCACATCCCCCGCACCTCGGTGTAGCTGCGAAGGGTTCCGTCGGCGTCCATGTAGTCGGGTTTGCCGCCGTTGTACGCCCATACCGCCCCGGGAATGCGTCCCTTCCTGGTGATATTCGGGTCGTCATAGCCTACGATCTCGCCCGCGTACTCCTCTCTGCTCCGCACGTCCACCAGCACCTTGCCGGGCAGCGGCGTGCCGTTGGCGCGGAAGTAATCGGCGTATTGCTTCACCTCGGGAGTCAGGGCCTTGATCTGCGGCTGGGGATTGATGGTGAACAGGGCCGGTACCGGCAGGTTGGCGCTCGTTTCCGCCGCGCCGCCATTGGCCAGCCAGGCCTGGTAGCCGCCGTTGAGGTAGCGGACGTCTACCCCGGCGTAGCGCAGCGCCCAGTAGACCCGTGTGACCGCGCTGCCCGAATTTCCATAGACAATGACCGTGGTATTGTTGGAGATACCCATTGCGGCGAGCCGGGCCTCCAGTATGGAGTCCGCCACCAGGTCCCAGACTATTTCGTTGGCGTCCGATACCGGGAACGGGTTGAGGGGGTCGAGATAGTTCCTCGCCTCCACGTTGTTGGTGTCGAAATGAACCGCGCCCGGGATATGGCCGCTGTTATAGGCCGATGAGGTGGGCCCCCAACTGCACTCGAAGATCTTGTAGCCGTTGCCGGAATAGGTGGGAGGCGTGCCGCCGTCAACCAGTGTCTTGACCCATCCGGCGTGGACCATCCTCGAGTAATTGGCGGCCTTCTCCATGGGGAGGGAGACGTCCGCCGTCCACTCGAACATGGAGGCGTCATAGTTCGAAGCCCTGGTATACCCCATCAGCCTGAGAATGAAGTAGACGTAACCGCTGCGGATCCCGGCCGTGCAGTAGGACGTCACTTCCTTGCCCCGGGTGATGCCGCGGGATTCGAGCAGCGTCTTGAGGTCTGCGTAATTCAGCACCGTCTTGTCGGTGGCGTAGTACCAGGCATAGGGAATCTGCACCGCCCCGGGGATGTGGCCGCCCCGCGCCTCGCCGTAGAGCTGCCAGCCGATGAACTCCTCGTCGGTCCGGGCATCGATTATCGCGAAATCGCTGTCCTGGTACCGGCTCAGTATCCGGTCGGAGGTGGCACGTACCGATGACTTGACCCTGGCGACGAATTTCTTCTCCGGCAGGGTATGGCCCGCGGTCTCGACGGGCCTGCCGTCGGCCGCCCATTTGTCCCAGCCGCCGTTCATGATGTGCACGTCGGTGCAGCCCAGGTATTCGAGCATCCAGAAGATACGCCCCGCCGCCCCCCAGGAGGCGGTGGTGTTGTCATAGATGACGATGGTGGAGGTCCTGGTGAGCCCGGCCTTGCCGAGCAGCTCTTCCAGGGTCGCCGTGTCTTTCAGCCCCACTCCGGCGGTGAAGAACGCACCGTACTTCATACTGACGGCGCCGGGCACGTGACCGGCTTCGTACCCCGACCCCCGCGCGTCGATGATCACCAGGTCGTCATTGCCGAGATTCTCCTGGACCGACTCGGGGGTGACCAGCAGATCGGCATTGGGATACTCCTTTGACGCCGGCACCAGGTGCGGCCCTGATACGATGGCCAGTTTTTCCTCCACCGAGCTGCCGCACCCGGTCAGCAGCATGACACAGATCGCCATCAGCAGTGATGCCCTACCTATTGTTCCTTTTTTCATGACTGTGCTCCTCCGGTTGAATAAAAACCCCTGAGGGGGTACAAAACAAAACGGCCGACCGCGCCACACCATAACAAACTCATTAATGGGTCGTCCAATGGATATTATTAACATTATCTGTTAAAGTTATCGGTTTTTTTAATAAAATAGAACCGGCGGACAACAGAGATTTGCTTTGAGGAAAATATCTGGGGTTCTGTTATTCAATGAGGAGGCAGGAAGGACGGAATTGTCGTTCTGCCATGATGAGATGGGTGGTCATGAAGTTACCCTCCCTCTACGAAGGGAGGCGGGCGGGATTTTGCTCTACGGCTCCAGACGCCGCACCAGCCGCTCCACGTCCTGCTCGATGGCGTCGAAGGCGGTCAGGCGTCTTCTCCATTCTTCGGGTATGCCTGCAACTCCCAGGCTGGCGCCGAGCCAGGACCCGACCAGGGCGGCCCTTCCGGCGCTGTCGCCGCCTGCCCGGGCCGTTGCCAGCACGGCGGACGCGAAATCGTCGGCATGCTTGAACGCGGCGTGGACAGCTGAGGGGAAGCTGTGTATGAGGGGGCAGGACTGGCCGAAGCGTTTGGTGGCGGTGGTTACGGAGTAGTGCACCGACTCCAGCGCCTCCCTGACCTTGCGCCTGATCTCGGAACCGTACCTGACGTCCGCCGAGAGGGCCTCCGCCGCCCTCCGAAGGGCCGTGCCCAGGTCGAGACCACCGAACAGCCCCTTCAGCACCAGGGCATGGCACTTCACGTAGGCCACGGCCCGGCCGTTGTTCTGGCAGACTCTGGTCGCCGCAGTCACCGCCTCCAGCAGGCCGGCGTCACGGTAATGGGCCACCGCCACCGGGGCAAGCCGGGTTGCGGTGGCCGGCTGGTCATCGTCGGCCCCCTCCTGGAAACCGAAGGCCTCGCCAGGGTGGTCCGCCAGGAACCGCTGGTAGTTCTCCAGGGTCTTCCTGGTGGCGTTGTCCCGGTACCCGGTGTATGCGGTGGAGCCCGTCAGTTCAATGAAGCGGCTCCCGAAATCGGTAGCCTCGAACCTCCCAAGCTCGGCGACCGAATGGAGCATCACGAGCGCCGCATCTCCATAGTGGGTCTGGTCCCCAGGCACCTTTCCAAAGTGGTAATGCCCTTTTCCGGGGGCCTCGAATCCCGCCACCCCACCGGGATAGGCCCGATCGAGCTCGGCCGGGTCATAGATCCAGTGGATCCCCAGACAGGCGGCGTCACCCACCAGCTGCCCCCAGATGGCGCCGCGAAGGCGGTCACGGAGAGAGGCCTTCCCTCCTCCGTGACCGTGTCTGTCGCTCACCCGAGCAATTCCATATGCCGGTTCGACAACATTCATCTTATCCTCTCATCAGACGGTGTCCCCTCCATCCTCTGGAAGCATCTCCAGGTCAACCCGGGAACAATCCATTCACCGATCACTTTGCCGAGGCCTTCCCCAGCGCCGCCTTGAGCGCGGCCGCGTCGGGGTTGCCCACGACCCTCTTCATGATAATGTCTCTCGGTGCAACCGCCTTGCCGTAGTAGGAGCTATTGAGCGAATCACGCACCGCCAGCACCGAACCCTCCAGGTTGAGACCGGCGTAAAGCCCCTTGGACTTGGCAAAGGAGACGAAGTCGGCCGTCACTGTCGGGACCGTAACGGAGCCCTTGGCACCCCCGCCGAGAGGACCGACCGCGATGGATGCATCTCCACCCAGTTTCACCGTTGAACTGAAGAGGGTGTCAACAGCTTTCTGGCTCATCGCCAGCATGACCACCTGTGCGGCCTCGCCGCCTATCTGCAGACCGAAGGTCACCGAACCGATCGTGTAGAAGGCAGGGTCACTCCAGGTTCCGGTTTGATGCCCCCTGACCAGGAGCACGCCGGTCCCCCCGGAACCGCCCAGGAAAAAGCCCGCTTTCAGGACCTGCGGGAATATCAGGACTCCCTTGGCGTCCTTGATATATCCGTGCAGCCAGGAAAAATTGCTGTCACTCATCAGTTCCGTGAACGTCGCGTTCGCCCTGTCCACTACCGCCTGGGCCTCTGACTTGTTATCCGCGAACGCGGTCGAGCCGAGGCCCTGACACAAAATGAACGCAAAGACAACGGCCACTATTCTCATACCTACGCGTAAAGCTTGTCCGTGGTTCGCTTCCATAATGTTCTCCTTTCGAGACTCGTGGTTCCCAATGTAAATATATTGTTTACTGAATAGATTATAGCACCATAAGTCTGTTACCGAAACAAAATAGCCGACACCCATCCGCAAGACGCCGGCCGGGGCCGGTCTGGGGTCCCGCTACACCCCGTCCTTCCGCAAACGGCGCGCCGGCCAACAAAAAAGGGCAGACCGCCGTATCCGATACGCGATTTGCCCGCTTTTTCACTCAAGCACCAAAACGGCCTGTTTTTATTCCTCCATCACAGCCCGCCGAACTCCGGCTCCGCCGTCGCGGTTTTTCCGGCGTCCCTGAAGAGGATGAGGTTAATCTTTTCGCCATCCCTGCCGAAGGAGAACCTCAGGTTGTGCTCGAAGGCCATGAGCGCAACAGGTTCCACCTGGCGCGGGTCGCGCAGACGGAACAGCACACGGTTGCCGGCGCTGAGATAGTCCAGGAACGGGGCGGTGACGTAGAAGTCCACCTCACGACGCTCCCTGGTCAGGTCGACGAAGCTCCCGTCGTCGTTGATGATGAATTTGTCGTCCAGCCTGACGGTCTGGACCGAGCCCCCGCTGTCGGCCGCAAGGCTCCGGATTATCCCGCCGCCGGAGATGAGGGTCCCGTCTTCGATGACGAACCGGCCAAGGGCGATGTTTTCTCCGTACAGGTCGGCGGCGATGTCGTTCTTGAGGGCGAATGCCACGTTGCCGACTTCTGTGGCCAGGAGTTCCCTGGCGTGGCGTTCGGTTACCTCCAGGCTGGACGAGTCGAGCCGCTCTTCGATGGCAACGGCGGTGGCGGTGACTTCGGCCGTGGCCAGTTTGAGGGTGTAGCTCGCACCGGCCTGGAACGGCCGGTCGGACAGCCAGAAGATGCTGGCCCGGATCTCGCGGGTCCTGACCGGGGCGTTGTCACGCCGGGCTATGACCTCGCCGCGCTCGACGAACAGTTCGTCCCGGGTGGTGATGCCGATGCTTTCCCCGGCCCCGGCGGAAGGGAGGTCGGGCGTGCGCCATTTCTCGACGCTCTTGATTTTCGTTATCTTGCCGGAGGGAAGGAAGACGACTTCGTCCCCTTTCCGTATTTCTCCGCTTTCGACCCTGCCGACGTAGATCCGTTTGCCGTCCCATTTGTAGACGTCCTGTACCGGCAGGCGGAGCGGCAGGGTCCGGTCGCCGTGGACGTTCTCGAAGGTGTCCAGGGCCTCGAGTACGGTGGGACCGCTGTACCAGGGGGTGTGGCCGAGGCGTTTGGCCATGTTTTCCCCTTGCCGGGCCGAGACCGGGATGACGTGGGACGGTACGATGCCGACCGAGTGGAGGAAGCCGCGGATGTCGTTTTCGACTGCGCCGAATACCTTGCGGTCGTAACCCACCATGTCCAGTTTGTTGACGGTGACCACTACCTGGCGGATGCCCAGCAGCGACAGGACGTAGGCGTGCCTTTTGGTCTGTTCCCGGACGCCTTCGGCGCCGTCTACCAGAAGGATGGCGGCGTCTGCGCTGGAGGCGCCGGTTATCATGTTTTTGAGGAACTGCTTGTGGCCGGGAGCGTCGATGATGACGTAGGGCCTTTTTGCGGTCTTGAAGAAGGTGGAGGCGGTATCGATGGTGATGTTCTGGTCCCGTTCTTCTTCCAGGGCGTCCATCAGGTAGGCGAATTCGAACTCCCTGCCCTGGGCGCGGCAGGTGGCGGCTATTTCCTGGTAACGGACCCGGGGGATGCTGCCGGTGTCGTAGAACAGCCGGCCGATGAGGGTGGATTTGCCGTGGTCCACGTGGCCAACAATCACTATTTTCAAGGTATCAGATTGTGTCATTTCATTTTCCTGTTTGCTTGTTGTAGTCAGGCGAAGGGCTAAAGGCTAAGGGGAAAACCTTTGACCATTAACAATTCAGATTTCTTTCGCCCTTCGCCTTTCGCCCGATTCTCTACATGTATCCTTTTGCCCTGAGCTTCTGCATGGCGTAGGCGTTTTCCTGGTCCTGGGCACGGCCGGCCCGCTCGGGAGCTTTGATGGTCTTGAGCTCTTCGATGATGTCGTCTACCGTGGCGGCGCTGGATGTGATGGGGCCGGTGCACGGCATGCACCCCAGGGAGCGGAAACGTTTGCCGTCCTTGGCGAAGTAGAGGGGGCAGATCTCTATCTGCTCGCGCTTGATGTATTCCCAGATGTTGAGCTCGGTCCAGTGGAGGATGGGGTGGACACGGATGTGGGTGCCGGGCTCGAAGCTGGTGTTGAACTGGTCCCACAGTTCGGGCGGCTGGTCTTTGTAAGGCCATTCGAAGTTTTTGTCCCTGGGCGAGAAGACCCGTTCTTTGGCCCGGCTCCCTTCTTCGTCCCGCCGGATGCCGAGGAACAGCCCGTGGAAGCCGTGTTGCTCGATTATCCGGGAGAGCCCGTCGGTCTTGAGTTTTTCACAGCAGAGCAGCCGCCCCTGTTCGGGTCCCATACCGGCCTCTATGGCGGCCGCGTTTTTCCCCACGATAAGGTCGGCGTTCCACTCGCGCGCCATCCGGTCGCGGTATTGGATCATTTCAGGGTATTTGTAGGTGGTGTCGATGTGCACCAGTGGAAACGGGAGCCGTCCGAAAAAGGCCTTGCGGGCCAGGTGGATCATGGTGGTGGAATCTTTGCCGATGGAGTAGAGCATGGCCAGGTTTTCGAACCTGCGGTATGCCTCCCGGAAGATGTAGATGCTCTGGGATTCGAGTTCGTCGAGATGGTGGTACATGGATAAATTTCCTCAATTCATTGTCATTATTCGGCCGGCTGAAGGTAAAAGGCTAAGGGCAAATGGAGGGTCCTCAAACACCTTTGACCTTTTGCCCCGTGCCCTGCGCCGCGGTCTTCACCGGCCTAACGCCGGTGAAGACCGCACTCTTTGTGCTCCGGGTTTTCCCACCACCACCTGCCGGCCCGGGCGTGCTCGCCGGGACCTACGGCACGCGTGCAGGGGGCGCAGCCGATGGAGCGGTACCCCTGGCCGTAGAGACGGCTGGTGGGGACGTTGTGCTGTCCGGCATAGTCCAGGACCTGTTGTTCGCTCCATTCCAGCAGGGGGTTGATCTTGAGGATGCGGCCGTTGGCCTCGTCGGTTTCAATGGGGGCAAGGTCTTTGCGGGTGACGCCCTGTTCTCTCCTGAGCCCGGTGACCCAGCCGGAAAGACCTGCGAGCGCCCGACCCAACGGCTCGACCTTGCGGATGGCGCAGCATTCGTGGCGGTTTTCCAGGGATTCGCGGAAGGAGTACTGCCCCTTTTCCCGCTCCAGCTTTTCGACCGCTTCGTGGCGGGGAAAGTACCAGTGGATGGGGATGCCGTAACGCTCCCGGATGGCGTCGGCCACCTGGTAGGTCTCTTCGTTGAGCCTGCCGGTGTCGAGGGCGAATACGCCGACGGCAAGGCCGCTCTTGTGGATTATGTCGATGATGACCGCGTCTTCTACGGAGAAGGAGCAGGCCAGCTCGACCCGGCCGCCGGCAGCCAGGACTCCGGCTTCGAGTATCGCACCGGCTGAGGCGCCGGCCGGGACGGGGGGGATGCTTTTGCTCATGTCGGTTTCCTTTTGGTGGTTGTTTCGCTCAGCACTCGACCTTTTCGACGGTCAATATCCAGTACCCGTCGGCCCGGTCGAGACGCAGAAGTTTGTGCCCCTCTTCCTTCAGGCTCCGCGGTACGTTCTGTACCGGCTCACCGTCGTCGAGGTAGAACTCCAGCACTTCCCCTTCGTCGGCCATCTCTATCGCCAGCTTGGCCTTGACAAAGTTAGTCGGACAGGCGACTCCCCGCAGATCGATGACGTGCATGCTCACCTCCAGCCCCTCTTGCCTGGATCCGTGTCGCACCACCGTGAGCTTTTACTGGATTGCGGTGTTGAAACACTTTTCCATAATATGATTATATTTGTCAAGAATATTTTCAAAAATTTTTTGACTAATAAAGTGTATTTTAAATCCGTCGCGGGAATACTTCCAGATCCGTTTCCCACGACCTGCCGTCCACGATTCGGAACGCCCGCAGGACCGGCCGGCCCGGATCCGCCAGCGAAACGATTACTGTCGTCACGTCGGGGTAGAATGCCAGCCTGATGTCCTCGACCGAAGGGAGCGCCGGGGTGCGGGGGTGGGAATGGCAGAAAGCCAGCAACTCCAGCCCGCGCCGGCTGAACGATTCCATGACCGCAATCTGGTCGTGCGGGTCCATCAGGAAGTGTTCGGGGCTGGCTTTCAGGTTACGAATTCTATGATACTCCGCAACGACCCCGCCCCTTCCTCCCAGAATCCCGCACGCTTCCATAGGCAATTCCCGGAGTGCATGCGAGATCATTTCGTCAGCTATTGCTCGCGGTATCCGCAACATCCGGCTCACCTGCCTTCAGCCCAGGTCGCAGGCGTTCATGGCCCCTTCTTCGTCGTGCAGGGCGGTGATGGTGGGATTTTCTCCGCAGATCGGGCATCGGCGGTTCCTGGCGATGGGTGAGGCATAGAAGTCCATCCCTTCGGCGTCATACATCAGCAGCCTGCCGGTCAGGAGTTTTCCCACTCCCAGCAGGAACTTGATTGCCTCGGTCGCCTGTATGGTGCCGATGGTCCCGGGGAGGACCCCGAGGACACCGGCCTGGGCGCAGGTCGGGATTGCTCCCGGTGGTGGCGGGTTGGGGAAGATGCAGCGATAGCAGGGAGATTCGCCGGGCAGCACGGTCATGGTCTGGCCGATGAAGTGGAGTATCCCGCCATGGGAATAAGGCTTTCCGGCCAGGACGCAGGCATCGTTGATCAGGAACTTGGCCGCGAAATTGTCGGTGCCGTCGATGACGAAGTCGTAGCCTTCGATGATCCCCGCGATATTGTCCGCCCGGACCCAGGATTTGTAGGTCACGACCTTCACGTCCGGGTTGATCGCCTCCATCTTTTCCCTGGCCGATTCCACCTTCGGTTTTCCCAGATCCGGGGTGTGGTGGATCACCTGGCGCTGGAGATTGGAGACGGCCACCACGTCGGCATCGGCGATGCCGACGGTTCCCACGCCCGCCGCCGCCAGGTACAGGGCCGCGGGCGATCCGAGCCCGCCGGCGCCGATGATCAGGACGCTCCCGTCCAGCAGCTTTCTCTGTCCCTTGCCTCCCACCTCTTTGAGGATGATATGGCGGGAATAGCGTTCGATCTGGTCTTCGCTAAACATCTGTTTCCTCCTGCGCCCCGCGGGTAACGTTAGCGGCAAGTTCCGGCACCCGTATCCAATACAGTAATTTTACCATTTTTGTCAAGTTATAAGGGACGAGATTTTGACGCATCGAATGGTACTTCAACCAAAGCGGAGAAACATGGAAAATGGCGCTCATGAATCGGACGAACGGAATTCAATCCGCTATGCCGCACCTTGATTGGGCCTGCTTTCAGCTCCCCCTCTTAGAGTATAACCCCTCCCCGCCTCCCTTTAACTATTTTCATCCAGAAAGTGTCGGCAGGGGCCAGGTCGGAACTTCCCCGAAGCCCCTCGTAATCGGTCGCCATCCTTTGCCTGGATCAGATACTCTGCTGGATTCAGGGGCTTTTCCCGTGAGTCGTCCGATTGCACTCAAGCCGTACGAGAGGCTCCGTGAAAGCCCCGACCCGTCCCTCATAACATTTTTCCAGAGTTTCCGGATGGAAACTAACTAAGGGGAGGAGCTTACCGTCGTAAATGGCATCACGAGGAAGATGCCTTCATCGTGCGCTGACCAACTGCGCACCATTAATTGACAATTTTAGTATGGTATGCTATCTGAAAACAACAATAGCGACAGTGCCGACGGCGCAAGACACGCCGGTGTCGACGGGAGGAAGTATACATGAGGCAACAGGTTTACATGGACAACAATGCCACGACGGCCGTGCATCCGGAGGTCCTGGAGGCGATGTTGCCGTTCTTCCGCGCCTTATTTGGCAACCCGTCCAGCGTCCACTGGGCCGGGAGAGCGGTCAAGTCGGTTCTGGAGGAGGCCCGGGACAGGGTCGCGACCCTGGTGAACTGCGACCCCGCAGAGGTGGTGTTCACCTCCTGCGCCACCGAATCCAACAACACCGCCATCAAGGGAGTGGCCGCGGCCCGTCGGAGCCGCGGCAACCATATCATCACCACCACCGTGGAGCATCCGGCGGTCACGACCCCATGCCTGTATCTGGAGCACCAGGGGTGCCGGGTGACCTGCCTCGACGTGGACAGCCAGGGGATGCTCGACCTGGATGCCCTGGAAGCGGCAATCACCGACCAGACCATCCTCATCTCGGCCATGTACGCCAACAACGAGACCGGCACCATCTTCCCCGTCGGGGAGATTGGAGAGATCGCGGCCCGGCATGGGGTTTACTTTCACTGTGACGCAGTCCAGGCCGTGGGTAAGATCCCGGTCGATTTCAAGGGAGAGAACATCAGCCTGCTCTCCATTTCGGGGCACAAACTGTATGCGCCGAAGGGGGTGGGCGCCCTGATCATCCGGAAGGGGACCAAACTCTATCCGCTCCTCCACGGCGGCCCCCAGGAACGAAACCGCCGCAGCGGCACCGAGAACACGGCCGGTATCGTCGGCCTGGGCAAGGCGTGCGAGATTGCCGCGCAGACCATGCGGACCGAAGCGGAACGGGTGCGGCAGCTGCGCGACCGGCTGGAGGAGGGGATCCTCGCCCGGGTGCCCGACATGCGGATCAACGGCCATCCGGTCAGCCGCCTCCCCAACACCTCGAACCTCTCCTTTCTCAATGTGGAATCAGACTCCCTCCTGTTCAACCTGGACCTGGCGGGAATAGCAGCGTCCTCCGGCTCGGCCTGCAGCTCCGGCGCCCTGAAGACCTCGCACGTGCTCAAGGCCATGGGGGTCGCGGCAGGCACCTCCGTGGGGAACATCAGGTTTTCCCTGGGGCTCGACAACCGTGAAGAGGACGTGGACCATGTCCTTGAGGTCCTTCCGGGGATCGTCCGGCGGCTCAGGGAGTCACCGAAAGTGTAGCACCGAATCTAAACATCTTACCCCCCGACCCCGGATCACCTGAGACCTGGCAGGTCTTGCCTGCCCCATCCTTCTTGTAATTATTCCTGCAAAGTGCTAATTATATGGTCCTGTATACAACCGAATCAGATCGGTCGGACGCGGAGGCGGGCTGCCTCCCTTCCGGGCACCAATACTCCCCGGGTTTCCGGAACGGAGAGGCATCGATGAAACCTTGCGAACAGACGTGTGAAAAAACTCACGAAGAGCCGTCAGCCGGTTTCGGCGCGTTGGAGGACGCCATAGGCAATACCCCCCTGGTCCGTCTGACCGGTCTCCACAAAAACCCCCGGGTCAGGATTCTCGCCAAGCTGGAAGGGAACAACCCCGGCGGCTCGGTGAAGGACCGGCCGGCCTTCTACATGATAGCCAAGGCCGAAGAATCGGGAGAGTTGACCCGCGACAGGATCATCCTGGAAGCCACCTCCGGCAACACCGGCATCGCCCTGGCCATGATCGGCGCGGCCCGCAAATACCGGGTCAAGCTGGCCATGCCCGCCTGCGTGAGCCTGGAGCGAAGGAGCATCCTGGAGGCATACGGCGCCGAGGTGGTGCTGTCGCCTGCCCACGAGGCCACCGACGGCGCCATCAGGCTGGCGCACCGGATCCTGGAAGAGAACCCCGGCATGTACTACATGCCCAACCAATACGCCAACGAAAATAACGTGCTGGCCCACTACGAAACCACCGGGCCGGAGATCTGGAGGCAGACCGGGGGCGACATCGACCTGTTCATTGCCGGCATGGGGACAGGCGGGACCCTCATGGGTACCGGCCGTTACCTGAAAGAGCGGAACTCCCGCATCGGCATCATCGGCGTCGAGCCCCGCATCGGCCACACGATACAGGGCCTCAAGAACATGAAGGAAGCCATCGTGCCGAAGATATACCACGAGGAGAACCTGGACGAGAAGGTGACGGTCGAGGACGAGGACGCCTTCGAGACCGCCCGCCTGCTGGCCGTCCGTGAAGGGCTGTTTGTCGGCATGTCCGGCGGTGCGGCCATTGCCGCGGCGCTCCGCACGGCCGAAAAGCTCGATTCCGGCACCATCGTCACCATCCTGCCCGACCGGGGAGACCGCTACCTGAGCACTACCCTGTTCCGCTCGGTGTGCGCCTGCTGTCCCCCCTGACCCCTGCCCCGCGACGATAGTTCGGAAACCGCATGAAAACGGTAATCAACGGAATAACCATGTCCTACGACGACCTGGGGAGCGGGTCTCCGGTCGTCCTGATCCACGGCTTCCCCCTCAACCGGGGGATGTGGAAACCCCAGACCGAGGTGCTCACTCAGGCGGGTTTCCGCGTCATTGCGCCGGATCTGAGAGGTTTCGGCGAGACCGACGCGCCCGAAGGGCCATACTCCATGTCCATGTTCGCCGACGACATCATCGCCCTGCTGGATCAACTGGGGATCGACCGGGCCGTCATCGGGGGGATGTCCATGGGAGGCTACGTGCTCATGAACCTCCTGGAGCGCTATCCCGGAAGGTTCAGCGCCGCCTGTTTCATAACCACCCGCAGCGACGGCGACGACGAAACGGTCAAGGCCGGCCGCTTCGCCCTGCTGGAACGGGCGAAGCGGGACGGCATCCGTACCCTGACGGAACTCTTCACCTCCACCCTGTTCGCCGGGAGGACCGCCGAGCGGAACCCGGGATTGATCCGGGACCTGCGGCGCTGGATGGTCGCCACCGATCTCCGGGGGATGGAGGGCGCACTGCACGCCATGCTGGACCGGCCGGACTGTACCCCCCTGCTCGGGAAATTCACCCTCCCCTGCCTGGTGATCGGTGCCGAGGAGGACCGGACGGTGCGGCCCGAGGACATCCGGACCCTGGCCCGGGGGCTGCCCGACGCCGAGCTCTGCCTCATCCCGGGCGCGGGTCACATGGCCAACCTGGAGAAACCGTCGCTGTTCAACAACTGCCTGCTCCGCTTCCTGCGCAGGGTCGCGGAGCCTGACGCACCCAAGACACCGGCCCCATTGTCAGTCTCTCGATAAAGGACTCCCTCTATGACGAACGGCACGACCGGCAACAGCACGGCAAAGAACCATCGCCCCGCCTGGATGAGAGTGGCGGACAACATCCTTCGCACGGCGCACATCGCCGTTGCAGGCATACTGTTCGGGGGATCGGTGTTCGAGGTCCCGTACCACGATCTCGGGATATGGCACCACCTGACCATCGCCACCGGCACCGGCCTGCTGGCGCTGGAGCTGCGCCACAGCCTGAACTGGCCCCACCAGGGAAGGGGGATGATGGGCATCCTGCACATCGGGATCCCCGGAATAATCCACCTCCGTCCCGACCTGACGGTTCCGCTCCTCTGGGCAACTACCGTGCTGGGTTCGGTCGGAAGCCACATGCCCCGCAAGTTCCGCCACTGGTCGATCCTCTACCGGAAGGTGGTCGATTAACGCCCCCGGCCCGCGCACGTTCCGCCCGAAGCTCGGGAGATCCCTACTCCTCGCGCTTTTCCTCTGCCTGCTTCCCCCGGCAGCCTCAGCCGGAACCGGAACACCCTTCTACGCCGTGGCCGTATCACCGGTCCCGATGCTCACTACCCCCGACTTCCGGACCGTGTTCGGCGGCAAGGACGGCGCCACGCTCGACGTCGACCACTGCGGCCAGCTCCGGGCGCTGGAGTTCATCGCCCTCCCCGGAACTCCCTTCCGCATCGAGGCGGTCATCGACAATCCCGGATTCCCTGTTTACCGGGTCGTCACCGACGACTACCCCTACCCTTCGAAAAGCGGCTACTACATCGACGGCCGCCTGGTCCGGACCTCGAAGGCCCCTCCCGAGCCGCGCCGTCCCAGGCTTCCGGGTCGCGATCGGGTCATCGCCGACCTGGTCTCCGCAACCGGGAGCGCCTACGTCTGGGGAGGCAACGTCCGGAACGGCCTCCCCGACCTGCTTTCGCTCTACCCGCCCGCAAACCGGCCCAAGCCCGACAGCCTGACTGCGCAACGCTGGACCCTGAAGGGGCTCGACTGCTCCGGCCTGCTCTACCAGGCCACAGACGGCTTCACCCCGCGCAACACCTCCACCCTCATCCGCTACGGCGAGCCGGTGCCGATAGCGGGGCTCGACGTCGACGCCATCGCGGAACGGATCAGGCCACTGGACCTGATCGTCTGGAACGGCCACGTCATCATCGTCATCGACCGGGACCGGGTCATCGAGAGCAGGCTGGAGTGCGACGGACCCGGCGGGGGGGTGGTGATAAGCGGGCTGAAGGAACGGTTGAGGGAGATCCTGAAAACCAGAACCCCGCTGGATTCGTGGCAGGAGGGGGCCGTGAACGGCAGGAAGGGTTTCGTGGTGAGGCGGTGGTATCCTCCGGCCGCGGGGGGAAGGCAAACCCATGCCAGATAACCGTCCGGGCACGGATCACGTCCCTGTCGTCATCATCGTTCCGCCATTCCAGACCCCCTTTTCACCCACCCTGGCCACCGGTCTCCTCAAGAGGGCGCTCGTCGACAGGGGCATTGGCTGCAAGGTGATCCATGCCAACATGATCACCTTCAATGCCGTGGGGATGGAGGCATTCACCGCCATTGCCTCATACCACCCCAAAGACATGGTCAGCGACAGGCTGTTTGCCAGCTACGCCGCGGACGGCATGACCCGCATCGTTGACGTACCCTCCGACCCGCCCGACTATCTCCGGATCTTCGACAACATCGGCGAGCCCCGGAGGGAGCTGTCGCCGGCCCAATGGCTGGAGACCGCAGCCGGATGCGGCAAAGCGATTGACGAGACGACAGCCGTGGTGGCGCGTCTCTCCCCCCGTATCGTGGCCTTCTCCCTCACATACACCGATGCCCTGGCCACCATCGCCTTTGCCCGCCGTATCAGGAAGGCGCTGCCCGACGCGGTCTTCCTGCTCGGAGGGTGCGGCTGCCCGGCCGAGATGGGCGAGGAAATGCTCCGGGCGGGGGGCGTCTTCGACTTCCTCTTCATGGGCGAGGCGGACCATGCCTTTCCGGATTTCTGCCAGAACTATCTGACCGGAGGGGTATTGCCGGAGGAGCCGATCATCGAGTGCGGCATCGTGCACCGGATGGATACCGTCCCCATTCCCGACTATTCGGACTTCGTCGAGGCCCGGCAACAACTGGGCCATCCATTGATCTCCCTCAGCTTCGAAAGTTCCCGCGGGTGCGGCTGGGGTGCACACAAGCCCTGCAACTTCTGCGCTGACGCCTGCTACGGCTTCGACTTCCGCGTCAAGAGCCCCGAACGGATGATGGAGGAACTGACGCGACTCCGCGAGGACTACCCCGACTGCCGGCTCTTTACGGCATCGGACCTGATGATCCCCCCACCCTACTTCGACGGCTTCTTCCAGTGGCTGGCGTCTTCGGAGCTGAAGCTCAACTTTGTGTACCAGACCAATACAAAATTGGATAAACGGCAGCTCGCGTTGCTCAGGAAAGCCGGATGCGCCTATTTTCTGGCCGGGATCGAGTCGCTGTCATCCGCTATCCTGCAACTGCTGAACAAGGGAACCTCACCGGCGGCCAACCTGCTCCTGCTCCGCAACTCCAGGGAAGTGGGCGTCAATGCCCTCTGGAACACCATGGTCGGCATCCCCGGCGACCGGCGGAGCCATTACCAGGAGCAGCTCCACCTCATGCCCGCGCTGCACCACCTCCATCCGCCGCATCTCACGCCTCTCGCGCTCATGCGTTTCAGCGCCTATACCCGCCATCCCGAACGGTTCGGCATACGCAACCTGCGGCCCCTTCCGGACTACGCCCGGATTTATCCTCCACACTTCGACGTAAATCGCCTGGCCTTCTACTTCGAGGCCGATTTCCCGTCCGAGAGCCTGGAGCAGCCGCATATTCCCATGGCCATGGCCGAAGCAGTGCTCCGCTGGATAGAGCTGTGGCACGGCGGCAGGCCGCCGGTGCTGCGGATGATTCGGAATCAGGACGGAAGCCGCCTGGCGGAGGACACCCGTCCCTGCGCCCGGCAGCACAGGCTACCACTGGACGAGGAGCAGTACGAACTGCTTTGCCGCTGCCGCGCCCCGCGAAGAAAGGAGGCACTTGCGCATGCGGCCGAGGTGGAATTGCTTCTGGAGAATAAGATGCTGGTCGAGGTCGATGGAAAGATCTTGTCTGTTGTCTGTGATGAGGAGGGGGAGTGAGGCAACGCAGAAGTATCAGCCAAGAGTACATTAAGCTGCACGACCACGGCCCGCACCAGCGGGCCGTTTTGTTTACCAATATATTTGCTGGATAACAGAAACCCGTAAGGATTACTCGTCCCTCAAGCTTTCTTCGAGTCATGCAGCGATGCAAGATATCAGATAGCAGAGACCCTCAAGTTCGATTTTCATGGAACAAATATAATGATGCCGTTATTGACGAAAAGACGAAAGCCGGTGTAAAAATGGGTTGATTTTCATTCCCCGAAGGAAATCGTGGTAAAGGTGGAGAATGTGGTGCCTATGGGGAAAACAGTGCCGACCGTGTCAGCTTTCAACCGATCGGACGGTTTTATTAGTTTTGGCCTGTCGTAACCCAGCGTGAATAGCCCATTGTCAGAAAATCCCGAGGGGGTAGTAATCGAAGAGGGCAAGTGCTTATGCGTGACAAATCAGAAAATAATATCTAATAATAGATGCTTTGCAGGCATACAATACTCAGGATGATCATCCTGTAACGGTTGAGTAAATGAAAGGATTAGAGCCATGGATACTAAGCCCCGAAAATGGTGGCTGGCTGGTTTGTTGAGCCTCTTCGAGCCGGGTCTCGGCCAAATTTATAACGGGCAAGCTCGCAAAGGGATATTTTTTATTCTCCTGCAATTATTATTGATACCATTTTTGTTACTGAGTCTCAATAGCCGTTACATCTTCATTTATATCTGTATCATGGCTCTTTTTACATTACTGTATTACATTATAGTTGTTGGAGATGCAGTTATATATGCAAGAAAATGCAACTCGGACTACCAACTCAAAAAATATAATAAAATAACTATATATGTCGGAACAGTTGTACTACTGATAGTATTTAGCATATCACTAAAATTTCTTATCAGAAACAATTATGTACAAGCCTATAAAATTCCAGCCGGCAGCATGGAGCCCACCATCTTAATCGGAGACCACATTCTCGTTGATCGCCGAACATCTGCACGAAACCCCAATCGCGGCGATCTTGTCATTTTTGAATATCCAGAAGACCCATCAAAAGATTTCGTTAAAAGAGTTGTAGCTGTCGGTGGTGATGTTGTGGTTATCAAAGATAAAGAGCTGTATGTGAATAACAGTCTAACAAAAGAATCTTACAGTGTGCATAAGGAACTTGATGTGATACCAGCAAGTCAGAATCCGCGTGATAACTTTGGGCCGGTAACCGTTCCAGTAGGTTCTTACTTCATGATGGGTGACAATAGAGACAGAAGCTACGACAGTAGATTTTGGGGATTCGTTGAAAAATCGAAAATCAAGGGGACAGTTAGGAACATTTATTGGTCGTGGGATCGCAGTAAAAATGCAGTGCGATGGAGCAGGATTGGGTCAAGGATTTTGTAGAATAGCTCAACCAGGCGGCACGCGATCCTCGCTACACTCAGCCGGTGCGCCTTGTGACGTTATCAAAAAAGGAGATTTTATATGAGTCATGCCGGATTTTTCAGAAGACTGTTGGTTTTCGTACTAGATATTCTACCTATCACCCTGCTTCTTTTTGGCCTTTGGTATTTGGTTTCTGGATTTCGATTCAGTAATAGATGCATGGCGAAATAATTCTGGAAGTATCCCAGAGAAGCAAAAATTTCTCCAATACAGGAATCAAATCCGTGATACGTCTTTTTTGATTTGGATTCTTTATGCGGCAATCATGGAATGTTCACCATGGCAAGCGACAATAGGAAAAAAATAACAGGAATAAAAGTATCAGATTCAAGTGGTAGGCGCCTCACGATCCAAAGATCAATAAGCAGAAATTTAGCTAAAATATTGAGTTATCTACCGTTGTCACTAGGCTTCATTTGGAGTTTGTTTTCCAAAAATAAACAATGTTGGCACGACATGCTGGCAAAGACATTTGTAATTAAATCTTTCACTGACAATGCGGACAGTCTCTTTACAGAGCCTTCGACAATGAAGGAGGCAAGTGGTAACAATGATGAGAAGTGGTTTTGAAATAACGAGTTAAGTTCGGAAACGGCACGAGAGGCATACCATGAAACGTCCCAAATGCGAAAACAGTGATCTGGCAAAAAAGTCCTTTTCACAGCCATACGACTGTTCCGAATGCGGCGGGATATGGGTGCGCAAGGAAGATCTCCCAAGAATGAATGATGCCGTGTTCGACAAATCTGAAGATATTCTGTGCGATATCACTGTTCACGATTCAAAGACAGGCATATGTCCGGAGGGCCACGGAATAATGATCCGGGCAAGAGTAGAGGACGAAGTTCCGTTCTACCTGGAACGATGTACCGCCTGCGGCGGCATATGGTTTGATAGGGGGGAATGGCAACGGATTGCCGGCAATCATTTCCTGAAGCATTTACCCGATTTCTGGTCGCATTCATGGCAACAAAGGCAGCGGAAGGAGAAAAACAGGTGGCATTACCTGCAGAAAAACGAGCAATTGCTGGGAAGTGAACTGTTCGCTTCGTTAATGACCCTTGCGGAAAAGCTGAAACTGCATCCTGAAAAAAGCCGGGCGCTGGCATTTCTGCAACAGGAAGTCAACCGTCAGGAAATACCGTCTTGATTCGTCTGCCCTCTGCGGAAAACATGGATAGACCTCGGGTCACCATACTTGATGCTCCCGCAAAAAGTCCAAAATGCACTTTTTTGCCAATGCACCATGCTTAATTCGGGAATAAAAAGAAGTACGGCGTCCACGACATCTCTCCAACACGTCATCGAGCGCCGTATTGAAAATTGCAGAATGATACCATAACTATGGTGGAACCAAGGAGGCCATAAATGGAAACGGAACAGAGTTCGTTTGCCACTCAGTCGTTGACAGTAAAAGAGTTCAAGTCCATGGTGGTATCTCCCGAAGACAGGGAGAAAATCGAGAAGATTAAAAAGGATATTAACCTCTCGGAAGGCAATATGGCAGTTCAGTACGGTGTCGGCACCCAGGCCAGGCTATCCGACTTCGCCGACGGGGTGCTGGCGGAGATCCGCGCCAAGGATGCGGGATATGTGGGCAACATGCTTACCGATCTCCTGATGAGTGTGAAAAAACTTGAGATAGGAGAGTTGCAGGGAGAGAGCGGATTCCTCGCTTCGCTCCCCCTGATCGGCGGTATGTTCGACAAGTTCAAAAGGTTCATGGCGGAATACGATAACCTTTCGGGGCAAATCGAAAAGATAACCGACAGGCTCGATGAGGCCAGAATCGGGCTCCTCAGGGACATTACCTTTCTCGACGGACTTTTTGAGAAGAACGTCGGCCACTTCAGGGAACTGGGGATATTCATCCAGGCGGGAGAGGAAAAGCTTGCCGAATTCAGGGAAACCCTCATTCCTTCCATAAAAGCGAAGGCCGACGTGAGCGGCGACCCGCTGGATGCCCAGAAGTACGATGACCTCGCAAAGGCCGTCAACCGTTTCGAGAAGCGGATTTACGACCTGAAACTGAGCAGGACCGTATCCCTTCAGACCATGCCACAGATTCGCTTGGTGCAGGCGGGAAACCAGGAACTGGCCGAAAAGATCCAGAGCTCGATCCTCAACACGATCCCCCTGTGGAAAAACCAGATAGTCCTCGCCATCTCTCTGATGCGCCAGAAAAACATGCTGGAGTTGCAGAAGGAGGTGAACAACACCACCAACGAGCTTTTGAGAAATAACGCCGAGCTTCTGAAGCAGGGGAGCGTGGAGATCGCCAGGGAATCGGAACGTGGAATTGTCGACATGGAGACCCTGCAGAAGGTGAACGCCGACCTTATCTCCACCATAGAAGAGGTGATAAGAATCCAGCAGGACGGGAGGATCAAGCGCAAGGCCGCCGAGCAGGAGCTGTTGAAGATAGAAAGCGATCTGAAGCAGAAGATGGCATTGGCCAGGTAACTAATTCGCAATGCGGAGGGAAGAATGGTCGGATTCAACGGAATAGAGAATTTTTTTCTGTTATGCGCCGTGATTGGCGGTTTTTTTGTGGTTGCGAAGCTGGTTATGGGATTGGCCGGAGGGTTGATGGAAGCGGAGCTGGATCATGACCTCACAGGTGTCGAGGCTCATCATGCCGATTCCGATGCCGGGTTCAAGCTCCTCTCCCTTCACGGTATTGCCTCGTTTCTGATGATGTTCGGACTGGTTGGCCTGGCCCTGTACCGGCAGAGCCACGCCGGAACGCTGGTATCCCTTGCGGGAGCAGCACTTGCCGGCGTGGGGACTGCGTGGGTGATCTGCAAACTCTTCCAACTGGCAGGGAGAATGCAATCCAGCGGTAATCTCTCCCCCACCGGCGGGCTTTTGGCCAGCACCGGCACGGTTTACCTGACCATCCCCAAGGGGGGTACCGGCAGGGTGACCATCAACGTCCGCAATCGGCTTCGTGAATTCGACGCGGTATCCATCGATGGGGAAGAACTCCCCACCGGGACCGCCGTGCAGGTTGTCGACGTAAGCGGGACCTCCGTAATAGTTCAGAATATATCCATCAATCACTGAAAGGACTCGTCATGATCGAACAAGGACTGGCCATCTTCAATTTCTGGATGCTTCCCGTTGTCGCCTTCCTCTTCCTGGTAATTTCAACCATAGTCTTTCTCGCATCGCGTTACAAGCGTTGCCCGTCGGACAAGATCCTGGTCATCTTCGGCAAAGTCGGGGCCGGCCAGTCCGCCCGCTGCGTTCACGGCGGCGGTACCATGGTCTGGCCCCTGATCCAGGACTACTCCTACATGAGCCTCACGCCGATGACCATCAGTATTCCCCTGCAGAAGGCGCTCTCCCTGCAGAACATCCGTATCAACGTCCCATCCACCTTCACGGTCGGCATAAGCACGGAACCGGAAATTATGAACTCCGCTGCGGAAAGGCTGCTGAACCTTGTTCAGTCCCAGATCGAGGAGATGGCCAAGGAGATCATCTTCGGTCAGCTTCGCCTGACAGTGGCCTCTCTGACCATTGAGCAGATAAACCAGGACAGGGAGAGCTTCCTGGAGGCGATCCGCAAAAATGTGGCGCCGGAACTTAACAAGATCGGTCTCTATCTCATCAACGTCAACATCACCGACATCACCGATGAATCCGGGTACATCGACTCCATAGGCAAGAAGGCGGCTGCAGAGGCAATCAATCAGGCAAAGATCGACGTGGCCGAGCAGGAGAAGCTGGGTTCCATCGGTGAGGCTGAAGCGACCAGAGAGAAGACCATCCGTGTTGCCGAGAACGTAGCCGAATCGGAAAAGGGCAAGAAAAGGGCGGAGGCCGACCAGAGGATCTTTGTCCAGCAACAGGAGGCCCAGGCCACAGTCGGCGAGGCTGAAGCCAACCGTGACAAGGAGATCCGGGTCGCTGAAAACATCGCTGAGGCTGAAAAGGGGAAAAAGAAGGCCGAGGCGGACCGCCGTATTTTCGTGCAGCAGCAGGAGGCCCAGGCAGTTGAGGGTGAAAACCGGGCCAAGGCCGAGATAGCCTCGTCCACCGCGGAGTTGACCGTAAGGCAGGCTGAGGCGCAGCAGCGCGGGGAAGTAGCCAGGCGCGAGGCAGAGGTGGAGATCCAGAAGGCCCAGTACCTTGCCGAGCAGGAAAGACTGACCGCCGCCGAGGTTGTCCGTCAGGAGATCGACAAGAGAAAGATCGAAATCGCCGCCGAAGCGGAAGCCGAGAAGACCAGACGCGAGGCGAAGGGTGAGGCGGACGCCATCCTTCTCAAATACCAGGCCGAGGCCGAGGGTCTGCGCAAGGTGCTGGAGAGCAAGGCCGCAGGCTACCTGGAGCTGATCCGCAGTTGTAACGGGGACGCCAAGTCAGCGGCTACCCTCCTGATGACGGAGAAGATCGAACAGATCGTTCAGCTTCAGGTGGAGGCGATCAAGAACATCAAGATCGACAAGGTTACTGTATGGGATGGAGCAGCGGGGAACGGCGACGGCACTTCCACCGCCAACTTCCTGTCGGGCCTCATCAAGAGCCTGCCGCCGCTTCACGAAGTGGCCTCGATGGCCGGGGTAGATCTCCCAAAATACCTGGGAGAGATGAACCCCGACCCGTCCACGGTCGCCAAACTGGAGAAATCAGTGCAGGGATGAAGGACGGAAGCAGCTGATACCTGAAACAGCGAGGAGCCATTAAAGTGGATATATTGATATTTGTACCGCTTCTAACATTTATTTTCTTGTCAGTGGGCCTCGGTGCCATCATCGGTGCATTGGCACAGAGAAAACACCGAAGTCGTCCTTTATGGTGGATTGCCGGGGCATTGGGTTTTCCTATTGCCCTCGTGAGTATTCTCTGCTTCCGCGACCTAGAGCAAATTCCGAATGAACGAAAGTCGGCGTCTACAAAAAAGGAGTATATAGTTTTCATCGTTATCATTTTACTTTGGACGGCAATGTTCTTCGGAAGAATCCGGTCCGTGGGGGGCATAACGCCGACAACAGGAAGCCTGTGGGCTCAGACCTTGCAGATTTGAAAGATGTGGTATCGACAACGGTCTACCTCAAGGACCTGAAAGATTTCGTCGCCATGAATGCAGTCTACGCCACCTTCTTCAGAGAAAAACCGCCTGCCCGTGCAACGGTGGAGGTGTCGCGTCTGCCCCGCGACGTGCTGGTGGAGATATCCGCGGTTGCTGCGAAGTAGGTCCCCAACTGAGGGAATCCCGGGGACATGCCTGCCCCCCCGGAATCAGCAAGGTTCGACAGTGGGTCAGCCTCTGACATAGGACAAAACACTGAAAGTAAAGGGAGAGATGCGAATGCCCTCTACAGTTGAATCCGAACTCCGCACTCGTGCGTTCGCGCGCGTTCTGGGCCCCTTCCTGGTCCTCGTGCCTGGCATCATCATCGTGCGGGCGCCCGACATTGAGGCGCTTCTTCACTCATTTTTCCATAACGAGGTGATCGTGTGGTTTGTGGGCGCATTCCTGCTGCTCTGCGGCCTGTTGATAATCGCCTTCCACCAGTACTGGTCAAACGCCGCGGCGATCATAATCTCATTGTTCGGCTGGTTCCTGGCGCTTCGCGGCCTGCTGCTCCTGACAGCCCCGCAGATGATTGCGCGTGGCGCCGCCTACTCCGCCCTCAAGCTGTTGCCGGCCGTGAGGGCCGGCTTCTCCATACTTGTCCTGGCCGGTATCTGGCTCACCTATGTCGGCTGGTTCGTCAAGCCGCCGGATTCGGATTCCTGAAAAAACACATTTGATGACGGGGTCTTCACAACAGAGGCGGGGTCAGGCGAATATACGGCGAGGAAATTCTGGCCGACTCTGAAAACTGATTAGAGGTAACGAATTAGGACCGGGTCGGCAACGGTACCAGGCAGTTCGAGCCGTCGCAGCCGTTCGTCGTGCCGCCGTCCGATCTCAGCTGACGCTCACCCCGCGCCGTCTCAGCTCATCCGCCACGCACTCCTTCTGGCCGGCGGTCAGCCTGCCCGAGACGCGGAGGTTCTTCACCTCCACCAGCGACAGGCCGGGGAGAAGGACGGTGAACCAGATGAGAGGGGTCCTGCCGTTCTTCAGGATCGCCAGCTTGAGGTTGGGCCGGTTTTTCCAGCGGGGATGACGGGCAATGGCCGAGATGGTCTCGGCGTCGGCCGCGGGCCCGTTCAGAAAGCGGAACAGGGAGGACGCCCTGAGGCGGGGGTTGTCGAGACAGGCGGCCATGACCTGGGCGTTTCCCTCCAGCAGGAGCGCCTCGAGAACATCGGGAGTGGCCCGCCGGGCCAGGGTGATCTTGCTGCCGAGGGGGACCGTGGGCAGGCGCTGCAGGATGGCGCGTTCGGCCGCCACCCGCTGGTCCGGGGTGACGCCGGGAAGGAGGCAGACCGTCACCAGCTCGAACAGGTAGAGATGAGGTACCAAGGTGGGAACAAGGTGTACCGGGGTTGCCGGGTGGTGGACCAGGGCCACTTTCAGGTTGTGGCTCTCCTCGGCCAAAGGGTGGCGGGCGACTGTTGTCAGGATGTCTTCCGTCAGGTTCCTCCGTTTCAGCAGCAGGGTCAGATGACCCTCGTCCAGCAGTGGATTCCTGAGGAGAGAGCGGATCACTTCCGGGGACGGGTCGTTCAGCATCTGCGCTATGCCGTCCCGGTCCGCGGTCAATGCCCGGTGGAGCCGGCGCGCGAACTCCGCATCGAGGGTGGCTGGGTTTTCCGAACGGTTCATCGCGTATTCCTATACTATACAGAGACAAACGCATCAAGGGAACCGAATACCTCGTACATCCGCTTTTAGCAGCGGTCTCCCTGCTCGACGGATTCCAGGGGAGAGGAAACCGTGCTGTCTCTGAACAAAGAACGGCCCGCGATTGCGGGCCGTTCTTTGTTCCGTCATATACAGTTGAGAAAGCCTCTTACGCCGCCTTCTCCTTGCTCCTGTTGGGCGAGTCGCCCCGTCCGGCGCCCACGTCCCTGCCGATGGAGATAATGCGACGCTGCATGCAGGCCCGGCAGTCCGCGGCGGTCTCGTCGATGCAGGCCTTGGCCGGGTAGATCTCGTACATGGCCCGGTACTTGCGCGGGGTCAGGTTCGGCATGACGATGTTGGCGCCCCGCGACAGGCCCAGTTCCCTGCCCGTGGCGGTGTTGAGGGTGGCCAGAGCGGTGGTGCTGGGGATGTTGGCGTCCGGACAGGCGATGCGCGCCAAGGCGATGACCTTGTAGGTCATGGCCTCGGTGTTGGGCACCTGCTCACCTTCGGGCGCCTTCAGGGCCTCATCGTCCGTGCCCAGCGGGGTGTCATGGTGGGGGATATACGGCCCGACCCCGATCATGTCCAGATCCAATCTGCTGAAGGTGAGGATGTCCTCGGCCAGATCGTCATAGGTCTGGCCCGGGATGCCGATCATCACGCCGCTCCCGATCTCGTACCCTATCTCCCGCAGCCTCAGCAGCAGGGCCTGACGGTCCACATGCGTTCCCTTGAGCGGGGGATGGATGCGATCGTAGAGCTCTCGGTTGGAAGTCTCGAAACGGAGGAGGTAGCGGTCCGCGCCCGCCTCTTTCCAGGCCACCAGGTCCTCGTCGCTCCGCTCCCCCAGGCTCAGGGTCACGGCCAGGCCGGTCTCCTTTTTGATGCGTCTGATCAGTGCCGCCATCCACTCCCGGGTGATGCCGTAATCCTCGCCGGCCTGCAGCACGACGGTCCCGTACCTGTAGTCTTTCCCCTCATGGGCGCAGGCAACGATCTCGTCCTCTGGCATGCGATACCTCTCAAGCCCGTCGTTGCCGGTGCGGATGCCGCAGTAGTGGCAGTCCCGCGCACAGATATTGGAGATCTCCAGGAGCCCCCGGAGATGGACCGATTTTCCCACATGGCGCTCGCGGATCTGGTCCGCCTTCTGCCAGAGCTGCTCCAGCTCCGCTTCGTCCTCGCATTTCAGCCATCTGATTATTTCCTGTTTATCCATTAAGAGACCCCTTTCTTCGTCGACCGTCCGTTTACCGGGACCGTTCCTCCGGACGATTGAGATCGTCGCACCCGGTCATGAAAAACATATCAAAGCAATCAAGAAATTGTAAACCCCAAAAGTATCTCCTTAAGGAAAAATCAATCAGGATTTGATTTGCGTCAAGACAAATGCACTGTACGACCTTAAACAAGAAGGCCACCCGTATGGGAGAATACCGCGCCCCGGACCGTCTTTTGGTCAAAATCCAACGAGAACACGGAGTTTGGTCGAGAGAATTTATAGTATATTACTAACAAAAAAAGTGCTTGAAATATTTTTTTTATTGCCTAAAATGGTCAACAACCAAATAGACACGTACTACTTCTTATCAAGAGCGGCGGAGGGACTGGCCCTGCGATGCCCGGCAACCCCCGGAAACGGGAAGGTGCCAAATCCTGCGGAACCGAAAGGTTCCGGGAGATAGGAAGGGAGAGAGTATCCCCTTCCGTACACCCCGGAAGGGGATTTTTCTTTCAGGAGGTTATTTGTGAAGATTACCACACAGGCAGTACAGATCGGTCTCCAGTGGGACACCCGCACCGGCGCGGTCACCGTGCCGGTTTACCAGACCGCGACCTTCAGGCACCCGGGGCTGGGACAGAGCACCGGCTACGACTACACCCGCACCGGCAACCCGACCCGCCAGGCCCTTGAAGAGGGGATCGCCAGGCTGGACGGGGGCGCCCGCGGATTCGCCTACTCGTCGGGCATGGCCGCCATCGCCAACCTGCTGCTGCTGTTCGGCAAGGGTGAGCACCTGATTGTGACCGAGGACCTCTACGGCGGGACCTACCGGCTGTTCGAAAAGGTATTCCGGCAGTACGACCTGGACTTTACCTACGTGGACACCAGTGATATATCTGCCGTTGAAAGGGCCGTCCGGCCCGAAACCAGGGGAATTTTCGTCGAGTCCCTCACCAACCCCCTGCTGAAGGTGGCGGACGTACGGGGGCTGGCCGCTCTCTGCAAAGAGAGGGGGATCCTCTGTATCGTGGACAACACCTTCCTGACGCCGTACCTGCAACGGCCGCTGGACCTGGGTGCTGACATCACCATCTACAGCGCCACCAAGTACCTGGCCGGCCACAACGACACGGTAGCCGGGCTGGTGGTGGTCAAGGACCCTGAGCTGGCGGAGAAGGTCTATTTCCTGCAGAATTCGGTCGGCGCGGTGCTCGGTCCACAGGATTCCTGGCTGGTTATCAGGGGGATGAAGACCCTGGGGGTGCGCCTGGACCGGCAGCAGCAGAATGCCCGGAAGATAGCCGGGTGGCTTTCGGGGCATCCCAGGGTGAAGAGGGTCTATTACCCGGGGCTGAAGGGTCATCCCGGCCGGGACACGCTGTGCGGACAGGCGGGCGGATTCGGCGCCATGGTGGCCTTCGAGGTGGCGGACCACTCCCTGGTGGAGCGGCTGCTGCTGAAGACGCGACTGATCTCGTTCGCCGAGAGCCTCGGCGGGGTCGAGACCCTGATCACCTTCCCTGAAGTCCAGACCCATGCGGATATCCTCCCCGAGATCCGGGCCAGGCTCGGGATCAACAACGTGCTGTTGCGGTTGTCCGTCGGGATCGAGGATGCGGACGACCTGATAGCCGACCTGGCGCAGGCGTTCAAAGGAGAGGAATAATGAAATTCGGCACCAGGATCATCCATAACGGCCACGAGGTCGACCCCTCCACCCGGGCGGTCGGGGTCCCCATCTACCAGGTGTCCACCTACGACCAGGAGTCTTTCGACCGGTTCGGCAGATACGACTACGCCCGCTCCGACAACCCGACCCGTGAGGCCCTGGAGAAGACCGTGGCCCTGCTGGAGAACGGTACCCGGGGCTTCGCCTTTGCCTCTGGCATGGCAGCCATTTCCACCACATTGCTCCTCTTTTCGCCCGGCGACCACCTGGTGGTGGCCGAGGACGTCTACGGCGGCACCTACCGGGTGCTGACCTCGCTGTTCGCCAGGCTCGGCATCGAAGCGACCTTCGTGGACGCCACGGACCTCGACAATATCCGGCAGGCCATCCGGCCCAACACCCGGGCGATCTACCTGGAGACCCCCTCCAACCCGCTGCTGAAGATCACCGACCTCGCCGGGGCCGCGGGGATGGCAAAGGAGCGCGGCATCGTCACCATTGTGGACAACACCTTCATGACTCCCTACCTGCAGCGTCCCCTGGAACTGGGGTGCGACATCGTGCTTCACAGCGGCACCAAGTTCCTGAACGGCCACAGCGACGTGATCTGCGGTTTCGCGGTGGTGAAGGAGCGGGAGCTGGGCTCGCGGATACGCTTCCTGCAGAATGCCTTCGGAGCCATACTCGGCCCCCAGGATTCCTGGCTGGTGCTCAGGGGCATCAAGACACTGAAGGTGCGGATGGAGGAGAGCCAGCGGAGCGCCGGGGCGGTTGCCCGGTGGCTGGCGGGGCAGGAACGGGTTGCGGAGGTGTTCTATCCCGGGCTGCCCGGGCATCCGGGCTTTGAGGTGCACCACGGCCAGGCGTCCGGCGCCGGAGCGGTGCTTTCTTTCAAGCTGTCGTCGGTCGAATTGACCAGAAGGGTGCTGGAGGAGATATCGCTGGCCGCCTTTGCGGTCAGCCTCGGCGGGGTGGAAAGCATCCTGTCCTACCCGGCCAGGATGTCACACGCGGCCATGCCCAGGGAGGCGCGGGAGGCGCGCGGCATCAGCGACACCCTGATCCGGCTCTCGGTAGGGCTGGAGGAAACGGAAGATCTGATCGAGGACCTGGACCGGGTGATAAACTCGCCCTGAGTCCACGACGCATTCAGCGGGCCGCGTCTCCGGAGGGAAACGCCTGACCGGTGAATAATTTCCATCATGGCGGGAATGGTGCCCAAGGCAGGGACTTTCAGAAGCCTCTCGTGCGGAACCCATGCATGTTCGAGGGACAGCAGCCTATTCCGGCATGGCGGCCATTGTACCGGTGAAGTCCGGCGTCCGATTACGAGGGGCTTCGTGAAAGCTCCGGCCCGGCCCCAACCGACACTATCCGGATGAACACTCCCTGCAAAAGAGCCGGGTCACCTCTTGCCGTCGATCCCGTAGAGCTTCATCTTCCGGTGGAGGTTGCTCCGTTCCAGTTCGATGGCCTCGGCGGTCTTGCTGATGTTCCAGTTGTGCTCCTCCAGCTTCTGGAGGATGAACTCCTTCTCGAATTCCTCCCTGGCCTCGCGCAGGGAGGCCAACTCAAGCACGGCGTCCAGCCTGCCGGCCCCGGCCTCGCGCGCGGCCTCCCCGTAGGTGACCGACTCGGGCAGGTGGGTCTCGGTGATGGTCCTGCCGGGGGTCATGATCACCAGGCGCTCCACCACGTTCTTCAGCTCGCGCACGTTTCCCGGCCAGGAGCCGTTTTTCAGCAGCTCCAGTGCCTCGGGGGTGACGGTCTTGCGCTCCAGCCCCTCCCGCCGGCAGAACAGTTCCAGGAAGTGCTCCATCAGCATCGGGATGTCCTCCCGCCGCTCGCGCAGGGGAGGCACGGTGAAGGGGACCACGTTGAGCCGGTAGTAGAGGTCCTCGCGGAACTTGCCGGCCCTGATCTCCTCCTCCAGGACCTTGTTGGTGGCGGCGATGATCCGGACGTCCACCTCGATGGTCCGGGTGCCACCCACCCGCTCGAACTTCCTCTCCTGCAGGATCCGCAGGACCTTGGCCTGGGTCTTCAGGGACATGTCGCCTATCTCGTCCAGGAACAGGGTGCCGCCGTCGGCCAGGTCGAACCTCCCCTTCCGCTGGGACACGGCACCTGTAAACGCCCCCTTCTCGTGGCCGAACAACTCGCTCTCGATGAGCTCTTCCGGTATGGCGGCGCAGTTCACCTCCACGAACGGGCCGTCCTTGCGCTGGCTGTGAAAGTGGATGGAGCGGGCCACCATCTCCTTGCCGGTGCCGTTTTCCCCGGCGATGAGCACCGAGGCGTTGGACGGCGCCACCAGCAGGATCTGCTCCTTCAGCTTGGTCATGGCCGGGGAGTTCCCGGTCATCTGCCGCTCGCTGAAGGCGATGTCCCGCAGGGTGTCGTTCTCGTCCTTCAGCCGCTGCATCCCCAGGGCGTTGCGAATGGTCACCAGCAGCTTGTCAAGCGAGATCGGCTTCTCGATGAAATCGTAGGCCCCCATCTTGGTGGACCGCACCGCGGTCTCGATGGTGCCGTGGCCCGACATCATGATGACCAGGAGCGGGGGGTGCAGTTCCTTCAGCTTCCGCAGGGTCTCTATCCCGTCCATGCGGGGCATCCAGATGTCCAGCAGCACCAGGTCGGGGAGCTCCTTCCGGACCACGTCCAGGGCGGTGATGCCGTCATTGGCGAACACCACCCGGAACCCCTCGTCCTCCAGGATGCCCGCCAACGAGGTCCGGATGCTGTCCTCGTCATCCACTACCAGTATCTTCTCATCCATTGTCTCGGTCCGCCTTGTGATTCATTCCGCCATCTGCGATTCCTGGGCGCACGCCATGCGCCCCTACAATCCACCCTTCGCCCTGCGCCCCTTGCCTTTCATCCTTCTCCTTGTACCCTTCACACATACGCCCCACTCGCCGGCAGCTCGATGATGAACCTGGTTCCCCGGGGCTCGTTGTCCTTCACCCTGATGAAGCCGTGATGGTCGGCGATGATGGTGTTGACGATGGCCAGACCCAGGCCGGTGCCCGCCTTTTTGGTGGAGAAGTACGGTTCGAACAGCCGGGGCTTGTCCTCGGGGGAGATGCCGTGGCCGGTGTCGGCGACCGTAAAGGTTGCCATGCGCAGCTCGGGATTGTAGCTGGTCTCCACATCGATGCGCCCCTCGCCGTCAAGGGCAGCCACCGCGTTGTCCAGCAGGTTGATGAGCACCCGCTTTATCTGGTCCCTGTCCAGCCGGATCATGGGGACCGACTCGTCGGCCCTGAAGCTGAACGCCACGTTGCGGTGGGACTCCTGGTAGAGGGTGACCGCCTCCCTGATGACCTCGTTCAGGTCGTTGGGGGTCGGCTGGGCAGCCGGCATCCTGGCGAAGTTGGAGAACTCGTCCACCAGGATCTTCAACTCGTCCACCGACTTGATGATCATGTCCGTGCATTCGTCGAAGACCTTTTCGTCCTCACCAAACCGGGAGAGGTACTTTCTACGGAGACGCTGGGCCGAGAGGCGGATGGGGGTCAGAGGGTTCTTGATCTCGTGGGCGATCCTCCTGGCCACCTCCCGCCAGGCAGCCATGCGCTGGGCCTTGAGGAGCTGGGTGAGATCGTCGAACACCACCACGGTCCCGATGAATTCACCGTTTTCATCCCGCATTATCGACATGTTGATGAACAGGGTGAGCTTTCCGCTCCGGAGACTGACGTCCACCTGTTTGCTGATGCTGTCCTTCTTTGAATTGAACAGATCCCGCAGAAGCCCCTTGATGATGTCGAGCTGCTCGGGCCGGAGCACCTCGCGAAAGTGCTTTCCCAGCACCCGGCCGCTGGATATGTTCAGCAGCTTCTCGGCCGGCGCGTTGATGGTGGTGATAATCCCGTTGCCGTCCACCGAGATCACCCCAGCGGTGACGTTGCTGAGGACGATCTCCATGTACCTGCGCCGCTGCTCCAGTTCCTGGTTGCTGCTGGTGAGGCCGTCGTTGGCCTCCCTGAGCGCGAGCTGGTTGTTCTTCAGGTCCTCGGTCATCTTGTTGAAGGAGGCGACCAGCATCCCGATCTCGTCCTCCCCCCCCCCTTCCAGGCGCACGTCCAGGTTCCCCTCGGCCACCTGCCGGGTCGCGTTCGCCAGCTCCATGATGGGCGTGGACAGGCTGTTGGCCAGGTAGACCCCGAACCAGACCGCCAGGAACATGATAACCATGGTGATCAGGAAGAGCGTCAGGATGTACCCCCCCCTGATGGGGGACTTGAAGAGTTTCAGCTTCCGGTACATGTCGTAGGCGCTGGAGAGGAACATGAGCCTGCCGGCAAGCGGCTTCGACACGTAGTAGCCTACCGTCACCACGCCGACCGTGGCGCTGGGTGTGCCGTCGGAGAATACCGGCACCAACGCCCGGATCAGGTCGCCGTTTTTGGTGGTGAGGACCCGGGTAAACTCCTCTCCGCTCAGGGCCAGCGCCAAATCATCCCGTAAAGGTCCGTAAGAGAGGTCCGGCGGGATGTCCCGGCGGACCGAGCGGGCCAGCAGCTCCCCGCGGGCCGAAGAAACCTCCACCACCCCCAGGTTGTACTCCTGCCGCTTCGCCGCAACGAACGCTCCCAGGCCCGAGGGTTTTGCCACGTCCAGAACGCCTTCCTCTCTCAACGAGGCGCTCAAGCGGCGTCCGAAGTGGAGGGCATCGGCGGTGGAATCCTGGTAATAGGTCCTGGCCACTTCAAGGGAGCCGTTGATGAACAGCTCCACCTGCTGGTCGAACCAGTTCTTGATGCTTATGTTGATGATGCTGGCCGAAACGAAAAACAGCAAAAAGGTGGGAATGAAGGAAAGTATGACAAAGGCAACGACCAGCTTGCCGCGCAGCTTCGTGCCGAAGGGGTTCCGCTTCCGCTCCAGGATGATACGGGCCACGTTGCGGCATACCAGGTACACCAGCAACACGATGAGCAGCAGGATTATGTTGATGATGCCGAAGATGACGATGTTGCCAAGTCCGGGGGCATGGGTGCTGATGTCGGAAAGGTGGAGCTCCGCCAGGGTGAGCAGGGCGATGAGCAGGAGCGAAAAGAAGATGATCATCGCCTCACGTTTGTTTTTCCTCGCCTCTGCCGGGCTGAACCTGTTTTTCCTCGGATGCTTCATCTACCCCACCGAATGATCTCAGTTTTTCATCCACTGTAACTGAACATGCCCGGCATTTCAAGATTGTTGAGCCGGTATGTTGAGCCGGTACGCGGCGGAATCACGGGTATAAAAAAAAGCAGCCAGGAAGGCTGCTTTTCATGGAGGACACTGCTGCTGGCTTTAGGCTTTAGGCTTCGGACCAGGCCAGTTCCGGCGCGGAGAGGGGGAATGTCAAAGGCGTTTCATCGGCGCCGGCCGTTTCGACCAGTTTCCAGCAGTCCGGCCGGGCAAGGATTTCCGTGACCAGCTTGTGGTTCAGGTCGTGGCCGGACTTGTACGCCTTTACGTGACCGACCAGCGAATAGCCGGCCAGGTAGAGGTCCCCGACCGAGTCCATTATCTTGTGACGCACGAATTCGTCATCGTAGCGGAGTCCGCCTTCGTTCAGGATGCCGTCGTCGCCGATGACCACGGCGTTGTCCAGGGAACCGCCCCGCGCCAGCCCGTTGGCCTTGAGGGTCTCCACCTCCATCAGGAACCCGAAGGTCCTGGCAGGCGCATAGTCGCGCTCGAATACCTCGTCGCTGAATTTCATGCTCCGGAACTGGTTGTTCACCACCGGATGATTGAAGCGCATGTCGAAAGAGACGCGGAAGTAGCGCGAGGGGATGATGGAGATCTTCTTGTCGCCGTCCACAACGGTAATCGGCTTCTTTATCACAAGGAACTTCCTGGGGCGCGACAGGGTGCGCACGCCGATCTCCTTGAGACCTCGCACGAACGGGGCGGCGCTGCCGTCCATGATGGGCACTTCGGGACCGTCGATGTCCACGTGGACGTTGTCGATCCCGCAGCCGTTCAGGGCCGCCATCAGGTGCTCGATGGTGGAAACCACCGCGCCCCCCTTGCCTATGGTGGTGGAGAGCCGGGTATTGACCACGTTACCGGCCACGGCCTCGATGGAGACCGACGGGCTCAGGTCGATCCGGTGGAAACTGATGCCGGTCCCCGCGTCGGCCGGGCGCAGGGTCATGGTGACCTCTTTGCCGGAATGAAGGCCAATCCCCGAGAACATCACTTTGTTTTTTATCGTTTTCTGTAAGGCCATGGACATGGATGGCTCCTTTGGAAGTTTTGTCGGTTCATGGGATTTTTAGCAACAATCAGGCCAAGACAAAAACGATGTCCTCAGGACAAGATATTTAGTAATAACCGGATATTACACGCCATACACATCGCGGCCGGGATCGTATCCCCGGCCTGTTGTTGCAAAAAAGCCACACTGAATGTTGCGCGCATGCAACACCCGATGGGCTCACAACTCCAGGTGCTTAGAGCTTGCCCGGAAATAGTTTCCATCCGGAAAGTATCGCTAGTGTCCTGTGCGGTTAGTTCACCGCAAGAATTCCGAGGAATTTTGGTTTCTGGCAAGGTGCGGCGACACAGGCCTAGCAGGGTCTAAGCCGAGGAGCCGGAACGCGACCAGGGGCCAAAAGGCCCGGAATTGTAAGGAAGGAATTAGCCGCACAGGACACTAGGGGACGGGACGGAACTTCCCCGAAGCC
>JARKPN010000082.1 GCA_029975275.1 Geobacteraceae bacterium | reverse complement strand
CCCGACAACTACGCCGGCCACGCGACCTACGATTCCACCCTCAAGAGGCTCTACGTTACCGGTTCCTCCAATGAGGTCTGGTATTACCAGTACTAGCCTCTGAACCTGGAAGGGGCGCCCGATGGGCGCCCCTTTTTCCATGCGTCCGAAAGGGATCAACCGTGCCCCGGTCGCCATCGGCGACGTTCACCGTTATCCCGCTCGGGTCGGAATGCTTGCCTTGGGGGCAGCCAAACCTAGTCCATGGTGATTGCGAGGGAGTTTTCCCACAGGCCGTGGATGTTGCAGTAAGCCGTTGCATACAGGGCCCCCGGCCTCTTGACCTTCAGCTCCGTTATCACTGAATGGTTGGTATAAACCGGACCCGTGTCCGGGCCTTCCACGGACTCCCCGTGAGCCGTGAATTCGTAGTTGCCCACCTGGTAGACGAACTTGTCCCCTTCCGGTTTGAAATAAAGCTGAATCCAGCGGATGTGATGGGCCGTCGTGTTCGGATGGGCAATCTCCTTGCCGAGCGATACCTTTACGGCGAATGTCTCGTCCGCCTTCGCCGTGCCGGAAACCACCTCGATCACGGGAACGTGTTTCTCTTTTTTCCAATCATCGGTCCCGTACAGCGCGCCAACTCTTTCCATTGTTTCCTCCTTTAAAACCCGATGTGATCACCCCTGGTGGAAAAGTTACAATTTCCAATTGCCTTGTACCATACAAAGATAGAATACATTGCGAAAATAGCAATCTGAGGGACCGGCATATTTACACGCTGGACTGATTCCGAACCGGGTCAAGTGAACATGGTCGGTACCGCCTTTTTCTGGAATTGCCTGATGGAAAAAACGTGAACCTGGATCAAGATGTTCAAAGTCTATGAGAAAGAGCGGGGAATGTCCTTCTTTCGGTGCCGGCTTGCAATCACCGGCAAATGCCGGAAACTTTTGATAGTCGTCAAAGGTGCACGGAATGAAGGCTGAACGGTTTCAAATCCCATCGTGACCCCGGCCTGTTTCCCGTCCCCTCCCGAGGGCCGGACAAGGAGTGACAGCCATGAAGAAGTCAACCATCATTTCTCTGGCCGCTTTCTGCGCGGTTGTGCTGATTGCCGCGGTTGCCGGATGCAACAGCAGCCGAAACAGCCCCTCCGGGGCTGCGCCGGAGACTGCGACCGGGGGCGGTCCTGCACTGAGCCGCTCAGTTCTGCTGTCCGGTTTGAAAAACCCGTGGGACCTGGCGTTCACCCCCGACGGCGCCATGCTGTTTACCGAAAAGTGCCGAGGACTTTCGGTGCGACGGCCGGACGGCAGCGTGCAGCGTCTGTTCGGCACCAGCGGAGCGGCGGTGGTTGCGGCGGACCTTTTCTGCCAAGGCCAGAGCGGCATGCACGGCGTGGCGGTAGACCCGGACTTCAACGCCAACCGCTACGTCTATGTCTACATGGCATCGAAACTGACCAGGCCGGAAACCAATCGGGTGGTGCGTCTCAGGGTTGACCGGGGCTATACCACGGTCAGCGACCGCCGCGACATTGTCGCCGATATCCCGTTCAAGAGCAAAGCCAACCGCTGGGGCGGGGCAGGGACCCACAGCGGCGGCCGCATCCGCTTCAGCCCGTATGACCGGTACCTGTACGTCACCACCGGGGACAACCACAACGGCCATCTTCCCCAGGACCTTACCCGTCTGGGCGGCAAGGTGCTGCGGATCGATCGCAACGGCGTGGCGGCGCCGGGCAACAACACGCCGATTGGGGGCGATCCGCGCATCTTCACCTACGGTCACCGCAACGTGCAGGGGATCGCGTTCCGTCCCGACACCGGCCGCCCCTTCATCAGCGAGCACGGACCGGGTCACAGCGACGAGGTCACGCCGCTGTCGGCCGGCGGCAACGGCGGATGGGATCCGAAGCCGGAACCCGGCGTTGAATGCATGAACGACTACTGCGGCTACACCTCCAACAAGCGCGACGGCACCCCGACTCCCATGACCGACCTGGCCAAGTTCCCGGACGCGCTCCGTCCCTCCTGGAACAATAACGGAAAGTCCGAGGGAATGAGCCCGTGCGTCTTCCTGAGCGGGTCGCAATGGAAGGCGTGGGATGGCAGGCTGGCGGTAGGGTTCCTGCGCGGCGAGCGTATCGAGATCCTGGAGCTGGATTCATCAGGCAAGACGATCGGGACCGGGACCGTTCCGGGGCTGCCTTCGGAACGCATCCGCACGCTGGTTCAGGGCACTGACGGCGCGCTGTACGTGTCGACCGACGGCGGCGAGATCTGGCGGCTTGCCCCAAGGCCGTAGCAAGATTGTCAATGAATCTTCAAAATCCACCCCCGGAATTCCGGAACGATTCACGGTAGGAGATTCGTGCGGTAAGCAGAAAAGCTTGCGAATACCGTTTTATCCAATCTGAATCGAGAAAAATTCAAGCGTGTTTGGCCGGTATTGAGAAAATGCATTGATCCATTGATCCAAGCCTGACCCCAGGTTCCTCAACACCTGTCGCGGCCCTGCGACAGGTGTTGCAGTGGGGGGGCGGCGTTCGATGCCGGCCGGCACGGGAGAGACACCCCGGGGCCGGACATGTGCTCGTCTGTGCGCGATGCCGGCGGCCGGGAGCGGACCCGGCCGGTAGTGGCATGTGGCTTGCTTCCGACAGGATACGTGGGCGTGCCGGCGTGGCTTGCAAGGACGTTCACGGGACTGCCGTCATAAAAAGGAGGGTTGTTGCCATGAAATGTCTGCTGGTTGCCCTTTGTGTTGCGCTGCTGCCCGCGGTCTGCCTTGCGGGGGACTGGCCGGGTGGCGAGGCCCCACCGGGCGTCGGCTATCTCGCCAAGGCCGACGGTACCAAGGTGTACGGCAGCCCCGAGGGAACGGCCGTGATCGCGACGGTCGGCAAGGACTTCCCCTTTGTCGCCTACAACAGCGAAAAATCGTGGCTCGGCATCATGGCCGCCGAGTCGGTTGAGGGTGGGAGAACCCATGTCCGGTACTTCAAGAACGGGCTCAACGGGAAGCAGGGAGAAAGCACCGGATGGGTCGACCTTCAGGACTTGGACCGGATCCGGTTCGACTGCTGCGGCGACAACGCCCACTGTTCCGGCATGACCTCACCGCTGTTCAGGACCCGCGAGTATACCGACTGCTTTGTCAAGGCCGCGTCCGCGCGCATGCAGGCGGGAACGCCGGCGGCCCTGCGCGGTGAAAAAGCCCCTGTCGCCGACATTGAGCTGGAGAAACTGAAGCTGCAACTGGAAATTGAGCGACTGAAACTCGAGCAGGAGCAGCTCAAGTTGCAGCTCGAACAGGAGCGCCGGAAATCCGGGCCGAAGTGACTAGTGTCCTGTGCGGTTCGTTCACCGCAAGAATTCCGAGGGATTTTGGTTTCTGGCAAGGCGCGGCGACACAGGCCTAGCGGGGTCTAAGCCGAGGAGCCGGAACGCGGCCAGGGGCCAGAAGGCCCGGAATTGTAAGGAAGGAACTAACCGCACAGGACACTAGTGCCCCGGCTCCATGATTGGGGAGTGTCGGGGGACTTCCCTGTCGCTGTCGCCTTGCCGTTTACGCAGAAAGCCGGGTCAAGGGCGGGCGTTCTGCGTTGCGACGCCGGATTGCCGGCGGCTGAGGCGAGCGGGTCCGCTATTGCCGGACCATGCCGGTTTGCAGCGGCTCCCCTTCCGCCAGCAGGCGCAGGAGCTCGCCCCTGCTGCGCATCCTGTCGAAGACCCTGCCGTTCTTCGAGTTGACGATGAAGGCAAATGAGAATTCGCGGCCCCCCGCGTTGACTCCGTACCCGGCCAGCGCGAACACATCGTTGAGACGGCCGGTTTTCACCCGGAAGCGCTGGTCGGTGTAGCCGATTTTCTTCACGGTTCCTTCCAGGCCGGGACGGGGAAGGGTCTCGCGGAAACTGTCGAACCATGGTTTTTTTGATACCTGATAAAGATAGTTGGCAATGAAACCCGCGGTGATCCTGTTTCCCCTGGCCAAGCCGCAGCCGTCGGCGATTATTGCCTCGCCGGAGGGAAGGTCCAGGCTGTTGAGGAAACTGCACACCGCCCTGTTGCCCTTGGTGCGGGTCCCGGGAGACCCGAAGCGCCGCTCCCCCAGGGAATCCGCCAGGTTTTGCGCCGTCCGGTTCCTGCTGTGCACATTCATGTCGTGCAGAATGTCGAAAAGTTCCCGTTTGTCCTTTATTTCCACGGAATGCCTGGCAAGGGTATAGGTTTTTTTTCTGCTCTTGCGCTTCTTTTTCCCTTTGACGGTAACGGCCTTGCGCACGGTCACGACCTTGTGCACCGTGCCTCCCTGCTCCGCGTAATCGAGGACGGCACCCGTGATGAGGAGCTTCATCAGCGAAGCGGGAACAAGCCGTTCCCGCACTGAATTGCCCGATTCCACCACCGGTCTGCCTGTTTCCAGGTCGACCACGGTCAGCGCCCACTCGGCGTTCTCGGGCACGAACGGCTCAAGGAGCTTTCCCAGGTCACGGTCGGGTTCATCTCCATGGACCGGACAAGCGGCGGATGAAAAAATGATCAGCACTATGATGACGGCGCCCTTCAGCAGTGTCTTGCGCAATAAACCCATTTTTCTGATCTCCTCTTGCGGAATCGTCGGAATTCGATTCCCTGGTCCCGGAATTGGCCTGGGACAATTTGCTTCCAACTGTTGTTTGCGGTGGGGCTGGGATGCAGAATTTTCCCACATGCACGCCGCTCCCTTTCAGTATCTCCCTTGGCCGTTCCCCGGCGAAATTGGCCTACATCTATGACCCTTGCCGACCCGATATGTTCGACAGACCCGAGCAGTGCGCTGTCGCAGGCTTCCAGCAGGTCCATGAGCGGGCTATTCCACGACAAAGGTTTCGCCGGCTGTCTCAACCATGTCACCGATGTAGAGTTTTCTTCCCCTTCTTGTCTCAACCTGGCTGTTCACCTTCACCATTCCCTCGCTGATCAGCATTTTCGCCTCGCCGCCCGAGGATACGACGTTGACCGCCTTGAGGAAGCAGTCGAGCTTGATGTATTCGGTGTCGATTTTCAATATCCGCGCCTTTCCTCCGCCGCATCTGTTTGTTTGTCCGGTCCCGCGTGGTGGATTAGATGTGTTTATTCCTTGAAAAAGTTCCGTTACCGGCCAGATTATTCTGTACCATGGAGGAGTTTTTCCTATCAACCCTTTTCATCCCGTTCGGTTGGAGAAATGCACAAGAAATAGGATCGACAGGGGTCAAAGAACCAGGAGGTGTCTACATATATGACTTTGTCACAAGTGTAGAAAGTCCCGTCTTTGTAATGGATTTCTCGCGCCAGCGGCTGACACCGCCGCGATTTTTAGGTTTTGGCTTTTTTTCGAAAAAACCGGATAATCAGTTTTAGAGAACGACAATAACGGAAAGTGGTTTCTCATGCGATCGCTGGGAGGTGGATAGACCATGAAACGGCTGGCTATTATCATTCGTGACGATGCCTTTGACCGGCTCTATACGCCGTTGACGTTTGCCTATGTGGCTGCGAAGCAGGGCGTTGAGGTCGATATTCTGTTCGTGCTCTGGGCCGTGCGGGTGCTGACGGAAGAAGGCGCCAGGGCGGTCAGGATTGATCCCCTGCATGCCGCGGACGAGGCGTGGTTCAGGGACAGGTTGAGGCAGGACGGAGACCCTGATTCGATACTCGACTTCATCAGGCTGGTGAAGCAGGCGGGTACCGTGCGCCTCTACGGGTGCAGGCTTGCGGCAGCCACGTTCGACGTGAACGAGTCGCAGCTCATCGCGGAAGCGGACGGCATCGTGGATGCGCTCTGGTTCCTGGAGGAGAAGGCTGTCAAGGCGGACCACTGCCAGTATTTCTGACAAGGGAGTAACATACTTTCGCTTTAACCACCAAAGGAGGGATCAATCATGAAAGTCGTGGCATTCAATGGGAGCCCCAACAGGGAAGGGAACACCTTTCAGGCAATCGGCATCGTTGCCGCCGAGCTGCAGAAGGAAGGTATCGAAACGGAGATCGTGCAGGTAGGGGACAAGGTCATCAGGGGATGCATTGCGTGCGCCCAATGTATCAAAAACAAAAACGAGCAGTGCGTGCTGCCCGATGACGAGGTCAACGCATGGATCCAGAAGATGAAACATGCCGACGGCATCATCCTGGGCGCGCCGGTTCACTACTCGGCCATTGCAGGTACCATGAAGTCATTTCTGGACCGGGCCTTCTACGTGACCAGCTTCAACAACGGAATGCTTCGGCACAAGGTCGGCGCGTCGGTGGTTGCGGTCAGGCGTTCCGGCGGCCTGCCGACGTTCGAGCAACTGAACAACTATCTTTGCTATTCCGAGATGCTGGTGCCCACCTCGAACTACTGGAACGTGATCCACGGAACCCGGCCGGGGGAGGCTGTCCAGGACGAAGAAGGGGTGCAGATCATGCGGGTGCTGGGCAAGAACATGGCGTGGCTCATGAAGCTGGTGGAAAACGGCAAGGGCACGGTCGTACCGCCCGAGCGGGAGAAGAAGAGCTTCACGAACTTCATTCGTTGAACGGGAACGCCGGGCGCGATCACTCGGAACTCGTTTCTTCTCCGGAGTTTCTGAGAGATCGGGGACAGGCGCAATGCTGTCCGCCCGCGAGGAGAGGAAATGCTGGTTGACGCGCACATCGATTGGTACACCGGTGCTTTGCCCGAGGCCCTTGCCCGGATCGCAGAGCACCGCATCCTGACCATAACCGCCCTCAGGAAACGGTATGCCGCCGACGGTTTCACGCCGGAAGCGGCCGCGCTGCTGCGCGGGATCGTCTACGGGCACTACCGTATGCATCGCCGCGCGCTCCCCTGGCGGGAGACCCGGGATCCCTACGCCATCCTGGTCTCGGAGGTCATGCTGCAGCAGACCCGGGTGGAGCGGGTCGTCGGGAAGTACCGGCAGTTCCTGGCGTCGTTCCCCGGTGTCGCGGCCCTGGCCGCGGCGCCGCTGCAGCAGGTACTGGCCTGCTGGCAGGGTCTCGGTTACAACCGGCGGGCCGTGAACCTGAAGCGCTGCGCCGAAGCGGTGGTCGAGCAATGGGGAGGCATCCTCCCGTCGTCCCCGGAGGAGCTCCGGACCCTGCCGGGGATCGGTCCCTACACCGCACGGGCCGTGGCCGCTTTTGCCTTCGATCTCCCCACGGTATTTATCGAGACCAACATCCGCACCGTCTTCATCCACCTGCTGTTTCCCGACGCGGACCAGGTCCATGATCGGGATCTCCTGCCGCTGGTTGCCGCCTCCCTCGACCGGGAGCATCCCCGGGAATGGTATTCGGCGCTCATGGACTACGGCACCTTCCTCAAGCGTACGCATCCCAACCCGTCGCGCCGCAGCGTCCACCACGCGCGGCAGTCCCCTTTCAGGGGATCCAACCGCGAGTTGCGCGGGATGATCCTCAGGGCGCTGCTGGCGAGCCCGGGGATGACCGGAAGGGAGTTGGCGGCCTGCCTCGACAGGGATGCCGCCCAGGTGGCGGGGAATCTTCGGCAGCTGCGCCGGGAGGGGTTCCTGACGGTGCGGGGGAGGTGCTACTTTGTTGCCTGAGCCGGCGACGGCGTGGGGGCGCCTGCGCACTCAGGACTCAAGCGAAATCATTGCTGCCTGAGAAAGCCCGCGAGGGGAAGACTCGGATTCGAAATGGTACCAGGTTTACATCTCCACCCTGGTTATGTTTCCCTGGAGTTTGCCCGGCGGCAGTTTGTAGAACTGCACGAAATTGGGCGTCAGCTTCTTGATGACGCTGAAGATGCGCCAGACAGGGTTGTTGGTGACGATGTCTTCGATGCCGTAGAAGATGACCTTTTCCTGAATTCCGTTCTTTTGCAGCAGCTTTTCGATATCGATTACCTCCATGTATCCTGCCCGGATCTCAAAGGCGTCCAGACCGGTGCCGATCCCCTCTATCATTTTGTATCTGACCCCGAAAGGTTCGTCGGTTCGGAGGATGGAGACCAATATGTTCCGTTCGTAGATGATGTTGCTCCTGATGACGTTGTGCACCAGGTAGGGAGGGATGACCGGGATTTCCTTGATGAAAAACAGCGCCGTGCCGGGAATGTTTATCCCCCTGGAGTAGATCTGCTCGTAGGAAAGAAGGAAGGTTTCAAGGTCGAGCGGTTTCAATGCCCGGTAGAGTGCCCTCTGCCCGTTTGTCCAGATCAGGATGGTCAGAAACGGTATGGTGGCCAGGATGATGGACCAGTAACCGCCATGGGGTATCTTGTGCATGCATGCCGTGAAGAAGGCAATGTCTACCGCGGTCACCAGCAGGGCGAACGGAACCTTCCACTTCTTCTTGGTATGACTGAAGATCGTGCTGATCATGATGCCGGTGATGGTCATGCACCCGGTGACCGCCAGACCGTATGCCGCCGCCAGGTTTTCGGATTTTCTGAAGACCAGCATGATGAGAACCACCGCCAGGAGCAGTGACCAGTTGACGGCGCCGATATAGATTTGCGATTTCAGGTGGGTTGATGTGTAGTCGACTTTCAGCAGCGGCATGATGCGGGTGTTGATGCCCTGGTAGATCACGGAGAAGACCCCGCTGATCATCGCCTGGGAGGCGATTACGGTGGCCATGATGGTCAGGACGAGAAACGGAACGAACAGAACGGGCGCCTCCCACTGGACCATGCCGAACAGGAGGTTCTTGCCGGCGCCGTGGGACAGGACGTAGGCCCCCTGTCCGAAGTAGTTGACGATCAGGGCGCAGAAGACGATGCACCATGCCCGGATGATCGGCTTGCGGCCCAGATGCCCCATGTCGGCATACAGGGCCTCACTGCCGGTGGCGCACAGTATGACCTCGGAAAGGACGAAGAAGGCGGCAAACCCGTTGTCCCTGAAAAACTGTACCGCGTACCAGGGGCTTGCGGCCTTGACCAGCTCAGGTTGGGTAGCGATGGAGATGAGGCCGGAGAGCGTCAGGACCGCGAACCAGACCATCATGATCGGGCCGAAGGCCGCGGCTACCTTGTCGGTTCCCTTGTACTGGAAAACGAAAAGCACGATTGCGATGACGGCGGCGATAAGGATCATGGTTTCCTGTCGCAGATGCTCCAGACCCGGGATCAGGATCATCCCTTCCACCGCCGACAGGATGCTGATGGCCGGGGTGATTACGCCGTCCCCCAGCAGGAGGGATACGCCGGCGTACGACAGCAAGCCTACGAAGGCTATCTGCCGGCCCGGTTTCAGGAGCCGGGTCAGGATTTCCTTGAGCACGATGGTGCCCCCCTCTCCCTTGCGGCTGAGGCTCGTCGCCAGCCAGGCATACTCGGCGGATACCAGGATGGTCATGGTCCAGAAAACCAGAGAGAGTATACCCATGACGTTATCCGGAGTCGGCCTGGTCAGTGCGAAGATTACAGTGAGGGTATATATGGGGCTGGTTCCGATGTCGCCGAACACCAGCCCGAAAGACTTGATGACGCCCTTGACGAACGAATCGGCAGGGTCCTGTTTCATGATGCGGCTCCCGATAGGAAAAGATTCTTTTGCGTAACTTTATACATCAAGCTGCCTCATTCCTGTAGCAGAATGCGGAGCCTCACCACAACAATCCGTCGTCACTGTTTCAAGGCGCGTCGGGGGGGCCGGAATCCGGCCTGCGCCCGCATATGATGCCGCGCGGCAGAAAAGCAAAAAGGATCCCGGCATACTGCCGAAACCCTTTGTTTTTCAGTTTGTCCGGAAGGTGTATGCAGGGGCCGCTAAGGAACTTCCCGGAAGCCTCTCGTACCCGGTCCGGCTTCGGCTGAAAGGGCGATTTGTCACGTATTCCCGGAGAGTATGCCCTTTACCAGTTCGCTGGCCTCTTTGCCGTCGTAACTCCCGGCATAATGCGCTCCCAGCGCCTTCATCACCTTCCCCATGTTGGACGGGAGCGGCTCGATAGATTCGAGCTCCAGCACCCGGCGGATTGCCGCAGCCAGGGAGTCGCCGGTCAGTTGTGAGGGAAGATATTGCATGAGGATGTCTATCTCTCTTTGGGTGTCTTCCCTGACCGAGGAGGAGCCGCCCCCCTTTTCAAGCACACGCAGGTTTTCCCTGGCGTTTTCGATGAACTTCTTCACGAACCGGATAACCGTGGTGTCGTCCGGCTGCTTGTTGTCCTTGCATGCATCCGCGATCAGAACGCCCAGGAGGTTCTTTTTTTTCTCGTCCTTCGCCTTGAGGGCCTTCAGCCTGTCTTCCCGTATCGTGTCGATAAGCATAGTCGCATCTTTCACCTTTTTCTGTAATGGATGGTGCCGCGCCTCTATCCTAACCCCGGCATCTGACTCCGTCCAGCATTTTCTCCGAGCCGTTCACGGCGCAGAGTCCCAGCGGGCAATCAGAGGACCTGGGAGATGCGCGGACACCCCGACGAGGCCAAGGCAGGCATGCTCGCCATGCGGCGTGCCCGCATGAACGGTGTTTTCCCGTGTCCTCCGGGGAAACTTCCGTTTCAGGTCCGGCTCTCCGGAAAGACCTCATCTTTGTCCGACAGGGCGAATCCAAGCGCGAGAATTATCTTGCGCTTGGTCTCCATCCGGCAGGCCTCGCCACGTTCAATCCTGTCTATGGTCACCGAGGACACTCCAGCCAGACGGGCAAGCTCCATCTTGCTCATCAACCGTTCCTCGCGGATTTTTCGGACGTTATTGCTGTTCTTCATCACAAAGCTCTCCAATCCGAGATAAAAACCGGTATGCTTCGTTTATGTCTTGTATGGGAAGACAACCATCCTTTTTATGATATTGTTCACTGTTTGTCAATCACTGAGAGATACGTTGCGGGTCCTTTTTAATAATTTCCGGTGGCTTCTGTTTTCATGGATTATGGGAGTGGTACGGGTATATCGTCAGACTGTGCGGCTTCTCTGCGGGAAGGAGGGTCTGTCAATGGGTACCCTTGGAGGGATAAAGGCGCCCTGCCCTCGGAGGTCAGTCCGCTAGTCAAAGACATTTCCAAAGAATTCTTCTATCTTCATTCTCGCCTTCAGGGTAATACCTCGCGTGCCTTGGAACTTGCCGTCGATCAGATCGATAACAAGCCTGTGGTCCAGGCTGTTTTTCTTTGACCAGGAAGTCACCGTTTCCCCGATTGACTCAAGTTTCTGTTCTATGCATGCTTTTCTTTGCTCGATATTCATAGTGCACCTCCATATGCCATCCAGAATTTAAGACATCCGATGCCCGCCCGGTTCCCGGGGCGGGGTAGCGGCCGCCTGAAGAAACAGAAAAGCCGGGGCCGATATCTAACGAGAAGATATTTCGGCGACCCGGCTGTCTCGTGGAGACCCAGTAGGCTTTCCGTCCCATCCTCACGGATGGTTTAGTATTTTCGTCTATCAGTCTGCTGGTTCGGCGTTGCCTATTGGTAGCCCAAAACGGTGATACGAGTCAAGCTGAACTTCCAAAACCATAGTCTTATGAAGATGTTACGCCCGGATTTTGACATCACGGCGCCGGGATCTATACTGGTTTTCTATCGTAACCCTGAATCAGTGACAAGGAGGCGGACATGACGGCGAAAGGCGATGACCCCGGCGGCAACGATCCCTTTGACCTTAAGCGGTTCATTACGGCCCAGGAGGGTATCTACGGCCGGGTTCTCGCGGAGCTGAAAAGCGGCCGGAAACGGACCCACTGGATGTGGTTCATTTTTCCGCAGATAGAGGGGTTGGGACACAGCCCGACTTCGATACACTACGCAATAAAAAGCATTGCCGAGGCCCGGCGCTACCTGGGGCATCCCGTCCTTGGAGGCAGGCTTACGGAGTGCTCGGAAACGCTTCTGGCGCTTGAAGGACCAACCGCATCGGAAATCTTCGGTTACCCCGACGACATGAAGCTCAAGTCGTCGATGACGTTGTTTGCTGCCGTGGCGGAGGATCCGCGCTCCGCGTTTATCCGCGTTCTTGAGAAGTATTACCATGGGGAGCCGGATGCGCGGACGCTCCGGCTGCTTGAGGAACTAAAGGACCCATAAAGGCGCAGGTGACGACCACGCAGGGATGCCCGCAGGTCGGCCCCGGTTCGGAATGCAGATCGGCTTTCTCCACCCATGGACCGTCCCCGCTTCTTCCGGCTGCCCATGCCTACCATCTGTGTTCAGGCCCGCTGGTTATGATGCCGGTAAGGACACCGGCGGCGCCGCCCAATGCCGCGCCGACCGCCGGGCTACCCCCGGTGATGGCGCCGAGCGCCGCGCCGCCTGCCGCGCCTATGGCGCCGCCGCTCAGCGCACGCTGCTGCGTCGGCGTCATACCGGCGCACCCGAATGTGAAAGCGGCCAGCAGGGCCATGGTAAAGTATCTCGCTGCTCTCATATAAAATCACTCCTTTTACCGTGGTGCCGCTACTCTGTCTAATCAGGCTCTCAGGCTATTGCACGGGCACACTGACGGTATCGGATTTTATGTTGGGTTTGACCAGCTTTACCCAGATGACGTTCATGACCGGGTCGTCCAGTCTGACCGAGTTCTCCCTGTAGTAGCTATCGACGGACGAGACGATATCCATTATCGGCTTGCCCGCCAGCCCTGTCGCCATCCTGGTTGACAGGGAGTCCCGTTTCGGCCCGGTATATTTTGCCGCCGCTTCCCGTTCAATGGAAACAACGTGACCGACCCCCCACACAAAGGCGACTTTTTCGTCAATGGTCATTTTCTGCCAAATATCCCCGGTCAGTATCTTCATGTCCTGGGTACGGGTCTCTTGTCCCTGCGGCGACCGCTCTTCGGCTGCCGCATCGAAGCCCCACGCCGCAAGCCCGACAGCAAGGGCCAGCGCAGCCGTAAGACGAATCAGGCTATGTGGCTTCATAACGTGCCCTCCTTTCTTTTTGATATTTAAATATATTATATTTCATATGTGTGTCGGTTTTCAAGGATGCATCGGGAGGTGTCGTCGGCAAGCTGACGTCGTTGCCCGGGGAGCCGTCTGGGAAGAGATGGGTTGGGACTGCCGGAATGCCTCCGGGACTGGCAGATGCAACGACAGACGGGCGGTTTTAACCGAGGGGATGGCACGGATAGAGAGCGGCAGCCTCTGGGGCACACCGCGGACGGCCTGACCCTAGCCACCGGGGTCGGACGCGTCGGCTGGGAACTGCGGTTGATGAACAGGCCGGGCAGATGATCGAGGAGAGCTGTGACGCCCTGTGTGACGAGTGGTTCCAGGAGGAGGGAGGGCTGACCCCGGCCAGGAAGAAGAAGGGGACGAATCGTCCGTCAGACGAGATTGGGTACCGTGATAATGCCTGACTCCCTGCAGCAGATTTCTATGGATCCGAAGAGCCGCTCCATACGGACCGGTTTCATGATGAAGTGCGAGATGCCCAGGCTCTTGAGGTCGGCGAGATACTGTTCGTGCAGGTAGGCCGAAACGATGATGATCGGGATCTCCGAGCAGATCCTTCTTACCTCGCGGGACATCGAGATGCCGTCCATATCGGGCATCATGATATCGGTCACGATGATATCCGGCCGATGAGACCGGAGCATCTGCAAGGCGGTCCTGCCATCACCGGCGGTGTGCACCGCCAGCCCCTTCCATCTGAGCATCCTCGCCATCAATTCCCTCGCCGGCGGCTCGTCGTCCACGTACAGAACCGATACCTCTGCAGCATTTTTTTTCATATCCGACCTCGATCCTGTAACCGGACTCCCGCAAGGCGTTCCCAGCGACTGTCATCCTTGCGCGCAATTACGTACCAAATATAGTGCTGCTCGTGCTTGAAAATCTTGGTTTCTTTGATGTTACCGCATCCAGTGTGGCCCGGGCTTTTAATTAAAACGCCTGATACAGAGTTTACTACCAACCAGTAACTATGCAAATTGATTGGAAGGTTTTGTGGAAATAATCGGAGCCGGAAGAGGGGGCTTCGGTGGCCTGTGCTGTCGGTTGAACCCGGCGCATGGGCAGGAGGTTGCCCGGTTCAGTCCAGCAGGCTCCTGACCCGAGCGAGGAATTCCAGCGGATCAAAGGGTTTCAAAAGGACGGGGACATCGCCGGTGTCGATTCCCCTCTTGAGCAGCTCTTCGAAGGGATAGCCGGTGATAAACAGCGCCTTCAGGTCAGGGCGGGACATGAGCAGCTCGTTATAGACCTGCGTGCCGTTTTTGTCCGGTCAGACCAGATCGGAGATCAGCAGCGAGATCTGATCCGGCTGCTCCAGGAACCGTTTCACGCCCTCGCGACCGTCCCTGGCCTCGATCACCCGGTAGCCGTAGCCTGAAAGCAGTTCCCTGACGAAATCCCGGGCATGATGGTCGTCTTCCACCAGCAGCACCACGTCGCTCCCCCCGACCGGGGGAGGCGGCGCGGGCCGAAACGGCTCCGTGAGTCCTCCCGCGTCCCGGGGGAGAAGGACGCGGAACAAGGTTCCCCTGCCCGGTTCGCTGGTAACGGCAATACGCCCCCCGTGCTGACGAACGATGCCTTGCACTATGGTGAGCCCCAGGCCGGTCCCCTTGCCGTCTTCCTTTGTGGTGAAGAACGGCTCGAACACCCGTGCGGCGGTTCCGGAGTCCATTCCGGTCCCGGAATCCTCGACCTCCAGGATGACGAACTCGTCAGGAACCGCGTCTTCCCCCTCGGCACCGGCCCGATCCCCGTCCCTTCCGGCAGCGGTCCGTATCTCCAGGACGCCGCCGCGAGGCATGGCGTCACGGGCGTTTGTGGCAAGGTTCAGCAGCACCTGGCCGAGCAGGACCCTGTCGGCCGATACCGGAAGCGCCGTGCCGGATAGCGTGATGCGGAGCTCTATATCCTCACCGAGAAGCCTGGCAAGGAGGTCCTCTATGCCCCCTACTATCTGGTTCAGATCGACATGGGACATGACGAGGGTATGTTTCCTGCTCAAGGAGAGCAGGCTCTCCGTAAGCACTGCTGCGCGTTCAGCGGCCGAAATGATCCGGGAAAGGTGCACCCTCTCAGGTCTGTGTTCGGGTATCTTCATCTGCAGTATGTAGCTGAATCCCATGATGGCAGTGAGAAGATTGTTGAAATCATGGGCGATTCCGCCGGTGAGCTGACCGATCAACTCCATCTTCTGCGACTGCCGGATCTGCGTCTCAATCCTGTGCAGTTCCGTCACCTCCCGTCCTATTTCGACCACGCAGACGACGGCGCCGTAAGTGCCCTTGAGCGGTACGGCCCGGATATCGAACTCCTGCTGGTCCCTCGTCCATCCCCGGCTCGCTTCAATCATCCCGGTGGAGACGCATTGCCTGCCCGGGCAGCAGACGTGGTCGCCGATGCGGTGGTGCCAGACCTCGTGACAGTACCTGCCGATTAGCCCGGCGGGTTCCAGCCCGAGCCTTGCCCCGGCCGCGGCATTGGTCCAGACTATTTTCCGGTCAGGGGTGAGGAGAAGCACACTGTCCGGTATGGCCTCAAGAATGGGGCAGTACCGCTCGCAGATACCCGGGGGTATCTGCGTTCCCCATGCGGTTTGCGGACCGGCTGTGACGCCCTCTGCCTTCCCGGAAGCACTGCTTTCAGCTTCCACGCTGATCCGTTTGCGGCGCAGGATCAACACCACGATCAAACCGGATGCAAGAATGAGAAGAATGAAAAGGGACCAGAGGTCCCGGACCGATGGCAGCCAGCGCCCCCCAGCGCCCCCGGCCTGGGCCCTCTGTCCGGTGCCCTTCGGCCCGCCGGTCCGGGTGTCGTCGGAACGGCACGCGGTTCCGCCAATCGCTATTGCCAGAAAAAGAGAAAAGATACCTAGCAGCCGGAGAAGCCTGTTGGTGAATGGCCTTGTCTGCATGACGGTCCCTCTGCAATCCGGGTAATCGGATTCCTGGATGAAACGGCGGCGCGGAACCCTGGGGACCGTAACGGGAGGTATGGTATGGATGGTGCCATGCCGGTCGCAGGCATGGCGCAGGAGTGGCTGGAGCGGAATACAAAAAAGCCCGCCTGTGGTGAGGCAGGTCTGGCGCCTAACAGCTAACCCATCTGCCATTTCGGTAACCCCTCTTTCCGCCGTACGACGGACAGGTGGCTTTGCGTCACCCGGTTACCCGGGTTTTGCCTTTTCGATGCTATGGAGTTTTTATAACTTGTTGGGGTTTACAGAAAGTCGCTAATTTTGTCAAGCCAATTTTGGCGGTTTTGCATGATTCGTTTCAATTCCGATGCGGCCTGACATAAAATCGATAAAAAAGGGGGATGCGGCCCGCCGGCGGCTCCGGATTCGGGGCGTCACCGAAAAGCTGCAGTCCCCCTCTTCAGTGCGGGGCCGGGCCGGTCAGGCGGAGCGACTCAGACGGGTCATGTTTTTCAGGGTGTCAGCCACCCCTTTGGTGTGGTCGGCCGTGTCGGCGGTTCGGCCACTGGATTCCTCTATGACGCCCAGCAGGGAGGAGAGCCGCGCCACGTCGCCGGACTGGGCTTCTATCTCGTTGGCCACGGTTCCGATCTCCGAGGCGAGATGAGATATGTTGGCGCTGATTTCCAGGGCGCTGGTGCGGGATTTTTCAGCCAGGTTGCGGACCTCGTCGGCAACTACCGCGAACCCCCTGCCGGAGTCTCCGGCGCGGGCCGCCTCGATTGCGGCGTTGAGGGCCAGCAGGTTGGTCTGGTCGGAGATCTGCTCGATGATCTCGACAACACTCTGGATCTGTCGGCTGGCGTCGGCCAGTTCGCGGGCGCTGGCTGCCGAGGTGTTGGCCTGGAGGGTAAGGGATGAAAAATTTTCTCCCAGCTGGTGGAGGGCCTGTACCTGCTGCTCGATGTGGGAGGCCAGGTCGTCCACCGATCCGTACAGGTCATTGGCGCAGGTTTCTAACTGGCCGGCCAGCGTTTCCCGCTGGACGTCGGCCTCGTACAGGGCCTGTCCCAGATCGTTCAGGCCGCTGAAGAGCCGCGCCATGGAAGGATCCAGGCCGGATGAGTCCAGCCGGCTCTCGTACTTCTGCCCCTTGAAGTCGTCGATCTGTTTTATCATCACCTTCGACAGGCCGCTCAGTTTGGAGATCTGGCGTCTCAGGAAAAAGGCCTTGAACTCCCCGTAGTGGGCCACGAAGTTGTCAACGTACTCGTCCCGGAACCGTGCCCCGTTCTGGACCCGGAAAAAGAACACGGCGGTGAGGGTCTGATTCAGATTGAGTCCGAGGATCTCGCCGAAGGTCGAAAAACCGGCCAGCGCGGTTCCGGCCATGACCCGCCCCATGTCCGGGAGCTCGCGCTCGTTGCACAGCCTGCGCAGTATGCAGTCGTTGAGGATTCCCGCCACTGGGGTTCCGGGCTTGTCCTGCAAGAACCGCCTGAAGTCTTTCTGGGTATTTTCCACCAGACCGGTCCTGCGCACGAGGTGCAACTCCTCGCCGGGTGCGATATCACAGTAGAAATGTACCCTGCCGGCCTCCACATTGAGCTGCGAAACGGAACGCACGAACAGCTCTCTGCCCACGGTAATGGCAAAGGAGTAATCGGCCAGCTTGGCCTCCAGGTTGGCGGGGGAGCACTTGAGGGTTTCACAGAGGGCTTCCACCAGGGTACTGATCCGTCCCTGGCCGTCGATGACCTGGTTCACGTAGCGCTGCTCGACCGAGGCGGAAAGCACGTGGAAGCTGTTTCCTGCCGGCTCGAAATTCTGGCTCTTGAACACGCCGAAGCGCACTCCGGGCGCTGTCTTGATGAAGGCCAGCAGGGCGTGGTTTTCGAGTTTTTTCCTGCCGTCGTGCAGCCACGTGTTGCGGAAGTCGAAGGTGCCTCCGGCCGAGCCGCCCACGAACAGGCACGGGAAACGGCCGGAATCGTACAGGCCCTCCATGAAAAACGATTCGGAGGCCGACAGGCCGTCGAACAGCACGTAGGCCAGAGTGTCGCGGAAGTCGATCTCCATGTTCACCTTGATGCCGGCAATGGCCTTGGCGATGCGGTCCACGCGATCGGTGAGGGAGATATCCACGCTGCCGCGGCGCAGGTCCTCGCAGCAGAGAGGGACCGAGACCACCTCGGCCTGTGCCACGACGGAAGCGTCGAAACACTGAACTACTACCCGGTCCCAGCTGTTGCCGGTCGGGCAGTAGAGCCTGCCGCCGTCTGCGTGAAGCTCGCCCGCTGTGGAGCATATGAGCATGGGAATACCGGGAAAACGGGAGGACAGCGTCCTGGCGACCTGGTCGATGTCAACATGGGGAGAGACGTAGGCGGTGACAAAGGTAGGGGTGATGTTGACCTTCTGAAGCTCGTTCGAAAGCCCGGCCGTGCCGGACTGGAGGGTCATGGCGCCGACGCCGGTGTTCCGTTTTTTCCGAAATCCCAGGAAGCCCATAGGTATAACTCCTTTTTTTACTATAAAATAAGTTTCTGCCCGGAAAGTGTCGACAGATGCCGGGTCGGAACTTCCCCGAAACCCTCGTAATCGGTCACCATCCTTCGCTTGCATCAAAAAATACTCTGCCGGATTCGGGCGTTTTTCCGTGAGCCACCTGATTGCACTGAAGCCTTTGGGGGCAAAGGGGCTTGCCCGGAACCCTCCACCGCCCGTAACTGACTTTTTCATGAAAACGTATCGGCCACGTTGCAAAAAACTGAAGCGGTATTTTTCACCCGTCAAGGCAAAAACCGGTTGGTTTCCGTCGAAAAAGTATCGACAGGGTCCGGGTCGTTATTTCCCCGAAGCTCCGACCCGGCCTCAGCAGCTTTCCCACCAGATGGGAACCGTGCTGCTTTTTTTGTAAACTTGAAACCGGTTTCTGCGTTTCTTAAAATAGAAATGCGGGATATCAGCCGAGGGGAGACAAGATATGAAAAAAATCATGTGCGCCTTAGTAGCAGCTGCGGGGGTTGTCTTGGTGCTGGCCATGCCCGTATATGCCAGACACGGGCACTGGGGGGGGAGCATATGGATCGGTCCCGGTTGGGGGCCGATTTATCCGTACCCTCCTGTTTATCCATACCCCTTTTACGTGGGGCCTCCGGCCGTTGTTCAACGGCCCATAATCATCCAGGAATCGCCCCCGATCTATGTTGAGCAGGCTCCGAGCCGGGACGGGGAGAGTTACTGGTACTACTGTCCGGACCCGCAAGGGTATTATCCCTATGTGAAGAGGTGCCCGAAAGGCTGGGAGAGGGTTGCGCCTTCGCCTGAACCCATGAACGAGGAGGAATGACAATGTCAGGACAGATGCAGGGTCTTTTTGCTTTAATGCTGGTTATGTTGCTGGGCGGTTGCGTGACTCTGCCGGTCGGGCCGAGCGTCATGAGCCTCCCCGGCTCCGGCAAGTCGTTCGAGGAGTTCCAGGTGGACGACGCCGTATGCAGGCAGTGGGCGGGACAGCGGATAGGACTGCCGCCGCAGGAGGTCGTTAACCAGAATACCGCAACGGGCGCCGTCGCCGGCACCGCCATAGGCGCCGGACTGGGCGCGGCAATCGGCGCGGCAGCCGGGAACCCTGGGGTGGGCGCGGCAATCGGCGCGGCTAGCGGGCTCCTGATGGGAACCGCTTCGGGCGCCGAGGCCGGCCAGGCCTACGGCTGGAATGCGCAGCGTCGTTACGACATCGCCTACATGCAGTGCATGTATGCCAAGGGAAACCAGATCCCGGGCGCTACGCGAAGGAGCTATCGCACCCACAGGACGGCGCCTCCGCCTCCGCCCCCGCCGGGATATGGCGCCGTTCCGCCGGACTATGTTCCCGGGCCTGCATACTGACGGCAATGGGAGCGTCGCGATTTCCCGCCGGAGTGAGGGGCGGGCTTGCTTGCGTGGCGTGTCACTCTTCTCCTCATGGAGACGGTACTCTATCACGTTCCTTCTCCATGAGGGAGAAGGTGCTCCGCAGGGGTGGATGAGGGAAGAATTACCGGTTGCCGGGAGATGTTTTTTTGTCTCTACGGAAGATTCATGTTATGGGATAATCAGCAAACTATTTACATTGCCGGGCGAAGAGTGTGCTACAATCGACCAGCTCCGGCGCGAACCGTTCGACGACCCGGGCCGGATTCCATCCCCACTTTCCCTTCTGAAGGAGAACCATTCACTTGGCTTCATCTGTACCCCTGTTTTCAGGAAAAACCCTTTGCTTCTGTATTGCAGGTCTGTTCCTCGCTCTCAGCCTGGTCACACCGGCCGATGCCCGGGAAAAGATCGCCAAATACCCGCCCCTGCCGGCCGGTTACTCCTCCATCAAGGTCTTCGACAGGGAAGGGCGGTTCGTGGGACGGATCCCAGCGGAGGGGAGGTACTGGGTCTCCATCGACCGCATACCGGTCTTCCTGCAGAAGGCCGTGGTGGCGGTCGAAGACGCCCGGTTCTACGAGCACGAGGGGATCGATTACCGTGGGATTGCCCGGGCGCTGGTCAAGGACGTCATCAAGGGAAAGATGGCGGAGGGCGGTTCCACCATTACCCAGCAGCTGATCAAGAACAGATACCTCTCCGGTGAGAAAACCATCGACAGGAAGCTGAAGGAAGCCCGCCTGGCCATGGAGTTCGAGCGGAAGTACACCAAGAAGCAGATCCTTGAGATGTATCTGAACGAGATCTATTTCGGCAACGGTGCCTGGGGAATCGCCCAGGCAGCCCGGCTCTATTTCGACAAGAACCCGGAGCAGCTGACCGAGGCCGAATGCGCCCTCCTGGCCGGTGTGCCGAAAAATCCCTCGCGCTATAACCCCTTGGGGGAGTGGTCGAGGGTCAGGTTAAGGAGAGATGTGGTGCTGGGGCGCATGGCGGATCTCGGCATGATCACCCAACGCCAGAAAAAGGGTCTGATCTCCCGGCGTGTGACGGTCATGAAAGCCGGACAGGCGCCGCAGTACCTTGCTCACATCCGCAACAAGCTGGTTGAGCGCTACGGTAAAAATGTTATCGAGCAGGGGGGGGTGGACGTAATTTCCGGCATGGATCTGAACCTGCAGAAGTTGGCGGAGCAGTCACTGCGCGAGGGGGTCGTCAGGATTTCCTCCGAATTGCAGGGAGCCCTGCTGTGCATGGACCCGGACAGCGGCGATGTCCTGGCTGCCGTGGGAGGAGTCGATTCAGGCAAAGACTCCTATAACCGGGCCTTCATTGCCAGGCGCCAGCCCGGTTCGGCCATAAAGCCGTTGATTTACGCGGCTGCATTGGAACAGGGGGTTACCGCCGACAGTATCTGGAATGACACTCCGGCGGCTTACGATCGGGGAAACGGACAGGTCTGGAAACCCCAGAATTACGGCAGGGAGTATCATGGGAATCTGAGCCTGCGGAAGGCCCTCGCCTATTCCAGCAACGTGGTCACCGTAAAGCTGCTGGAGACCATCGGCGTGCCGTATTTTACGGACTTTGCCGGAAAGCTGGGGATATCGCTGCACGCCGAGAACGGCCTCTCCCTTGCGCTCGGAGCGGAGGAGGTCACCTTGAGTGATCTGGTCTCCGCCTATGCCGCCATGGCCAACGGCGGTTCCCGTCCCGTGCCGAGGACCATAATCCGTATCTATGACCGGAACCGTCATGCCTCGACGGAGAATCCGGCTTCGCTTGCCCCGGTCCTCTCGCCTGCCGCAGCCTTTGTCACGACCCAGTTGCTGAAGGACGTAATGAAGTACGGGACCGCGAAGTCTCTGGAGAAGTTCAGCCGGGAGCGTCCCGCGGCCGGAAAGACCGGCACCACCGACGACTACCGTGACGCCTGGTTCATCGGCTACACCCCCCAGATGATAACCGGTGTCTGGGTCGGGTACGACAGGCCCAGGCCCGGCGGGAAAGGTTTCACCGGAGGGGCCGTGGCCGCCCCAATCTGGGGGCGGTTCATGCGCTCGGCCCTGGCCTCGAGGCCGGTTGTGGATTTCCCGCAACCCGATACGGTCGTCTCGGTTTCCATCGACCCGGCGACAGGCTTCCCCGCGACCCCCGATTGCCCCGGGAAACGGGAGGAATTCTATATCTCAGGTACCGAGCCGACCGGGTACTGTCCGGAACACGGCGGCGCTCCACCCGAATCGCCCAGCCCGGAACCTTTGCCGTCCGAGACCGACGGGGAGTAGCGGAACGTGCCGGAACTTCCAGAAGTTGAGGTCACCCGTGCCGCCCTGGAGCCGTACGTGGCAGGCAACACCGTTGCCGGCGTAGCGGTCTACGAAGGGAAGCTGCGCTGGCCGGTGTCACCGGAGCTGGCCGACCTGCTTCCCGGCCAGACCATCCGTTCGGTGGAGCGGCGCGGCAAATACCTGGTGTTGCCGTGCCCGGCCGGCGGGGTGCTGATCCACTTGGGCATGACCGGCCACCTGCGCATTCTCCATGCCGCCGGGGAGCCGGGCAGTCACGACCGCATTGACCTGATTTTCGAAAACGGTGTGGTGGTGCGACTCAATGATGCGCGACGCTTCGGCGCCGTGCTCTGGGGCGGCGCCGATCCCCAGGCCCACAGGCTCCTTGCAGGGCTCGGCCCTGAACCGCTTTCCGACGCTTTTGACGGCGATTACCTGTACCGGGTGAGCCGGATGCGCAGGACGGCAATCAAGCAGTTCATCATGGGCCAGGGGATTGTTGCCGGGATAGGAAACATCTATGCCAACGAGGCCCTGTTCCATGCCGGCATCCTGCCGTTCACGCCGTCCGGGGGGCTTTCCCGGAAACGCTGCCACGGGCTCGCCCGGTCGATACAGGGTGTGCTCTCCTCCGCCATAACTATCGGGCTTGCCGCTCTTGACCCGCCCGAGGCAAATCAGAAGCTCGGCTATTTCCCCATCACCTGGTCAGTTTACAACCGCGCCGGGCTGCCGTGTCCGGTATGTTCGGCACCCATCCGGGATGCCCGTTCCGGGCAGCGTTCGACCTACTTCTGCCCCATCTGCCAACAATGACGATGCAGCGTGGCACGCAGCCCCCCATTGTCTAAAATTGATAATCAATATCAAAAAAATGCTCCCATACTTTCTCTTGCTGATATAATAAGAAATACGTTGAAGAAGCGGAACAGTCTCTTTTCCTGCCGTAAACCGCCGGAAGAGGGGTTGTTTCATTGAGTGTCAAAGCAGAGGGGCTACCGCCGGAGTTGGACGGGCGGTTTCCCTTCGAACGGATAAAAGGAGAATCGTCATGGCAAGAGAATCCGCACAGAGAAAACCGGTGGAGAAGCCGTCCGCGATGGATGTGTACCGGGAGCTGGCGACCCCTGGCGCGCCTCACAGGCTGCTGGCCGGCATGGCGGGCAGTTGGAACGTGAAAGGCAGTTGCGTGATGGAGACCGGCAAACCACCCGTGGAGCACACCGGTGTCTCCGAACAGAGGATGATACTTGACGGCCGCTTCCTGCAGCAGGAGTTCAGCGGCGAGATGATGGGGAGCCGGTTCAGCGGCATCGGTTTCACCGGCTACGACAACCATACCGGGAAATACGTGTCCACCTGGATGGACAGCATGGGAACCGGCATCTATTACTTTGAAGGGACCGCAGGCACGGACGGCAGGACCATCACCCAGACATGCGACTACGACGACCCGGTCCAGGGTCCGGTCAAATGGCGCTCGGTGACCAAGGTCGTTGACAGCGACACCCTGGGGTTTGAAATGTACATCACCGGCAAAAGCGGCAGGGAAGAAAAGATGGCGGAGATGACCTACACCAGGAAGCCGTGAACAGAGAGGGCGGCCCCGGCGCCGCCCTCGTTTTTTCCGAGGAAGGAAGATGTATCGATGCGTGGGTTCCCGCGACATGTCCGGCTTGGGAAGCTCATTGCCTCCCTCAGCGTCGCATTCCTGGGGATGGCCGGGTTTTTTTCAGATGGCATGACCGCCGGGGCGGCGGACAGGGCGTCGAGGGAGACAAAGGCCATGGCGCCGAGACCCGGCGGGATCATGGTACGCGGGATTCCCGAGGCATCGAAGTTCTATTGCGGTGAAAGGATAGTCGGGCCGGGCGACACCAGGGAGGTCGTTCTGGAGCGGTGCGGCAGGCCGGCCTGGACAGAGGTCCGGGAAGAAGGTGTCACCGAAAGATTCCTTCCGGACGGAACCCCGGTCAACCTGACAACCACCGAGGAATGGGTCTACAACTTCGGGTCCGCCTCTCTTATCCGTTATCTCAGGTTCCAGGGGGACCGGCTCGCGGTCATCGAGACCGGCGGTTATGGATACGATGACCCCGGGTTCGGTCGGGACTGTGGAGACGGGAAGAATATCTCCCGCGGTGACGGCCGGTTCGACGTGCTGGTCAAGTGCGGCGAGCCGACCGAAACCGGCCGGTACGGATACGACGAGTGGATCTACGATTTCGGTCCGGACAGGTTCCGGTATGTGGTGAAATTCAGAAACGGCAGGGTCACCGACATCAGGACTGGAGAATACGGAGAGTAAAGTCTTATGTAAGTGTGACAAAAAAGGGGGCTCCGCGCAACGAAGCGCGCCAAGCCGCCCGATCCCGGTCCACCAAGGAGCTCATCATGAGTACAATGGAAAAGTATCTGGACGCCATAGAGGCCGCAGTCGAGACGAATGACGGGAAGGCCATGGAACTGCTGGAAAAATTCACGGCTTACGTCTACCACGAACTGCATTCCAGGGTCGATGCCGCCAGCGGTGACGAAAAGGCCGACTTGAACGCCAAGCTCCAGCGCGTGCAACTGCTCATCTCCAGGATGGCGCAGGCGGCTCCCAGCATCTGGCTTTAACACGCTGCTGAAACACTGCTGCGAAGGCCGCGTAGTGTGGTGCTCGGTGCCCGCACCCTCACCCGACGAGAGGACGTGTCCACATCATCACGTTGCTCGACAGCCTGTTGTGTTTGTAGTGTGTTACCAATTTGATAATTTATTGAAAATAGGTTATCCTGATGACAGAAAAGCTGTTGATCTCTCATGCTGAAAGGAGGTCTGAGATATGTCATACGGCAGTTCGAAAATATGCTGCATTGATGACCCGAATGAGCTTCGCGCCGAGCTGCTGAAGGCGAAGGGGAGCGAGGTCTCGTGCGCCAGGTGTTGCGCCAGGTCCGACGATCCGTCCAAGCTCTGCGAACCGGTAACATCTCCGGGAGGCAACCTGTTCTGCGAGTGAAGGGCGGGTGCTATGATCAACCAGGAAAGGCCCGTGCATGCGGGCTTTTCTTTTGCCCTGTCCGAGAGCCGCAAGCCCCGGTCCTCCGGCACATTTTCCAGGTGTTTGCGGACGGAAAAGCTAGAAACGATACGATGCGCCGAGCAGCCAGACGTCGGCGTCCCGCTCATAGTTGGTGATGACGCGGTTCCAGGAAAACCTGGTGCCCCAGTGGGTGGTGAAGTGGTAGGCGGCCGTCAGGGTGACAATGGGCGATACTCCGACCTTGTGGTCCTCCCCCCCTTCGGTGCGTCGGCGGTCAACGGCGAAGTAGGGACCGGCACCGATGCCGAGCGAGAGACTGTCGTCCATGAAGGCGCTGGCCAGCCATAGCTGAGAGGCCAGGCCGACCCGTTTGCTGAGGCTGTTGCTCCCCTCGTAGATGACACCCGCAGTCCAATCCAGATAAGGGAAAAGTCTTCGCCGGTACTCCACGCCGGTGGCGAGCGAGTGGGCCGGCCCGCGGTTGTGGACGCTGGTCTCGCCGATGAACAGCGAGAGTTCGTTCCGGGTGGCGGGTTCACGCCGGGGGGAGGCCTCGGGAAGCGGCCCGGGCTTCGGAGGGGGATCGAGCTGGTATCCTACGCCCAGAGAGGCGGAGACGGTATCGATGCTGCTTCCGGTGGCAACCCAGTTGGTCCGCAGGAGAACGAGCCAGCGGCTCCGGGTGTACCAGGTCGCGTCGAAGCTCAGGAGCGCACCCCAGCCGTGGTCGTTGAGACTGAAGCCGGTCGGCAGGTACGGGATGGTATCGTAGTAGAAATAGGGTCCTGCCCCGATAGCCAGGGAAAGCCGCCGATCCAGCAGGTTGGCCCGGGCCCAGAGCTGGGCGGCCTGCCCGTCCCGGGAGTGGGACTGGAGCGCGCCTTCGTTGAGGTAAGTGATGCTGAATGCGAGATTTTCGTGCAGACTCTGGCGGTATTCAAGCTGCCAGTTGTAGCTGCGTTCGTGGTCGGTCGTATTCTGGAGAAATCCGCCAAGTACCTGGAACTCCTGTGCCCCGGCCGGACCGGCGGCGCAGACGAATACCATCAGCAGTAGGACAGGAACAATTTTCATATCGATGTGTCCTCCCGGGAGTCTTGTCGAACAAGTATAGCATGCTTCTCACGTGAGTCATTGTGCGCTCCCGAGATATCGCTGCGCGTTCGCTTCCGGTTTGCGGCAGTTCGCGCCGCCTCATCCAACCAAAATGCTCAAACGGTTTCCATCCGGAAACCCTGGAAACATGTTATGAGGGACGGGTCGGGGCTTTCACGGAGTCTCTCGTACGGCTTGAGTGCAATCAGGCGACTCACGGGAAAATGCCTGAAGCCGGCAGAGTATCTGATCCGGGCTAAGGATGGTGACCGATTACGAGGGGCTTCGGGGAAGTTCCGACCCGTCCCCTGGCGACGCTTTCCGGATGGAAACTAAATAAGAGGTGTGCCAGGCGAAGGCGTGAAGGCGCGGATTTAGGATTCATATAAAAAGAGGGGCGCGGTTGAATGCGCGCCCCTCCTGTGTCCCGGCATGTGGACATTCAGACCGACCTGCCCGGTTTTTGAGAACCCGGCAGGTCGGCAGATTCTTTGAATGCCGGAGGATCCGCGTATGCCGGGCTGGAGACTATTTACTTCTTCAAGTTGTAGAAGACGTCTTTCCCCCTGAAACGGGAGGTCGTGCCGAGCTCGTCCTCGATGCGCAGAAGCTGGTTGTATTTGCAGACCCGGTCGGTCCGGCAGAGGGAGCCGGTCTTGATCTGGCCGGCGTTGACCGCCACCGCCAGGTCGGCCAGGGTGGTGTCTTCGGTTTCGCCGGAGCGGTGGGACACGACCGCGGTGTAGCCGGCCCGTTTGGCGGTTTCGATGGCGTCCAGGGTCTCGGTCAGGGTGCCGATCTGGTTGAGCTTGATCAGGATGGAGTTGGCGACCCCCTGGTCGATCCCCTGCTGGAGGGTCCTGGCGTTGGTCACGAACAGGTCGTCGCCGACCAGCTGAACCCGTCCCCCCAGGCGGTCGGTCAACCTCTTCCAGCCGTCCCAGTCGTTTTCCGCCATGCCGTCCTCGATAGAGATGATGGGATAGCGGTTCACCAGGTCCTCGTAGAAGTCTATCAGCTGCTCGGCTGTTTTCTGGGGCGTCTTCTCGTTTTCCAGGACGTATTTCCCGTCCTTGAAGAGCTCCGACGATGCCACATCCAGTGCAAGGAGGATGTCGCCGCCCGGGCGGTAGCCGGCCTTTTCCACTGCCTCCATGATCACCTGCAGGGCCTCCTCGTTGGAGCCCAGGTTCGGCGCGAAGCCCCCCTCGTCTCCCACGGCGGTGTTGTATCCCTTTTTTTTCAGCACCACCTTCAGGGAGTGAAATACCTCGGCGCCCATACGGAGGGCGGTGGAGAAGTCAGGCGCGCCGACCGGCATGATCATGAATTCCTGGATATCGACGTTGTTGTCGGCGTGTGCCCCGCCGTTCAGGATATTCATCATGGGAAGCGGCAGTTCCCGGGCATTGGTTCCGCCGATATGACGGTAAAGGGGGAGCCCCAGCGATTCGGCCGCGGCCCGCGCCACTGCCAGCGAGACGCCCAGGATGGCGTTGGCGCCCAGATTGCTCTTGAACTCGGTCCCGTCCAGTTCGATCATCCTGGCGTCAATTCCAGCCTGGTCGATGGCATCCATGCCGATTATCTGGTCGGCGATCCGCGAATTCACGTTTTCAACCGCGGTCAGGACCCCTTTGCCCAGGTAGCGGGCGCTATCGCCGTCCCTGAGTTCCAGCGCTTCCCTTTCACCGGTTGACGCCCCGGACGGCACGGAAGCCCTGGCGGACGCTCCCGATTCCAGGTGCGCCTCGACTTCCAGTGTGGGGTTGCCCCGCGAATCGAGAATCTCCCGTGCATACACATCAGCGATTATATCCATGTTGGTCTCCTTTGCTCGGGGGGACTCCCCCCGGAATCGGTGAGTTTATAGCATATTTTAACGTAAAGGGAAAGTCTTCAGGTTCCGCTGCCCCTCCGGCGGCACGGCCGGAAACGGTTTAGGTTGACATGTCAGGCTGAGAAAGATTATAGTTGGAACGATTGCTTACAGCTTTTCGGTAACCCGGTGAGGTCTCAATACAGGGTATGCCCCCCGACCATATCAAAGGTGGTACAGAAACCACAAGAGCGGCCCTGCTCGCTTCACGCGGCAGGCGTATGCTCATCTCCCTTCAGGAAAAGTTCTCCGGCGGCAGGAACGAGAAGACCAACCAGACGGTACTACTCCTTCTGACCGCGCTCATCCTTACCTTCCTGATTGTCCCGAACCAGCACTTCCAGGTGGTGCGTTATGTCGCAGGGGATATAGCGTTAACCGACATTAAGGCGACCCGCAGCTATCTTCTGGAAGACCCTGTTCAAACCGAACAGAAACGTTCCGAAGTCGAGCGTTCGACCCCCTATGTCTACAACTTTCATCCTGAAAAGGGGAGCGAGCTCAAGTCGGCCTTTGCCAAGGCGTTTTCGCTGTTGATCGACGCCAGGGGCAGGGGGGAGCGAAGTGGCGAGCACCTGCGCGAAGCGGTCTCGGCCGCCCTTGGCCTTGAGATCACTGACGACGATCTGGGAGCGCTGGTGAGGATCAGAAACTTCCGGCTGGCGCAGGCGGAGATAGGGCTTGCGGTCGACCGGATTTACGAGAACAAGGTCGTCCGGGACCGGGCGGCCTTCGTGACCGATCGGCGCCACGGCGTCATTCTGTCTGAAAGCGGTTCCGGCCGGCTGATGGGGGCCGGCGATGCAGCCATAACGGTCATCGATCTGCAAGAGGCCGGAAAGGTGGCCGGTCGCATGCGTGTCCCGGGTGTGTCCCGGAAAGACGGCGAGATCCTGAAGGGCTTGCTGGTCAGGTCGCTGCAGCCGAATCTGGTCATGAATCAGGCCGCCACCGACGCGAAACGGGTCGAGGCGCGAAACTCCATCCGTCCGGTGGTCTATCAGATCAAGCGGGGCGAGATGATCGTCCGCGAAGGCGAGCGCATCAGCGAAGAACAGGCCCTCAAGCTGAACCGGGTGTTCGAGGTGGATCGCGGCGTTAACCGGTTCCTCATGGGCCTCGGGATATTCGGACTGATCCTGGTGCTGTTTTATTTTCCCTATCGGTTCGGCAGGAAGAATATCCGCAAATTCAATCCCACGAGCAAGGATCTCCTGCTGCTGGCGTTCCTGACCATCGGTTTTTTCCTCCTGCTTAAGGCCGCGCACATACTCTCCTCGGCCATGGGGATCTTTCTGCCGCGGATAGGCACCGACGACTATTTCTACCTGTTCCCGTTCGCCGCCGCGGTCATGCTGGTGAGGATCATCCTCAACTCCGAGGTGGCACTGGTCTACTGCGCGGTCTACGCGTCCCTGCTGGGAATCCTGTTCAACAACAGCCTGTTCGTGGTGGTCTACGCCCTGCTCGGCGGGATCATCGGCGCCCACGGCGTCCGGCAGTGCCAGTACCGCGGCACCATCTACACCGCCGGCCTGAAGGTCAGCGTGGTCAACCTGGCCATGGCGCTGCCGTTCCAGATACTCACGGATAATCTCTTTACCTCGCAATCTCTTTATATTATTATGTTTGCCCTGGTGGGGGGGCTGATCAACGCGGTTATCGTCGCCGGTACCGTGCCGGTCATCGAGAACGTTTTCCAATATACCACCGACATCAAGCTCCTGGAGCTGGCCAGCCTCAATTCGCCGGTTCTCCGCGAGCTGATGATCCGTGCTCCGGGCACCTACCACCACAGCGTCCTGGTGGGAACCATGGTGGAGGCGGCGGCGGAGGCCATCCACGCCAACCCGCTCCTGGCCAGGGTAGCCGCCTATTACCACGACATCGGCAAGATCAGCAAGCCCCTTTACTTCATAGAGAACATGATCGGAGGGGAGAACCGGCACGACAAGCTGTCTCCCAGCATGAGCGCGCTCATCCTGATCTCGCACGTCAAGGAAGGGGTCGAACTGGCCCGGGACAAGCGGCTGGGGCTTCCCATCATCGACATCATCCGTCAGCACCACGGCACCTCCCTGATCTCCTACTTCTACCAGAAGGCCAAGGGGGGGGACGATCAGGAGGCCCGGAACGTGGATGAACGGGATTTCCGCTATCCCGGACCCAAGCCCCAGACCAGGGAGGCAGGTCTGGTGATGCTGGCCGACTGCGTGGAGGCCGCCTCGAAGACCCTGACGGACCCGACCCCGGCGCGGATCCAGGGAATGGTCCAGAAGATCATCAACAACATATTCATCGACGGTCAGCTGGAGGAATGCGAACTCACCCTGAAGAACCTCCACGATATCGCCAAGAGCTTCAACAGGATACTGGCCGGTATCTATCACCACCGGATCGACTATCCGGAGCCGGCCTTCAAGGTGAACGGAAGGAAAAAAGCCGTTGAGGATAGTGATAGGGAACAGGCAAAAACGGTATCCCATAGAGGCGAAGAAGGTAAGAAGTCTGGCGGAGAAGACCTTAAACGTCTTGGGATTCACCGATAGCGAGCTGTCGGTCACCATAGTGGGCGACAGGACCATGCGGCGGCTGAACCGGGAGTACCGCGGGGTTGACCGTGCCACCAACGTCCTTTCGTTCTCCATGTCGGAGGGCGATTTCCCGGGCCTGAACCCGCAGCTCCTGGGCGATGTGGTCGTTTCCGCGGACACCGTTGACCGGGAGGCACGGGAGGAGGGCCTCGCGTTCGACGAAAAGCTCGGTTTTCTCCTTGTCCACGGCATACTCCACCTGGCCGGTTACGATCACGAGAGGTCGGGCGAGGTCGAGGCCAGGCGCATGGGGAGGAAGCAGCGGCACGTGCTGGCGCTTCTCAAACGAGATGGCTTCGTCTAATATCTCCCCGGACTCGTCCCAAGGAAACTCCGTGAAGCCGTCACGATACATAGACTCCGTCAACTGCGCCATTGAGGGGATTTTCTACGCTGCCAGGAACCAGCGGCACATGCGCAACCATTTCCTGGCGGCGTTTGCCGTACTGATGGCCGTGCTGTTGCTCAGGGTGTCCACCCTCGAGTTCACACTTCTGGCCATATCCGTTTTCTTTGTTCTCTTTGCCGAGCTGTTCAACACCGCCATCGAGATCTGCGTGGATCTGATCTCGCCGGATTATCACCCCCTTGCCAAGGCCGCAAAGGACGTGGCCGCCGGAGCCGTGCTCACGGCCGCAATCGGAGCGGCCGTCATGGGGTACCTGATCCTCGCGCGGTATATTTTCCCCCTGTACAAGGAGATGCTGGCAGTGATCGGAACCCCTGCGGAGATGGCGACACTTGTCGCCATATTGGGCGTCATGATAGTCGTGGTGATCCTGAAGGCATGGGGCGGAAAGGGGACCCCCCTTGAGGGGGGGGCCGTCAGCGGTCACGCGGCCGTTGCGTTTTCCATCGCAACGCTGGTTTCGTTCTCCACCGGAGACCCCATAAGCTCCATCCTGACGCTGGTGCTGGCGTTCATGGTAAGCGGCTCCCGGATCGCATTGCGCCTGCATGCGTTCCGTGAGGTGGTGGCCGGCGCCCTGGTCGGGGTTACTTTTACCTTTGGGGTGCTTATTTTATTTAATAAGTTCAACTAATTACCATCTGCAGCGCGCTGACGCGGCAACGGAGGTTTGTTTCAATTGGAAGATGGCCCGGGCAGTAGGAAAATTTCCGGTATTAGGGACATCCTGGGGAGGTTTCTTTCCGGACGAAGGAAGGTGACCGAAGAGGAAATCCAGGAAATCATTACCGCCGGGGAAGAGGAAGGACTCATAAACCCTCGGGAAAACGAGATGATACGGTCCATTTTTAACCTGCGCGATTCCATCGTGCGGGAGATCATGGTTCCCAGGACCGACATGGCCTGCATCGACAGCAGCGACGACATCCATGACGCGGTTGCGAAGATAATCGCCTGCGGGCATTCGCGTCTTCCGGTGTATGAGGGGACCGCGGACAATATCATAGGGCTCCTTTATGCCAAGGACCTGCTGAAATACTGGGGAACGGACGCCTTGTCCTTTGACCTCCGCAAGACGCTGCGCGTTCCCTACTATATCCCCGAGACCAAGAACCTGGAGGAGCTCCTCCAGGAGTTCAGGCGCAAAAAGGTGCACATGGCCATCGTCGTCGACGAGTACGGCGGCACGTCGGGACTGGTCACCATCGAGGACCTGCTGGAACAGATCGTGGGAGACATCCAGGACGAGTACGACCTGGAGGAGGAATGGCTGGTCCCCCAGCCCGACGGCTCGGTGGTGGTGGACGCCAGGCTTCCGGTGGAGGAACTGGAGGAGCATTTCGGGATCGAGGTGGAGCGGGACATGTTCGATACGGTCGGCGGCCTCATTTTTCACCTGACCGGAAGGATTCCCCGTGCCGGGGAGGAGATCGCCACGGACGAACTGCACATGACCATTCTGGACGCCGACGAACGGAAGATCCGGAGCGTAAGGATCGCGCGATGCGCCAAGATTGAGGAAGGGGCAGAGGAATAGTGGACTATTCACGGTTCAGGATGCCGGGCTTCGGTTCGGTGACGCGCCGCGACTACCTGCTGGCGGCGGTTTCGGGAGTATTGCTTGCGCTCTCCTTTCCGAAGGTGGAACTGTCGTTCCTTGCCTGGATAGCGTTCGTCCCGCTTTTGCTGGCCTGCGGACAGAAGAGCGCAAAAAAGGCCGCACGACTCGGTTTCGTAGCCGGCATGGTGGCGTACGCGGGGATCCTCTACTGGATCAACATCGTGGTCACCACCTACGGCAAGCTTCCGCTCCCGGTCAGCATCCTGGTCTACCTCATACTTGTCGGGTACCTGGCGGCGTTTTTCTCGGTCCTCTGCTACCTGGTGCGCCGGGCCGATGAGAAAGGGATTCCGGTTGTTCTGTCGTTTCCGTTTCTCTGGGTCGGCCTGGAATACCTCCGCTCGTTCCTCCTGACCGGTTTTCCCTGGGCCAGCCTCGGTTATTCCCAGTACCGTATCCTGCCGCTCATCCAGTTTGCCGACCTGACCGGGGTTTACGGGATAAGCTTCCTCATCGCCCTGGCCAACGTGGTGGTCTACCTCCTGCTCAAGAGGTTCGCCAGGAAGGGGCGGGAGAGCGCCTATGCGCTTCGGAGCGCGGCGGTCCTCATCCTTCTGCTGGCGGCGGTTCTGGCGTACGGATTTGCCAGGATGCGGGGGCCCGAAACCGGCGAGCCCGTGAGGGTATCCCTGATCCAGGGGAACATCGACCAGGGGATCAAGTGGGATCCGGCCTTCATGGAGGCTACCATCACCATCTACCAGCGCCTCACCAGGCAGGCCGCCGCGACCGGGACGGACCTGGTGGTGTGGCCGGAGAGCGCGGCTCCCTTCTTCTTCCAGGAGGAAAGCCCGGAGTCCTTCCGCATCAGGTCCCTGGCACGGGGGATAGGGAGCGCCCTGCTGCTCGGCAGCCCGGCCTATGACGACGCGGGAGGACGGAGGAGATATTTCAACAGCGCCTTCCTGGTGTCTCCGCAGGGAGATGTTTTGGGCCGCAGCGACAAGGTGCACCTGGTCCCCTTCGGTGAGTACGTCCCCCTGGCGAAACTCCTGCCGTTCGTGCGCAAGCTGGTGGTCGGGGTGGGGGATTTCTCGCCCGGCGACTCCATTACCCCGCTCGAAACCGCCAAAGGGAAGCTGGGGGTCCTGGTCTGTTTCGAGGGGATCTTTCCGGAGATCTCGCGTCGCTATGTGCGCGAAGGGGCCGGAATACTCGTTAATATCACCAACGACGCCTGGTACGGCAGGTCGTCGGCCCCGTACCAGCACCTGTCCATGGCGGTACTGAGGGCCGTGGAGAACCGGGTTTCCCTGGTCAGGGCGGCCAACACCGGCATAACCGCCATAATCGACAGGAACGGACGCATCACCCAGCGTACCGGCCTGTTCCAGGAGGCGTACCTGAACGGAGTGGTGCGGCCGGGGCAGGGTGGGACCCTCTATACCCGCTTCGGGGACCTGTTCGCCATGCTCTGCCTCGCGGCCTCTACGGTCATTACCGTTGCGGGTTTCTGGAAGAAAAAGAAACCGGGATCCTAGCACCAAGAAACAATAGGAGATTAACATATATGTACCGAGAAGAAATCGCGCGGGCCGACAACCTGGAAGAACGCATCACCTCGCTCCGGGGGTCTCTTTGACATAGACCGCAAAAGGGAAGACATCATGGAGATGGAGGCGCGTATCGCCTCTCCCGGATTCTGGGACGACGCCGAGGCGTCCCAGAAGCTGCTGCGGGAACGGACCTCGCTGGAGAAGACCGTCGAAGGATGGGAGCGGCTCCGGCGGCTGCTGGACGACGTGAAGGTGCTCATAGAGCTGGGGAGCGAGGCCCAGGACGAGGCGACCCTGCAGGAGGTGAAGGCTTTGAACGACACCCTTGAGGAGGGCGTCAGCCAGGCCGAATTCCGCAGGATGCTCTCCGGACCCCACGACAGGAACTCGTGCTTCGTTTCCATCAACGCCGGGGCGGGCGGCACCGAGGCCCAGGACTGGGCCGAGATGCTCCTCAGGATGTACCTCCGCTACTGTGAAAAAAAGGGGTGGAAGGCCGACATCACCGAGCTGCAGGCCGGCGACGAGGCAGGGATCAAGAACGCCACCTTCACCATCGATGGGGAGTTCAGCTACGGCTACATGAAGGCCGAGGCCGGAATCCACCGTCTGGTGCGCATCTCCCCCTTCGACAACAACGCCCGCCGCCACACTTCGTTTGCCTCGGTTTTCGTGTTCCCCGAGATAGAGGACGACATCGATGTCAAGATAGCAGACTCTGATCTCCGCATCGATACGTACCGCTCCGGCGGGGCCGGGGGACAGCACGTCAACGTCACCGATTCGGCGGTCAGGATCACCCATATTCCGACCGGGATCGTGGCTGCCTGCCAGAACGAGCGGAGCCAGCACATGAACAAGGCCACGGCCATGAGGATGCTGCGGGCCAAGCTGTACGAGCGGGAGCTGGAGGAGCGGGCGGCCCGGGCCGCGGAACTGGGCGGCGAGAAGAAGGACATCGGCTGGGGAAGCCAGATCCGCTCCTATGTCCTTCACCCCTACCGGATGGTGAAAGACCTGCGGACCGGGGTCGAGACCGGCAACACCGACGCGGTCCTGGACGGTGAACTGGAGCAGTTCATCGTCGCCTTCCTCATGGGCGTCAGAAGATACGATCAGGAGAATGCACCGTCATGAAGCTGAGAATCGGCATCCTTTCCCTTCTGCTTATATTGTCGACGGTCGGCAGCGGCCGCGCCGCTCCGTCCGCCGCCGGTATCACCAAGCTCGGCTATTCCATCCAGGTGGGGGCCTTCTCCGACGTGAAAAACGCCGAACGGCTCACCACGCTTCTGCAGAACCAGGGACTGGACGCGTTCTTTTTTCGGAGGGAAAACGGCTTTTTTGCCGTCAGGTTCGGAGATTACCCCACGCGCAGGGCGGCGCAGGAGGCGGCCAGGAAGATCGCGGCCAGGCACGGAATCGATTCGTTTTTCATTGCCCCTCCCCTTAAGGCTCCGCTGGCTGTGGCCCAGGAACCGGCAACCCCGCAACGGCCCGAAAAACCGGCCGGAAAGCCCAGCCGGGGAGACATGGGGTTCATTGCGGCCCGGACCGCCGAACGGTTCATCGGCATTCCCTATCTCTGGGGCGGGAACACCGTGGTTGACGGCATGGACTGCAGCGGGTTCGTGAGAGCGGTCTACAATCTCTGCGGGGTCAATATCCCGAGAACCTCGGCAGAACAGTACCGGGTGGGCCAGGGGGTTTCCATTGGCGAACTTGCGGACGGCGATCTGGTCTTTTTCGGAACTTCCGAGCAGAAGATAACCCACGTGGGCATCTACGTGGGTAACAACAGGTTCGTCCATGCGCCCAGGCGGGGGGAGGAGATCAAGATTTCACCTCTCGACGGCGGCTACGGCAAGAAGTTCGTCGGAGCGAGAAGGTATCTGTAGAGACAATTAAAACATAAGCGGAAAGGGAAACATGGCACTGATAAAACCTTTCAGGGCGCTTCGCCCTGTGAAACGGCATGTGAGGGAGGTGGCCGCGCCCCCCTACGATGTCATGAATACGGCCGAGGCGCGCGCCATGGCCGAGGGGAACCCGTTCAGTTTTCTTCGTGTATCGCGTCCGGAGATAGACCTCCCGGCTGATCTGGATCCCCACGATGAACAGGTTTACCGGAAAGGGCGGGAGAACCTGGACCGCTTCGTGGCGGAAGGGACCCTTGTCTGTGACGGACAGGACAACTATTACATATACCGGCAGAAGATGGGCACCGTGGTCCAGACCGGCCTGGTGGCCTGCGCCAGCGTTGACGATTACCAGGGAGGCGTCATCAGGAAGCACGAGCATACCCGTGCGGACAAGGAAGAGGACCGTGTCAGGCACATTGACTATCTGGATGCAAACGACGAGCCGGTATTTTATGTCTACAGGAACCGGCCGTCGATAAACAGTCTGATCGCATGTCTGACCGAGGGTGAGCCCCTCTACGACTTCACCACGGACGACTCCATCGGCCATACGGTATGGGCGGTAACCGACCGGGACGTCATCCTGAGACTCAGCAAGGAATTCGCCGTCATAGATACCTTGTACGTGGCGGACGGACACCACCGGAGCGCGGCGGCCAGCAGGGTCCGCGAAGCGCGCAAGGGCTCCAATCCGGGCCACACCGGGATGGAGGAGTACAATTTCTTTCTGACGGTGATCTTTCCGGATCACGAGATGAACGTCATGGCTTACAACCGGGCGGTCAGGGACCTGAACGGCCACAGCATCGCCGAGTTCATCAACCTGGTGGGCAGGAGATTCGACATCACTCCCCGGGAGGGCCAGGTCGTTCCTTCGCGCAGACACGACTTCGGCATGTATCTCAAGGGGAAATGGTACGAACTCACGGCAAGGAAGCCGGCGGTGGACGAGAACGACGCAGTGGGGCGGCTGGACGTCTCCATCCTTCAGGATCACGTGCTCGGCCCGATCCTCGGGGTGCGCAACCCGCGCACCGATCAGCGCATTCATTTCGTCGGAGGAAGCCGGGGTACGGAGGAACTGGTGAGACTGGTGGACAGCGACGAGTTCCAGGTGGCATTTTCGCTCTATCCGACATCCATCGAAGAGTTGATGTCGCTGGCGGACGCGGGCAAGATCATGCCGCCGAAATCGACCTGGTTCGAGCCGAAGCTCCGAAGCGGACTGTTCATCCATCTCCTCTCCTGACGACCCCGGCTCCGGCCGAGCAGGACGCACGGAGCCGTTTTCCGGACATGAAGCCTGAGTCCGCGAGGCTTGAACGCTGGGCGAACAGAGTTCCGGGGTTCAACGACGCCGACGTCGTAACGTGCCGGTCAAGCCGGGTCGGGCGGTTTCGTCCCGCCGGGATGCAAAAACCGAGACTTACGGATTCAGGGCTGATAACTATCAGGGTAATTGCCCGTTGCGACTGGAGGGACACATGAGGACCTTGGCGGTTGCGTTCGTGCTGCTCGTGAATGCCGTGCATGCCTGGGGTGGCGGGGAGTCCGCGGTGCTCTACCTCGACGGCGCGCGGCTGGAATACCAGGCCGTCGCCAGGAAGGGATACCTGGAGATGCCGCTTCCCGCCGACATGCTCCCCAATTCGCTCCGCGTCAGTCCTTTGGGTGCCTGCACGGTGCTGCGGGTGGAGGAGGCCGCCGCTCCGGCCGGCCGTAAGGCAGACAGTGCCCGCACGGCCCTGACCGAGCGGAGGGCCGCCCTGTCGGACCGCCTCGCGGCGTTGCGGGCCAGAGAGGAGATATTCAGGGCCGCTGCCAAGTCACAGAGCGGAAGGGCGCCGCGCAAGACCAAGACAAACCCCGACCCCATGGAGGTTATCCGGAAGGGTACGGATTTCGCCGTGGCCCGGCTTGACGCGGCTCGGGTCGCGTCAAGCCGGGTGGAACGGGAGCTCGCTGCGACGGATGAGAAGCTGGCCGCCCTTGAGAAACGCGCGCCTGCCGGCCGGGTAGCCAGGATATGGCTTTCGTCGGACAGGGGGAGGGTGCGTATCTCCTGTCTGGTCTCGGGGCTCAGGTGGGTCCCGCGTTATGATTTCAGACTCTCCGGCGACGGTTCCGCCCGTATCGAGCTGCGCGCCGGAATCCCGAAAGCAACGCCCAGCGCCGCGCTGTCCGTGGTTCCTGCCACACTGGCGGACGCCTGCGGCTCCGACCGGGCACCAGAACCCGTCTCCTCGGAACTTGATCTCATCGCCTCCTTCAAAGTTGCCCTGACCATGGAAGAACTGGTGAACGGACCTGTCCCCTCACTCTCCTTCGGCTTTGCCAATTCCTCCGGGACAACCCTTCCGGCCGGTGAGGCATTCGGGTACTGGAGGGGGGAATATCTCGGGAAGTCCGGTTTCGAGACCTGCGGCCCCGGCGTGATCCGCTCACTGGCTTTCGGCCGCTAGCGGGAGACTCGGCCGTGGCTCCTTTTTGCTTGATAAATGATATGAAATGGGTTAGTTTGCGGGTTTATTAAGCGTATCCGGCGCCTCTCCCCGCGGCACGCCAGAAAGGTTGGAAGCTATTGGAAGAACTCAGTGAACTCTTATTGCAGCGACGCAGAAAGGTCGACTCGTTGTGGGAGTCGGGAATCAACCCGTACCCAAACGATTTCAAGCCCCAACATACCTCTGAGGACATACACATCGCCTATGGCGGGGTGGAAACCATAACGGAAAATCCGGGAGAGAAATTCGTGGTGGCCGGCCGGATCATGGCCCGCAGGTCATTCGGCAAGGCCGCCTTCATCCAGCTCAGGGACCGGAAGGGAACCCTCCAGGTCTACGTCAGGAAGGACACCCTCGGTGACGAGGCGTTCGCAAGCTTCGAGACCTTCGATATCGGGGACATCGTGGGGGTGACCGGTCACCCGTTCAGGACCAAGACCGGCGAACTCTCTCTCCATGCCCATCAGGTGCGGCTGCTGACCAAATCACTTCTCCCCCTGCCGGAGAAGTTCCACGGCCTGACCGACGTGGAAACCCGTTACCGCCAGCGTTACGTGGACCTTATCGTCAACCCCGAGGTCAAGGAAGTCTTCATCAAGCGTGCCCGCATCATCCAGCTGATCAGGGAGTTCATGCTCCGCAACGATTATCTGGAGGTGGAGACCCCCATGATGCAGCCCATCCCGGGTGGGGCGACCGCCAGGCCGTTCGTCACCTATCACAACGCCCTTGATCGGCAGCTCTATCTCAGGATAGCCCCGGAGCTCTACCTGAAGCGTCTCCTGGTCGGCGGATTCGAGAAGGTCTTCGAGATCAACCGGAATTTCCGCAACGAGGGGATATCCGTACGCCACAACCCGGAATTCACCATGATGGAGTTCTACCGGGCCTACGCCACTTTCGACGACCTGATGGACTATACCGAGGAGCTCTTCTGTCACGTGGTGGAGCAGCTTCTCGGTACCCTGGACATAACCTACCAGGGGGCCTCCATCTCGTTCAGGCGCCCCTGGAAGCGTTTCACCGTGGTGGAGGCCATCCTGGAGTACGGGGATATCGACGCCAGGTCTCTGGCCGACCGGGACTTGGCCTACAGCTACGCCAGGTCCATCGGGCTCGACCTCCCCGAGGACGTGGGCTACGGCAAGCTCATCACCGAAATCTTCGAGGAGGTGGCCGAATCCAAACTGATCCAGCCGACCTTCATCACATCCTATCCGACCGAGGTGTCGCCGCTCTCCCGGAAGAACGATCACGACCCGGAGGTGGTGGACCGCTTCGAGCTGTTCTGCGCCGGCCGCGAGATCGCCAACGCCTTTTCCGAGCTGAACGACCCGGTGGACCAGAAGGAGCGCTTCCTGGCCCAGGTGGCGGCCAAGGACAAGGGTGACGAAGAGGCCCACTTCATGGACGAGGATTATATCCGCGCTCTGGAGCACGGCATGCCCCCCGCGGCCGGAGAAGGCATCGGAATCGACCGGCTGGTTATGCTGCTGACCGATTCTCCCTCCATCCGGGACGTCATCCTGTTCCCGCAACTCCGGAAAGAAGCCAAATAATGCCTTACGAGTTTCTCATAGGGTTGCGCTACCTGCGGGCAAAGCGGAAGTCAACCTTTATCTCCATCATAACGTTCATATCCACTGCCGGTGTCGCTCTGGGCGTCATGGCCCTCATCGTGGTCCTGGCGGTAATGACCGGCTTTGAAGAGGACCTCAAGGACAAAATCCTCGGCACCAACGCCCATGTGGTTGTGCTGAAGAACACGGGGCATATAGAGGACTACGTCCCGGTCATGGAGAAGCTGAAGCGGGTTCCCGGCGTCGTGGCTGCCACCCCGTTCATCTACAGCCAGGTGATGCTTTCCACCGGCCCGAACGTCTCAGGCGTCGTTTTACGGGGGATCGAGCCCAAAACAGACCTCCAGGTGACCAATCTCGGGAAGTCCCTGGTCGAGGGGACTCTCGGCGCCCTTGAGACGACCGACCAAACCGGCGCGGCCGAGCCTGCGCCGCCCGGCGTCATCATCGGAAGGGAACTGGCCAAGAACCTCAACCTTTCGGTGGGCGACATGGTGAACGTGGTGTCTCCTCTCGGGAATCTGACCCCGTTCGGCATGGTGCCCAAGATGAAACGGTTCCGGGTCGCGGGGCTGTTCAACACCGGCATGTTCGAGTACGATTCGAGCCTGGCTTACATAGGGATCCACGAGGCGCAGGATTTCCTCTCCCTTGGCAAGGCGGTTACCGGGATCCAGCTCAAGGTTGCCGACGTCTATCGGGCGGACGCGATCGCCCGGGAAATCAACAACGGTTTCGACCATGCCTTTTTTGCGCGCGACTGGATGCAGATGAACAAGAATATCCTGTTCGCTCTCAAAACGGAAAAACTGGTCATGTTCATCATACTCACGCTCATCGTGCTGGTGGCTGCCTTCGGCATTGCCTCAACCCTGTTCATGGTGGTGATGGAGAAGACCAAGGACATCGCAATCCTCAAGTCCATGGGGGCAACCGGTCGCAGCATTATGAAGATTTTCGTTCTGGAGGGACTCATCATAGGCATGGCCGGGACCGTCATCGGCGTCCTGAGCGGCCTCCTGGTGGCATTCAACCTGGAGGCCATCGTGGGATTCATCCAGAAGGTGACCGGCTTCGAATTGTTCAGCAGGGATGTGTACTACCTGGACCGCTTCCCCTCCCAGGTGGTCCCGAGCGACGTCATCCTGATCTCCGTTACCGCGATCCTGATCTCCTTTTTCGCTACCCTCTATCCTTCATGGCAGGGCTCGCGCCTTCCTCCGGCGGAGGCACTGCGCTATGAGTAGCCCCCTCCTGGAGGTCCGCGACCTGCGCAAATCCTTCCGTACCTACGGGACGAAGATCGACGTGCTGAACGGGATCGATCTGACCGTCGAAAAGGGGGACACCATAGCACTGGTGGGTGCCTCCGGGGCCGGCAAGAGCACGTTGCTGCAGGTCATCGGCACCCTGGACAGGCCCACTTCCGGGACCGTCCTGTTCAGGGGGGAGGATGTCTTCGGGATGGGGGACGTCGCCCTGGCGTCCTTCCGGAATCGTTCCATCGGTTTCGTGTTCCAGTTTCACCACCTCCTTCCTGAATTTTCCGCACTGGAAAACGTGATGATGCCGGCGCTTATCGGCGGCATGCGCAGGATGGATGCGGAACCGCTCGCCAGCGGGCTTCTGCGCGACGTGGGCCTGGAAAAACGGTTCAGCCACAAACCCGGCGAGCTTTCCGGCGGTGAGCAGCAGCGGGTGGCCATAGCCAGGGCACTGGTGCTCTCCCCAGCGCTGCTTCTGGCCGACGAGCCTACCGGCAACCTGGACAGGAAGACCAGCGAGGAGGTCCATGACCTCCTTTCCGGGATCCAGAAAAGAACGGGATTGACCCTTATTATTGTAACCCACAACGAGCGGCTGGCTGCCAGGATGGGGAAGACCATCCGCCTGGTTGACGGTCGGATCCAGGAGAATGGTAACCCGTGAAATTGTTATCTCCAGCATTCAGCAATGTTCGTGGTGCTCTCAGATACCCTTTGGCCAGGATCCTCCTTACCGTCATCCTGGCTGGTACCCTTTCTCCCGGCGCGCCGTGGGCCGATAACGCAAAGATCGCAGGTATCGTCATCACCGGAAACGAATCGCGTGAAACCGCATCCATCCTGCCGCTGCTGAAGAGCAAGGTCGGCGAGCCGTTCAGCGCGGAAAAGGCCAACGAGGACGTCAAGACCATCTACAAGATAGGCATCTTCCAGGACGTGCAGGTGGAAACGTCCACCAGCGACAAGGGAGTCTCGCTGATCTTCACCGTGGTCGAGAAGCCCCTTGTCCGGGAAATAAGGATCAGCGGCAACAAGGAGATTTCCTCCGACAAGATCCGCGAGGCGCTGGACATGAAGACCGGCAGCGTCTTTTCCGCCGGTGAGCTGGCAAAGAACGTCAGGAAGGTCAAAAAGCTCTATGCGGATGACGGGTATTATCTGGCCGAGGTGGATACGACCACCGCCAAGGTCGGCAAGAACGGTATCCGGGTGACCTTTTCCGTCAAGGAAGGGACGAAGGTCCTGATAAAGACCATCAGCTTCGAGGGGAACAAGGTGTTCTCGTCCCGCAAGCTGCGGAAACAGATGGAAACCAAACAGAAATGGTTTCTTTCCTGGATCACCGGCGCCGGAACCTACAAGGAAGACGCGCTGAAGAACGATGTGAACAGGATTGCCGACCTGTACTACAACAACGGCTACATCAACGTCAAGGTCGGCGAGCCCAAGGTCGGACTCCTTCCCGACAAGAGCGGGCTTGAGGTCACCATCGGCATCACCGAGGGGGAGCAATTCAGGACCGGCGAGCTTGACTTCCAGGGAGACCTCCTGGAAACCAAGGAGGTTCTGAAGGAGAAGCTCAAGCTTGAGAAGGGGAATGTCTTCAGTCGCGAGGTCCTGCGGGGCGACGTCTTGACCCTCACCGACCTCTATGCCGACAAGGGGTACGCCTACACCAACGTAAGCCCCCTCTCCAAGGTGGACCAGGAGAAGAAGACCATAGATATCACCTTCGAGTTCGAAAAGGGGGACAAGGTCTACATCGAGCGGATCAACATCAGCGGCAACACCAAGACCCGTGACAAGGTTATCCGCAGGGAGTTCAAGCTGGCGGAAGGGGATCTTTACAGCAGCACCGCCCTGAAGAGGACCAAGCAGAACATCAGCAATCTCGGCTTCTTCGAGGAAGCGGGCATCGCTCCGGCCAAGGGAAGCGCGCCGGACAAAATGGACCTCAACACCGAGGTGAAGGAGAAATCCACCGGGCAGTTCAGCATCGGCGCCGGTTACAGCTCCTCGGACGGCATCCTGGGCCAGGGTTCCATAACGCAGAACAACTTCCTCGGTCTCGGCCTCAAGGGTACCCTCGCCGCATCCATCGGAGGCAAGACCCAGCTGTACAATATCGGCCTGACCGACCCGTATTTCCTCGACACCAACTGGACCCTCGGTTTCGATATCTACCGCTCGGAGCGCGATTACGAGGACTATACCCGCAGGGTTACCGGCGGCGACATAAAGGCGGGCTACAAGCTTTCCGACCGGCTCTCGACCTTCTGGATCTACAAGTACGAGGTCAAGAGCCTGTTCGATTTTTCCACTGCCATGCTCATTAATCCCAGTCTCATGACCGAAACCAGCGGGACCATGGGCTCCCTTTACGGGAGCATAACCTTCGACAACACCGATTACCGGCTCGACCCGAGCAAAGGGTATACCGGCACCTTTTCGGCGGAGTACGCCGGTCTCGGCGGCAACCAGCGGTTTGTCCGCTTCATAGGAAATTCCTCGATCTTCTTCCCACTGATGTGGGACACGGTCCTGTCCCTCAGGGGTGAGGTCGGGGTCATGCTCCGCAACGGCAAGGACATACCCATTGACGAAAAGTTCTATCTCGGCGGGATCAACACCCTGCGCGGCTACAGCTCCCGTACCGTCAGCCCGGTGAAGACCAACACCATCACCACGACCAACCCCATAACCGGCCTGCCTACCTCCGCGACCTCCTACGTCTACCTGGGCGGGGTCAAGGAAGCGGTCCTGAACCTGGACTGGGTGTTTCCCATCATCAAGGACGCCGGCCTCAAGGGGGTGGTCTTCTTCGACGCCGGCAACTCGTACGCGCCGGGTCAGCAGATTTTCTCGAAAATGCTCTACAGCTACGGGGCGGGGATACGCTGGTATTCGCCCATGGGGCCGCTGCGCCTTGAATACGGCATACCGATCAACCCGCGCGAGGGCATCGACAGCAGGAGCGGGAAGTTCGAGTTCTCAATAGGGGGCTTCTTCTGACGTTCACCGTGCAGGGAGCGATAGATTATCAATCAGGTGCGGCCCTGGCTGCGCCGCCCGTAAGACGGGCCTTTTCCAATCGCTTGGATATACATTAATTATTCCTAAAAAAGGAGAAAAGGAAATGAAAGGGATTATTACGGTTCTTGTCGCGATTGTCACGATCCCCCTCTGTGGCGGAGCTTTTGCCGCCGATGCGGTGAAACTGGGGTATGTGGATATCCAGAAGGTCCTGAACCTGTCCAGTGCAGGTAAGGACGCCAAGGAGCAGCTGACCGCGAAGGTCAAGAAATACCAGGACGAGATCAACCGCAAGCAGGAAGAGATGAAGAAACTGAAGGACGAGCTGGAGAAAAAGGGCTCGGTCCTTTCCGAATCGGCCAAGAGCGCCAAGGAAAAGAGCTATCAGCAGCTCCTGAAGGACCTGCAGCGGCTTCAGAAGGACGCCCAGGAGGACCTCCAGTCCAAGGACGAGGAACTGACCAGAAAGATCCTGTCCGACATCGAGAAGATCGTACAGGAGTACGGTCGCAAAAACGGCTATACCTTCATCTTCATCAGGAACGACAGCATGATCTACGCGAGTGAGACCGCCGAGGTAACCGACCAGATTCTAAGCCTGGTAAACGCACTCAAGAAATAGGAGGATGCCATGGAAAAGAGTCTGAAGGAACTGGCGGCCTTGCTGGGGGGCAAGGTAATAGGAGACGAGAGTGCGGTCGTATCCAGCCTCGGGACCCTTGACGAGGCGACCGAGGGGCAGATCACCTTTCTCGCCAACCCCAAGTACGCCGGAAAGGTGGCGACCACCAGAGCCACCGCGGTCGTGGTGCCGCCCGGGGCCGAAAGGTACGGACGGAACGTGATCGAGCTCAAGAACCCGTATCTCGCGTTCGCGAAGCTTCTGACCCTGTTCCATGTCAAGCCTTACGTCCCCAAGGGGGTCATGGACGGAGCGTTTGTGGCCGAGAGCGCGATCCTGGGTGAAGGTGTCTCCATATACCCGGGCGCCTATGTGGGAGACGGGGTCAAGCTTGGCAACAGGGTCGTGCTCCACCCCGGGGTCGTGCTGTACGAGGGGGCGGAAGTGGGTGACGACACGGTTATCAATGCCAACGTGACCGTCAGGGAGGGATGTCGCATCGGCAGCCGGGCCATCATTCACAGCGGCGCGGTAATCGGCAGTGACGGGTTCGGCTATGCGCCCGACGGTAAAGGTTACCAGAAGATCCCGCAGATCGGCATCGTCGTGATCGAGGACGACGTGGAGATCGGTTCCTGCACCACCATCGACCGGGCCGCGCTGGGTCTGACCCTGATCCGGCGCGGGACCAAGATCGACAACCTGGTGCAGATTGCCCACAACTGCGTCATCGGCGAGAACTGTATGATCGTTTCCCAGACCGGTATCTCGGGCAGCACCAAGCTGGGCGAGCACGTAACCATCGGCGGTCAGGTCGGCATCGTGGGTCACCTGGAGATCGGCGACAACGTCATGGTGGGCGCCAAGTCCGGGGTCCATAACAGCATCTCTGCGGGGCAGATCTTCAGCGGCTATCCCGCCTTTCCCCACAAGGAATGGCTCAGGGCCGCCTCCACCTTCCCCAAGCTGCCGGAGATGAGGAAGATCCTCAACTCCCTGGAGAAGAAGGTCCAGGAACTGGAAGCTAAACTGGAAGCGGCAAAGTAACGATTCTTTTCAAGGAGCCACGGAATGCTTGACGTCAAAGAGATAATGAACATACTGCCGCACCGCTACCCCTTTCTGATGGTTGACCGGATTATCGAGATGGACCCGGGTAAACGGATAGTGGGGGTCAAGAACGTGACCATCAACGAACCTTTTTTCCAGGGGCACTTTCCAGGCCACCCCGTCATGCCGGGCGTGCTCATCATCGAGGCCATGGCGCAGGTGGCCGGGATACTGGCATACCTTTCCTCGGACGATGAAATCAGGAAAAAAGTCAGCTATTTCATGGCCATCGACAACGCCAGGTTCCGGAAGCCGGTCGTTCCCGGAGATCTGCTCCGGCTTGAAATGGAGACAACCCTCAACCGTCGTGGCATCTGGGGGTTCAACGGCAAGGCGTACGTGGAGGATAAGCTTGTGGCGGACGCGGACCTGAAGGCGACTTTTGCCGATAAATAGCGAAACAACTTGGAGCGCATGATGATACATCCTACCGCCATAGTGCATCCGGGCGCGCAACTGGACGTCCAGGTGCAGGTCGGCCCGTTTGCCGTTATCGGCGAGCATGTAAAAATAGGGAAAGGTACCACCATCGGCCCCAGCGCCGTGATCGACGGCTGGACCGAGATCGGCGAGAACAACCGGATATTTCATCTCTGCTCGGTGGGCGCCGTTCCCCAGGACCTCAAGTACAAAGGGGAAGAGACCTGCTTGCGGATAGGCAACGGCAACACCATCCGGGAATTCGCCACCATCCACCTGGGCACCGTGACCGGAGACGGGGAGACCACCATCGGTGACGACAACCTGTTCATGGCCTACTGCCATGTTGCCCACGACTGCCATATCGGCAACCATGTAATCATGGCGAACGGGTCGACCCTTGCCGGTCATATCACCGTCGAAGACTATGCACGACTCGGGGGGCTGTCCGCAGTGCACCAGTTCGTGCGGATCGGGGCCCACGTCATGATCGGTGGCGGCGCAATGGTCGGACAGGACGTGCCGCCCTACACCATTGCCGCCGGAGACCGGGCAACCCTGCACGGCCTCAATCTGGTCGGGCTGAAAAGGTCGGGCTTTTCCGACGAGGTTATCGCGGACCTGAAAAAGGCTTACAAGATTCTCATCCGTTCGGGTCTCCTGACCGAGGAAGCCCTGACCCGCATCAGGGCCGAGGTCTCCCAGTCGCCTGAAGTGACGCATTTCGTCGAGTTCGTGGAAAAATCGGAAAGGGGCATATGCCGTTGAGCCGCAAGATAAGGACCGCGGTAATTGGCGTCGGCTACCTGGGAGGGTTCCATGCGGAGAAGTATGCCGCGCTCCCGAACGCCGACCTGGTGGCAGTGGTGGACGTGGACCGCGAAAGGGCCGAATCGGTCGCGAACCGGCTGGACGCGCGGGCCTTCACCTGCCATAGCGCGATTCTGGGGATGGTGGATGCCGTCAGCATTGCGGTGCCTACGCAGTCCCACTACCGGGTGGCCGGCGAGTTTCTCGAACGCGGGGTGCACGTCCTGCTGGAAAAGCCGATGACCACCACCCTCGAAGAGGCCGACGAGCTGATCAGGATCGCCCGGAAAACAGGGGCGGTGCTGCAGGTGGGGCACCTGGAGCGCTTCAACCCGGTGCTTCAGGCACTGGACGGGATCCTGAACGGGCCCAGGTTCATCGAATCGGTCCGGATAGCCCCGTTCAAGCCGCGCGGCACCGACGTGAACGTGGTTCTGGACCTGATGATACACGACATCGACATCATCCAGAACATAGTCCGCTCGCCCATAAAGAGCATCAATTCCATCGGCGCTCCTGTGTTCACCGACGAGGAGGACATTGCAAACGCCCGCATCCAGTTCGAAGACGGCTGCGTGGCCAACGTGACCGCCAGCCGCATCAGCTTCAAGAGCGAACGGCGCATGCGGATATTCCAGCCCGACGCCTACATCACCCTGGATTTCCAGAACAAGAAGCTTGCCGTGTTCCGCAAGGGTGACGGCGAGATGTTCCCCGGCGTTCCCAACGTGACCATCGACCAGCGGGAGATGGGACAGGGGGACGTCCTGATGACCGAGATAGAATCCTTCCTCGAAGCCGTTTCCGGGGGAGCGAAGCCGGTAGTCACCGGTGAGGACGGCAGGCGCGCACTGAAGACCGCGCTTTTGATTAACAAAAGACTGTGAACGGTTATCGGCCGTAGGCAAAATCACGGTGCCGGGAGGAGGATACCCCTCTTTCCCCGTGCCGATTATTCGAGACAGGTGAAGATTGATGACTATTCCGATGGTTGACCTGAATATCCAGTACCGTCAGTTGAAGGAAGAGATTGACAACGGCATCCTGGCCGTCATGGAGAAGTGCCAGTTCATCCTGGGACCGAACGTGTCCGCATTCGAGGAGGAGGCTGCTGCGTTCCTGGGGGTGAAGCATGCCGTAACCGTGGCGTCCGGCACCGACGCGCTCCACCTGGCCCTGGTGGCGTCCGGCATCGGCCCGGGCGACGAGGTGATCACCACCCCGTTCACCTTCGTAGCAACCGCCGAGGCCATCCGCTACGTGGGGGCCACCCCGGTGTTCGTGGACATCGATCCCCTGACCTACAACATCGACCCGGCAGGGATCGAGGCCGCGGTTACCCCGGCGACCAGGGCAGTGCTGCCGGTGCACCTGTTCGGACAGCCCACCGACACGGATGCCGTCGTGGCGGTCTGCGACCGCCACGGACTCCTCATGGTGGAGGACTGCGCCCAGTCCTTCGGAGCGACCTTCCAGGGGCGGATGACCGGCTCCATCGGCAGCCTGGGCTGCTTCAGCTTCTTCCCCAGCAAGAACCTCGGCTGCTACGGGGATGGCGGCATGATCACCACCGATTCGGACGAACTGGACGAAAAGCTCCGCATGCTGCGCAACCACGGGAGCAGGCAGCGCTACCACCACGGCGTGATAGGCTTCAACAGCCGCCTGGACGAGATCCAGGCGGTGGTGCTCAGGGCCAAGCTCAAGCGCATCGACTCCTACAACCGGAACCGGCGGCGCGTGGCCGGGCTCTACAGCCGACTGCTGGCGGAAACGGGTGTCACGACGCCCCACGTCGACGAAAGGGGCGTGCACGTCTTTCACCAGTACACGATCCTTACCGGCGACCGGGATCGGGTTATGAAGGGCCTTGCCGATGCCGGTATCGCCTCGGCGGTTTATTATCCCATACCGCTCCACCGCCAGGAGGTCTTTGCTGCGGCATGCGGCGGGCTTTCGCTCCCGGTGGCCGAATCGGTGGCCGGACGGTGCATGTCGCTCCCCATCTTCCCGGAGATGACCGACGGCCAGGTGGAGGAGGTGGTCGCCACGGTGAAGAAGGCATTGGCCTGACCCGGCGCAGGCCGCCTGAACGGTGCCGCGCCCGGTTCCTTGTTCCGCAGTAAATCAGGACTCCTGAATAAAGTGCAAAAGGGGAAAAACCATGTGCCGAATGACAAGACGTATGCTTTGTCTGACCCTCACCCTGGCTCTCACGGCCCTGCTGGCTTCCTGCGGCAGCGGTTCGGATGAGGACGAAGAATATGAAGGGTACAATCTCTTTTACTCGACGGTAAATTCCGAGCATACGCTGGCATTCAACGACGCGACAAACCCGCAACTCTACGGATGGGGGGCCAACGGCTGGGGCCAGCTCGGGCTCGGCACCAGGCGCGACAGCAACTCTCCCAAGCCGGTCCTAATGCTGACGGGCGTCAGTAAATACACGCAGGTCTCCATCGGCGGAGGCTTCGGTGTCGCCATCGGGGACGATGGGGTTGTCTATGCCTGGGGACACAACACCAGCGGTCAGCTTGGAGACAATACCCTCACTACCAGGTCGAGGCCGGCCCCGGTTCTGGACACCGACGAAGCTACGTCGCTTTCCGGCGTCACCGCCGTGGCGGCAGGGGGGAATCACTGCCTTGCCCTGAAGTCGAATGGCACGTTATTAGCCTGGGGGAGCAACACCAAGGGGCAACTGGGGAACAACTCCACGACTACCAGCAAGTTCGCGATCGAGGTCGATACTACCGGCATCACCGATGAGATCGTTGCCATAGCGGCCGGTGGAGAATTCAGCCTGGCCCTCACGTCGACCGGAAAGGTTTATGCCTGGGGAAGCAACGCCAAGGGGCAGCTCGGTAATGGCACCACTACGACCAGCAAGGTCCCGGTGCAGGTGAAGCAGCGTAGTGGTGCGGCGGATAGCTATACTTATACCGAGCTCGGCAATATCGACCAAATTGCCGCCGGTGGAAGCCATGCGCTCGCCATCGACGGCGCCGGCAAAATCTGGGCCTGGGGGTACAACGGTTTCGGCCAGTTGGGTGACGGCACCAAGACCTCATCCATGGGTGCCGTTCCGGTCAAACTGGAACTGAAAGACGATCAAAATCCAGTCATTGCTTGGACTGCGACGGATATTTCGGCCGGACTCGATCACTCTCTGGCCGTCATCAGCTATGGCGATGGGACTCAAATAATTCGGGTCTACGCCTGGGGCTACAACAAGTACGGCCAACTCGGCAACGGCGGTGTATTGGGAAGTGACGCGGCAGTCACAAAACCGCAGGAGGTCAAGGTCATGGTGAAAAGCACGGAGGGCCTGTCCCCGTTGACGGACATCACGTCGGTAACCACCCAGGGCCATCATTCCCTGGCGCGCGGCTCTAATAACGAGCTCTATTCCTGGGGCAAAAACAACCGGGGACAACTGGGTGACGGAACCAGAACCAGCCGCAGCTATGCTGTCAAGGTCGATTTTTGACAGGCTAGTTTCCTCATGATGGGGGTCGCACGGCCCGTCTGATTCAATCACTGGTCATTGCGCATCACGGGGGTCCCGTGTCCGGTCAGACGCGGGCCTCCCGACGCAATGACTTTTTCTTTTGAGGAGCACGAAGTGTCGGAGCCTGCAACGCCGAACAAGCGCATCATGATCATAGCCGGCGAGGCGTCCGGCGACCTGCACGGCTCCACGCTGGTGAGGGAGGCCCTGTCGCGCGACCCGTCCCTGTCCTTTTTCGGCATCGGCGGTCCCATGATGCGCGAGGCGGGAGCGGACACGCTGGTGGACGCCCGGGAAATGGCCGTGGTGGGCCTGGTCGAGGTGGCCGCCCATTTCCCCACCATCTACCGGGCCTTCCGCAGGATGGCCGACATCCTGAAGAACAATCCGCCCGACCTGCTGATCCTGATCGACTATCCCGATTTCAACCTGCGGCTGGCGCGGGTCGCCCGCAAGGCCGGGGTCAGGGTGCTCTACTACATAAGCCCGCAGGTGTGGGCCTGGCGCGTCGGCCGGGTCAGGAAGATCGCCCGGCTGGTGGACCGGATGGCGGTGGTGTTTCCCTTCGAGGTCCCGTTCTACGAGCGGGAGGGTGTCCCGGTCTCGTTCGTGGGACACCCGCTGGTGGACACCGCAAGGCCGACCATGCCGGTTGACGAGGCCCGCGGCCGTTTCGGCCTCGACCCCTCCCGCAGGACCGTGGGGCTGTTCCCGGGAAGCCGGGTCCAGGAGATCAGGAAACACCTGCCGGTCATCCTCGAATCGGCCCGCATCCTCAAGGAGCGGTTCCCCGACCTCCAGTTCATCCTTCCTCTGGCGTCCAGCCTGGAGCGTGCCGACATTGACCCCTGTCTCGAGTCCTCCACGCTCCCGGTCACGGTGGTGTCGGGCAAGGGATACGACGTGATCCAGGTGTGTGACGCCATCATCTCGGTATCCGGCACGGTGACCCTGGAGATAGCCCTGCTCGGGGTGCCGATGGTGATTATCTACCGGGTGTCTCCACTGACCTATGCCGTTGGAAAGCGCCTGATCCGGGTCGATCACATCGGCATCTGCAATATCGTGGCCGGGAAACGGGTGGTGCGGGAGATGATCCAGCATGAGGCCGAGCCCGGTCTCATTGCGGATGAAATCGCCCGGATCCTGACGGATCCGGGTTACACGGATGAGATACGGAAAGGCTTGGCGCTCGTCCGCGAACGCCTCGGGGAAGGGGGGTGCTCCGGCCGGGTCGCCGCCATCGCCCTGGAAATGCTCGAATGAAGGAAAGGTTTCAGTAAAATGGGTACCTTAAGAAGGATTCTGGGATATACCTTCCCCTACTGGAAGCTGATAGCCGTATCTCTCGTGGGCGCGGTCGGGGTTGCCGCTTCGGATTCGGCCATCGCGTTTTTTATTGGAAAGGTCCTGAAACGGGTGTTTACGGAGCATTCCTCCGAGATAACCTTTTCGACCGGGCCGATCCTGGGCGGGGTGATTTCCGTCAGTTCGCTCAGCATCTATCACCTGCTCCCGATCGCCCTGATTGCACTGTTCATCTTCAGGGGGGTGTGCCGTTTCATCCAGCAGTTCTGCATCACCTTTGCCGGACAGCTCGGCGTGCAGGGTATCCGGAACGACATCTACCAGCGGAACATGCGCCTGTCGCTCCGGTTCTTCAACAACCATCCGACCGGGGTGCTCATGGCCCGGGTCCTGAACGACGTCAACATGATGCAGAACGGAATGTCCGAGGTCATGATGTGCCTGTTCAGGGACACCCTGACGGCTGCCGGCCTGGTGGGGCTGATCATTTATCTCGACTGGCAGCTTGCCCTGATCACCCTGATTGTGGTGCCGCTGATGCTGTTTCCCACCAGGATAATCGGACGACATATCAAGCGCCTGGCCAAGCTGGGTCTTGAAAGGGTAAGCGACATCTCCTGCATCCTCCAGGAGACCTTTTCCGGCATCAAGGTCATCAAGGCCTTCGGCCTGGAAAACCGTGAAATCGACAGGTTCAAGACGGCGAACCTGAGGTTCCTCGGTTTTGCCCGCAAGACCCTGAAGTACGAGGCGCTCCATACCCCGATCATGGAGGTCATCACCTCCTTCGGCATCGCAGGGGTCATCTGGTTCGGCGGCAGCCATGTCCTGTCCGGCAGGGTGGAGGCCGATGCCTTCATCTCGTTCGTTTTCGCCATGGGGATGCTCTATACCCCCATAAAGAAGCTGTTGAACGTGTACTCGATCGTCCAGCGTTCCGTCGGAGCCGGGGAGCGGGTCTTCCAGATTATCGACGAAAAGCCCGAGATCACCGATGCACCGGATGCGTTGAGCCTCGATCGGGTCAGGGGAGAGGTCGAATTCCGTGAGGTTTCCTTCTCGTACAAGGACGAGCAGGTCCTCAGGAACGTCAGCCTGTCGGCCAGAAAGGGTGAGGTCGTGGCCCTGGTGGGACCGTCGGGCGCGGGCAAGACCACCATGGTCTCGCTGCTCTCACGTTTTTACGACGTGCAGTCCGGCGCCATACTGATTGACGGGATCGACATACGTACCGTGAAGCTCGAGGATCTCATGCGACAGATCGCGCTGGTCGACCAGGAGACCATCCTGTTCAACGAGACCATTGCCAACAATATCAGGTACGGCAAGACCGACGCGAGCGACGAGGAGGTCGAGCGCGCGGCCAGGGCCGCATATGCCCACGACTTCATCATGGAAATGCCTGAAGGTTACCGGACCAATATCGGCGACCGCGGAGTCCGACTGTCCGGCGGCCAGAAGCAGCGGCTCTGCATAGCCCGGGCAATCCTCAAGAACGCTCCGATCCTGATCCTGGACGAAGCCACCAGCGCCCTCGACACCGAGAGCGAGCAGATGGTCCAGCAGGCCATCAACAATCTCATGTCCAACCGGACCACGTTCGTCATTGCCCACCGCCTCTCCACCATCCTCCATGCCGACACCATCGCGGTGTTCGAGAAGGGAGAGATCGTCGAGCGCGGCAGTCATCATCATCTGCTGGAGACCGGCGGGCTCTACAAAAAGCTCTACGAAATGCAGTTCCAGAGCTGATGCATGATCTACGCCCTGTACGACATACTCCTCCTGCTGGCAATACCTCTCTCAATCCCCTGGTACCTCTGGCGGTACCTGCGGCGCCGGAGGCTCCGCAAGGGGATCCGCGAGCGACTGGGCTTCATCGCGCACGAGAAACTGTCTCTGCTGGAGGGGTCCGGCACGGTCTGGGTCCATGCCGTGTCGGTGGGGGAGACCATGGCGGTGCGGCCGCTGCTGCGGGCGCTGAAGACCAGGTATCCCGAACGGAAAATCGTCCTCTCCACCGTAACCGAGACGGGGAGGGAAATAGCGGAAAAGCTCTCCGATGCCGACCTCTGCGTCTTTTTTCCATTTGATTTCCGTTTTTCCGTACGGCTGGCCCTGAAACGGATCAGGCCCTGCCTCATCGTGGTGGTGGAGACCGAGATCTGGCCGAACTTTCTCCGCCATGCCCGGCTTCTGGGCATTCCGGCGGTCCTTGCCAACGGCCGCATCTCGGACAAATCCTTCGGGGGATACCGGAGGTTCTCCCGGCTGTTCAAACCGGTGCTGGAAAACTTTTCGGCCTTCTGCATGCAGACCGGCGAGGACGCCAGCAGGATCGCGATGATTGGAGCACACCCCTCCCGGGTTCACGTGGCCGGCAACCTGAAGTACGACATCCCTGTTCCGAACGTTCCGGAGGAGAAAAAGACGGCACTCCGCGGCCGGTACCGCATTCCCGACCGGGTGCCGGTTTTTACCGCGGGGAGCACCCACCAGGGAGAAGAGGAGGCGGTACTGGCTGCATGTGTCGCCCTGGCCGCCGAGGGGACGGCGTTCTTCCTGGTGCTGGCGCCGCGTCACCCGGAGCGGGCCGGGGAGGTGGCCGAGCTGCTGGGGAGGTTCGGTATCCCTTTTGCCCGGCGCTCATCCTTGGACGAGCGTACCGCAACCTTTGCCGCCGGAGAGGCGCTTCTGGTCGATACGGTCGGCGAGCTGATGGACCTCTATTCTGTGTCGGACCTGGTGTTTGTCGGCGGCAGCCTGGTGCCGGTCGGCGGTCACAACATCCTGGAGCCGGCCTCGCTGGCCGTGCCGGTGCTATTCGGACCCCATATGAACAATTTTAGGGAGATTGCTTCCAGGATGCTCGGCTGCGGCGGCGGGCGCCGGGTGGACGACGCAGCCATGCTGAAAGAGGCGATCCGGGACCTCCTGGACGACGAAGCGGGCCGCAGGGAGATGGGCGAAAACGGCGTCAACCTCCTCAGGGAGCACAGCGGCTCCACGGAGCGGCACATGGAGATTATCGCGTCCCTCCCCACAAGGATGGGGGCGGCCTGAGCGGCCGGGCACGAGGCGGATCCCTTGAAAACCGCGTGGCTTGAGAGATATTTCCGGGAACTGTGGGAGGGGAAACGGCGGACCCCGGCCGACAGGCTGCTGCTCGCCCTGCTCGTCCCGCTATCCCTGGGGTATGCCCTTGTCCTGCGGATACGGGCATTGCTGTACCGGACAGGCGGGTTACCCTCCTTTTCTCTGGGAAAACCGGTTATCTCGGTGGGTAACCTTTCAGTGGGCGGAACAGGAAAAACACCCACGGCCATCCTGCTGGCCCGCCTGCTCCTGGCGCGGGGGAAACGGGTGGCGCTTCTCTCCCACGGTTTCGGCGGTCCTGAGGAAGACCGGGTACGCGTGGTCTCGGACGGCCGATGCATTCTCCTCGCTCCTCCCGAGGCGGCGGATGAGCCTTTTCTGATCGCGCGCTCGGTTCCGGGGCTGATCGTGATGACGGGACGTGACCGCTATCGTGCCGGACTGCATGCCCTTGAAAAGTTCCATCCGGACGTCTTCATCTTGGACGACGGCTTTCAGCACCAGCGTCTCCGCCGCGATCTGAACATAATCCTGCTGGACGCACGGAACCCTTTCGGCAACGGCCACACCCTCCCGGCCGGACTCCTGCGCGAGCCGGTCTCGGCCCTGCGGAGGGCCGACTTGGTCGTCCGTACCCGCTGCGAAAAGTCGAGGGAGTATCCTCCGGTCCGCGGGATCCCCACGTGCCGCTCCTACCACCGACTGGCCGGGATAGCGCCTTTCGATGGGGGGCCGCCGGCATCCTTCTCCCTGCTGGCCGGCAGGAAGGGGGTCGCCTTTGCCGGCATCGGCGATCCGTCTTCCTTCTTCACGGCGCTGCGCCGGGAAGGGTTGACGCTTGCCGCGACCCTGGCCTTCCGGGACCACTGCCGCTATGACGGCGGGGAGGTGGGGGAGATCCTGCTGGAGCTCGATAAGACAGGGGCCGACTACCTGATCACCACGGAAAAGGACTCGGTCAAGCTGGCTTCGTACGGCGGGCTCGGCGTTGACCGCTATGCGGCGCTCCTGGAAATCGAGATCGCGGACCAGGAGGTCCTCGAAAAGGCGATAGAGAAACTGCTTTAACATTTGGGTGGTTTTGTGGCAATATACGAACTTTATCCGGCCCCAATGGGATGTCCCGCTGCAATATTGCGGTATCGCAAATCCGGATACAAACCTTTGACGGCTTCGCGACATGCCTGGAACAGCCTGGAAGAAAGCCTCTACCTCCCGCGGGTTGGAGGGGCAGGGTGGGGGAGGATCGTTTGAGGGGTCGTCAGACATTTTCTGTGGAATCCGTTGATCAGGAGCCATGCCATGGAGCTGGTTAAAGAACTGCTGGATATTCTCGCGTGTCCCAGGTGCAAGGGCCCCCTCGGCCAATCCGGCGAAGACCTGGTCTGCCCGGCCTGCGGGCTGAAGTACCCGGTCCGTGACGGGATCCCGGTACTCCTCGTGGAAGAGGCGATAAAACTGGGTGAGGAATGAAAAGTGAAAGGTGAAGCTGGAAAGCGGATACTGGTGCTCCGTTATCGGTTCATCGGCGACACCATCCTGACGGTCCCTTTTCTCAGAAACCTGCGTCGTGCCGAGCCCGATGCCCACATTGTCTGGGTGGTGGCGCCCGGCTCCTCGGACATGGTGCAGGGGATACCCTACGTGGACGAGATGCTCTTCTGGGATCCGGTCACCATCCATGCCGACAGCCGCGGAGCGCACCGGACCCTGGGCGCCAAGTGGAGATTCATCAAAGAGCTGCGGGCCCAACGCTTCGACAAGGCCTATGTCCTGAAGCGCTCCCTTTCCAGCGCCATCATCGCCTGGCTGAGCGGCGCACGGGAACGGGTGGGGTTCGACACCGAGGGACGGGGGGGCCTGCTCACCCGGCGCGTTCCCTATCGCCACGACCGCCACGAGGTGCTCAATTTCCTGGAGGTCCTGCGGGCCGACGGGGTGCCGGTGACCGACGACTACCTGGAATCCTGGTCCACTGCCGAGGAACTGAAAAAGGCCGATGAGCTCCTGGCGAGTGAAGGCTTCGCTCCCGGAGAGAGCTTCGCGATCATTCACCCGTTTGCCGCCATACCCCAGCGGGGCTGGCACCTGGAGGATTTCGCCCGCCTGGCCGCCCTGCTCGGGGAGGATGGCCTCCGCGTTGCCGTACTGGGTGCGCCGCGCGAGAGAGGGATCTTCGAACAGTCGCGGGACCTGTTCAACGGCTGTGCGGACCTGGTGGGAAAGAACGACCTGAGGACGTCCATGGCGCTGCTCCGGAGGGCCGCGCTGTTCGTGGGGAACGACAGCGGCATCATGCATCTGGCGGCCGCTGCCGGGACCCCGCTGGTGGCCCTGTTCGGGCCCCAGTCGCCGGTCAAGTTCGGACCCTGGAGCGAACGCGCCAGGATCATCTACAAGCAGTTTCCCTGCTCCCCGTGCAGGCAGAAGTTCTTTACCGAGTGCGAGCCTTCTCAACGGATGAAACCGGCCTGCATGGAGGCGATTTCCGTCGAGGACGTGCTTACGGCCTGTCGGGAACTCCTGGAAGGTAACGGCTCCCGCGGGGAAGCGTGACGGCGTGGTATTCTGCCTCAACGCCGCCGGTAGCGCGAGGAAAAACGGATACCGCTCGTGGGTGAAGGGTTCTCTCGGTGCCCTGGCCGCTCTCCTGACCCTGGTGGCGCTGTTCAACTACCTCATGGATCCGCTCTGGTGCTTCGACCACTGCAACCGCTGGAACGGACGACAGATCGGTTTCAATGAACGGCTGCAGAAGACCAACCTGGTGACGTTCAGGGATTTCCCCTACCGGTCGCTGCTCATCGGCAGCAGCCGGGTGGCCGCCCTGAACCAGAACGACTTCACGGGTGCCGGCGCCTTCAACTACGCCGCAGCGACCATGATCCCCGCCGAGTACGAGGAGTACATCCGGTATGCCAGGGAAAGGCGCGGACGGGATTTCGAAACGATACTCATCGGGATGGACTTCTTCGGCAGCAATGCCAGCTACAAGAAGACCTTTGAGGCTCCGGAGCGCTATTTCGAGACCAGCAATTCGTTCCTGTACCGGTACCGGATGCTGCTCACCGGCGATACGCTCCGCTATTCGGTGAGCAACCTGAAGGCAAACGGGAAGCAGGTGCGGGGCACCTATGACAGAGGTAACGTCCGTACCCCGAGCGCCAGGTCCCGGGCCGACAGGGAGAACCTGATGCGCGAACAGTTCGTCTGGTTCAGCACCGAGGGGTATGGCGGTCATTACCGTTACGACGAACGGCTGAAAGAGAAGCTTCAGAAGCTCAAGCACGACAATCCGGGAACCAGATTCGTGGTTTTTACCACTCCGGTGTCCAAGCCGCTGTTCTGCCTCATGCTGAGGCTGAACCGCCTCCCGGACTACGAGCGCTGGCTGCGGGATCTGGTGAAGGTCTTCGGTGGCGTCTACCACTTTATGGACCTGAACAGCGTGACCCGTGACTACGACCGCACCTTTACCGACTGCGACCACGTCTATCCGGCCGTGGGCACGCTTATCGCCCACCGGGTTCTGGGCATTCCCGGCAAGGCCGTACCCGCCGATTTCGGCAAGCTGGTGACAAAGCGGAACATCGACGCGATTATCGCCGGGGTAAGGGCACAATGCCACGAGTGCGGGAAGTGAAAGCTGAAACCAACTGGAATCGCGAAAGGAACTGAGCGATGTCATCGGTCACGACTGACGGACAACACAACATCGGGTACCTCTGCACAAGGGGACAGTGCGAAGCGGGCAGGTCCGACAGGGTCGCCCTGCGTTTCATCACCCCGTCCCTGGAGCGGCACGATTATACCTTCGCCGACCTGGACGGGCTCACCAACCGGTTCGCCAACGCGCTGGCAACGCTCGGCTTCGGCAAGGGGGACATGTTCTTCACCTTTCTGCCCAAGGCGGTCCCGCAGTTCGTCGCCTTTCTCGGGGCCTTGAAGCTGGAGGTGGTGGCCGGCACCCTGTTCTCCAACTTCGGCGAAGAGGCGATCCTGGACCGGCTGGGAGACGCATCCGCAAAAGGGGTCATCACAAAAAAGAGCTTCGTCAAAAAGATCGCCGCGGTCCGCGACAGGATGCCGGCCCTGCGCTGGATAATCGTGATCGACAGCGACCGGCACCTGGCCGACGACATCCTCAGCTACGACCGGCTCATGGCCGAGTCCTCGCACGAGTTCACCGTCCCGCGGACTTCCCCGGACACGCCCGCCATCCTGCACTATACCTCGGGCTCCACCGGCAAACCAAAGGGGGTGCTGCACGTCCACCGGGCGGTCCTCTCCCATACCGCCACGGCGGCCGGGGTGCTGGGTCTCAGGCAGAACGACGTCTACTGGTGCACTGCCGACCAGGGGTGGGTGACCGGGACCTCGTACGGCATCGTCGGGCCCTGGAACCTGGGGGTGACCCAGATCCAGTTCGCGGGCAGCTACAACCCCGAATCGTGGTTCAGGATCCTGGATGAGGAGCGGGTGAACGTCTGGTACACCGCGCCCACCGCGCTGAGGATGCTCATGCGGGAGGAGCCCGATTTCTACAGCCGTTTCAGCCTTCCTTCGCTGCGCACCATCTTCAGCGTCGGCGAGCCGCTGAACCCCGAGGTTATCGCCTGGATCCGCCGGACCTTTTCACGCGATATCTTCGATACCTGGTTTCAGACCGAGACGGGCGCTATCATGATCGCCAACCGGCCCGGCCAGGAGATCAGGCCGGGCGCCATGGGAAAACCGGTGGACGGCATCGAGGCCGCCATCGTGTCCGACGAGGGAGACCCGGTTGCCGATACCGTGACCGGAAACCTGTGCGTCAGGGCGGGCTGGCCGTCCATGTTCGTGACCTACCTCAACAACCCGGAGGTCTACGCCGGCAAGTTCAAAAACGGCTGGTACTATTCCGGGGACAAGGCCTACCGTGACCCGGACGGTTACTTCTGGTTCGTGGGCCGGTCTGACGACGTCATCAACACCGCCGGGCATCTGATAAGCCCCTTCGAGATCGAGAGCACCCTGCTGGAGATAGAGGAGGTGGCGGAGGCCGGCGTGGTGGGCGTGCCGGACGAGATCCTGTTCGAAAAGGTGGTTGCGTTCGTAGCCCTGCACAGGAAATACGGCTACTCCCAGGAGCTCGAGCTGAAGATCCGGCTCTACGTGACCCATAAGCTCTCTTCCGTTGCCACCCCCCATGACGTGGTCTTTGTGGAGGACATACCGAAGAACAAGAGCGGCAAGATCATGAGACGTGTCCTGAAGGCGAGATACCTGGGCACGGATGCAGGCGATATATCAACACTGGAGGTATAGCGATGGAAATCATGGAAATCCTTAACGGCATATTCCGCGAGGTGTTCGACGACGGCGGCCTGATCATCAAGCGGGAGACGACCGCGGACGACATAGACGACTGGGATTCCCTCTCGCACCTGAACCTGGTCATTGCGGTGGAGATGAAGTTCGGCGTCAAGTTCGCCCTGGGCGAGCTCCAGTCCCTGAAGAACGTGGGCGACATGGCGGACCTGATCGACAGGAAGCTGAAAAAGAAGTAACCGACCGGCGGGTCCGCACCTTCGATATTACCCGGGGAGGCCATGTGCCTCCTTTTCGTGTGTCAAAAGGAGTGCTGAATGCTCTTTAATTCCTACGAATTCTTGTTTCTTTTCATGCCGGTAACGCTTATCGGCTTCTACCTGCTCAACAGGATTCGGCTCACCATTGCGGCCAATGCCTGGCTGCTGTTCGCCTCGCTGTTTTTCTACAGCTGGTGGGATGTCAAATACCTCCCGCTCATACTGGGATCGATCCTTTTCAACTATACCATCGGCAGCCTGCTGATTGACGTGGACGCGATGAAACGGCGCTTCGTCTCCAAGAAGGGGATACTGTTCTTCGGCATAGGGATGAACATCCTGTTCCTGGGCTACTTCAAATACATGGACTTCTTCATCGCCAACATCAACATGGCACTGGGTCTCGACCTGCCGCTGCTCCATATCGTCCTGCCGCTGGGCATCAGCTTCTTCACCATCACCCAGATCGCATTCCTGGTGGACTCCTACGAGGGACTGGTCGAGGAACGGAAGCTGCTCAACTACGCGCTGTTCGTCACCTTCTTCCCCCATCTGTTGGCCGGCCCCATCCTGCACCACAAGGAGATGATGCCCCAGTTCGACCGGCTCAGGAACAAGGTCCTGAACTACCGGAACTTCGCCCCCGGACTGTATCTCTTTTTCATCGGCCTTTTCAAGAAGGTCGCCGTGGCGGACCAGTTTTCCGTCTGGGCCAAGGCCGGCTTCGATACCGCGCCCACCCTGGGGTTTCTCGAAGCCTGGGCGACCAGCTTCTGCTACACCTTTCAGCTCTATTTCGATTTCAGCGGCTACAGCGACATGGCCATCGGCCTGGGCCTGTTGTTCAACATAAGGCTCCCGGTCAACTTCAACAGTCCCTACAAGGCAACGGGCGCCATCGATTTCTGGAAACGGTGGCACATCACCCTCACCAATTTCGTAACCACGTATATCTACACCCCCATCCTCCGTTCCTTCAAGAGCATAACCTTTGCCCGTTCCATGGTGGCCATATTCGTGGCCATGTTCATCTCGGGGGTCTGGCACGGCGCCGGCTGGACCTTTGTTATCTGGGGCTCGCTCCACGGGGCCGCGCTGGTGATCAATCACTGCTGGAAACGTAAAAAGCTCAAGATGCCCAGGTTCCTGGCGTGGTTCATCACGTTCAACTTCGTGAACCTCTCGTTCGTCTTTTTCCGCGCCCAGGACTGGGCCTCCGCCATGAAGGTCTTCAAGGGGATGGCGGGTCAGACCGGGGTGATACTCCCCAGGTTTCTCGGCAGGCTGCCCCTCATCGGGGACCTGGACGTGCAGTTCGGCAAGCACTGGCTCGCCGGTATCCAGGGCAAGGACGAAACGGTCTGGTACCTGTTGGGAGCACTCGTCATCGTGCTGACGACCAGGAACTCGATCCAGATGACCGATTCCTTCAAGCCGGGATGGAAGAGCCTGCTGTTTATCCTGGCGATCGCCGTTTACGCGCTGCTGAACATGAGCAAGGTCAGCGAATTCCTCTATTTCCAGTTCTAGTTTCAGGGCCGACCATGAAATACCGGAAGTTTACAATCTTCGTACTTTCCTTTCTGCTGTTCTTCGTGCTGCTGAATCTCGTGGTCTGGAAATGCTGCACCGAGGTCCTGTTCACCAAGAAGTACGACGGCGGCGACTTTGCCCGCATGGGGTACGCCCTCGGCTCCAGGCAGTACCGGAAGGTGGTCAACGACCTTCCGAAGCGGCATATCAGCCTGAGGGAGTACGACGGCCGGAAGGTCGACGTCATGACCATAGGCGATTCGTTCTCCATGGGGGGAGGAGAGGGGAGGAACAGCTACTACCAGGACTTTATCTCCACCATAAACAACAACTCGGTCCTGAACATCTACCCCTACCCGACCGGCGACAGGGTTGCTGGCTTCTCCCCGATCTCTACCCTGGCCGTGCTGATAAACAACGGCGACCTGGACAGGATCAAGCCGCGCTACATCCTCATAGAGTCGGTGGTGCGCTACTGCATCCCCCGCTACGGGAAAGAGCTCGACCTCAGCGCCACGGACTCCCCCGCGGCCATCAGGCGTTACTATGCAGAGACCACCTACCGCCTGGACTACCTCCCCAAGGTGGGCTTCATCAACGACGGCAATTTCAAGTTTTTCTATTACAACCTGCTGTATCGTTTCTCCGACAACGGCTTCAGGGGAAAGATCTACCGCAGGAAGCTTTCGAAAAGCCTTTTTTCGGCGCGGGCCGACGATGAGCTGCTGTTCTTTTACGAAGATCTGACCATGCTCCCCTACATAAACTCCCGGACGGTAGGGGCGGTGAACGAGACCTTCAACAGGCTGGCCGACATCCTCGGGAAGAAGGGGATCAAGCTCTATTTCATGCCCATCGTGGACAAGTACGACCTCTACCGGGAGTTCATCGTCGATAACCCCTATCCGGAAAACAGGTTCTTCGACGAACTGAGGCGGCTGCCCAGGCGATACACCCTGATAGACACCAAGGCAATCCTCCTCCCCATGGTCAGGGCGGGAGAAAAAGACGTCTACTTTGCCGACGACTCACACTGGACCTGGAAGGCCGCGAAGAAGGTGTTCGAGACGGTCCGGTTCCCGTAAGCCGGCCGGTCGGCAGGGTGGGCAAACCCTATTAATCGTTTGCCTGCCGGATCGGTGGGCGGAAAAGACCGTCCGCCCTGTGTAAAATCCTTACGGGCTACTAAGGGTTTGTCCGTAAATAACGTTCCGAGAGATCGCAACTAAGATAGTAAATATATGAACGAATACAAGAAATACTCATGGCGCGTGCTGGCGGTCCTGCTGGCGTTTATCGCCGTCAATGGCGTACTGTGGAAATGCTGGACCGAGAGCATCCTGGCAGCCAACTCCAACGGCGGCGATCTGGCCCGTATGGGATACCTCCCGGGCTCCAAGTTCCTGCGCAAGAACCAGGTTGACCTGCCGATCCGCCACCTGGAGGAGGACGAATACCAGGGCCAGCCGGTCAGGGTCCTGACCATCGGCGACTCCTTCTCCAACGGGGGCGGCGGCGGAAAAAACCGCTTCTACCAGGATTACATAGCATCTATCAACCGCTGCACGGTGCTCAACATCGAGCCCTACCAGACCCTGGACCCCATGGCCCTGACAGTGGTGCTCAACAATAACGGCCAGCTCGACAGGATCCGGCCGAAATATCTCATCCTGGGCGTGTCGGAAAAATTTTGTGTCGCTCAACTGGCCAACCCCATAGACTTCAGCCGGAACCTTGCCCCGGAGCAACTGGCCGGTATGAAACGGATGGGATACAATACCATTCCGCCGGTCAAGATTTTCTTCATCAACGAGGGAAATTTCAAGTTTCTCTGGTACAGCCTTCTCTATAGGTTTTCTGATAACGCGTACGGCGGCAAGACCTATGTGCGTGAGCTGGACCGCCCCCTTTTCAGCGTGGAAAACGGCCGCAGGCTGCTGTTCTACCGGGACGACATGCGGAATGTCACGCTTTCCAACCCGAAGACCGTGGCCCTGGTGAACGCCAACCTCAATACCCTGGCCGACCGGCTGCGGGAAAAAGGGATCAGGCTCTACTTCATGCCGAGCGTGGACAAATACAGTCTCTACAGCAGGTTCATCGTCGACAATCCCTACCCGGAAAGCACGTTCTTCGAGGAGCTCAGGAAACTGCCGAAACGGTACGTCCTGATTGATACCAAGAAACTGCTCCTGGAGGAACTGGAGCGGGGGGAAAAGGACGTCTTCTATCCCGATGACACCCATTGGAGCTGGAAGGCCTCCCGGAAGATATTTACGGAGACGCGGTTCGAATAAACCGCCCGAGCGTCGACGGATGCGAGGAGGCTTTCTCCGAGTCGCGTCCACTGTTGCCGGCGTTTTTCATCGCCCTGAATGTAACTATTTTGAATCCGTATCGTATTAAAGGATGAAATGATGGAAACGGAAAAAAACGGGAAGACCAGGATATCCGCGATAGTGCGGACCTTCAACGAGGAGCTGAATATCCGGGAATGTCTGGAGAGCGTCTCCTGGGCGGACGAGACCATCGTGGTCGACGCGTTCAGCACCGACCGGACCGTCGAGATCGCCAATGAGCTCACCGACCGGGTGATCCTCCACGAGTGGCCCGGCCACGTGGGGCAGAGCCAGTTCGCCACCGACCAGACCGAGAACACCTGGGTCTTCAGCATCGACGCCGACGAGCGGGTCTCTCCGGCGCTCCGCGACGAGATCCTGGCGCTGGACCTGCAGCATACGCCCCATGACGCCTTCGACATGCCGCGGCGCCATTTTTTCATGCAGCGATGGATTAACCATTCGGGATGGTACCCGGACCGGAACATCCGGCTGTTCCGCAAGGACCGCTGCTGGTGGGGGGGATACGAGCCACACGACAAGATCCAGGTCCCCGGCACCCTGGCGAGCCTGAAAAACGACCTGTACCACTACATCTACCGCGACATCGACCACTTTGCCGAGACCAAGAACCGGTACGCCACACGCACGGCCCGTGACCACTTCAGGACCGGACGCCGTTCGACCCTGATGCACTTCACCCTGCGGCCGCTGCTCACCTTTTTCGATCGCTACCTGATCCGCCGCGGTGTCCTGGACGGGCTCCCCGGATACGTCATCTCGGTCATGGAGGCCTACGGGGTGTTCCTCAAGTACCTGAAGCTTTACGAAATGCAGCGCCGGCTGATGCGCTTCCCCGGGCAGGGGGAGGACGGGGGAGCCCGGTGAAGGTCTCGGTAATCGTCCCCACCTATAACCGGCCCGCGGCGCTCCGGCTCTGCCTGCTGAGCCTCTCCGGCCAGACCAGGCTGCCGGACGAGGTGCTGGTGGCCGATGACGGCAGCGGCCCGGAGACCGCCGCGACCGTGGCGGAGTTCGCCCGGTCCGCAGAGTGCCGCTTCGAGCTGCGGCACGTCTGGCAGGAGGACGACGGATTCCGTAAGCCCAGGATACTGAACGAGACGGTCAGGCAATCCGGCGGGGATTTCCTGGTGTTCATCGACGGTGACTGCATGGCCCACAGGGAATTCGTCCGCTCCCACCTGCTGAGCGCCGGGCCCGGAGTCATAGCCAGCGGCAAGCGGGTGGACCTGGGGAGGAGGCTTTCGGAACGCGTCCTGCAATCGGGCCGTCCCCTGACCGCCATCTCCGTGCGGCTGGTGCTCGACTCGCTGTTTTCGGATACCCGCAAGGCCGAAGAGGCGCTCCGGATCACGAACCGGTCGCTGCGCAGGCTCCTGCACCGTGACGCCATCAGCGACGACGGCGTCTGGGGATGCAACTTCAGCGTGCACCGGGACCTGTTCTACGCCATCAACGGCTGCGACGAGGATTTCCTGGACGGCTCCATCGAGGACAACGATCTCGGCATCCGGGTCCTGAATTCCGGGGGCCGGATCAGGTCGGTGCGCGCCCTTGCGGTGGTCTTCCACCTCTGGCACCGCTCCACCTGGAGCTTCGCCAACGAGGAGTTTGTCAGTAACCGGGAGATCCTGCGGCGCAGAATAGCGCTGAAGGAAGTCCGCTGCATCAACGGTATCGTCAGGGGCACCGAGGCACCCGGCGAGGCCCTCCGGGGAACGCGGGAATGAAGGTCCTCCTGATCAACAACGACAAGGGATGGAGCGGCGGACAGGAGCACCTGAAGGACCTGGCGGCCGAGCTGACCGGCAACGGGGCAGAGGTCCGGTTTCTGGTAAGGGCCGGGTCCAAATCCGACCTCCGTTTCAGGGAGACCGGCCTGCCGGTGCACCCCCTGCCGGGCCACGGCCCGCTGAACGACGTAATTGCCTTCTGCAGGCTGGTGCGCCTGCTGCGGCGTGAACGGTTCGATATCGTTTCCGTGAACCGGGAGCACGACCTGCTGCTCAGCGCCCTGGCCTGGAAAGCCGCCTTTCCCTTCGGCGGCGAAGGGAAATTCATCGTCAACTACCATATCGGGACCGCCAGGAAACAGCCGCTCCTTTCCACTGCCGACGCGGTTGTATGCATCTCCCGGCACGTGCGCGACAAACTCTGCGCCGCAAACCCCGCTGCCGCCGATAAATCGGTGATTCTCTACCACGGGATAGCTCTGCCCGCTCCTCCGACAGAGGAAAAATTCAAGCCCGGCCGGGAGCGTCTCTTCTTCCGCGGAGAGTCATTCCCCCTCATCGGCATGCTGGGTGAGTTCTGGAAGAACCAGGTCGAGCTGGTGGAGGCGGTGCCGTTCCTCAGGGAAGAGTTTCCGGGACTGAAGGTGGCTTTCGTGGGGGACAACAGCGACCAGGGGCTGGTCGGGCCGGTGCTTGACAGGATCCGGCGGCTCGGCCTGGAGGCCAGTTTCATCTTCACCGGCAGGATTCCGAGGGAACGAATTCCCGAGGTGTTTTACGATTTCGACCTCTCGGTCAGCACCCATCGGAACGAGGGGTACGGCATCGCGCACCTGGAGAGCCTGGCGGCCGGGACGCCGCTGGTGGCCTTCAACGAAGGGGGGCTGGTGGACATCCTGGAGGGGGAGGACGCGGGTCTGCTGGTGGACGGCGGCCCCGGGGAATTCGCGGCAACGGTGGCCGGGCTGCTGCGCGACCACGACCGGCGCTTCGCCATGGGCAGGCGCGGCTACCGGCTGGTGGCGGAGAGGTACTCCCTCAGGGCCATGGGGGCCAGGTACCTGGAGTTCTACCGAAGCCTCCTGGAGGGGAGTGAATGACCGATGTGAACGGCGTCAGCGTCGTCATGCCCAACTACAACGGTGCCCGGCTGCTGGAGGAAAACCTGCCGTCGATCATCCGGGCCATGGAGGCGTGGGGCGGCCCCTACGAGATCATGGTGGTGGACGACTGCAGCAACGACGGCAGCGTTCCCCTGGTGGGCCGGCTGTTCCCGACGGTGCGGACCCTGGTGAACGACGCCAACCTGGGCTTTGCACGCACCTGCAACCGGGGGATGGCCGCGGTGCGCTTTCCCGTGGCCTTCTGCGTCAATACCGACGTGCGGGCGGAGGCGGATCTGGTGGGGCCGGTGCTGCGGCACTTCGCCGACCCGAGCGTATTTGCCGTCACCCCGAACATACTGGCCGAGCGGGAAGGGAAGAACCAGGGGATCGTGTCCGGACTGTACGGCAAGGGGTTCATCAAGGGCGGATTCGCCCCCTTGGAAACACGGACCGGGGTCAGGGAGAACCTCTACGCCATCGGGGCCTGCGTGGCTTACGACATGGACAAGTTCCGGGCCCTGGGCGGGTACGAGGAACTGTTCACCCCCTACCTGTTCGAAGACGTGGATATCTGCTATCGGGCCTGGAAACGGGGATGGCGGAGCCTGTACGAACCGGGCGCCACGGTGCATCACTACAACAGCGCCACCATCGGCCGGGCCGGCAGGAGGCCGAAGCGGACGGTCTACTTCCGCAACCGGTTCCTGTTCCACTGGCTGAACCTGACCGATCCCGGCCTGGCGGCCATGAACCTGCTGCACACCGCACTGCGCCTGTCGGTCAGTTTCCTGTGGCTCGATTTCCCCTATTACCGGGCATTCTGGGGCGCACTGCGGCGGATCGGCCCGGTCATGGCCCGGCGCCGTGCCGCCGGATCCCTGCAGACCCTGGGAGACCGGGAGATCCTGCGAAGAACCTCCGGAGAACCATCATGAGCAACCCCAAGGTCAGCGTCTGCATCCCCTCCTACAACTGCGCCCCCTTTCTCGGGGATGCAATCCAATCGGTGCTCGAACAGGGGTACGCCGATTTCGAGCTGCTGATCATCGACGACTGCTCCACCGATGCCAGCTGCGAGATCATTGCCCGCTACGCGGAAAGTGACCCGAGGATCGTCTTCCTGCGCAACGAGGGCAACCTGGGCATGGTCGCCAACTGGAACCGCTGCATCGAACTGGCAAAAGGCGAGTACATCCACTACCTGTTTGCCGACGATCTGTTCGCCTCGCCGGCCTGCCTGGAAAAGATGGCCGCGGTCCTGGACCGGGACCCGGAGGTATCGCTGGTGGTGTCGGCCCGCAACATCATCGACGAGCACTCGCGGATCAAGCGGGTCGCCTCCCACTTCAACGACGGGACGGTTTCGGCGGGAGCCCGGGTCATCCGCCGCTGCCTGTTCGAAGCCCGCAACCTGATCGGGGAACCGTCGGTGGTCATGTTCCGGAAATCCCAGGCCCTGCGCGGCTTCCATCCCGGCTATTCCCAACTGGTGGACCTGGAGATGTGGTTTCACCTGCTGGAGCAGGGGAAGTTCGCCTACCTGGGCGAGCCCCTGGCCTCCTTCCGGGACCACCCCGGACAACAGACCAAGGTCAACATGCGGCGCATGCTCCACATCGACGAGTCCATCCACCTGCTGCGGGACTTTGCCGGCAAACCCTACAACGGTTTCGGACCGTTCACGCTCTGGTATCTCGGCTACAGCCAGGGATACCGGATCTGGAAGCTCCACCGGCAGGGACTCATCGACCGCCAGACCGCAATCGAACGGATCGGCAGGGGCCGTGACGTGGGGCGGTTCCTGTCCCTGCTCCCCGCCTACAGGCTCTGCAACCCCCTCTTCAAGCTGCGGGCGAGCCTGACCCGTGCCCTGTTCTGGAGGTTGACCCAGACGCGATGGAGATGAGCGAGAAACCCGGATATCCGTCCCGCAACCCGGCGGGAGGCCTTGTATGAGTGCGGCAGCCCCACGGGTAAGCGTCTGCATGCCCACCTACAACTATGCCCGCTATCTCCCCGAGGCCATCGAGTCGGTCCTTGCCCAGGATTTTACCGACTTCGAGCTGTTGATTATCGACGACTGCTCCAATGACGACACCGGCGAGGTAGTGAGACGCTACTGCGCCGCCGACCCCAGGGTGGTCTTCTCGGTCAACCAAAGGAACCTGGGGATGGTGGACAACTGGAACCTCTGCCTAGACCGGGCGCGGGGGGAGTACGTAAAGTTCCTGTTCGGCGACGATTCGCTGGCGGGCCGGGACGCACTGGGCAGGATGGTCGCCGTCCTCGATGCCAGGCCGGGCATCTCGCTGGTCGGCTCCCCCCGAAACATCATGGACGACGGTTCCCGGGTCGTGAAGAGCCTGTCGTACCTCCCGGCGGGCGAGGTCATCCCCGGGACCGCGCTGATCAGCCGCTGCCTGTGCGACCAGAGAAACCAGAACCTGATCGGCGAACCATCGGTGGTCATGTTCCGGAAAAACCAGGCGGGCCGCGGCTTCAATCCCCGCTACCGGCAACTGGTGGACCTGGAGATGTGGTTTCACCTGCTGGAGCAAGGGGACTACGCCCACCTGGAAAGGCCGTATTCGTCGTTCCGGATCCACGTGGAGCAGCAGACAGCGAAGAATATCCTCTCTCTGGCGTATATCAACGATCTCTCTCACCTGTTTGATGATTACCTGTTCAATGACTATGTCCGCTGCAGCGGGCTGCACAAAAGGTTCCTGGTCTACAACCAGTTTTACAAGATATGGAAGAAGGCGCGACAGAACAGGATCGACCGGGATCTCGTCCGGCAGAAGATAGCATTCCGCTATCGACCATGGGAATTCTATCTGCTGTTCCCGTTCTACAAGCTTTATAACCCTTTTCAGAAGCTGGTAAATCTGATAAAAAAAGCAGTTGCATTGAGCCGGAAGTAGTGGTTTCTTTTGATAGTGCCTTTTCATAGGCGGCCGCGACCAAAGGAGTTCCATAGCCTCCCGAACGTTTCTGGGGCGCGCTCTCCTGATCCGCGGCATTTGATATGTATTTTATGGCATCCCGGTGGCTTGCTCCGGGATGAAATCGGGAGGAAGGGATGAGCGTTGTGGTGGAGCACCCCCGGTGCATCCGGGAGGGGGACAGTTACGTCTATCGGTTTTCCGTGGCTGTGGATGATTTACGCCGGGACATCTGGTTCGAGTCGAATGTCGAGCTTTGTCCCGGGAACCTGAACGCTGCCTTGCCGGTAGTGCTCTTCCCCTCGATGAAGTTGAAAAGGGACGTCGTCATCCAGGGGGCCGTATCGGACAAGCTGCTGACCGGCAGCGGAACGATCCAGAACATATTCAGCACCTGGTACAAGGAGTACACGGTTGTCAACGTTTCTGCCGAGCTTACATGCCGTGACGACTCCGGAAAGAAGGGAGTCGCCTGCTTCTTTACGGCGGGGCTCGATTCCTCCTATACCCTGGTGCAAAACTTCGATGAGATAACCCACCTCATCTTTGTGGATGGTTTCTACGACCATCGGAAGGGGAACGAGCAAATCACTGAAGCCCACGTGGAACATCTGAGGCGGGTTTCCGAAAGGATCGGCAAGCCCCTGGTCGAGGTCAGGACCAACCTGAGGGACCTCATGGACAACCACGGCATCTGGGGCGATCACAACCACGGCGCCGGGTTGGCGAGCGTCGGTCTGTTATTGGCGAAACATTTTCACAAGATCTACATTGCGAGCAGTCACACCTATGACGTGCCCCTGCCGTGGGGCAGCACCCCCCTCATGGATCCGCACTGGAGCACCGAATCGCTGACATTCGTGCATCACGGGGCCGAAGCGACCCGTGTCAGGAAAGCGGCTGAAGTATCGCAGAACGACGTGGTCATGAACTCCCTCAGAGTCTGTTTCGGAGCCCTGCCGAACTGTGGCCGGTGCGAGAAATGCGTAAGGACCATGATTCACCTTAAGATTGCGGGCGCCCTGGACCGGTGCACGGCCTTTCTGACCAAGGAAACGGTCAATCCCGAGTATATCTCCCGCCTGTACATCAAGCTGGGCGACGTGCATACGAAGGCGGTTTTTGACGAGAATATCGAGGCATTGAAGAGAACAGGCAAGCATCCGGAACTGGTTGAAGCACTGGAGGACTGTCTGAACGGCGTATATCGAAAAAAGCTCCGTGGTCTTCCGAAAAGGGTACGGAATTTCTTCAGGCGGAAGATCCTTGCCCGGTACCTGGCGGCCGGGGAGGAATGCCGGGGTTAAACGTCGTTGACAACGTAACAAACCGGGGCATTCCGCGTATGCGAAGGCGTGCAGGCAAACGTCACGTATTCGGATTATTGCAATGTTATAGACGGGAGGTTTCGGATGATCGGACATTTTGCCGCCAGTGATCGTGAGAATTACGGCGATCTCCTCTACTCCGTGATTATCCGGAAGATGCTGGAGTCGCGAGGTTCTGGCGAAAAACTCCTCTTCTATGCATTTCTGGACGGCCCTGCCCCGGGTGACGCGGGGTATGAGGTCAGATGCATCCGCGAGGTGATCGACGCCGAGACCGCCCTTGTCTCCTCGCTCATCATCGGCGGCGGTGACATCCTTCGTACCGATACCGCCACGCTGGCATCCCATTACAAGTACACCTACCGGAAACGATTAGGGTATCCGGTCCTGCAGTGGATTGGAGAAAAATACCTTAAACGACCAACCGTTACGGAAAAGTTTCTCCAGCGTTACATGAACTATGACGCACCCGGGTCCTTTCTCCTGGACGCCGTGAAATTTCCCGGCGTCGGGTCGGTCCATTTCTGTTCCTGCGGCTGCCCCCTCGACTTCGCTCCGGATGAGCGGAGCAGGGTACGGGACGTGCTGGAGCATGCCGCCTACCTGTCGGTCCGGGACCGCCGGTCGCGCGACAAGCTCCTGGCAGCGGGCGTGACCAGGGAGATTCACACCGTCCCCGACCTGATCATGACGCTGAGCGACTATTACGACCCGGCCACGGAAAAGCGCAAGGGCCGGGATATCCTTCGGTCCTTCGGCGTCGATACCGGCCGACGGGTGCTCTGTTTCCAGTGCATGCCCCATGCGGGCGAGCCCATGGACCAGATCGTCTCCCAGTTGAACCGTTACCGGCAGAGGGCCGGCGCTGAAATCGTCCTCCTGCCCCTTGGATACTGCCATTCGGACGATCGCTACCTGAAACGGCTTTCCCGTGCGTCCGGGGGCGCCTTCAGGTATGTCGGCGTCAGGTCGATCTTCGACATGCTTTCGGTCATCGCGTCCTGCGACCTGTTTCTCGGCACCAGCATGCACGGCAACATCACGGCCCTCTCCTTCGGCATCCCCCACCTGTTCGGCCCGATCCGGGTGGACAAGGCTGAAGGCTTCCTGGATATGGCAGGGCTCCCGGCCGACCTGAAGCTGGCCTCATGGGCCGAGTTCAACGACAAGGCGGATATGATCGACACGCTGGAACACGGTTATTTCGCCGGCAAGGCTGCAAGCGCCAAACAGGCGGTCCACGCGGCCTTCGACCTGCTGCATGCCTCGTTGCGTACGACCGAGAGAGAGTGATCTCCCCCATGTCCGGGCCAAAAGTTTCAGTGTGCATGCCTGTCTTCAGGGGAGAGGCCTTTCTCCGCGAGGCGGTGGAATCGGTCCTTTCGCAGAGCTTCCGCGATTTCGAACTCCTGATTATCGATGACTGTTCAGGGGACCGCACCTCCGAGATCGCAAGGGAATATGCGCGCGTCGATTCAAGGGTTACCTTCGAGGTTAACGGAACAAACTCGGGCATGGTGGAGAACTGGAACAGGTGCCTCCGCAAGGCCCGGGGACGCTATATCAAGTATCTCTTCCAGGACGATATCCTTACCACCGTAGATTCGCTGGGAACCATGGTCGATGCGCTGGAAAGCAGACAATCGGTTTCCCTGGTGGCTTCCGCCCGGTTGCTGATCGACTCCGGCTCGAACCCGATCAGGAGCGATTCGCCGTTTCACAGCGGCACATTGGCCTGCGGCCGGGATATCATACGCTACTCTATCCTGAAGCACGGAAACGTCATAGGAGAGCCGTCGGCGGTATTGTTCCGGAAAGAGCAGGCCGTACGCGGCTTCAATCCCGGTTACCGGCAGATAGTCGACATGGAGATGTGGTTCCATCTCCTGGAGCAGGGGGATTTCGTCTATATACCCGAGCCGCTCTGCGGGTTCCGCGTCCATGCAAGGCAGCAGAGCGCGAAGAACATCTGCACCCTGTGCCATATAGAAGACTATGACCTGCTGTTCTCGGAATATCTCCAGCGGGATTACCTCCGGATGGGCCCCCTGGAGCGGGGACATATCAGGTATCATCAGTTCTACAACCTCTGGAGGCTGTCACGCAGGAAGCTGTATAATCGTCAACTTGCATTGGAAAAGATATCGCGCTATTATGGCCATCTTTCGTTTTTGCTCTTGCTTCCCTTGCATAAAATATACGATCCTGTTTTCAGATATATGAGAGCCCGCCTGCGAAGCCGGATTCTCCGTGTTCCGAGATGAACGCGAATCAAGAAGGAGTGAGCATGTCAGGTATCAGCTTCACCGCGCCGGCCGACGGCGCGAAAATCACCATACGGAACGGGATGCTCCGTGTGCCCGACCGACCCGTCATACCCTTCATCGAGGGGGACGGCACCGGCCCGGACATCTGGCGGGCCGCCGTGCGGGTCCTGGATGCCGCGGTCTCCAAGGCCTATGGCGGCGCAAGGAAGATAGAGTGGCTGGAGGTGTTCGCGGGAGAAAAGTCCTTCAACATGGGGCTCGGCTGGCTGCCCGACGAGACCCTTGCCGCCTTCAGGGAGTACCTGGTCGGGATCAAGGGGCCCCTCACCACCCCCATCGGCGGCGGGATGCGCTCCCTGAACGTGGCGTTGCGCCAGGAACTGGATCTCTACGTCTGTCTCCGGCCCGTCCGCTACATCAGGGGCGTCCCCTCGCCGGTGAAGCGTCCCGAACTGGTGGACATGGTGATCTTCCGGGAAAACACCGAGGACATCTACGCCGGGATTGAATGGGCGGAAGGCACCCCTGAGGCGAAGAAGCTGATCGAGTTCCTCCGGCAGGAGATGGGGGTCGGGAAGATCCGGTTCCCCACCACCTCCGGCATCGGCATCAAGCCGGTATCCAGGGAGGGTTCGGAGCGGCTCATCGAGGCGGCCGTCGAGTACGCGCTGAAGCACGGCAGAAAATCGGTGACCCTGGTCCACAAGGGAAACATCATGAAGTTCACCGAGGGGGCCTTCAAGAGCTGGGGTTACGGCCTGGCCGCCTCGGCCTACCGGGACCGTACCGTTTCCCAGCGTGAGTCCTGGGTGCTGGCGAACCTGGAAAAGGACCCTGCAATCCCGCGGGAGGACCTGGCGCGTTCCATCGAGCCCGGCTTCGACAGCATGACCCCGGCCCAGCGGGACGGGGTGCTGGCCGAGGTGGACGCCACCCTTGCGCTCAGGCCGACCCACGGCGACGGCAAGTGGCGGAAGATGCTGCTGATCAAGGATTCCATCGCCGACATCACCCTGCAGCAGGTCATCACCAGGGCCGACGAGTTCGACGTCATCGCCACCACCAACCTGAACGGCGACTACCTGTCCGACGCCATTGCGGCCCAGGTGGGCGGCATCGGCATCGCGCCGGGCGGCAACATCAACTACCGCACCGGTCATGCCATCTTCGAGGCGACCCACGGCACGGCACCCAAGTACGCCAACCTGGACAAGGTGAACCCCGGGTCGGTGATTCTCTCCGGGGTCATGATGCTCGAATACCTGGGGTGGAGCGAGGCCGCCGGACTCATCAACGCGTCGCTGGACCGGACCATCGCCGGCAGGAAGGTGACCTACGACTTCGCCCGTCTCATGCGGGCCGAGGGGGTCGAGGGGGTAGTCGAGCTCAGGTGCTCCGAGTTCGCCGATGAGATAGTCCGTAACCTGTAATCTCTTTTTCATGCACTAATTTCAGGGGAGTCTATTGGAGGAGAGAATGGCACGCAAGAAAATAGCGTTGATCGGCGGCGGTCAGATTGGCGGTACTCTTGCCCACCTCATGGCCCAGCGGGAACTGGGCGAAATCGTCCTGTTCGACATTGCGGAGGACATGCCCAGGGGCAAGGTGCTGGACATCATCGAGGCTTCGCCCATAGAGAGGTTCGATGTGGGCCTGAAGGGCTCCAGCAGCTTCGAGGATATCAGGGGCGCGGACCTGGCGGTGGTGACCGCCGGACTGGCCAGAAAGCCCGGTATGAGCCGTGACGACCTTCTTACCGTGAACGCGAAGGTCATCACATCAGTGGCGGAGAACATCCGCGAGTATGCCCCCAATGCCTTCGTGATCCTCCTGACCAACCCGCTCGACGCCATGGTGACCCTGTGTCGCAAGGTAACCGGATTCCCGAGGAACAGGATCATGGGAATGGCGGGGGTGCTGGATTCGGCCCGTTTCGCCGCTTTCATCGCCCTAGAGCTGGGGGTCTCGGTGCGGGACGTCCACGCCCTGGTCCTGGGGGGGCATGGCGACGACATGGTGCCTCTGGTCCGTTTCGCAAACGTGGGGGGTGTTCCCGCCTCGTTCCTGCTGGAGCAGAAGTACGGCCCCGTCAAGGCAAGAGAGGTCATGGAAACGCTGGTCACGCGGACCAGGCAGGCCGGCGGAGAGATCGTCGGTCTGATGAAGGGGTCGGCCTTTGTTTCACCTGCCGCCGCGGCCCTGACCATGGCCGAGGCGATCCTGCTCGACCGGAAGAGGATCCTCCCTGTCTGCGCCCTGCTGGAAGGGGAGTACGGCGTCAGCGGCTATTTTGTCGGGGTCCCCTGCGTCATCGGGGGGGGCGGCATCGAACGGATCATCGAGCTGGACCTGACTCCGGAGGAGCGCGCCATGTTCGAGGAGTCCGTGTCCCACGTAAAATCGCTGGTGGACGGACTGGATCTCTGAGCCCGGACAATAGGGTCGGGTATGAAATACGAGGGCGATCCATTGGATCGCCCGAATTACTGTTAAGGCACAGGTCACTATGGAAAAGAAGCTGCCGAAGATAGAAATCAACGAAAAGTACTGCAAGGGGTGTCATATCTGCGTGGAGTTCTGCCCGACCCGGGTCTTGGAGATGCGCGGGTTTACCGCCGCTGTGAAAAACCTTGAGGCGTGCATCGCCTGCATGCAGTGCGAGTTGCGGTGTCCCGATTTCGCGGTCACCGTGACCGGCTGATGCCCGGAGGGATATACCTTGTCGAATAGAGTTGCGTTCCTGCAGGGAAACGAGGCCTGCGCCCACGGCGCCATCTATGCTGGGTGCAGATTCTTCGCCGGCTATCCCATCACCCCCTCCACCGAGGTGGCCGAGGTGATGGCAAAGGAGCTCCCCCGGGTTGGGGGGGCGTTCATGCAGATGGAGGACGAGATCGCGGCCATGGCCGCCGTGATAGGCGCCTCGCTTACCGGCACCAAGGTGCTGACAGCCACCTCCGGACCCGGTTTCTCCCTCAAGCAGGAGAATATCGGTTATGCCTGCATCACCGAAGTGCCGTGCGTCATCGTCAACGTCATGCGCGGCGGCCCGTCCACCGGCATGCCCACCGGACCGAGCCAGTCCGACGTGATGCAGGCCAGATGGGGCACCCACGGAGACCACCCGGCCATCTGCCTGGTCCCGGCCTCGGTACAGGAGCTGTTCACCGAGACCGTGCGCGCCTTCAACCTGGCCGAAAAATACCGCACGCCCGTTACCGTGATGCCCGACGAGATCGTGGGGCACATGCGGGAACGGATCGTGTTTCCCGAGCCGGGCGAACTTGAGGTCATCGACCGGACCGGGCCGACGGTGGGCCCTGACGAGTACAAGCCCTACGATACGCGTTTCGGCGACGTCCCGCCGCTCGCCTCGTTCGGCTCGGGCTATCGCTTCCACGTCACCGGCCTCAATAAGGCCGAAGACGGTTTCCCGACCACGCGGGCGGAGATCGTCCAGGCCGAAGAGGAACGCCAGTTGCGGAAGATAGAAAACGCCGTCGACGACATCGTCACCTTCGAGGAGTACCTGCTGGATGACGCCGAGGTGGCGGTGGTGGCGTTCGGCTCCATCGCCCGCTCGGCCCGCTATGCCGTCAACCAGGCGCGCAAGGCCGGGATAAGGGCCGGGCTGTTCAGGATCATTACCTACTGGCCGTTTCCGGAGCGGCAGATCCGCGCGCTGTCCGAGCGGGTCAGGGCCGTCATCACCCCGGAGATGAACCTGGGGATGACCGTTCACGAGGTCAGGCGCTGCGTGGAGGGAAGGGCGCCGGTTTCCGGGATATTCAGGGTTGACGGCGAGCCCATAGGTCCCGGAGCGATCTTCGCCGCCATACGGGAGGTGCGCTGAGCCATGGGTTTTGATTACGATAAATACATCCGTCCGGGCAAGCTTCCCCACATCTGGTGTCCCGGCTGCGGGCACGGCATAGTGATGAAGGGGCTGATCCGCGCCATCGACGCGCTGGAGCTGGACAAGAACAAAACCGCAATCGTCTCCGGGATAGGGTGCGCCTCCAGGCTGCCCGGGTACATGGATTTCTGTACCCTCCACACCACCCACGGCCGGGCCGTGGCCTTCGCCACCGGCATCAAGATGGCCAGACCGGAGATGAACGTCATCTGCGTGGGGGGCGACGGCGACGGGGTGGCCATCGGCGGCAACCACTTCATCCATGCCTGCCGCAGGAACATCGACATGACCTACCTGATCATGAACAACAACATCTACGGTATGACCGGAGGACAGTTCTCCCCCACCACCCCTTACGGGGCAAAGGCGTCCACCACCCCTTACGGCAATCCCGATCCCCCCTTCGACATCGCCAAGCTGGCCATCGGCGCCGGCGCCACCTTCGTTGCGCGCGGCACCGCCTTCCACGCCGCCCAGATCGACAAGCTGCTGGCCGAGGCCATGCGCCACAAGGGGTTCTCGGTGGTCGAGATACTGGACAGTTGTCCCACCACCTACGGCCGCCGCAACAGATTCAAGTCGGTGGTCGAGATGATGAACCAGCTCAAGGACATGGCGGTGCCGGTGACCGCCGCGGACAAGATGCCGGCCGAACAACTGCGCGGCAAGGTGCTCACCGGGATCCTCTACAAGGAGAGCAAGCCGGAATACGTGGAGGAATACCGGAAGCTGGTGGAGAGGGTGAGAGCGGAAGGGTAAAACTGAAGGCAGAGGGATCCCGTTGTGGGGGCACCTCTTGTGGATGCCCTTGGGGCCTGCCCCTAGGGATCAATATGAGGAGAATTCGCAATGTCGGCAGGTCGATATGAAATAAGGTTTTCCGGCGCGGGGGGGCAGGGGCTCATCCTGGCCGGGATCATCATGGGGGAGGCCGCCTCGATCTACGACGGAAAACAGGCCGTGCAGTCACAGAGCTACGGTCCTGAGGCCAGGGGCGGGGCATCCAAGTCCGAGGTCATCATCTCCGACGAACCCATAGACTTTCCCAAGGCCGCGGCGGTGGACGCACTGCTGGCGCTGACCCAGGAGGCATGCGACAAGTATTCCAGGGACCTGAAGGAGGGGGGGATACTGCTGGTCGATTCCGACCTGGTGAAAAAGCCGCCCAAGGGGAAGTTCACCCTGGTGCGCTTTCCCATCATCAACACCGCCAAAAACGAGGTGGGGCGTACCATCGTGGCCAATATCGTGGCCCTGGGCGCCATGGTGGCGCTGACCGGCATCGTTTCCAGGGAGAGCGCGGAAAAGGCGGTCCTCTCGCGGGTCCCCGAGGCATTTACCGACCTTAACCGGAAGGCGTTCCGGGCCGGGTACGACAAGGCGCTCCAGGCCCGGGACAAGTAGGAACGGCCGGCATTCCCCGGTTATGATGCTGTCGAAGGCCGGGTTGGGGCTTTCACGGAGCCTCTCGTACGGCTTCAATGCAATCAGGTGAATGCGGGAAAGGTCCGGATTCAGCAGAGCGTCCGATCCGTGCGACGGACGGTGACCGATTACGAGAGGCTTCGGGGAAGCCCCAACCCGGCCTCTGTCGACACCCTCGGACAGAAACTATCTGGTGTCCGGAGACCCTCCGGTCGAGCCCAGGAACAACTGGGCGGCGTAGAGTGTGCCGTCCTTTGCCGTGGCCGTGCCGATGCCGGTAAAGTCGAAGTCGCGGGTGAGGATGTTTTTCCGATGGGGCTCGCTATCCATCCAGCTCGACACGATGGCCTCGGCGTCATTGTGGTATCCCGAGCTTCTCCCCACGTTTTCTCCGATGAGACGCCACCCCTTCACTCCGGCCGCGGCAATCCTCGCTCCCAGGTCGCGGCCTCTGCTGTCCGTGTGACTCAATACCCCTTTCCCGGCCAGGTCCCTGCTGAGCGCCCGGGCGATATCGGCCAGCTTGTCCGATTTCTTGAGCATGGGGAGTCCGTGCTCGGCCCTGATCCGGTTAATCGCGTTGAGCAGGTATCCTTCGGCTTTGGAGGAAGCACCGACGTTTTCCGTCCGAACCGGCGCGACGCCCTTTGCCGGGGATAACGCGGGGGTGGCCGCCAGCAGAAGCAGAATCAGTGGGAGAATAGTCTTTTTCATGTGTTTTCCTTTCAGAGGCATATGCCGTTTCGGAAGAGAGGTCTCCGGTGCACCAGTTGCTTAAGGAAAGTCTGGAAAACTACGGATATCTCTTTCTCTTTTTCTGGACATTCCTTGAGGGGGAGGCCGGGTTGATCCTTGCGGGGTATTACGCCTTCGAAGGGACCCTGGTACTTCCCGGAGTCATGGCAACCGCACTGGCCGGCTCCTTCCTCGGCGACCAGTTCTACTTTTATCTCGGCCGGTGGAAGGGGAGGCGCATCCTGGAAATGTTCGCCTCCATGGAACGGAAGCTTCGCCGTGCCCTGGCGCTCATAGAGAAATACGGCGCCTTCGTGGCTTTCATCTCCAGGTATACCTACGGGTTGCGGATAATCCTCCCCATTATCCTCGGGATGACGAATCTGTCCAAGAAAAAATTTCTAATCCTGAATCTCGTGAGCGCCACCATCTGGGCCATAGCCTTTTCCCTCGCTGGCTACCTGTTCGGCAAGAGCGCTTCGCTCCTGATAGACGATCTGGACCGGTACGAGCCGTATATCCTGCTCTGTCTGCTGGTACTGATCGGAAGCATGTGGATGGTTCACTTTCTGCATTTCTGGTGGCGCTCCAGGAGGAGTGGACCGGATACCGAAAGGTGCGCGGCCGCCCCGGCGGTAAGCGGAGATCCCGGACCCGTAGAGCCGGTTGACAATAAGACAAAGGACGGATCGGATGAACCTGCTTGACAGAACAGCCGTAATTCTCGTGGAGCCCCAGACCCCCGGCAACCTGGGCATGGTTTCCCGGGCAATGAAGAACATGGGTCTCAGGGAGCTGCGGGTCGTCAAGGGGTGCCGCATCGATCACCCCGATGCCTTCAAGTTCGCGGTCTCCGCCAGGGACGTCCTCCTGGGGGCGGCCCGCTTCGAGTCCCTTGCAGAGGCCTTGGCCGATACCACGTTTTCCATAGCCACAACCCGGAGGCTCGGCAAGTACCGCCAGGAGACCATGGAGCCGGCCGAGGCCGTGGCCAGGCTTTGTTCACGGATCGGTGCCGGACGGGCCGCCCTGGTATTCGGCCGGGAGGACAACGGGCTGACCACCGACGAACTGGCTCTGTGCCGCTGGCAGGCAACCATACCCACCTCGGACGAATACGGATCCTTGAACGTCGCCCAGGCAGTGCTTATCTTCTGTTACGAGCTTTCCAGGGGGATCGTCGGCGGCATCGAAAGCACCACCAGGGAGATTGCAGCCACAGACGACATGGAGGCCCTGTACGGACAGATGGAGAAGACCCTTTTCATGATTGGTTTCCTGGATGAGAACAACCCGGCCCACCTTATGCGCACGCTGCGGAGGGTTTTCTCCCGTGCCGAACTGGACGGACGCGAGGTGGCGGTGCTCAGGGGGATGCTTTCGCAGATGGAGTGGGCCGCTGATCCGGCCAAGCTCAGGGAGGCGCCGTGACCGCCACACAGCTCGGACTCTTTGCCGGAGCACTTACCAGTTGCGCGGTGATTCCGCAGATTCTGAAGGCATACCGGTCCCGGCAGGTGCGGGACATTTCGGTCTGGCAGCCCGTACTGCTGGTCCTGGGGATGGGCCTGTGGCTGGCATATGGTATAATAATTCGCGACCTGCCGCTCATCGCGGCCAATGTCTTTTCCATAGCATGCAACGTTTTTCTCATTGCCATGAAGTTCCTGTATCGGGAGAATCAGACCCAGGGCGCAAGGCGCGAGGCACAAGGTTGAAGCGGGGCAGGGTCGGGGGCGCAAGGACCATGTTGACCGCTATAAGCGCGGAGTACGCCATAACAACTGCTGTCACAAGAGCATAGGAGGACCCATGAAAAGACTTGCTTATTTGTTGTCCGCCCTGTTGATCCTGTCGTCGGTTTCCGGCTGCGGCTACAACACCATCCAGGCCAACGAGGAGGCGGTGTTCGCCGCCTGGGGCGACGTAGAGGCAACCTACCAGCGAAGGGCCGACCTGATCCCTAACCTGGTGGAGGTTGTCAAGGGGTATGCAAAACACGAGGCCGACACGCTGCAGGCGGTTACCGAAGCCCGTTCCAAGGTCGGCTCTCTCCAGGTCTCCAAGGAGATGCTGAACGATCCCGCCACCTTTTCCAAGTTCCAGCAGGCCCAGGGAGAGCTTTCCGGCGCTCTCTCCAGGCTCATGGTGGTGGTGGAGCGTTATCCCGACCTGAAGGCCAACCAGAATTTCCTGGACCTCCAGAACCAGCTGGAAGGGACCGAAAACCGCATCAACGTGGCCCGGGTCCGCTACAACAAGACCGTGGAAACCTTTAACGTCAGCATCAGGACCTTCCCCAACTCCCTGACCAACTCACTGCTGCTGCACCTGAAACGGAAGGAGCCTTTCAAGGCCGATGAAGGCGCAAAGGCGGCGCCGAAGGTGAAGTTCTGAGGCAGAAACTGATATCCCTCAGACCGGATAATTCTGGTATCCCATGAAAAAGCTCATCACAATCCTTCTCTTCTTCGCTCTTCCTTCTCTGGCCCACGCCCTGGAGGTACCGGCCCTGCGCGGCCATGTGAACGACTACGCCGGCCTTCTCTCCGCCGGGACGGTCCAGAGGCTGGAGGCGGAGTTGACGGAATTCGAACGGAGCGATTCCACCCAGATAGTGGTGCTCACTGTACCGAGCCTGGAAGGTGAGGACCTGGAAGGGTATTCCATCAAGGTGGCGGAGGACTGGAAGATAGGGCAGGCGGGGAAGGACAACGGCGTCATCCTGCTGGTGGCGAAACAGGAGCGGAAAATCCGGATCGAGGTGGGGAGAGGGCTGGAAGGGAGGCTGACCGACCTGGTCTCCGGCAGGATCATCCGCAACGAGATAGCTCCCGCCTTCAAGGCGGGAGATTTCGATGCGGGCGTAAGCGCGGGGGTGGCGGCAACCATGGCAGCCGTGAAGGGCGAGTACACGGCATCACCGCAGGATGAACAGAGGAGGAGCCGCTCCGTCCAGCCGGTGTTCACCATGCTCATCTTTCTCATGGTGGCCGTTGTCGTGCTGGGCGCCGTCTCCCGGATCCTAGGAGGCCTGGCCGGAGCGGTAGGGCTCCCCCTGATAGCGTCGTTTCTCTTTTCCGGGGCCGGTCTTGTCCTGCTGGCTGTTCTGGCGCTCATCGGCTTCTTCGGCGGACTGTTTCTGAGTTTTCTGTTCGGCGTCGGGCGGGGTGGTGGAGGATTCGGGGTTGGGCCGTTTTTCGGCGGCGGGTTCGGAGGAGGATTCGGCGGCGGCTCTTTCGGGGACGGCGGCGGCTTCTCGGGCGGGGGCGGGGGGTTCGGCGGAGGCGGCGCTTCCGGCGACTGGTAGCATACGGTTGTTTTTATTCGTGAAAATTCGTGCCGTTCGTGTCTGACAGGTTTACTGCTTCCGGCTTGCCCGGAAAAGGCTGTGATATGAAGCGAGACAGGTCCGTTAACTTTTTCAGCGAAGAGGAAAACGCCAGGATACGGGCGGCAGTCGAGGCCGCCGAGGCAAACACCTCCGGAGAGATCGTGGCCATGGTGGTGCATCGGAGCGACAGCTACCGGGAGGCTGAAATCCTTGGAGCGGTCCTGACCTCGGCCTTCCTGGCCCTGCTGGTCGAAGTGGCAATCCAGCTGATTTCCCCGTGGCTTTCAACCTCCGGGTGGGAACACGGCGGACGGTTGCCGGCGGAGTTCGTTCTTTACGGCGTTTCGGTCTGGACCTATGTGCCCCTGGCCTTTCTGCTGTTCTTTCCCTTGCGGTATCTGTTCAGGAGGTGCGAGTCCCTGAAGCTTGCGTTCGTCGGTCGCAGGAGGGTTCAGGAAGCGGTGCGGGAGAGGGCCGTGCGGGCCTTCTACGAAAAGGGGCTGTACCGGACCAGGGACGAGACCGGCATCCTGATCTTTCTCTCTCTGCTGGAGCACAAGGTCTGGATCCTGGGGGACCGCGGGATCAACGGCAGGATACCCCACCAGGAATGGCAGGACCTTGCCGGAGAACTGTCAAATGGCTTGAGGGAAGGGCGTGCCTGCGACGCCCTCTGCTCGGTCATCGCAGCCTGCGGCGCCGAACTGGCGCGCCACTTTCCGAGAAGACCGGACGACACCAACGAACTGGCCGACGAGGTGATCCGGTAAACTGAAACGAGGAGACACCTCTGAATACCACCGTTTTTCTTACCACCTTCGGCATCATCTTTCTGGCCGAGCTCGGCGACAAAACCCAGTTGACCGCCATGGCCCTTGCCTCACGCTATCCCTGGAAAAAGGTCTTTTTGGGGGTCGCCCTGGCGTTCGCCATCCTGAACCTGGGGGCGGTACTCCTCGGCAAGGCCCTGTTCGCAATCTTTCCGCTGTTCTGGACCAAGATCGTGTCCGGCGGGCTGTTTCTTTTCTTCGGTATCACGACCCTCATTAATTCGGCTCCGGACAAGGACGGCCAGCCGCTGCTGGCTTCCGGCATCATCCGGACGGCCTTCCTAATGATCTTCCTGGCCGAACTGGGGGACAAGACCCAGCTGGTGACCCTGAGTCTGGCGGCCCAGCACGGCGCGCCGCTCATGGTCTTCTGCGCCTCGACCCTCGCGCTCTGGCTGGTCTCCCTGCTGGGCATTTTTCTCGGCAAGCAGCTCATCCGCTTCGTTCCCCTCCCGTACATCCACCGGGCGGCCGGGGGCCTGTTCCTCCTGTTCGGAGCGGTCCTCCTGTACAAGACCCTCATATAGTCCTTCGTTGCATTTTTCGCGGTGTTTTCCTACAATAGCGAAAACCGTTACCGTACCTGTCGAAGAGATCCATGTCAGAAAAATATATTGAAAAGACTTTCCTCTACTTTATCGCCCTTTCCGTACTGCTGCATGCAGCAGCAATAACGGTTTACCTGCTCACCCCCGAGAAGAAGCACGTGATAAAGCAGGAGCCCTATTTTATCGATCTGATGGACTCTCCCATTACTTCGATACCGCCGTCCAGGGAAGCGGACCGGGCCGAACTCCCCAAGGGGACAAAGACAAAAGAAAGGGTGGAGAAAGACGATGAGGACTTAACCTATGTGCCGCGTCTGCCACTCCGGGGGACCCCCCCCGCTTCGACAAAAAAGGCGCAGGATATCCCGCGGATAAAGACGAATCCGCCTGAAACAGACGTGAAGGAAGAGACCGTCCCCGGTGAGGAGTATGCCATACCCAAAAAGAAGCTCCCGGAGTTGGCTAAACTGTTTCCAAGCTCGAATCAGATGAAGGGCCTGGAAGAACGCTACCGTAAAGAGCTGGGTGTCGCTCTGGACGGCGGCTTCTCGGAGTCGCTGGATTCCGAAGACCTCATGCTGATATCTTTCGTGTCCCGCTTTGTCGATGCGGTGAATGCCCGCTTTCCATATTATTCTCAGGAACAGCTGAGGCAGATTCTGGCAGACACCGGCGGAAAGGTCGCCTGGAGGGTTGTAGTGGTCTTCAACAGAAACGGGAGTGTTGCGGATATCCGCTATACATCCACGGGAAGTAAAGAACTGGATAATACGCTGGAGAGGGTGTTACATTCAGTGGGCCCCCTGGGAGCATTGCCGAAAAGCTTTAACAGGGATCAACTCAAGGTACCTTTCATCTATTCGCTCAGCAGGAGACTTACCGGGTGAAAACGGACTCGCGGAAAGATGTCATGCTATCTTTGCCCTCAGAAATTGCACGAATTCTTCCTTGATCTCCTTCCTCTTCAACGCCATGTCCACAGTGGCCTTGAGGAAGCCCAGCTTGTCCCCGCAGTCGTAGCGGGTCCCGTCGAACCGGCAGCCGTAGATCTCCTCCCCGCCCGATAACTTGCGGATGGCGTCGGTAAGCTGGATCTCCCCCCCCTTGCCGGGTTCCTGGCTTTCCAGGATGGGAAATATGCCGGGCGTCAGCACGTAGCGGCCGATGATGGCCAGGTCGGAGGGGGCGTCCTCCCTTTTCGGCTTCTCCACCAGGTCGGTCACCTGGTAGACCCCCTCGGAAAGCATGTTCGCCTTGACGCAGCCATAAGCGGAAATGTTTTCCATGGGGACCTGCTCCAGCGCGAGCACCGGTCCTCCGTGCCTCTCGAAAACGTCGAGCAGCTGGCCAAGGCATGGTTGTCCGGCATCGATTATGTCGTCGCCCAGCAGCACCGCGAACGGTTCGTCCCCCACGAATTCCCTGGCGCATAGAATTGCGTGACCCAGACCGAGGGCCTGTTTCTGCCTGACGTAGAACATGCTGGCCATGTCGGCGATGTTTCTGACCTCTTCCGCCTCATGGCTCTTCCCCTTCTCGTTCAGGACGGATTCCAGCTCGAAGGCGATGTCGAAATGGTCTTCGATGGCCCGCTTGCCCCGGCCGGTGACGAACAGGATCTGCTCGATCCCGGAAGCCACCGCCTCTTCGACCACATACTGCACCAGCGGCTTGTCGATCAGTGGGAGCATCTCCTTCGGCGACGCCTTGGTCGCCGGAAGAAACCTCGTCCCCATGCCCGCAACAGGGAATACCGCCTTCTTGATTTTCATGGTAGATCCTCGCGAAATTTTGAAGTTGTGGCGTTTAAAGCTCTCCAACCGACAGTTTTGCCGCCTGCAGGGTGTTCTGAAGCAGCATGGTGATGGTCATGGGTCCGACTCCGCCCGGCACGGGCGAAATGTGGGAGGCCCGCTTCACCGCCGCCTCGAACTCCACGTCACCCACCAGCTTTTTTTCCCCCACGCGGTTGACGCCCACGTCGATGACCACGGCGCCGGGTTTGATCCATTCCCCTCGTATCACCTCGGGCCTCCCCACCGCCGCGATGAGCACGTCGGCCATGGTTATCTTTTTCGGCAGGTCGATGGTCCTGGTGTGACATACGGTTACGGTGGCGTGCTGCTGGAGACACATGAGCGCGACCGGTTTGCCCACGATGTTGGAGCGGCCGACCACAACCACCTCCTTGCCGGTCAGGTCAATGCCGGTTTCCTGCAGCATCACCATTATGCCGTACGGCGTGCAGGGCCGGAAGACCGGTTTGCCGGTCACCAGCCGTCCCACGTTATAGGGGTGAAAACCGTCCACGTCCTTGTGGGGCGCAATGGCCTCCAGCACCCTGGACTCGACGATATGCTTGGGGAGCGGAAGCTGCACCAGGATACCGTGGATTCTTTCGTCGTTATTGAGCCGGTTTATCAGCGCCAGGAGCTCGTTTTCGCCGGTCTCGGCCGGAAGGGTGTGTTCATCCGAGAAGATGCCCACGTCCCTGCAGGCCTTCTCCTTCATGCCGACATAGACCCTGCTGGCAGGGTTGTCCCCCACCAGGACGACCGCGAGTCCCGGGCGGATTCCCAGCGTCCCGAGATGTGCCACCCCCGCGGTTATCTCGGCGCGCAACTTCCGTGCGATGGCTTTTCCATCGATTATGTGTGCCATGTGAACTTCTTTCCTCTGGATTGCCCGGTCCGGTTCAAGAAACGGTGCCGTCCGAATTCCGGCACTTGGCCGGGGGGAGTGACAAAGTGGATTCCCTCAAGGCAAAAAAAATCCCCCTGCCGGGGGACTTGTGGTAACGGATGTTACGCGGCCGCGGAGGGGCAGGACGAGCAGGAGCCCTCCTTTGGGCAGACCTTGGGTGCTTTCGCCTTGGAGTCCTTGGAGTATCCCTGGGCATACCATCCGCTTCCCTTGAGAGCGAAAGACGTCTGTGAAATGAGTTTCTCCACCAAACCGCCGCACTCGGGACATTCCGCCAGCGGGGCGTCGGAAAACTTCTGACGAACCTCGAACTGGTGACCGCAACCCGAGCAGCGATATTCATACATGGGCATTTCTTGCTACCTCCTGATGCTTTATTGCTTAAAATATAAGAATTGCTCCCGACGTTTGTCAACCCTTTTGACAGGAGTTGAGGACCCCGGTCCGCTATTTGAAAAAACAGCCGGTCATGGCGAACAGGAGCGGGGTCCGGTAGACGACGCCAACCACCTTTTTATCCCTCACAACCGGTATGCGGTGGAAGTGGTGCGTGATGAAGAGATCGAGGATATCCGCGATGCGGGCTTCTTCGGTGACCGATATCGGTTCCCGTTCCATGACATCTTCCACCAGCTTGTCCTTTATGTTGTCGCAGAGCCGTTCGTAGAAATCGCTCCCCTCCCTTTCCGCGGGACTCACGTCCCCCGCGCTTTCCAGGAGCGCCTTGATGATGGTCAGCGGCATCAGCACGCCTGCCAGCTCGCCCCAGTCGTTCACCACCACGAGACCCGGCGCGGCATTTATGAAGTTTTTGTCCCCATAGTTCTTTTTGATCAGCAGTACCGCGTCCTTGACGGATGCCTTGCGGGGGATCGTCGGGACATCGGTAATCATTATATCCTTGGCTTTCATTCTGAACTCCGTGATTGTTTGTTGAGCAGAGCAAGGGCGGATTCCCTGCTGGCCCCATGGATCGTTACAACCTTGTGCCGGGACTTTTCCCCGGCGATGATCCGCACGTCGGATTTCGCCACGTGGAGAAGCCTGGCGAGAAATTCACGGCAAAGCGTGTTGGCCGCCCCTTCCACCGGCGGGGAAGTAAGCCGCACCTTCAGCTCGCTTCCGCTGAGACCCGCGATTTCATTTCGACTGGCCCTGGGCTGGACATGAACGGAGAAGGTTATCCCTTCCGCGTTTTCCGAGACGCGGAAGCCGCTGTTTTCACCTTCATTCTTCATTGATGGAGAGCATCTTGTAGTGGGTGTCGAGCAGGGAGCGGAAGGAAGCCTCGAACTGGGCCTTCTGCAAGCGGAGTTCCTGGATCTCGTTCTTCAACTGGATGAGCCTGTTTTCAGCGTCCGCTACGATCCTCTCCGCCTGGACCTCGGCTTCCGCGATGGCCAGTTCCGCCTCTTTGCGGGCGTTGTTTTTCATCTCCTCCGAGATCTTCTGCGCCGCGAGCAGGGTCTCTCTGAGGTCCTTCTCCCTCTGGGCGAAATCCTCGGCATCGGCGGCTGATCTCTGGACCTGTTCCTTGAGGATGGCGTTCTCCCGGTTGATGTTCTCCATCTCATGGGCCACCGCCTGAAGAAACGAGTCCACTTCTTCGGGGTTGAGTCCGCCGAAGAGCTTGCCCTTGAACTGCTGCTGCTGGATGTCGAGCGGGGTGATTTTCATGACAAGCCTCCCATTCCGAGCTTCATGCGATATCCCATGTCGAGGATCGAGCTTACGGCGAATTTCTGCAGGAAAAAGATGACCAGCAGGACAATGAGAGGAGAAAGATCGAGACCGCCCATGGACGGGAGCCTTCGCCGGACTTGATACAGGACCGGCTCGGTCACGCGGTTCAGAAAGTTGACGATGGGGTTGTAAGGATCGGGGTTGACCCAGGAAATCAGAGCCCGGGCAATGATGATGTACATGTAGATGGTAAGGACGATGTCAAGAATTTTTCCAACCGCAATGAGAAAATTGGCAGCTATGAACACTCATCCCTCCACGGTGATTCCGTTCCCGCAAACAGTGCATTTATACAGAAAACGGGATGGACTGTCAAGGCCGGCGGGACCGGGAATGGTTACCGGCGCCCATGTCGGAGGGGTGCCCGATTCGCCGGGATCCTCCGGCCCTGAGCGGTTTTTTGTTGTCAGCGGTGCCATTATCCATATACTATAAAATCCTCTAAGGAAGAAAGGAGCCAGTGAATGTCGCTTGCAAAGACGTGGTTTGCGCTGGATGAGGCGGTGTCGAAGTTCGGAGTTTCCAAGGCCATGATCCTCAAGTGGGTCGACGAGGGCATGGTCCGTTGCGAGCAGCGGGACGGCAGGGTGGTCACGGTGAACGGCGACGATATCGAGCTCAAGCTGAAGGAATTTGTCAGCAAGGGGTGACCGGCTTTTCCCCCCGGTACTCGGTTACGATGCCCAGGGTCAGCTCGGAGCGGCCAATGTTCACGAAGCCCGCGCGGGTCATCATTTCAGCGAATCTTTCCCCATCGGGGAATGTCGACACCGAATCTGGCAGGTAACGGTAGGCGCCCGGATCGGAAAACAGTCCGCCGATGGCGGGAAGGATGCGGCTGAAGTAGAAGCGATAAACGGTATTGAACAGCCTGGAGCGCGGGGTGGAGAACTCAAGGACCACCAGCTTCCCTCCCGGCCGGAGGACCCTCAGGATTTCCCTGAGGCCCAAAACCCTGTCCACCACGTTCCTGATACCGAACGCTATGGTGACGGAATCAAAGGTATTGTTGCTGAAAGGGAGGGCCTCGCATGACGCGATACACAGCCCGACCCTCTCTCGGTGAACGGAAGCGGTTATCTTGGTCGCGGCTATTTCCACCATCTCCCCGCAGAAGTCAACCCCGATTATCCTGACGGAACCGTCGGTCACGGCCGCGGCCGCCAGGGCCATGTCGCCCGTTCCGGTGGCGATGTCGAGGATCATGCCGCCGTTGCCGCACCTGAGCCTCGAGACGGCCGAACGCCGCCACCGCCTGTCAACCCCGAGGCTGAGCATGCGATTCAACAGATCGTATTTTGGCGCGATTGCGCTGAACATCTGACGGATTGCGGCGCTCTTTTTCGATGTGCCGATCATGGCGTGACGGTCCCCTGGCTCCGGCTCGGGTGTCGGCCGGATGCCCTTTCGATTAATCTCGTTTCCATCCGGAAAGTGCCGGTTGGGGTCGGACCGGAACTTCCCCGGAGCCCCTCGTAATCGGACGCCGGACTTCACCGGTACAATGGCCGTCATACCGGAGTAGGCAGATGTCCCACGAATATGCAGGAGGTCCGCACGAGAGGCTCCGTGAAAGCCCCGGTCCGACCTTGACGGACATTTTCCAGAAGTTTCCGGATAGACACCAATCTAAGAGAGTCATGCTACCATACGCGCCCGGGGAAAGGTATACAGTTTTTCCCGGATCCATGCAGGCGTCATGGATTCAGGTTTTTTGGATCGGCAAAAATTTCATCTAGCGAGGTTCCCGCGTGTTTCCAATAATCCGTTGGCAGGATGTGGCCGACATCATCATAATGAGTGTCCTGCTGTACCAGCTCTACGGCTGGTTCAAGCATACCAAGGCGCTCCAGGTCGTCATCGGTCTCGGCTCCCTGGGGGTCGTCTACCTGGCGACCAGAAACCTGGGGTTTTTCATGACCAGTTGGATACTCCAGGAACTGAGCACGGTCGTCTTCGTCCTGATCATCGTCATATTCCAGGCCGAGATCAGGCAGGCCCTCTATCGAATCAGCCCGCTGCGCAGGATTCTCGGCCGCCAGGATGCCGGGCCGTCCTTCGACCTCCAGGAATTTTCTTCGACGGTCTTTTCCCTGGCCGCCTCCAGGACCGGCGCCATTATCGTGCTCCAGCGCTCCGAGCCCCTGGACGAATACCTCTCAAACGGTGTGCCTCTGGACAGCTTCGTGAGCGGTCAGCTCATCGGAAGCATCTTCCAGGACGGGTCGCCGCTGCACGACGGTGCCCTGATAGTCAGAAACGGCAGGATCCAGAAGGCCTCGTGCCATCTTCCCCTGTCCGCCAACAGCGAGATTCCCCAGCGATACGGCACCCGTCACCGGGCCGGTCTCGGGCTGTCCGAGCGATCTGACGCCGCGGTGGTTATCGTTTCGGAAGAGAGGGGAGAGGTTTCGCTGGCGCTCTCGGGTGAACTGACCGGGGTGGAGTCGCCCGAACGGCTTTCCCTGGAGCTTGACAGACTCCTTTCCCATCCGGTCGGGGACGCGTCTCGTCCCTCGTTTATCAGGAGGATTTTCAGCAATTTCCGGCCGAAGCTGGCGACGGTTGTCCTGGTGTCGCTGGTCTGGCTCGTGGTAACGGAGCGTGAGGGCGAGATCGTGACGGTGGCGGCCCCGGTCCAGTTCAGGAACCTGCCGGACTCGTTTCTCCTCAGCGGCAGTTCCGCCGAAAAGGTGGAGCTTCAGCTCAAATCCTTTTCCGGCCTGATTTCAATTCCCAAGGAGGGTGACATTGTCGCGGAGGTCGATCTCGCCAAGGTTCACGAGGGAAACAACCATTTGTACTTCGGCAAAGAGCATTTCAACCTGCCTTCCGGGCTTGTCGTAACAAAGATAAAACCGTCCTCGCTTCGCGTCACCGTGGAGCGCAAGGTCCGCAAACCGGTGCGGGTTGAGGCCCAGGTGAGCGGTTCACCCGCCGGGAGACTGCGCCTGCGGAAGGTGCAGGTCATACCTCGGGAGGTGATGATTGAAGGGCCCGAGTCCATCATGTCCCGGACCAAGACCATCCGGACCGAGGGGATCTCCCTCTCCGCGGTGTCGGAAAGCGTGACGCTGGAAAAAAGGCTCGATATTCCGGCGCACCTGAAGCCCGCGTCCGACGACAAGGTCAGGGTGAGGCTGACGATAGTACGGTAGCGGCGCCATTTGCGGTTGACACGTCCGTGGGCATGGTGTATAAAGGCACAAATTTTGAAATTATGTTTTGCGTTGTAAAACGAGGAAAGGGGGGATCATGAATAGTATCGGTATCAGGCTCGTTGTGCTTTCCACCTTCCTGGTAACCTTCCCGTCGCTCGCCATAGCCGCCAAGACCCACGTTGTCAAAAAAAATGACACGCTCTATTCGCTTTCCAGAAAATATCACGTAACCGTTAATGAGTTGAAATCGGCCAATAATCTGGTCAACCAGCATCTGAAGCCGGGTGACAAGCTGGCCATACCGCCGAGAACCGTCACGGCGGCCGCCGACAGTAACAGGAGCGGAAAGGCCAAAGGGAACAGCTATAAGGTCAGGAAAGGTGACACCCTGAGCGGGATAGCCCGGAAAACAGGTGTGTCGGCTGCGGAACTGAAGCGGATGAACGGGCTCCGCGGCGACAAGTTGAAGCCCGGCAGGGTGCTTTCCCTGAGGGAGGTCGAGCAACCCGAGACTGTCGTGGCAGAGGTCAGGAAGGAAAAGAGCCGCCGGCTCAGGAACAACGAGCTGTTTACCAGACAGGAATACGAGAGGACCCTGGCGGAGCTTACCGATGCGGAGCCCGAGAAACCCATCGATCTCGGCCGGAACCTGGAGCTCACCATGGATGTCTCCAAACGTCTCAAAAAGAGCGCGTTCAGTTTTCTCGGCGCCCGTTACCGTTTCGGCGGTAACAGCCGCAATGCTCTCGACTGCTCCAGCTTTGTCCAGCAGGTCTTCCGCGACCTCGGCATCAACCTTCCCAGGACAGCGCGGGAGCAGTTCTGGACCGGTGAGCCGGTGGTTCCGTACGACCTCCAGAAGGGGGACCTGGTCTTTTTCCGCACCTACGCGTCCTTCCCGTCCCACGTGGGGATTTATCTGGGGGAAAACAAGATGATCCACGCATCTTCGCGGGATCGCAAGGTGGTCATATCTTCCCTCAACACCCCGTATTACCGTTCGCGTTTCATCGGCGCCAAGCGCTATCCGAAATTGAATCCCGATACCATGATGCTTGAGGACCTGCTGGCAGGCGCGGATCTGCTCGAGGATAGTGAAGATGATGTGCTGAAGAACGATACGCTGGGGCTGCAAGTGAGCAACTGACGGCCGACAGAAGATGGAATCAGAGGAAGCCTTATGAAGCCGGCGTCTCTATGCGAGAGCCGGCTTCACTGTTTCCGGGTGGCTGATGGCGGAGAGCGGATAGCTGATGTCCTGGTTGGTGTTGTATATCTCCTCGAATTCGGCGGAGAGCGAGAGGAACGCCCCCAGTACCTTGGGATCGAAGTGTTCGGGCTTGGTTCTGCCGTCACCTTCGGACATGATCTTTACGACACCCTGGTGAGAAACCGCTTCCTTGTAGGGTCTTCTGCTTCTCAGGGCGTCGTACTGGTCCACCAGCATGACGATGCGTCCCTCGATGGGGATCTGCTCGCCCTTAAGCCCTCTCGGATAGCCGCCCCCGTCCCATCGTTCATGGTGATTGAGGGCGATTGAGGCAGCCATCCGCAGCATGGGATAGGAGGAGCCGGAGAGCATCTTCTCACCGATGGTGGTATGGGCCTTCATGATCTCGAATTCTTCCCTGGTGAGGCTTCCCGGTTTCAACAGGATGTTGTCCGGTATCCCTATCTTTCCGAGGTCGTGCATCGGGCTGGAGAAGGTGATGTTCTCGACGAATTCGGGCGGCATGCCCAGCTCCTCGGCCATCCTGCTCGCATAGAGACCGATCCTCGCGATGTGCGACCCGGTGTCTGTGTCCCTGAATTCCGCCACCGCCGTCAGCCTCTCAATGATCTCGACGCTGATGTTCTTGACCATCATGAGGGCGTCGGCGAGCTCCCGGGTCTTCTTCTCGACCATGTCCTTCAGCATGAACTTGTAGTTCTTCTCCATCTGGATCAGGCGGTTGTATTTGACCCCTTTTTCGATGGAGTGGAGCAGGTAGGTCGGTTTGTAAGGCTTGATGATGAAATCGAAGGCGCCCTTTTTGATGGCCTCTACGGCCACGTCAAGCTCCGCGTATGCCGTCATGAGGATTACCGGTATGTCCGGGTTGAGGTTGTGTATGATCTCAAGGAGCTCGATTCCCGACATGAGCGGCATCTTGATGTCGGTCAGGATGGCGTCGAATTCCGTGTTCTGAATCTTTTGCAGGGCTTCCTCGCCGTTCCGGCACGGGGCTACGGAGTATCCAAACTGGCTGAGCAGGGCGACAACCGATTCCAGTACGTACATGTCGTCATCAACGACCAGGACGGTCGTTGCCTTCATCTCACTCATCTCCAAACCTTTCTTCCCACAATGAGGCAGAATTGTAGAGCAGTTTCCGTTTTTGTCAATGCAACCTGATCCGCCGGGAGGCAGTGCATCAGCCTGTTGACGCCGTCTTCAGGTCTGTTTTCGTTTTACGCCCAGCGCCTTCCTGTAGGCGCATTCGTCGTGCAGCCAGGTGAGCTCGCGAACAAGCGTTTCCGTGAGCTTGACGCATTCCGGGTAGATCTCGAAACGGCGTGGGTAGATCCGGCACTCCCTGGTCACCACGTCGAGATAGCGGCACGGTATGGAGGTGAAGAAGACGGTGCCGTTTTCGTCCTCGATCTTCTCGAAGCAGCAGAGACCGCACCTGCTGCAGAGTTGTTCCCAGTCATCGCGCAGTTCTTCGGATTTTTTCATTTCCAGAGAATAACCAAACCGCTCAGTCCCTGTCAACGTATTTGGGAACCGGTATTTCCCTGGCAGGCGTTGTTACATCCGTGTAAAAATTGCACTGCGGAACGCCTGAAAGCACGCTGCCACATTGAAAAGATTTTGCGTTACGAGTAGTATTTGAAAGTCGGACCGCTGCGGGATCCGGTGGAGCATACGGCTCCGGGGGATCCTGCCCGTAAAAAAATTATCGAACTTTAACGCAAAATGCCGGCCGGGTAGAGACGAGATAAATATAATCATTTCTGGAGGGGAGATGGACGATGTGACCAGGGAGTTGAGACGACTCAAGGGGGTGGGGGAGGTGCTGGCCGGGCGACTGGTTTCCGCCGGCATGGACAGCCTTGAGAAAGTCGCGGCAGCGGGCGAGGAGGGGCTGAAGGCAATCAAGGGGATCAATCCGCGTGCGATTCCGGTCATACTTTCCCAGGCGGCTGTGATGTCTTCCGATGCCTCCGAGAGGAGACTCGGGGAGTTGCGCGAGCGGACGGCTGCCATGGGCCTGCGGGTGCAGACCATGGCAGCGGATGTCAAGAGCCGGTTCGGGGAGGAACTTGCCGGGAAGGACGGGAGGAAGGTCGAAAGGGATCTCCTGAGAATCGCCGGTTCCCTGGACACGGTTGCCGTGCTGCTTGAGAAAAGGAGGAAGCGGGCCTGGAAGGTGCTTTCGAAGTTCGAGAAACGCCTTTCAGCCCTTGAGGGAGCAGGCTTGAAGGAGATCCGCAAGGGGCTGAAAAAGACCCGCAAGATGCTGCTGAGGACCGGTTTCATGGAGAAGGCGGGCAAGCAAAGGGTTTGACCATGTTGCTCATGAAGAAGACACCGCTCTGGATCGCGGCCAAGGGACTCCTTGCCGAGCGCGGGGCCGATTTTTTTCGCTGCTGGGAAAAGACGGCCTCCACCTTCGATCCGGAGGACATTCATGATCTGCGGGTAGCCTCCCGCAGGCTGCGGGAGGGTATCTCCCTGTTCGCCCAGTGTTATCCCGAAGCGAGGATAAACGCCGTCAGGAAGAGCGTCAAAAAGGTCACCGATGCCTTGGGCGAGCTCCGAAACCTGGATGAAGGGCTGGCCTTCTTCCGCCAGGCGGCGGCGGAGATGGGGGAGGAGCACGGCAGGGAACTGTCGGGCTGCATCACCCTTTATGAAGCCGACCGTGAAGGGGCCGGAAAGAAGCTGAAGCGCGACCTGAAAAAGATGCGTGCAACATCCCTCAGGAAGCTCTTCGTCAGGATCGTTCACGCACCTTACCTGTTCGATCCGCCCCCGGGCGCAACCGATCCGTTTTTGCCCATAGAGGACTTCGCGCGGGAGGGGATAGAGCTCCGGCTGGCGCCGGTGCTGGCCCTGGTGCCGGCTGCGCGGCGCCCCGGGGAAGCGGCTGCCCAGCACAGCCTGCGGATTGCGGTCAAGAGGTTCCGCTACCGTATGGAGGTGCTCTCTCCCCTGATGCACGAAGAAGGTTACCGCCAGGTGCACGGCCATGTGAAGGAATACCAGGAGATCCTTGGGAGGATCCACGACCTGGACGTCTTTTCCGGGCTGATCCGGGAAGCCGTCCTCTCTGAAACGGAGGAACAGGCCCTGGGGGGCATCATAGCCAAGAAGAGAGAAAAATCCTTCGTCGAATTCCTTGACAAGCTCGACACCATCCCCTTCGAGGCCATCGGCGCCACGGTCCGGAGTCTGATGTGAAACGGAATCGCAAGCGGCTTGCCGCCCTGGACATAGGCACGAACTCCATCAGGTGCATCGTGGTCGAGGTCGTGAGCGGCGACAAGTTCCGGGTCCTCGACGACGAGAAGGCAACGGTGCGGCTCGGCAGGAACCTGGTTGACGGAGGGGATATCGCCCCTGAGGCATGGGAGCGGGCCATGGAGAACCTGCTCCGCATGAAAAAGATCGTTGACGGTTACGGTGTCGATGCCGTAGAGGCGGTTGCCACCAGCGCGGTCCGCAGGGCCGCCAACGGTGCCGAATTCATCAGGGCCGTCGAAGAGCGGACCGGCATCAGGGCCGTAATCATCCCGGGGGAAGAAGAGGCCCGCCTGGTTGCCCTGAGCGGGCTGCACAACTTCGACCTGGAGGGGGTACGTTACGGCATGGTCGATATCGGCGGCGGCAGCGTGGAAATCGTGACCGCCCTGGGCAGCCATATCGAGGAGTTCTATTCCCTCGAGCTGGGGGCGGTGGCACTGACGGAGAGGTTTCTCAAGCGGGATCCTGTTGCCGGGCAGGACTTCCTGAAGCTGCTGAAGCATGTTCGGAACGAGCTGAAACAGGCCTTCGACGGAGAGGAGGTCAGTGCCCAGTGTCTGGTCGGTTCCGGCGGCACCATGACCTCGGTGGCCTCCATGATAATGGCCATGCGCCGGGAGGGTTACGGATCGGTCCACGGCTACGAGGTGCTGCGCTCGGATGTCGTGCACCTGCTGGCCATGCTCCTGAGAAAGGAGCTGAAGGAGCGCAGGGAGATCCCCGGACTCAATCCTGACCGGGCCGACATCATCATTGCCGGTGTGGCGGTCACAGACGAGTTGATGCGCTTTTTCAACGCCAACGTACTCAGGGTAAACGAGCGGGGGATCCGGGAAGGGCTTATCCTGGACAGCCTGCGCAAGCACTACCTGGTGGGGGAGGGTGGCCGCCGTACCTGGAGGAGCGCAGCCCTCGATTTTGCCCGTTCCTGCCTGGTGGACGAGCAGCACGCCGGGCAGGTGACGGCGTTGTCGCTGCAGCTGTTCGAAGCCCTGGCGCCGGCGTTCGCTCTCGGCGACCGTGACCGGCAGCTCCTGGAGACCGCGGCCCTGCTGCACGACAGCGGTTATTTCATCAGCTATGCAAGCCACCACAAGCATTCCTATCACCTGATCCGGCACGCGGAACTGTTCGGCTTTACCCCCCGGGAGCGGGAGGTGGTGGCCAACGTGGCCCGCTATCACCGCAAATCACTCCCCAAGAAGAAGCACGAAGGGTTCTCACGGTTGACCGAGGAGGACCGCATCCTGGTTTCGAGACTCGGCGGGATCCTGCGCCTGGCCGACGGTCTCGACCGCCGCAGGAACGCCCTGGTCGGGAAGCTCCGCTGCGAGCTGACCGAAACCTCCTTCCGGGTCGTCCTTGAAGGGGATGGGGACCTCTCAGTCGAGATATTCGGCGCCAAGGCAAAGGGAGACCTCTTTGAACAGGCATTCAATCGCAGGCTCGTCCTTTCCGCTGCCTGATCCCTCCCCACTCTCCATTTATTTATTGAAAACCTCCCGATATTTCCTTCCCCATGCCGTTCCTTCCGACCATTCCACTTTCAGCCGCTCTGCCGTCAGAAATGTAACGCAGCTTTTTTTGCCGCGTAACACCGACGCAATATTTGTCAGGTATCTTCCCACCATTCGTGAAGGCCAGGGACATGCTGTCCAGTAGCCGAGGGCCTGAACACGCCTGACTTTGCGGCAGGCGGCCGATTCCGGAGCCCAGCCTTGCCGGGACGTGACGTTTATTACATCAGCAAAAGGAGGAGAGAGTGAAAGGAAAGATTATTGCTGCAGGACTTCTGGCGGCGTTTGCCGTCGGTCAGAACGCGGACGCGAAGAGTCTCGAGGAGATCCTGAAGGAAAAGGGGGTCATCACGGAGGCCGACTACAAGGAATTAACCAAGTACAAGCCGATTGACTACAAGCTCGGCAGGGGTTTCACCTTCACCTCGGCCGACGAGAAGTTCCAGCTTTCTCTCGGCGGTCGCATGCAGTTCCGTTACACCTTCACTGACTTCGACACCGCGGACTTCAACACCAAGAGCGATTCCAGCAGCTGGGACGCCAAGCGCATCAAGCTGTTCCTGAACGGCTACGCCTACACCAAGGACCTCACCTACAAACTGGAGCTGGACCTGCGTCAGTCGGGCAGCTCCAAGATGCTCCAGGACGCCTTCATCAATTACAAGTTCATGGACGAAGTGCAGCTCAGGGCCGGCCAGTACAAGGTCCCCTTCGCCCGCCAGGAGCTTACCTCAGACGGCTCGCTTTCCTTTGTTGACCGCTCGCCGGTGGTAGACGCGTTCAAGGCATCCTACGACCTCGGCGCCATGGCCCACGGCAAGATCGCGGACGGTATCGCCTACTACAACCTGGGCGTGTTCGGCGGGTTGGGCCAGACAACCGCCCGGGCCACCAATGACAACATGCTCGCCGCCAGGGTAGCCGTCAACCCGTTCGGTGACATGCCCTACAACGAGCCGGATTTCGACCGGACAAAGAAACCGCTCCTTTCCATCGGAGCCAACTACTTCAGGAATACCCTCCAGAACAACGGAACCTCGTTTGAAGGGGCTGCCTCCAACTATGCCGGAAGCAACGGATGGCTCGGTGCCGGGCGGTCGTTCGTATCCTCCAACGGTCAGAAGGTATCGGTTGACAGCTTCGGCGTAGACCTGGCCTTCAAGTGGATGGGCCTCGCACTCCAGGGTGAATATCTGCTGGGTCAGGCTGAGAACGATATCACGAATCAGCTCCTCCGTGCCCACGGCTTCTATGCACAGGCTGGCTACATGATACTGCCGAAGCTGGAAGCAGCGGTGCGTTATTCCTACTATGACCCGAACCGGGACGTGTCCAACGACCTCAGGACCGAGGTGATCGGCGCCCTGTCCTACTACTTCAACAAGCATAACCTGAAGCTGACCGCGGACGTGGGGAGTATCCATACCCAGGGCGCCAAGACCGACCCCTTCACCAGCCAGAGGCTGCCCGGCAACGACATGCAGTATCGCCTCCAGGCACAGATCATCTTCTGACCCGAGCAGCACACGGCTCTCTTCACGTGAGCCTTCCTCATGGTGGGGGGCATCGGCCCCCCTCTTTTCAAGCCTCCCACTTATGGATTCACAAATTCACGCCATTATCTGCTCTTCCTCACACCTCTGTAACCTGACGATGCGAAACTGGGAACATCGAGAAACCGGAAATCTGTTTTGGAACAGAGCACGCCGCGCAAGCACGTGTTCAGACAGTCGAATGGAGGAGAAAAATGAGAATGATGCCGCTGGGTGACTACTACGTATGGTACTGCGAATGGTGCGATTCAAGGAACCTGACCCTCTGGACCAGGCGTGAGAAGGGCGAGGTGTTCTGCGGTGCCTGCCACAACCGCCATCCTATGACTGTCCCGTCCCATGCCGGGATGAAGCAGACCTTTTCAAGGGTGATCTAGCCCATCCTGTCCCCTGGGCAGGTGACAAACATCCGACAAATCGTAACTCTTCACGGGTCCTCCCTCCGGCCGATCACTCTCCGCGCAGCCGCTCCGCCACCAGCGTGGCGGTATGCTCTACCCGCACGGAGCTTCCGGCTCCGTCCAGCCCACCCTCGATCTGCATCCTGCACCCGGGGCAGTCCACCGCCACCGTGTCAGCGCCGGATGCCGCAATGGAGTCCAGTTTCCGCTTCAGGATCTCGTATGAGATCTCCGGGTACTTGAAGGCGTAGGAGCCGCCGAAGCCGCAGCAGCCGTCGTGACCGTCCATCTCGCGCACCGGCCGTCCGGCAATCCGCTCCAGCACGGCCCTCGGCTCCTGGAATACGCCGCAGCCGCGCCGCAGGTGGCAGGCGTCGTGGTAGGTGACCGCCGCTCCTTCCCCGGGCGCCTCTATCTCCACGATGCTCCGGGCCGCCAGCTCAGAGAAGTTGACCACCTTGCCGGCCAGCTCCAAGGCCCGGGCGTGCCGCCCCGGATCACCCAGCAGCAGCTCGGGGAAGTCGCGCTTCAGCGACATGGTGCAGGTGGGGCAGATGGTGACCACGTGGTCGGCCCGCTCCGCCAGCAGGGCCTCCGTGTTGAGCCGGGCCATGTCGCGGGCGATGCCGGTTTCGCCTGAGTAGCGGGCAGGTATGCCGCAGCAGAGCTGCTCCTGTGGAAAGACGACCGCGTAGCCCAGTTTTTCCAGGCTCTCCATGACGTCCCGGCACAGCTCCGGGTATACGAAGTCCGCCAGGCAGCCGGAGAAAAAGAGCACCCTCCCGCGTTCGCCGGGCACGAGCGGCTTCGCCGCTACCCGCTCCCGGGCCAGGTCCCGGAAGGGGCGCGCCGCGATCGGGGGGAGGGAGCGGTTGCCCGTGTCGCACCCCAGGACCAGCGGGAGGTGGCGGATGCGTCCGTCTCTCCCCTGGAACGGTTTCTGGGCCAGGTAGGCGGCCCTGAGCGCGGCGTGGAACAGGGTCCGGTTCCTCATGAAGGTCCCCATCAGCGGCTTCTGCGCCGGCAGTTTCTTCCCTCTTTCCCTCAGGTCAAGAATCAGTCCCTCGATGTCGATCTTTGCGGCGCAGACCTCGTTGCACCTGCGGCAGCCGATGCAGAGGCCGAGGATGTCGCGGGCGTTCCTGTCGCCGTGGAAGAACGGGGTCAGCACCAGGCCGATGCCCCCCACGTAGATGTGGCCGAACACATGCCCGCCCACGGTCTCGTACACCGGGCAGACATTGGCGCAGGCCCCGCATTTCAGGCACTTGAGCGCCTCCTGAAAGCGGGGATGCCGGGCAAGCTCCGACCTGCCGTTGTCCAGCAGCACGAGGTGGAGCTCGCGGCCGTCCCCGGACGGCCCCCTGATGAACGAGACGTAGGATGTGATCTTCTGGCCGGTGGCGTTCTTCGGCAGCATGGAGACGATGTCCAGTGCCTCGGCCAGGGAGGGGACGATCTTCTCGATGCCGATAAGGGCGATGTGGGTGCGGGGGAGGGTGGTGACCAGGCGGGCGTTTCCCTCGTTGGTGACCAGCCCGATGGCGCCGCTGTCGGCCACGGCCACGTTGGCGCCCGAGAGTCCCACCTTGGCTGACAGGAAGCCGTCCCTGAGGGTTTCGCGGGCGACCTCCACCAGTGCGGGGATATCTGGCGCACAGTGGCGTTCCGTTTCCCGGGAGAACAGGGCCGCCACCTCGTCACGGTTCTTGTGGATGGCGGGCATGACCATGTGGGACGGCCGCTCCCCGGCCAGCTGGATGATCCATTCCCCCAGGTCGGTCTCCAGGCAGCGGACCCCGGCCTTTTCCAGGTGATGGTTGAGCCGGATCTCCTCGGAGGTCATGGACTTGGACTTGACCAGCAGGTCGGCGCCCTTCTGCCTGACGATTTCGAGAATCGTATCCCGTGCGGCCGCCGCGTCCGCGCAGAGATGAACGACCGCGCCTGTCCGTTCGGCGTGTTCCGTGAAGCGTTGCACCATTTCGGGCAGGATCCGTAGAGACTCCTTCCTGGCTGCCGATATCCGTTCGCGCAGGGCCTCGAAATCCTCCCCCTCGAAGGCGCGCGCCCTGGCGGCCGGGTACTGGGCCGCGAAATTCCCCAGCGCCCTGCGGAGAAACGCATCGTTGATTTTCTGGTGAATGATTTTTCTCGACACCTCTCATTCTCCTTCCAGGATCAGGATGTGCAGCTCCTTGGGGCCATGGACCCCGATGGTCAGGACCCGCTCGATGTCCGCGGTGCGGCTGGGGCCGGTGGTGAGTGACAGGTAGCTGGACGGGTGGGATGCCAGCAGCCGGTAGAGGGTGCCTGAGAGGGACTGCAGGTCCGGGACGATGGTCGAAGCCGTGAGGAACACCAGGTTGACCGGGGGGAGGGCGGTAGCGCCGCGTCCGGCCGGGTCTGAAAGCTCCAGGAGGAGACTGCCGGTGGCGGCCACGCCCGCCGTGGCGAAGCTCAGGCCAAAGCGGACGTCCCGGTATTCTTGCGGGGAGGCGAAGCGCAGGTCGGCGAGGGCCTTGCGAACCGCGTCCGGGAGTTCGGAAGCCGCCACCGGGCCGCCGGTTGTCTCACGGACATGGCGGGCCGCCTCGGCAAGGGTTGGAAAGCGCCCGACAACGGCGCCCGCCGCCTCGGCGGCGGCCTGGAATCTATCGATCATTGCTCTCTCCTGGTTGCATGACTCGACCACCGGCCTTGCCCGAGACTTCGCCGTTTCGTGCACGGGCAGGCTGTTATGCCGGTCCTGCTATTCGGGAACCGTGCGGTTCTTTGCCTGTTCTCCGGTCAGGGCCATGTACGTGCTGCTTGCACGGGCAACCAGCTGCCCGCTTTCATCAAGCACGTCACACTCAACGAATCCCGTCAGCTTTCCCTTCTTGACGACCTTGCCCACTGCCAGGAGTTTTCCGCCCCATACCGGTCTGAGATAATTGATCTTCAGCTCCAGGGTGGTCAGTGTCTCACCCTTCTCCAGCAGCGTAAAGAACGCCACTCCCATGGCCGTGTCGGCAATGGTGCAGAACACCCCGCCATGCAGGGTTCCCATGGCATTGGTATGGTCCTCGGTCATCTCGAACTCGATCACGGCCTCGCCGGGCCGGACCGACTTTATCGTGAAGCCGATGAGCGATGCAATGGGCATGGGCGGGTGCCCGGTTTCGATCATTTTCCGTACATAGTCAAGCATTGGCGACATGAATCGTGTTCTCCCCGCAAAAATTTGTGATAACCACAGTACCCCAACAGAATGGCGAATGCAATGGACTCATCCGCCTGCAAGGAATCGGGCGTGACAGCCGCAACTGCACGCGCGCTCCTCAATGCGTTCCGCTCACCTTGCACGCGGTCGGGGCTGACGGAAAGACTACCGTATCGGCTCCCGAGGTGGTATGCTTGGCCCCATGACGCACAACGATACCGCACCCCAGGAACGTTTGTCCGGCTCGGTCGAAAGGGTTACCTTCCACAACGAGGAGACGGGCTTCTGCGTCCTCAAGGTCAAGGTCAGGGGGCGCAGGGAGCCGGTCGCCGTGATCGGCTCGGCCGCTTCGGTGGGGCCGGGGGAGTTCGTGGAGTGCCTCGGCTTCTGGCAAAACGACCGGACCCACGGGCTCCAGTTCAAGGCCGTGCAGCTCAGGGTCGTGCTCCCCGGCACCAGGGAGGGGATCGAGAAGTATCTCGGCTCAGGCATGGTCAAGGGGATCGGCCCCCACTTTGCCAAGGTGCTTGTCAAGGCCTTTGGCGAGAATGTTTTCGAGGTCATCGAAAACGAGCCCATGCGGCTCCTGGGGCTTCCCGGCATCGGCAGGAAGCGGATGGATATGGTCACCGGCGCCTGGGCCGAGCAGAAGGTCATCCGCGAGATCATGGTGTTCCTCCAGTCCCACGGCGTGGGCACGGCCCGGGCGGTGCGCATCTACAAGACCTACGGCGACGAAGCCATCCTCAAGGTCACCGAGAACCCCTACCGGCTGGCCCTGGACATCCACGGCATCGGCTTCAAAAGCGCCGATGTCATCGCAGAGCGGCTCGGAGTCGCCCGGGACTCCCTGATCCGGGCCCGGGCCGGTGTCAGGCATACCCTCCAGGAGATTTCCAATGACGGCCACTGCGCCTGGCCCGGGGACGAACTGGCCGGTCAGGCGGCCGGGCTGCTCGAGATCCCAGTCCCGGTTATCGAGGAAGCGATCCAGGAGGAGATCGCCGAGGACAACCTGGTGAGAGACCGGATAGACGGCAGGGAATGCCTGTTCCTGACGCCGCTGCACCGGGCCGAGACCGGCACCGCGGCCGGCATCGCCCGGCTGCTGCCGGGGGCTCCCCCATGGGAAAGCATCGACGCGGCAAAGGCAATCCCCTGGGTGGAGCAGAAGACCGGTCTGACCCTGTCCGCCTCCCAGCGGAGCGCTGTGGAGCTGGCCCTCGCCTCCAAGGTGACGGTCATCACCGGCGGACCGGGGGTCGGGAAGACCACCCTGGTGAACGGTATCCTCAGGATTATCCTGGCCAAGGATATCCGGGTCACCCTGTGCGCCCCCACCGGCAGGGCGGCCAAGCGGCTCTCAGAGTCCACCGGCCTGGAGGCCAGGACGGTCCACCGGCTGCTGGAGTTCGATCCCCAGACCTTTGGCTTCAAGCGGGGAAGGGACAACCCCCTGGAGACCGATCTGCTGGTGGTGGACGAGTCGTCCATGGTGGACATCGTGCTGGCCAACCGGCTGCTGGCCGCCATACCCGATCACGCGGCCCTGATCATCGTCGGCGACGTGGACCAGCTCCCCTCGGTCGGGCCGGGCGCGGTGCTGGCCGACATCATCGACTCCGGCGTCGTCCCAACGGTCAGGCTGACCGAAATATTCCGCCAGGCCGAGTCCTCCCGCATCATCGTCAACGCACACCGCATCAACCGGGGCGAACTCCCCCTGAAGAACGAGGGGACCGCCCTGTCCGACTTCTACTTCATCCCGGCCGAGACCCCCGAGGAGATCCACGACAAGGTCATGCAGGTGATCACCGAGCGCATCCCCGGCCGCTTCGGCCTTCATCCGGTACGGGACATCCAGGTCCTGACCCCCATGAACCGGGGCGGTCTCGGGGTCCGCTCCCTCAACGTGGAGTTGCAGTTGCGGCTCAATTCCGGCGCCGAGCCCTCGGTGGTCCGCTTCGGCTCCCGGTTCGCGTCCGGTGACAAGGTGATCCAGACCGTGAACAACTACGACAAGGAGGTCTTCAACGGCGACATCGGCGTGGTCAGGCTGGTGGACACGGAGGAGGGGCTCCTGCGGGTCGATTTCGATGGTCGCGAGGTCGAGTACGAGTTCGGCGAGCTGGATGAGGTCTCCCTGGCCTACGCCACCTCCATCCACAAGAGCCAGGGGTCCGAGTACCCGGCCGTGGTCATCCCGTTGGCCATGCAGCACTACATGCTGCTGGAGCGGAACCTGCTCTACACCGCCGTCACCAGGGGGAAGAAGCTGGTCATCGTCATCGGCCAGGTCAGGGCACTGGCCATGGCGGTCAGGAACAGGAAGTCCACCAGGAGGATGACCAAACTGGCGGAGAGGCTAGCGCACACGGGGTAGGTGTGGCGATGTATGCCCGGCCCAGGGTCGGGATCAGTGCGCGTGATGTTTTGCAACTTTAAAATCCAGACCCCACCATGTCACTTCAGATCGAGATACCATGCAAAGGAAAATCAGGATCGCAAACAATATCCGCCTGGCCCTGTTCCCCATGGCGTACGCGCTCAGCGGCGTCCTGATCGGCAGCACGCTGAACCGCGTGATGATCGCCGATCTGGGTTATTCCGCCACCCTTGTAGCGGTCTTCTTTGCCATTCCGCTGATGATTTCGCCGATTCGGGTCTGGGTCGGTTACCGGTCGGATGCATTCCCTCTCATGGGTAAACGGCGTGAACCGTATATCATGCTGGGAGCGCTGCTTATCGGACTGGGCATCATCGCCATCGTCGGCATCATCACCCGGCAGGGGGGCAATGCACTGCTGATGGCGGGGGTGGCGGCCGCCTTCCTCCTCTACGGCCTGGGGAGAAACACGGCGCACAATACTTTCCAGGCGCTGGTTGCGGAGCGTTTCTCCGGTGAAGCCCGCTCCCGCGCCGCAACGCTGTATGAGGTGGCAACCATGCTGGGCATGGTGGCGGGGGCGGGCTTTATCAAGAAAGGCCTGGCTGTCTATGATCCGGCCAGGCTGGTCAGTGTGGCGCTGGGCGTCGCCGCGGCGGTGTTCGTGCTGTCGTTTCTCGCGACCCTCGGCAACGAGGAAAAGGACAGCCGCCTCGACGAAGCGGCGCACAGAGCGCGCGAGATCCCTTTTCGTGAGGCATTCGCGCACATAATCGCCGCCGACCCGCAGGTCCGGCTGTTTTTCGCCATCGTGATGCTGACCTTCATCGGCACCCTGGCGCAGGATGTCCTGCTCGAGCCCTATGGCGGGCTGGTGCTTGCCATGCCGGTGGGTGAAACAACCGGTCTGATCCAGTACTGGGGTATCGGCGTGCTGCTGGCCATGCTCGCTTCCGGGGTGTTCTTCCTGAAGTACCACGGCTGGATGATCACCATGCGTGCCGGAATGATCATATCCGCCCTGGCGTTTCTGGGGCCGATCGCCGCCGGTCTGCTGGGGACCGCGGTGGTGCTGAAGGTCGCGGTCTTTGTCATGGGGCTGGGCACCGGCCTGGCCGGCGCCGGGATGCTGTCGGGCGCGCTCTCTTTTACCAGCAGGATCCGCGCCGGCATGCTGCTGGGCGTCTGGGCGGTGGCGAACATGGCGGGACACGCCTTCGGCAGCCTGCTGGGCGGCATGGTCGTCGATACGGTGCGACACCTCACCAACAACCCTTTCCTTGCCTACAGCACGGTTTTTGCCGCTGAAGCGATCATGCTGACGGCGGCCCTGCATCTTTCCTCATACCTGGATTACGACGCGTCACAGGCGCACCGGGAAGAACTGCTGAAGGGGTGAATATTGTCCGGCGTTCTTCTTCCATCATCCGCACCTCTGTTGATGCCCCATCCCAAGAACACGGTATACTTGTCTGCATACGGAACATTCCAAAATTGACGCATGGAGTTTCATCGGGGTCTGTCTGAACGGTGAACGGGTTTTTCCGGGACAATGGTGAGTGGCGTCCATGCCTACTACTCCTAACCGGTTGCACGACAAGAGGAGGAACCCATGAGAAGCTATGAGAACGCCGGCGGCGCGTCCGCTGTCGTCGCCTTTGAGAACGGCGACGACTCAATCACGGTCGAGTACGTGGATGGTTCGATCTATCAGTATACCTATCACAATATCGGCGGCGTCAACGTGGAGCAGATGAAGAAATACGCCGGTATCGGGCACGGTCTGTACGGCTTCATAAGCAGATTCGTCGGCAGGGAGTCGGGGACCAGGCTTCGAGCTTGTTCGTAAATAAGCATTCCGGGCTCGCATCCCGTCTTCACGCCGGATTTGGCCTGTCCTCAATCGCAAAATCCTCGACGTAGCCTTGGCTCACGCCTGCGGTTTTACTCAATCGTCCCGGCCAAATCCGGCATAAATCCGGGCGCGATCAGTGGGAACATTATTTACGGACAAGCTCTTCATTAGTTCCCATCCGGAACGTGTCGATTGGGGCCGGGGTGCGGCATTTTCGTGAAGCTTCCGGATGGAAACCAACTAACTCTGAACGGGAGGTGGATGCATGAAGCAGTTTCTTTCGGGCTATAGCGCCCAATGCTACGCGCTTATGCGGATTGTCGCCGGATTTCTCTTCCTCTGGCACGGCGCCCAGAAGCTGTTTGGAATTCCGGCCCCCATACCCGGTCCGGTGCCGGCGTTCATCACCTACATCGCCGGCCCCATCGAGCTCGTGGGCGGCATCCTGATCATGGTCGGGCTGTTCACCAGGCAGGTGGCCTTCCTCGCCAGCGGCCTGATGGCGGCCGCATACTGGATAGGGCACGGCGCCAAGGCCCTGCTCCCCATCCAGAACTATGGAGAATTGGCCGCGCTCTACTGCTTCGTCTTCCTGTTCATCTCAACCCAGGGTGGCGGGATATGGAGCATGGATGGCGTTTTGCCGAAGCGGGAGGGATGAAGTAAATAGGAAAAACTTGATACAGGTCAATGCCGCTCCCGCCCCATGCTGGTATACATTGCCCCAACGCAAGGAAAAACGAAACAGCGGGACCGAGCGCATCGCTCCCGGGTTTTCAAACCTCAAAGGAAAAAGGAGGCAACACCATGTTCTGTCATCAATGCGAGCAGACTGCCAAGGGAATCGGATGCGACGTGATGGGGGTCTGCGGCAAGAAACCCGATGTGGCTGCGCTGCAGGACAACCTGCTGTATGGGCTGAAGGGGATAGCGGTCTACGCCGACAAGGCGCGCCAGTTCGGCGCCAAGGACCCGGCCGTCGACCTGTTCCTCATCCAGGGGCTGTTCGCCACGGTCACCAACGTGGACTTCGACCCGGCCAGGCTGGAGCGTACCATCCGGAAGGCCCACGAAATCAAGGAAAAGGCCAGGGTCCTCTACGAGACGGCATCCGGCGTCAAGAAGGACGAAGGCTTCTTCAGCAAGTTGGTGGCGTTCTTCACCGGCGGCGAGCAGAAGGCTCCCCAGACGGTTCCGGCACCCGCTGCCTGGGCGCCGGCGTCAGACCTGGTCAAGCAGGGTGAGCAGTACGGGGTCATGGCCTTCCACGACGACCCTGACGTGCGCTCGGCCATCGAGATCCTCATCTACGGTCTCAAGGGCATGGCAGCCTATGCCGACCACTGTCACATCCTTGGCAAGGAAGACGAGGAAGTGAACGCCTTCTTCCACAAGGCCCTGGCAGCCACAGCAGACCCCACCCTGGGTCTCATGGACTACGTAGGGCTCGCCATGGAATGCGGCAGGATCAACCTGAAGGTCATGGGCATGCTCAACCAAGGACACGTCGAGCGCTTCGGCCACCCGGTCCCCACGAAAGTCCAGCTCGGCACCAGAGCGGGCAAGGCCATCCTGGTCTCGGGTCACGACCTGGTCATGCTGGAGGAGCTGCTCAAACAGACCGAAGGCAAGGGGATCAACATCTACACGCACGGCGAGATGCTCCCTGCCCACGGCTATCCGGGCCTCAGGAAATACCCCCACCTCGCGGGCAACTTCGGCGGTGCCTGGCAGGACCAGCACAAGGAGCTCCCCGACTTCCCCGGGGCCATCATCTTCAACACCAACTGCATCCAGCGGCCTGCCGAGGCGTACCAGGACCGTCTGTTCACCTGGGGTCTGGTTGCCTGGCCGGGCATTCCACACATCGACGGCTGGGACTTCACCTCTGCCATCGAGAAGGCATTGGCCCTGCCGGGCTTCCAGGAGAATCCTGGCCAGGAGATCCTGGTGGGTTTTGGCCACAACGCGGTTCTGGGCGTAGCCGACAAGGTCATCGAAGCGGTCAAGGCCGGTGCGGTGAAGCACTTCTTCCTCATCGGCGGCTGCGACGGCGCCAAGACCGGGAGGAACTACTACACGGAATTTGCCGAGAAGGTGCCGAACGACTGCGTCATCCTGACCCTTGCCTGCGGCAAGTACCGGTTCAACAAGCTGGAGTTCGGGGACATCGGCGGCATTCCCAGGCTGCTCGACGTTGGCCAGTGCAACGACGCCTACTCTGCGATCCAGATAGCGGTGGCCCTGGCCGGCGCCTTCGAGTGCGGGGTGAACGACCTTCCGCTCTCGCTCATCCTCTCCTGGTACGAGCAGAAGGCTGTGGTCATCCTGCTGACCCTGCTCCACCTGGGTATCAGGAACATCAAGCTGGGACCGAGCCTGCCTGCGTTCGTATCCCCCAACGTCCTCAACTTCCTGGTGGAGAACTTCAATATCGCCCCCATCTCCACTCCCGACCAGGACCTGAAGGCAATCCTAGGGTAACAAGAACGGTGAACAAAACCCCTTTGCAGGCGGGAAAGCTGATTTTTCCCCTGCAAAGGGACCCTCGGGAGGTGAAGCTCATGCAAAAGTCGAAACGTTGGCAGTGTCTGGTCTGCGGCTACATTCACGACGGCCCGGCGCCACCGAAGATATGCCCCGTGTGCAAAGTCGACAGTTCAAGGTTTATTCCGTATAAATAAAACACGAGTCAACGTCGCTGATGCCATAATGGCGACATCGACGTACTGATGTTCCTGTACAGAAAGAAGGAGAATATGTATGCATTTTCCAGTCACTGAAAACGTCTCCTGGGTCGGAAAGATCGATTGGGAGCTGCGGAAGTTCCACGGTGAAGAATACTCGACCCATAGAGGCTCGACGTACAATTCATACCTTGTCCGTGATGAAAAAACCGTGCTCATTGATACCGTGTGGAAACCCTTTGCCGGGGAATTCATCGAGAACCTGAAGCAGGAAATCGACCTGGAAAAGATCGACTTCGTGATCTTAAATCATGCCGAAAGCGACCACAGCGGCGCCTTGCCGGAACTGATGAAAATCATCCCGGACACGCCCGTTTATTGTACCGCCAATGCCGTCAGATCGCTGAAAGGCCACTATCACCAGGAATTGAATTTCCGTACCGTCAAAACCGGCGACCGGTTGAACATCGGATCGAAAGAGATCATCTTCATCGAGGCACCCATGCTCCACTGGCCCGACAGCATGTTCTGCTATCTTACCGGTGACAACATCCTGTTCTCCAACGATGCGTTCGGCCAGCACTATGCTTCTGAACTGCTGTTCAACGACCTGGTCGACCAGGCCGAACTGTTCCAGGAATGCATCAAGTATTATGCGAACATCCTGACACCGTTCAGCGCCATGGTGGACCGGAAGATCAAGGAAGTGACAGGGTTCGGCCTCCCGGTGGACATGATCTGCCCGAGCCACGGCGTCATCTGGCGGGACAATCCCCTGCAGATCGTTACCAAGTATGCGGAGTGGGCCGCCAACTACCGTGAAAACCAGGTCACGATCATCTACGACACCATGTGGGACGGCACGCGCAGGATGGCTGAAGCGATAGCGAAGGGCATCCATGAGGCGGACAAGGACGCGACTATCAAGATTTTCAATGTCGCGCGCAGCGACAAGAACGACATCATCACCGAGGTCTTCAGGTCCAAGGCTGTCCTGGTGGGTTCTCCCACCATAAACCGGGGCATTCTCTCGGCCATCGCCGGAATTCTCGAAGAAATCAGGGGGCTGGGTTTCAAGGACAAGAAGGCTGCGGCTTTCGGGGCTTATGGTTGGAGCGGCGAATCGGTGGCCATGATCACGGGGCGGCTGCGCGAGGGTGGCTTCCAGGTGGTCAATGACGGACTGAGAGAGTTCTGGAACCCCGACCAGCAGGGCATTGTGAACTGTGTGAGTTATGGTAGAGACTTTGTTCAGCAGGTGAAATGATTGAATGGTCAACACCCTGGAGGCTGCTCGGATATTGTCATCTGCACAATCGAATCATCCAGATTCATTGACGACGGTTTGGCAGCCTGTTCAAAGAACAACCAGGCGTCTGATGAAAGGAGAATACGATGAAAGGTAAAGCGATCTTTATCGTTATCGTGCTGTTTCAATTCATGGCGGTTACTTCATTGTATGCTGATTCGAACAAAAGCATGACCGAGCCGCCCAAGCAGGAGCCGCCTCTCAGTCTGATTACCAAAACACCGGAAGAAGGTTTTCAGCTGGCCATCAAGCTGGCACGGAAGGCTGTGAAAGCGACGCAGCCCAATAAGGAAGTTCTTGTAAAGCTGCGTGAAGTATATTCAAAGGATGCAAATTCCCTGATTGCGGTCTCGCAGGTTGTTGCCATTCATTTTCAAACCGTTGCCGCGGCCAACGACTATTGGCGGGACAAGAAATGAGATCCTGAAATCTTAGATTGTAGCAAGGGCTTGGCTGATTCTGTCGAGCCCTTTTTTTCGTGTGCTCTCTGGCGCGATTTCTAGCGACAATTTCACTGGCTCCCCTGTGGCATGCCCTGCACGACAGCCTTTTTGTGGTAAATTCTTGGCGTATTGTCAGGAGAACCATTTTCAAATCCGTGAAGCGGGCGGAAGTGAAACGTTCGTATACATAAGTTCATACCGGATTTGTCAAAGTGGAAGGAGAATACGTTATGTCGAAGAAGGCGGCTTTCTGGATTTTCCTGCTCGGCACCCTGTCGTCGGCGGTGCTTTTCCTCGGGCTCACGTGGGACATGCACCGGCAGGTGGATGTCCTGTCACGGGCGGATAATCTGTCGGACGTTGAAACCGGCGCGAACTCAACACTGAAGTTTGTTGTCATGTGCAAGGAGAGTGGAGAAGAATCGCCATGTCAGGGCGGATTGAACAGGAAAAGGTATCCGTGGAAATGGAAAATTTTGTCCTGACTATCGGGCATTCCACGCGGCCGGTTCAAGAGTTCATTGCACTCCTGCAAGAGAATGGAGTCAGCAGGATCATCGATGTACGGACGATTCCCCGTTCACGCCACAACCCGCAGTTTAATCGTGACACTTTCCCGGAAACTCTCGCGCAGGCAGGTATCCGGTATACGCATATGCCGGGACTCGGCGGTCTCCGTCACGCCAGGGCGGATTCCCCGAACAGGGGATGGCGCAATGGCTCGTTTCGCGGCTTTGCGGATTACATGCAGACCGATGAGTTCGCACATAACATTGAGCAGTTAATGGAGTTCAGTTCGCGGGAACGAGTTGCAATCATGTGTGCCGAGGCGGTGCCATGGCGCTGTCATCGTTCGCTGATAGCCGATGCATTGCTGGCGCGGGGTGTACGGGTTGTTCACATTGTGGGGAAAGCCAAGCGGGCTGACCATGAAATAACCCCTTTTGCCCGGATAGACGGTGTTTCAATTACCTACCCGGCTGAATAAATCACCTCGAAGCTGAACAGTACTGAAACCCCTCGGGAGGAGCGACCATGAAGGTGCACGTGTTACAGCATGTACCCGGGAAGTGAAAATGGCTTGACAGGGTGTCGGTTGTTATGTAATGTGAATTTAAATTCACATTATGGGAAGCTGTTTGGAAAAGAAAAGCACCGACATCCGCAGGGAGGAAATCATCAGGGCCGCGTTCGAGGTACTGGGCGAAAAGGGGGTGCGGGGACTGACAATCGCCGCCATCGCCGAGTCGGCCGGAATGAGCAATGCCAACATCTACCGCCATTTCGGCGGCAAGGACGATGTGCTCTCCGCGCTCGTGCAGTTCATTGCCGAAGAGATCATGGGCAAGGCGTCGTCCATCGCCGCGGGCAGCGGCACTCCCTCGGCAAAACTGGAGCGGATATTCTTTTCCCATATGGCATTGATAGGCGAAAACCCGGGGATCCCGCGGCTGGTCTTTTCCGAGGAGATTCACCTGGGCGACCGGAAGATCGCGGATTTCCTCGCCGTTCGCCTTGGTTACTACGTGGAGACAATCAGTGCAGTCATAGCCGCCGGCAGTGCAGAGGGAGAGTTCCTCAAGGAGCTCTCTCCCCGGGAAACCGCCCTGACGTTCCTTGGCATGATCCAGTTCACCGCACTGCGCCGGGTCATGGGCGGTGCGTCCGCCGAGCACGTCACGGAGGCCGAGCGGTTGTGGGCCAATTTTCTGCGGCTGATACGCTGAATTTTTTTTGGGATGTATGTGAATATTTATTCACATTATGTCCGGACCGTTAGGCGGTAGTGGTTATGAGAAACCTTGCATGCAGTATTGTGCTTGTGCTTCTGGCGACCGTGCCGCTCTTCGCGGAACAGCCCCTGGCCCCTGGAGGAAGCGGTCGAGACGGCGCTGAAACGGCATCCGCTGCTGGAGGAAGCCGGCGCTGAACTGCCGGGCGCGGCAGCCGAGGCCGACGCCTCACGCGCCGCCGGCGAGCAGGCGCTGTCCGCGACCCGCACGGAACAAGGTGAAAGGAGGGCACGCGAACCGGGATGGGAAGATGGGCACGGGGCGGCACCCCGGCGGCAGCGGAGGTGCCATGGCGGTATCACAACAGACGACAAAGGAGTCACTGTTATGACGAAGCATGAAGTGGCAGCGATCGAAAAAACCGGGGCGGATTTTTCCGTCGAAAAGATGCTTGGAATCAGGGCACAGGCCCAGGAGGCGGTACGGCGCATCGCATCCCGGGTGCAGGTGGGGATGCTGGAGGAGGATGCCAACAGGATGGTGGTCGAAACCCTGCGGGAGATGGACGCCGTTAAGGCATTCCACAAGCCGTACATCCGCTTCGGCAGCAACACCACCATAACCTTCGGCGCCGATTCCGTGCCGGGGGTACGTCTGGGCGCCGACGACATCTATTTCATCGACATCGCTCCGATCTGGGACGGGTACGAGGGCGACGCAGGAGACACCTTCGTTACCGGGAGCAATCCGGAGATGCGGCGCTGCGCGGCCGACGCCAGGGAGATCTTTGCAGCCGTAGCGGAACTGTGGAACGGTGGATCTGCCACCGGAGCCGAGCTTTATGGTTTCGCGCGGCGGATGGCGAAAGAGCGTGGCTGGGAGCTAAACATGGATCTGGGCGGACACCGTCTGGGCGACTATTCCAGCGCGGAGCACTATGAAGGGCCGTTGCATGAAATTTCCTTCCATCCCTCGGCCAATATCTGGATGGTGGAAATCCATATCCGGAATCCGGAGAACACCTTCGGCGCATTTTACGAAGATCTGCTCGTAAGGTAGTCCCGGTACCCGTCCTGTTGTCAGGTCCCCTCGGCATGTCCGCGAGGGGGCCTGTCTGTCAACATCCGGAGCCCGCTGTTCCGCCAACTTCCAAAAGCAGAGTAGGGCGCTGCCTTTCATGGTTCTCATCGCCTCGGCTACCAGGTCACGGTCGTGCCGTTTCACTTCGATTGCTCCACGGTGCGGCATCATTCCCTCCATGATCGTTCTCCTTTCGCGTCGTTCCGGGAGACGGATCATCCCCCATGGGGAAATGTTCCTCCCCCGCGGGGTTGAAAATGCTTGTACATAAGCGGATTCAGACGGCAAGGAAGCCTGAGGATGTTGACTTGTATTTACAATAATGATAATTTGTATATACAATGTGGGAGGTGAAGATATGTCCGGAACAATGACATCCATCAGGCTCGATACCCATCTGGCGGACGAGGCGGCAAAGGTCCTGGGTGCAAAAAACAGGACCGAGGCGGTTCACATGGCCCTCAGGGAAATCGTGGCTCTGAAAAAATTCAAGGACCTCATGACGAAACATGGGGGCAAACTGACTTTTGAGGGCCACGATGAGTAGTCTTATCCTCTTCGACACCTCGGTTTTTGTGGATCATCTGCGAACGGGTTGTCATCAGGAGAGGATCGAGACGATCCATGGTCTCATAAGAACGTCATCGGTGGTTTTGGCGGAGTTGTGGGGCGGTGCGACGAAATCCGCGGAAATCGAGTTTCTGAAAGCGCTGGAAAAGAACCATCCCGTACTGACGCCCACGGAGAAGAGCTGGCTCGAATCCGGAAAAATTCTCGGCAGGATCTTCAAGGACAGAGGTTTCACTCCTGACAAACTGCGGGACCTGCACTTTGACGTCCTGATTGCCCTTACCGCGCGTACTCACGGCGCCCTTCTGATCACTTCCAACAGGATTGATTTCGAACTCATTCGTGGGTATCGGGATTTTCACCTGGAGATTTGGTGAAGCCCTTCGAACAGGTGGTTTATTCCGTTCCATAATCAAGGCTGACCGCTTGCGACAAGATCCTCAGCAAGTCCGTCGGGTCCCTTTCCTCAAGGCCGTCGGCCTTGGGAGAGCCGGAAAAGAACTGTCGCCGGAATGATTTTTCCGTCCCGGTGTACTTCCACCTGCCGGAGAAAGGTCGCGCCGCTGGCTTCGAACACTTGGGCCAGCAGGTCCCCGGTTATGTGCCCCCTGGCGAAGCGGATGAGGGTTTTTGTGTCGTGGGGCAGGGGGGGAGCCTGGAGTGGACACCTTCCTGGGGCAGGATGCGATGTCGGATGTGCCGACGTACTGCGATCGGCCACCCAGATGGGAAGAGTTGTTCAGCGAGTGGATGGCGAGTGCCTTGCCGAAAAAGACGTCGAGTCTGCTCATGGTTCCATATCGACATGCATGGCCGTTTACGGCGAGTTCAGGCACTTCAGGGATGTCTTCGCCCTCCTGCTTGACCTGGCGAAAAAGGAGCGCAATGTCATCGGTTCCTATTGGGAGAAGGGTAACCAGAATGAAATCGACTTGGTGGCAGTCAACAATATGAAGACGTTGCTTACCGTAGCCGAAATCAAGATGAACAAGGTGAGGATAAACCTGGAATTGAAACTTTTTTCGGAAGTATTTCATTGTCTGTAACATTTGAGTCGCTATCAAATATACGTCTTACTTGGGGGGGCAGGCTTTAGTTTCAGGAAAACTATCCCTCTGCGAGGGTCACTTCGTCTCACCCCGCCACCTCATATCTCCCCAGCGCTTTTTCCAACTCCGATTTGACCTCCTCCCTCAACGCCCCCGGCTCCACCACCACAGCATCCGGCCCGAACGACATCACCCACCTCTTCATATCGATCCACCCCGACGTCGTCATCTCCAGAAGAACCGACCCGTCCTCGCGGTCGGTAATCTTCTGCCCCTTGGCCCAGACACGCTCCTTGATGTAGCGCGCAACCTCCGGTGAGAACAGGATTTTCACCTTGATGGGCTCGTCGTAAACGATGCTGAACGCGCCATCCAGGAGCGCTTCCGGGTCGAAATCCTCCGGGTAATCGAACTGCGCCTCTTCCATGGTGATCTTCAGGATTCTCTCCACCGCCAGGACGCGGATGTGGCCGTAGTCGGTGGTGCGGACGAACAGGTAGAGCCCGCCGTCCCGCTCGAAAAAACGCAGCGGATCGATCCGGAAGCTCTTAAGCTTGTCGTCGTGGAAGGAGTGGTACTCTACGCTGCAGATGCGCTGGCGGAACAGGGCATCGGTCAGGGTGTTGATGATCTCTTCCTTGTCGCTGTAGTCCTTGGCGAATTTCGTGGCAGGGACGAACAGGGTCTTGACCTTCTCCAGGCTCCTGGCAAGGCCGTCCGGCACGAAGGCGTCGAGCTTGCCGAAGGCTGCCTCGATGTTGTGCTCGATCTCGGTTCCCCGGAAAAGCCTGCCGTTGCTGCGGAGAAAGCTGATGGCTACCAGCTCCGCCAGTGACAGGCGGATCTCGGGCACGCAGATGTTGGGGAGCTTCTTCAGGTAGCCGTCGTCGAGGCGGAAGCGCTTCCTGCCGTCCAGGTGGCTGTCGTCCTCGTAGAGGGGAAAGTTGAGCTCCTCCAGGGTCTCGCGGATGCGATACACGGTCCGGCGATCCACCCCCAGTTCCTCGGCAAGCTCATCGATGGTCACTCCCCCCGGACGCGACAGCACGTCCACCGCCTTCAGCATCTTCACCAGGTGCCTTCCCCAGTACATGTACCCTCCCGGAATTCCAGTATGCAGTGCCAGTGTTGTCGAATTGTAACAGGGGTCAGGCCCTCTTCATAGAAAATTTATCATTCTCGCTGTCTAAAATTGTCACATGCCGGGTGTAAGGTAAAATCGGTTGCCGGCACGGTATTCTCAATCCGAAACGGAGGAGGGTGGGAAGATGCTTGAATTCTGCCTTGTGCTTGTTATGGTACTGTTCGCCTTCGCCGAAGCGTAGACGTAACAGGTCAATAATAACACTTGACATGTAAACTGTAATATGATTTATTTGGAGCATGAACGAGACTGCCGAATATACCATCAATGAACTGAGTGAGGCGACCGGCGTCGAGCCGCGTACCATTCACTACTACATCAAGGAGGGGCTCATCCCGTCCTCCAGCCAGAAGGGGAGTGCTGCCCGCTACGGCGAGCAGCATGTGGTCCGCTTGAAGCTTGTCCGGCAGCTGCAGGCTGCCGGTCTGCGGCTGTCGCGGATCCGTTCGATCCTCGGCTCGATTGGTGACGAGGAGGCAAGGTCGTACCTGGCCGAAGCCGAGGCGGGCACCCTGGATGTGCAGACAAATGCCGGGCTGCACCGCGTCTTTGCCGAGAACCGGAACATGGTCTGCGACCGAAATGTCTCGTTTTCCGAACTGGCGGCTCCGGCTTCTAGGCTCGGCAGCACATACCGCAACCCAAACCTGTTCCATAGTGTGGAGGAGCGTTGGACGCGGGTAACGATTGTAGACGGCGTAGAGGTCGCCCTGCGCGACGACCTGCCGCGTCACGTGAGAAAGACCATGGCACGGATTCTTGACGACATGCGCAGAGAGCTGACCGGCTCGACCTCGTAACCCTTCCTTCCGACTTGACCTCCCCTGACAACGAGAGCCTGCCGCTATGAGAACCTGGTAGGGCTGAACTTCGGCGCCGGATCCCCCTGGGGATTCGGTGAAAGGCCGAGGTGCGTCCGAAACCCGACAGAAAGGAGTTCACCATGAGAGTCGACGTTCGAACCGAGTATGCCGGCCTGCCCATCGGGAGGCCGTTTACCCTGCGCCTGCTGGTGGAGATCTTCGGCGATGCGCCCAGCGCCGCGCGCAAGCCGCTCAACCTCTCCCTGGTGCTGGACCGCTCCGGGTCCATGGCGGGGAGCAAGCTCGCCTGCGCCCTCGAAGCGGTGCGCCACGTGGCAGGCGAGTTGACGGAAGCTGACCGCTGCTCGCTGACCATCTTTGATGATGAGGTGACCACGCTGTTCACCGCGTGCGCCGGCGGCGACATGAAGACCGTGGAAACGGCGCTTGCCGGTGTCACGCCCGGCGGCTGCACCAACCTCTTCGGCGGCTACCAGAACGCCGGCGGCCTCGCTGTGGACACCGAAGCCGGTGGTCGGCTGTCGCGGGTCATGATGTTCACCGACGGCCTTGCCAACAGGGGCGAGGTGCGGCCGGAGGTCTTTGTCCGGGCGGCTACCACGTTCCGGGACAGCGGCGCTTCCACTACAACCATCGGTTTCGGGGAAGATTATGACGAACATCTGCTCAGCGCCATCGCCGAAGCAGGTGGGGGCAACCCCTACCACGTGGAGGCGCCCGAGGAGATTGTGGATGTCTTCCGTGAAGAGTTGGGGTCGCTGCGGGATCTGAGCCGTACCAACTGCACGGTGCGCTTCAGGCCGGGCATGGCGAACAGTTTTACGGTGACGCAGTTGACCGGCTGCCGGGAGGATGCAAGCGGCGCCATCGTGGTAGGGGACATCCCCGCCGACGGCAGACGCCTGGTCATCCTGGAGATGGCGATGCCGCCGGCGCAGGGCTTCGGCACCTTCGAGCTGGGAAGGGTGACCGTGTCGTCCGACCCGGCCGACGGCGCGGATGCGGCGCCCGCGCCGCCGCGCATCATTACTGTCCACATGGAGCTGATGCCTGAGGAGGATTTCAACAGGCTGGAGCGGGATACCGAGGTTGCGGTCGAGGCGGCCCTGGCGGTGGCGGCGAAGATTCGCAAGGAGGCCTGGCGCCTGTCCCGCGACGGGCGTCACCAGGAGGCTGCCGCATACCTTCTGGACAAGGCATCCGCTTTGGAGTCCCTGGGACTCAGCGATGGGCGATTGCTCGCCGTGATCGACGAGCTGCGTGGACTGGCGGAGACGATCCGCCGCGAGGGAGAGCTGAGCCGCCGGCAGCAGAAGCGTCTCTACAATACCTCGGAGCTGACAGGCAAGGGACGCTACGAGCAGTTCGACCGGATGGCCGAGCGCAGGAACAGGTATTCTTCGGATGAGTAACAGTTCTTAGCCGCCAATGGACAGACAGTGAAAGTTCTCCGTAATTTCGAAAGGAGAGGGAAATGGTCAAGCTCAACAGCGAACCGCACGCCATTGTCAGGCTGCATGACCTCGACCCGGCCGAAGCGGCCCGGCTGACCGCCGGTGCTCTTGCCGGGAAGGGGATGAACCGCGGCGAGCTTGCCCGGCAGCTGCACTACTGCAGCCTGGAGCGGAGCCTGGAGAAGGTGGAGAAGGTGCTTGCGGGCACGATCACGCTGGAGGAAATCCACATCCTGCGCCGGATCGGTGAAATCCTGGGAATCGACCAGGAGCGGCTGTGCGGAGAACAATGGTTCTTCGACGCGGACGATTACCAGCGCTACCTGTTCAGGCAGTACCTGATGCGGGTTGCTGAGCACACCCGGCCGACCCAGGTCACCATGGCGGCCCTCTACGGCCTCAAGAGGTGCTTCCTGGTGGCCTCCTATCCCGAGTTGCTGAGCGCCACCCGGGAGGAGCAGTTGGAGGTGGTGAAGCTGGACGTTATTTGGGACATGAGAAAGTTACCCATAACTCCCTTTTTCGGAAAGACCGTCGGCTACGCCTTTTTTTATGAATATCGGAAGGCGCTTCCCCTGTCGGTGGAAGGTGAGGATCTGGCCGGTGTGGAGGTGGCCATTTCAACCTGCTGCTCGGAAGTGTCGCTGGGCAAGGCAAAGGCGGCCGGCAGAGTGGTACACGTGCCCCGCTTCGTATCCCGGGGCGCCGCATGACACCCTTATGGCAACCGGATAGGAGCGAAAAAGTGGTTCAGCTCTAACAGAAAGGCTACTATTGCATGAAGTACCGGGCTTACTGGATAAGCGGGCAGGGGGACATTCTGCCGGTGCCGACCATCCATATCGACCTCGTCGCGAAGCACCCCAAGCGCTTCGGCTACACCAGGGGATCCATTGAGCGCATTTTTGCGGCTCACGGTGAGCCGGTCGGTCACGAGGGGTTCGCCCGGCAGGAAATTATGCTGCACCTGATAGTCAATGAGGGATGGATGCGGGTCCGGTATACCCGGAAAAATGACCTGTGGGCCATTGAGCTCAAGAGTTTCGACGAGCGGACTCAGCGAATTATCAGCGACTTTTTTACGATGATAGTCGGGAGTCATGCCGGTCGATTGTCGGTGCGCGGCACGGCACAGCTCCATTCTGAGGTGAGGATCTGCGAACTGCATGACGGGAATCAGGTGGTCAGGCACTCGACCACGGTCCGGGAGCTGGTCTCCGGGAGGGAAGGCATAACGTCGCGTTCTCCCGGCAGCCTGTGTGCCAGGTTGGAGGACCCACTGGTCACTGATTGAGGCTGGAGCAAGCGAAAGGAATCGTCGGGTAATGGTCAACATTGAGATTGCCGGGAAGGAGAAAACCATGAAGCCGCTGAAACCTGAACTGAACTCGTCTTGTCCCATGTGCGGCAATGTTCCGGGGCCGCAGGATATTCTGAACGACATGGGACCGTTCGTCTGGAACGGAATGATGGAGAAGTACATCTGCGTGTACTGCAACCTGGAGCTGGCCATTGAGTTCTATGAGGAGGAGAGCGGATATTTCGAACGGGCCGCGCGAATCCTGGGCGTGGATGTCTGGGAATGCAGGAAGCGCTATCTGGAGGACCTCGTCGCCTGCGATGCGAGACGCCTCGCCGAGACGGGCGATGAAGAGGATCGCGAGATACTGCGGTGGCGGATGGGGAGTTGTGAGCGTCTTTTGGCCGCCATCAGGAGGTTCAGGGAGGCCGAGCGCGGTGGCGATGACCATATGGAGCTCTACCATGCACGGCAGGAGCTTAAGGCGGCGTTTGCGGAGAAGGCGTTCGACGCCGAGGTCGTTCTCCAGGGCCTGATAATGGTGGTGATCAATTAGTGTCGGGTTCAATCAGCGGGCAGTGAAAGGAGAAATGCATGGTAGGCGCACTGACGGGTGACATTGTCGGTTCCACTTACGAATTCAATAACATCAAGACAACCATGTTTCCGCTGTTCCGGGAAACCTGCTTCTTCACCGACGACACGGTGCTGACCGTGGCGCTGGCCGAGGCCCTCCTCACCGGGGAGAGCTTTGAGGCGCTCATGCGCGACTATTACCGCCGCTACCCGGACGCCGGCTACGGCGGCACCTTCCGCCGTTGGGCAAGAGGCGAGATCGCTGGGCCATACGGGAGCTGGGGCAACGGATCCGCCATGCGGACCAGCCCGGTGGGATGGGCATACGATTCGCTGGAGGAGGTGCTGCGTGAGGCCGAAGAGTACGCCGCCATTACCCACAATCACCCGGAAGGGATCAAGGGCGCCCAGGCTGCGGCAGCCGTGATCTTCCTTGCTCGCACCGGTACGTCCAAGGAAGATATCCGTGCGTACGTGCCTTCCGCGTTCGGCTACGACCTGTCGCGGAACTGCGACCAGATCCGCCCCGGGTACCGGTTCGATGTCTCCTGCCAGGGGACGCTTCCACCCGCCATCACCGCTTTTCTGGAGTCAACGGATTTCGAGAGCGCCATTCGCCTGGCGGTCTCGCTCGGCGGCGATACGGACACGCTCGCCTGCATCACCGGCGGCATGGCCGAGGCGTTCTACGGCGGCGTGCCGGAACCGATTGCCGTGCAGGCCCTAGGTTTTCTGGACGAGCCGCTCAGGGCCGTCACGGAACGCTTTGTCAGAGAGTTCAAGATACCTTCGGGAAGTGGCGCCGTTCAACTTTAACCACGATCCGCTGCCTGTTCATCATGACAAGGTTTTTCACTATTTGGTAAAGGACAATAAATGAACAGAACCTTCGCCATAGGCGACATCCATGGCTGCAACCGGACGCTCCGTCAGTTGCTCTTCGGCGTGATCAAACTGCGCAAGGAGGATACCCTCTACCTGCTGGGGGACTATATCGACCGCGGGCGCGACAGCAAGGGTGTGATCGACACCATTCTTGAACTCCAGAATGACGGTTACGATGTTCGGCCCATTCTCGGCAACCACGAGGATATGCTTCTGAAGGCAATCTATTTCCGGAGTTTTAACGACTGGCTGGACAACGGCGGCAGAGAAACCATGAAGAGTTACGCGATTGAGTATCCGGAGAATATTTGCGGAGAACACCTCGATTTTCTCTGGAAACTCCCCTATTACCGTGTCACTGGCACCCGTGTCTACGTGCATGCCGGTCTGGACTTCTCTCTTGCCGACCCACTCAGGGAATCGAGCCATGATTACATGCTCTGGGAGCGAGTTGTGAATGCGCAGTCTGCCAGGATCGCCGGCAGGAAGCTCGTGACAGGGCATACCGTTGCTGATCTTGACGAGATCAAAGAGAGCATTCACAGCAACCATATCCGGCTGGACAACGGCTGCTGTTATGGAGATATTTTCCCCGGAATGGGAAACCTGGTAGCGCTGGAGGTGAACAGTGGGGAGCTGTTGGTGCAGAAATTCTTAGGCTGAAACATCGTTCATGGTAACAATTTGCTATTTAGAGAGGAGGAACCTTCATGAAAACCGTCATTCTGATACTATTGCTCTGTCTTGCCCCGCCGAATCCCACGCTTGCAGAAGCATTGAAGTACGACACCGTCGTCACGCTTGCCGGCACACTGGTAACCGCCACCGGCGAAACCCCGGATGGTGATCCCGTGGAATTTCCTGCTCTCAAATTGACTCAACATATAGATGTCGATGAAAATCCGGATGACATGTATGCGGCAGCGGAGCGCGGGGTGGAACAGCTCCAGCTGCTTCTTTCAGATGAATGGGTGAAGGAGTTCAATGCGATGAAAGGTCGGGAGGTCGTTTTGACCGGGACCCTGTTTCATTCCTTCACCGGCCATCATCACACCCGGGTTCTGATGGATGTCAAGGATGTAAAGCCGAGTCCGGATCCAGGGGCAGACACCACGACCGCTGCCTCCACGAATACAGGGTCCTCATCGGGAGCCGACGGCAAGTCGGGAATGAAGTTTGGCCTTGTCGTAACCGCTGCCCTGTTCGTCAACCTGTTGGCCTGCCTGGTACTGCACAGCAATGGCACCCTGACCATCTATCGTGATTATACCGATGCGGCTCTCACGTTCGCCGGAATAGTATTCCCCTTGGCCGTTCTGCTGGCATGTTCACTGGCTGAGCTGCAGCAGGCGCTTACCGGTACGCTGACAGCCCTCGCCGCCCTAGTGTCGCTGTTCTTCATCTTCAGGTCGACCTACGTGCACAACTCCAGTCTGCTGTTGGTGATCATGGCTCTGTTGGCAAAGATCTTCGTGATCTCCCTGTACATACTGTTCATCTTCGGCAACAAAGGCGCCGGCAGCCGGCGCGACGGCGAATCCGACGTGGCCTACGAGATACGCCGCACCCATGAAGATTTGAAGAGCGCCATCTTCATGGCCATCTATACGGCCCTGTTCCTGATGCTCACCAGGGCAATGACCCGATACCGGTATTTCGCGCCGCTGCATGAGCACGTCTCTCTCAGCTTCAGGAAGATGCCGCTTGACCAGGTACAGCTGAGCGGGGAGGCAGGGTAGCGAAAATGCAGTCTCCGGTACTCAAGCGTTTCGAAACTTTGCCGATAATTAATGGGGTGGCGTTTGCCACCCCATTTTAAGGTTTGTCGTTGCTAAAATCGGGTTGAGAATGTATCCTTGCCCCTGTTTTTGAACTCTTGACGGGTTGACGATTACCACCGGACTGGTTGACAGCACATGCCCATCTTCTACCCCCCTGTTGATTTCGACGAACCGCCGCGGATTGAGAAGGGCGGCGACCTGGCCGAGTGGACCGTGCTCGAAGCACTGCGATCCCTCGACCGTGCCTGGCGGGTCTTCCACGGGATAGAATGGCGCAGCGTCAGCAAGTACGGTGAGCAGATAGGCGAGGCCGACCTGATCCTCTTTCATCCCGACCTGGGTATCCTGGTCGCGGAAATCAAGAGCGGCGGGGTCAGGCTGGAGGGAGGCGTATGGTTCCATGTGAACCCGCATGACGACAGTTCCGACCTTCCCATGAAGATGTCACCCTTCGGCCAGGCACGACGCAGTCATTTCCACTTCCTGACCCGACTGAAGAACACCCCGCTGGGTAGGGGGATCCTGAACGACACCGCCTTCACCCATACCGCATGGTTCCCCGACTTCGAGTGGACCGGTGCCCTACCGCCGGATTTCCCCAGCGGCGCCTTCCTCCTCGATTCCCGTCATCTCTCCAATCCTGAGAAGCATCTGCGCAACATCCTGACCCAATCCCATCCCGACGCCAAGCCTTGGACACAGCGGGAAGCCGATATCCTTATCCGCTCCATTGCGCCTGAGGTGTATTTGACCCCGCCCCTCGGCGGGGTGCTCGGGGCCATCCGCGAACGTCTGTTGCGCATGACCGAGGGACAGATCAGAGCGCTCGGCATACTGCGCACCATGAAACGCCTTCTCGTCGAGGGGTGCGCCGGTTCGGGCAAGACGCTCCTGGCGGTCCGCCTCGCCCACGACCATCTCCAGCAGGGAAAACGGGTGCTCTTCACCTGCTTCAACAAGAATCTGGCAATCCACCTGGCAACCGAGTTCGAGGGATACGAGAATATCGACGTCATCAATTTCCACGAACTGGTGCGCGTCAAGTGCGAGCAGAGCCGGATTCCCTACGAAGTGCCGGCCGACAGGGAACTGCTGCCGGATTTCTTCCGCAATTCCTGCCCGGACCTGCTGATGCAGGCAACGGAAAGGGATGCGGTTCGTTATGACACCATCATCGTTGACGAGGGCCTCGACTTTCTCGAAACCTGGTGGATAGCCCTGGAAGGACTGGGGGTGGAGGACTGCTCCTTCTATGCGTTCTATGACACGCAGCAGGCGATCTTTACCGAAAAGGCCGAGTGGCAGCCGCCGTTTTCCTGTGAGCCGATCCGCCTGGAGATGAATGTGCGCAACACCCGTCCGGTGGGTCAGCTTGCAAACAGGCTGGGCGGGCTGAACGAAGAGCACCTCTACGCGGTCAACGACGGCCCTGAGCCGGTTACTGTCAGCTATGAGACGGTTGCGGAGCAGGTTGAGAGAGTCAGGGAAATCATACAGGAGCTGATTGGCAGGCGCAAGGTCGCACCGGAAGAGATCGTGGTGCTTTCTCCGTACAAGCACACCAGTGACCGGGTAGGGCTGCAACGTCTGGCCGAGGAAAACCCTAAGCTCTTCTGCACCGAGATGGTCAGGTGCGCCGATGGACGGGTAAGGGTGGGGACCATCCAGTCATTCAAGGGGCTGGAGGCGGATGTGGTGATTCTCTGTGGCGTGGATGGCAATTTGCCGGCGTGCAAGCCGGCAAATTTGTATGTCGGGGCGAGTCGGGCGAGATCCATGCTGTATCTTTTGAATACAGTAAAGAACGTGGATACTTATAACAAATGAGTCTTATGCTATTGAGTGATGGTAAAGGAGAAATCATGATAAACTGGGGCGAAAGATATGAAGCTGTTAAGCAATTGTCTGTGGAAGCACTGGAGAAGATGGGTGCAACTAATTGTAATAATAAGAAAAGCGCTCATGATATATATACTAAGGCTACCGAAATGCAACCAGATCTAACATTTCAAATTCCAAAGAATAGTTTTAACTCATATTTATCACAAATATCAAAGGAAGAAAATTCAAGCATAGTAAAGGAATTAGGCAGTCATGGATATTATTTTAATCAAAATGAACTACTCAACCTTGGGAATATAATAGATCCTGCCCAAGGTAACGAGGAGGTTGCAGGTGATTCAGGTGAGCAATCTGAAAAAGTAAAAGTCAGAAATTCAAATGAAAAGAAATTATATAAATTAATTGAGAGTTGGCTGCAATCAAAGGGTTTTAGAACTAAAGATACTTCAGAAATGAAAGTGATGGGCAAATGGGGCAATCCAGATGTTACCGGAATAAAGGTTGATGAATTACTCGGAAAGCATGAAATCGAAGTAGTTACTGTAGAGCTAAAATGTCACAATGAATCATTTAATACCGATTTTTTCGAAGCAGTATCTCACAGACGATTTGCTAATAGAACATATTTCGGGTTTGCTGCACCTTATAAAATTCTGAATCAATCAAATGATGAATTGAGATATTACTCAGAGCTTTACAATGTTGGTGTTATTGTTGTTGCGATGGATGAAGACGATTTTAATAAATACAAAAGTGGTGAACTTAAAGAAATAGAGGAAGATCAAATAGACATTCATGAACTTTTTACTGCGTCATTTGAACCTAGGCAGGTACGATGGCAAAAAAAGTTTTTTCAATCAATAGGTATTGTCGACATCCAGTCGCTTTGGAAATGGGGTACTACTACTCCATCATAAGGCGAGAGCAAGGATTATTGATAACGTTAACAGATTTGTATAGATGGCAGAGATGTCCTATTGTTTTGAGTTGTAGATTATTATTATCGGCGTGAAAGGAAACATGACCATCCACTTCCTCCTCACTCCCGACAAATCTGCCTCCCGCAAGGTCCGCCGCGCCGTGGCGGACCAAGGTGCGAGACTCGGCGTTCTCGTCGGCACTTGGACTGAACTGGCGAACTTGGCGCAGAGGAGCTACCTTCTGCCGTCCCACCCTGACGAATGGACGCCCCGTTTCGATGCCGCCATAACTGCCCTCCCCGATGCCTTCTGGCAGGAAAGCCTGAAGGCGGCACCAACCGAAACCGCCAGTGTCGTTGAAAATGCCCTGGTCAAACTCCTGGAAAGCATCGGCACAGGTTCCAGTCTCGAACCGGCCTCTGATGATGCATTCCCCCCGCGGCTTGCCCGCCGTCAGGCCGACCTTGCCCGACTCCATGAGCAGATGGGGTTCATCCTTCCACCCCACCTCGCCCTGATCCGGCAGGTACTCGATGCCGATGCAACCATTGCCCTCAATCCCCTGGCCGTCTATCACGTGGAGGGCCGCCCGGACCTTGACCCGTGGCAACGGGCGCTGCTGGAGAAACTGGCGCGGGAGTGTCCGGACTGTCGCGACCAAGGCTTGCAGGAGCTCTTGCATGCCGCACTTGCACCGTCCCCCGCAGCTTCACCCGGAACCTCCCTGCATGCCATCCAGCACAGCCTGTTCGATCCCAACCCGGCAAAGGTTTCCCTGGACCCTGAGCCGGTCCAGTGGTTTTCGGTTCGGGACGCCCTGGAGGAGCTGGAGGTCGTATCCGGGATGATCCAGAAGGCCATGCGGGAAGACGCAAGCATTTCCTGGTCCGACTTTGCCCTGCTGCTCCCGTCGGATACCTTGTACCCCGTGCTCGCCCGGTCGGTGTTCTTCCGTGCCGGCCTTCCCCTGTCGGGTCTGCCCGCGGATGCCGGGAAGCGTGACCTGGGTCGGGAGGTCCTCCACTCCTTCCTTGCCTGCTGCCAAAAGCCGGCGCCCCGCATGCCCCTGGCATCGCTGCTGACCTCGCCCCTCATGCCGTGGAGTCTGGAAGAGGGTATGCGCCTCGCCCAGCGGCTCATGGACGGCAGGCAGCCCGACCCGAAGGAGGATGACCACAAGGAACTGCTCCGCACCATCGAGCGGGCCAACCTCCTCCATGGACCGAAAATCCTCGCGGATAACCTGGAGCGGTTCACCGAGCTCCTGGTCCGCCGGGAGGGGATGGAAGAGCACTATTCGCGGATGCGCGACACTGCCGCGGCCATGGTCGCTGACCTGAAAGCAGGCGGGGAGTATGGCCCCGTCTTCGCCCTGGCCGAACCCGAGCGGCTTGACGCCGTTGAGGCCGCCGAGCTGACCCTGGAAGGGATAGCCGTGTTCAGCGAACAGGAGGAGCCGTGGCGTCGGGTCCGGCGCCTCTTCGTGCTCGGATTCAACGATGGTCAGTACCCCGCGCCCGTGCCCCACTCCCCCGTCTTTTTTGATGACGAGCTGCTGCTCCTGCGGGAACGGCTGGGATACGAGCTTCGAAGCGCAGACCATGAGACGGCACGGCGGCGCGTCCTGTTCAGGAGGCAGCTCTCGGCCGTGTCCGAACGGCTGGTGTTCCTCAGCCCGGGCCGGGATCTCCTTGGGGAGCCGGTTGCGCCGTCGGCATCGCTTCCCTTCATGGCATCGCTGTTTGACGGGATCGATGCCCCCGATGACCTTATTACCAGCCTGGCCACTGAGGAGGGCCGCAGCCGGGCCGCGGGCATCGCCTGCGCCGCCCCTGCTATGCCGACTCCTCCCCGGAAACTCACAGCCATCGACCCGCGGTTCGGCCGCGACCTGCTGACCCTGCGTACCGACGGTGACGGTAACCCTTGGCCGGAATCACCCAGCGGACTGGAAAAGCTGATGATCTCCCCCCTGGCCTGGCTGTTGGGCCGCTCCGGCCTCCTGCCGCGCGAATGGAAGCCGGAATCGCTGGATGTGGCCCTGCGGGGGACCCTGGCGCATGACGTGTTCGAGAACCTGTTCCTGCCCGATCTCCCCCTGCCGGAACCCTCCGGAATACCGGCCCGCATCCCCGCTCTGTTTGCCGACGCGGTCCGCCGGAACGCCCCGTTCCTGGCCGGGGGCGAGTGGCAGGTGGAGCGGTCCCATCTGGAGCGGGAGATAGCCGATGCGGCCTGCTACTGGAGCCGTTTCCTGGCCGCCGTGGGCGCCACCATCCTGGGCAGCGAGGTGTGGCTCAAGGGCGACCTGGACGGCACCCCGATCCACGGCAGCGCCGATCTCCTCATCGCCCTGCCGGGGAACCGCATCATGGTGGTGGACTACAAGAAATCCTCCAGCAACTCTCGCCGGGAGAGGATGCGGAAACGTTTCGACAGTCAGGCCAGCCTGTACCGCATCATGCTGGAGACCGGCCGGGGGGGCAGCGAAGGGCACGAGCGCCTTGCCGAGGCCATGACATCGGATCCGGAAATCGGCGTGATCTACTGTCTCTTGAACGACCTGACCGTCCTGGCCGATACGGACGGCTGGCTGGGCAACGGCCTCGAAGGGGTGCGTGAACTCGGCGGGGACATATCCGGCGAGGCGATGAAACGGATCCGGGACCGGATCCTGGAGGCACGGAAGGGGCTGGTGGTCCTCAACCGGGAGGGGGACGACAGCTGGTACGAGAAGAACGCCGGTATCAGGCTGTACGCGCTGGACGACAGTCCGCTGGTGCGGCTCTTCATGCACCCGGCCGAAGGGGGTGAGGCGTGAGCATGCCGCTGCTGGAGATCATCCCCGCCGGCGCCGGCTCGGGCAAGACTCACACCATCCAGGAAAAGCTGGCGCACCTGGTCGAGGCGCACCTGGTTGCCCCGGAAAGGATCGTCGCCGTGACCTTCACCGAGGCGGCGGCAGCCGAGCTGCGGGAACGGATCCGGAGCGGCCTGTTGCGGAAGGGGAGGCTGGAAGAGGCCCTCCGCCTGGACCGGGCCTACATCTCCACCATCCACGGCTTCGGCCTGCGGGTCATCACCGAGTTCGCCCTGGATGCGGGGATTTCTCCCCGTCCGCGTCTGCTGAACGATGACGAGCGGGATACCCTGGTCCGGCTGGCCCTTGCCCGTTCCGAAAAGGCCGGGTACATAAAGTCGAACCTGCGGGACCTGGGGTATGCCGAAGTGTATGACGTCAGCCCGGAAGACCTGTTCCGGGAGAGGATCCTGCTGCTGATCGACAAGCTGCGGAGCATCGGGCGGGAGCGGCACGATACGGAACTGATACCCCACGCAGCGGCGCTGCTGGAGAGGCTGTACGGACCGACGCAGCCCGCCGATCACCTGAAGTCCACCCTCCTGACCGCGGTTGAAGCCCTCCTGGCGCGTTTCCCGGACAACCTCTCGCCCGGCATCCGGGACAACAAATCCGCCGCTGAAGCGCTCGACAGCGATTTCCGGTCGTTGAAACGGGCCTCCTTCGGCGAGGCGCTCGACAGCGACTGGAAGCTCTGGCAGCGGCTTCGTTCCCTCCGCGTCAAGGTCCAGAAGAACCGGCTACCGGACGGCTACGCCGAGCTTGCCGGGGCCGTCATGGCCGCGGCCGATGCCCTGCCTCGCCATCCCGGCCCGCTCCAGCAGGCAATTGCGCATGTCTCCCAGCTCATCGAGGCGGCCCAGGATTGCCTGTCCGGCTACGGGGCTGACAAGCAGGAGCGGGGGCTGGTGGATTACGCCGACATGCTCGGGCTCTGCCACCGCCTGCTGTCGTCCGGCCCGAATCTCCTGGCGGCCCTGCGCGGCAGGATCGACTGCCTGGTGGTGGACGAGTTCCAGGACACCAACCCGCTGCAGTTCGCCCTCCTCTGGACCCTGGCCTGCGCCGGTGTGCCGACCTTGGTGGTGGGGGACGTGAAACAGGCGATCATGGGGTTCCAGGGGGCCGACTCCCGGCTGCTCCAGGTGCTGCAGGTGCTGCACCCGGAGGCGGTGCGTCCCCTCACCAGCAACTGGCGCTCGACCCCGGCGGTCATGGCCTGGGTGAACAGGATCGGAACGGCGTTCTTCGGGACCGGGTACCAGGAGCTCACCGTCAGGGACGAGGCGCGCTATCCCACGTCCTTTACTCCCCTGGAGGCAATCGAGTTTCCCGACGGCACCCGGAGGGGGAGCACCCTGATCGTTGCCCAGCATACGGCCGCAAGGATCAAGGTCCTGCTGGACGACCCCGCGCAGATGGTCTACGACAAGCGGCTGAAGCGCCGGCGCCGTCTCCGGGGGGGCGACATCGCGGTCATCAGCCCGGTCAACAAGCGCCTGAACAATTACGCGGATTCACTGCGCCGTCTCGGTGTGGAGGTGCGGGTGGAGCAGGAGGGGTGGTTCGAGTCGCGTGTCGTCCAGTTGACCTGGCATGCCCTCTGCTTCGTGGCCGATCCGGGTGATCGGCATGCCGCGCTCTACCTGGCCGTGACCGAACTGGGGAGCCTGGACCTGGAAGAGGCCCTTGGCCGCATCCTCGGGGGCGAGCCCCTGGATGAACCCCTGATTGACCTGCTGACGGGAGTCGCCCAAGCCTTCGAGGACCGGCCGGTGGATCTCGTGGTGGCCGAGACCGTTGCCGCCCTTGATCTGTTCGACCGGGTCGCGGAGTGGCCCGACGCCGCCCAGGCGCGGGCCGATCTGCTCCGCCTGCTGGGGGAGGCTCGGGAATTTCTCTCGGTGAACCGGGATGCCCTGGCCTGCGCCGGCATCCACGGCAGCGGGCTCAAGCCGTTCCTTGCCTGGCTCAGGACACGGGCCGAGTGGGAAAACGGCCGGCCCGACCCGGACCTGATCGACGAGCATGCGGTGCGGCTCATGACTTGGCACAAGGCAAAGGGGCTCGAGTGGCCGGTGGTGGCGGTCTGCGGCACCGACTGTGACGCCTCGCCGCGGCTACCGGCATTCGAAGTGGAATACCTGGAGGACTTTAGCCGCATCGACATCCTTCTCGAAACGGCACGAATAGCGATCTATCCCGGTTTCACGGCGCCGGAAACGCGACAGGCGGTCATGGGGGAGCTCTGGGGCGACACCATCGGGAACGCCCGGAGGCTTCTCTACGTGGCGCTCACCAGGGCGCGAGAGCAGGTGATCCTGGAATGTCCCACGCACCTGGACGCCAAGGACGACCGTCAGAAGATAACATACTGGGACATTCTGCGGAATGCCTCCGGGCTGGAGCTTGTCGCCAACAAGATGAGAGTGGCGGGCGAGGAATTCGACTGCCGGATCGTCAGGGCCGACAAGGACTCGCCCCCGGAATTCGACGGTGCCAAAGCCCCGGCTGACCAGCCTTTGCCGATCATCGGGCGTCGCGCCATCGTACCGGCGCCGCTGCCTGGGGGGCTCACACCCGAGGCAGTGTCGCCTTCATCGCTCCACGGGCAGGCTGCGGATGCGCCTGCCGCCATCCGCACGGAAGGTTACGGAGCCCCGCTGGAAACCGGCTTCCCCGGACTCGATCCTATGGAGCGCGGCACCATGCTGCACCGCTGTTTCGAGGTGCTGAGCGGTAACCCCGGCAGAGTCCACCTGCTCGGCCGGGCGACCGGGTATCCCCTGGATGACAGCCAGATCGAGGCGATCCAGCGGGCTGTGGCTGGATTCGACGCCTGGCTGGAAAATACGCTGCGACCGCTCACGGTCTCCTCCGAGGTCCCGCTCCTGGCCCTGAACGACGCCGGGAACGTGGTATCGGGCACGGTGGACCTGCTGGTGGAGACGGTTGACGGATTCTGGATCATTGACCACAAGTCGGACATAACCGAAGACCTGCACGAACGGTTTGCCTTCTACCTTCCCCAGTTGCGCTGCTATGCCGAGTCGGTGGCCAGGGCGTGCGAAGACAAGCCAGTGTTGGGCCTGGTGGTGAACTGGATTTCCCGCGGGAAGGTATCGGTCCTGGAATTCGGGTGAACCTGGAATGATCCGTCAATAGCCTTGGCGTCTTGCATGACAGAAGACCACGTTGAGTTAACACACTGCCAAACATCGCGAAAGACTCGGCTTAACAAAATTTTACGATGAATTTTAGCTGTCTTCACCTTATACTCTCGCCTGGCCTGATGAAAATACCGACCTATGGAGTAACCGGATGAAGATTCTAGTGTCCTGTGCGGTTCGTTCACCGCAAGAATTCCGAGGAATTTTGGTTTCTGGCAAGGCGCGGCGACACAGGCCTAGCGGGGTCTAAGCCGAGGAGCCGGAACGCGGCCAGGGGCCAAAAGGCCCGGAATTGTAAGGAAGGAATTAGCCGCACAGGACACTAGTAGTGGAAGATGACAAAAAGATTGCAAAATTTATCCAGCGCGGCCTTGAAGAAGAGAAATATGAGGTTGACGTTGTTTACGACGGTGAGACGGGCTACCAACGGATCCTGGACGGGACGTATGGTCTCGTTATCCTCGATGTCGTGCTACCGAAGAAAGACGGTCTCACCATGGTCAGGGAACTTCGGGGCAAGAAGATCCTCATCCCAGTCCTGATGCTTACGGTAAAGGACTCGGTGGAAGATATCGTCGCCGGTCTCAACGCAGGCGCGGACGACTACCTGAAGAAGCCGTTCGCCTTTGCCGAACTCCTGGCGCGCGTCAAGGCACTCCAGCGCAGAAGTGAACAGGAACGGGGCGCGAAGATCCACTTCGCCGACCTCTGCATCGATCCGGTCCTCCACAAGGCCTGACGGGGCGAGGTGCTGCTTGACCTTATGGTAAAGGAATACGACCTCCTGGAATACTTCGTCCGCCACCCGAACCAGGTCCTCACCCGTAATATGATTGCGGATGAAGTCTGGCAAGGGAGCTTCGATAAATTCACCAACATTATCGACGTGTACGTCAACTACCTGAGGAAAAAACTCGACAGGGGCAAGGACAAACGACTCATCCACACCGTGCGCGGCATCGGGTATATTCTGAAGGAGGAAGGGTAGGGGGCTGCCATCTAGATGTGCATCAGTCAATAAACCCTGAATTCGGCTATTCACAGGCCGGAATTCCACCACCGTTTTCGATTGTTTCGTCCGGCGGGTCCAACTTCTCCTCCTTCAGCGGATTCTCGAATCCATGCGCTTGTCTGTACTCCCTCCCCAGTTCCCGGCACATCTCGGCGTTGAGCAGGTTGAGCTCCTCCTTGATTCGTTCCGCCTCGGCCAGGAACTTCGCCGCCCGGGCCACGTCGATCTTCCCCTTCCGGCCCATGTTTCCCCGGACGAGACTCAGCATGAAATCGGTGGTGCCGAACAGGCGGATGAAGTCCAAGGAGTCCAGGGTTTTCCAGGAGACGATTCCCATGTTCTTCCCGCCGGGCCAGCTCCATCTTCCGCTCGAGCCGCTGTTTCTGTCTCTCCGTCCTCTCCTCTCTCGTCATTCGTTCCTTTCTTGCTTCTTTTCTCTCGGCCATATGACCCTCCTTCAGCGGTTTTCCACGATCGCCTTCAGTTTTTCCAGTCTTCGGTTCCGCAGGGAAATGATGAACATGGCGACCAGCGGCAGCATGACAAATACGGTTGTGGTGACGACTATCAGGTAGGATGCCGTGAGCAGCACCGGCCTGAACTTCGTTATCCATTGGTAGCTTGCGATGAACGTCTCGGTCTTCAGGTCCTTCCCGAACCTGAGGAGCAATCCGATCACATGTTTCCTGGTGAGCACCACCATGTAGAGGAAGTGGAAGAAGATGAAGGCGATGATCATCTTGCAGGCCGCCCCGGTTATCACCCCGCCCACGAAGTTCCGGATCATGCTCCTGGTGTACGGCCCGATGTAGAGGGACGCGACCCGGGCGATGAAACAGGCGTACCCCAGGGTGAAGCCGAAGGCCAGGAGGAAGATGAAGCAGGTGTCGAAGGCGGTGGGGGAGGAGGAGCCGAACACCGGTATCATCCTCTCTACCACCGCGATGGCAAATGGGGTGATCATGGCTGTGATCAGCCCGGAGATGAACGAACCCCGGAACCCCACCTCGAAGTACTCGATCTTCTGTTTCAGGGTAAAGAACCCGGACGACAGGATGGTGCCCCGCTTTTTCTGGGCGTGGTAGTACTTGATGGTGGAGACTGCCTCGATGAGCCCTTGGGGACGGGTCTCCGCCGCGATGGACTGGACCGGGATGATGTCGCTTGAGCCGCTTGAGTTGTTCTTGCCCGACATGCTTCCCCCTCAGAGGAGTCCTAGGAGCCTCAACAGTGGAGTCGCGAAAGTGACCAGCAACGCCAGGGAGAAGAATGCCGCGGCCGCGGCGAGATTCCTCCTTCTCACCCCGAACCAGAAGGAGAGAAAAAACCCATTGCGGCGCTGATGCCGGAACGGGTCGGTGAAAATGAAAAAGGCGGATCCAGATGTGAACATCAGCGTATAAGGAAATATACCGCAGCCATATCGACGTGCATGGCGATAGAATTTTTCGTTGAAAAGATTATGCTGTTACCGTAATAATGGTTACGGTAACTAGAAATACGTTGTTTCTTGCGACATAGTTTGCCATGACGTATACGAGGATTCCGCATGAAATTCTACAACCGTGAAAGCGAACTTGCCGAACTGGGTACGCTGTATGAACAGGCGAACGATACCGCCCGCATGACTGTCATAACCGGGAGAAGACGGGTGGGTAAAACAATGCTGGCGCTGGAGTTCGCAAGGGGCCATCGCTCCCTCTACCTCTTTGTTTCCAAGAAGTCCGAACCCCTGCTGTGCGCCGAATATGTCGAAGAGATCAGGAATACATTCGAGATTCCCGTTTACGGCGAGTTCAGGCACTTCAGGGATGTCTTCGCCCTCCTGCTTGACCTGGCGAAAAAGGAGCGCTTTATCCTGATTATCGACGAGTTCCAGGAGTTTTACGCCATCAACCCCGCCGTCTACTCCGAAATCCAGCACCTGTGGGACGTGACCAAGTCCACGTGCAGGATGAACCTGATATGCATCGGTTCCGTATATTCCCTCATGCACCGGATCTTCGAGGAAGCCAAGGAGCCCCTCTTCGGTCGGGCCGACCGCATCCTGGTGCTCAGGCCGTTTTCCATCAGGAACATCCGGACCGTGCTGCGCGACCACGGCAGAGACGACCTGAAATCGCTTTTCGACTGCTACGCACTGACCGGAGGGCTTCCAAAGTATCTTGAAATTCTGGCATCAAACAGCGCATTTTCCTACGACGAGATGCTGAATCTCATGCTCAACGAGAACTCTCCCTTCATCAACGAGGGAAAGAACCTCCTGGTCGAAGAGTTCGGCAGGGAGTACGGCACCTATTTTTCCATCCTTGAGCTGATAGCGAGCGGCAAGACCGCCCGGACCGAGATTGAGTCCATCCTGGAGATTCATGCCGGAGCATACCTGGCAAGGCTGGAGCAGGACTACGGGATCATCTCGCGACGGAAGCCTGTCAATGCCCGACCCAATGCCCGACTGCTGAAATACTTCATCAACGACAACTTTCTCAATTTCTGGTTCAGGTTCATTTTCCGCAACCGGTCCGCCGTCGAAACAGGCAACTATTCCTATCTCAGGGAAATTATCGACAGGGATTACGCCACCTGGACGGGCTTGATGCTGGAGAGGTTCTTTCACGAACTTTTTGCCGCAAGCGGCAATTTCAATGTCATCGGTTCCTATTGGGAGAAGGGTAACCAGAATGAAATCGACCTGGTGGCAGTCAACAATATGAAGAAGTTGCTTACCGTAGCCGAAATCAAGATGAACAAGGCGAGGATAAATCTGGATGCCCTGAAAAGAAAAGCGGACAGGCTGCTGGACTCGTATAAAGGATATGAAGCGACGTTTCTGGCCCTTGGTCTGGAAGATGCGGCGGACTACCTGGAAGAGGGGGGTAAAAACTCAGTAATTTTACTGTGATGTTTCTCCGTAAGCTAAGCTCATTGTTTTGTTTTTTTCTCTCTAAGTGCCAACAATACTAGGCCGCTGAATAACAGCACTACACCAAACACCTGCGATAGCCCCAGACGTTCTCCTAAAATTACAACGCCCAATATTGTTGCGGTAAATGGTTCTGCGAGCGAAAGGGTGGCGGCTGTACCTACGCTGATGTTCTTTAGGCCTCGGGCAAATAGTCCATAGGAAATCGCCGTCGCCAAAACTCCCAAGTGCAGTGCCACTGTCATACCACGCGGTTCAGCCAACCAGCCGAGATCTGTTGAAAAAAGCAGTGGGGATAATAACAATGCTGCCAGACAAAAAACTATTGCCATGACAGCATCAGGTGTATGTTGATCTAACAGTCCTTTAATGCTTACCGTATAGGCAGCATAAGAAAGTCCGGCCCCTAACGCCAGCACAATTCCTGGTGCATTGCCCTGAAGTCCTTCACCACTGGCTGCTAGAAGAGCACATCCGACCACCGAGAGAAGTGTCGCTGCCATCCAATGAGGGCCAACGTGCTCTCGTCGGATCAGATAACCCAGTACTCCGGCAGCTACTGGTGCGGTTCCGATTGCTACCATTGTTCCGGCAGCAACGCCAGTACGAGCGACTCCTGCAAAAAAACAGAGTTGATAACCAGCTACAAAAAAAGCAGAGGCTAGCGTTCCGAAAATTGGCCACCGCCCACCTCCTTTAAAGCTACCCCGGAGTATTGCTGACATCAACAGAGCAAGTCCTCCGATGGCCAGGCGAACGGCCCCTATAGTGGTCGGTTCCACTCCGGCAGGTGCCAATCCTTGAGACGTGCCAGTCGTTCCCCACAACACTGCTGCTGCCAACACATACCAAATGCCACCACGACCGGGATTTTTCTGTGGTAACGTATTCTCGCTCAAATTGATCTTCTCCCTGAAGTCCAGTTAAAATAGCTTTCCGCCAATTCCGGGTTTTGCATTCAGTATGTCAAGGAGGAGGCCTTCCCATTTTTCGAGCGCTTCCCGTTTTTCTGCGCCACCTCAGCAGGGATGGTCCCCCATCTCCCCTTGATTTGGTCACGGTGCATCTGGGCGACCTCACCCGGCGTTGAGCCGTGACCACTATGAGTTTCAAGGCGCGTTTGATTTTGCGGGAGCACGATGCTTGGCCGATTTCATCCCATGCCGTGACGATCTCGTCATCATCGAGATGGCGATCTTCGGCACCATGCTGTAATCTCGATGAACGGCTGAATTTCGGCCCATTCCTGTCGGCAGGCATATTTGAACATCTGTCTGGCGAATTTCATGGTGTTCCGTGCCGACCCCGGCACGGTGGCGGTGATTTTTCCCGTTCCACAGGTGGTTTTCGCATGGCCTCTCTTTGGTCCGCGCGGCCTATATTGTGATGACAAGCTAATGAGCGTACAGAAACACGCTGTGACGAAAATATCTGAAAACTTACGTATTGTCAATTAGTTATGAATATGGAATGAGATAAGGGAAAACAGGATGAAACGTCAGGAAATGAGAAATGCCAGCTTCTATTTATTGCCAAGGTGCCAACCCGTTTTCACACGGCCCTTGGAGAGCCGTCTTTGACGCAGACATCATGACAGTTCGCGACTGACGGATTGACAGTTCCGTATATGAGCGCTATTGTGATTCGCAAAATTCAAAAGACCGGTTCGAATGAAAATACTTTTCGTAAACCCATGTTGTTTCAATGATACCGGGCGTGACTTGCCCTCAGCGCATGTCACAGGTCCGCTTTTCACCCTCCCGTCACACAAAAAACCGACATTCGCTATACCCCTTGCTCTGTCAACCCCGGCTGCATACACTCCCGTGGAATATGACGTAAAAATCGTCGATGAAGAAATCGAGGATATTGATTTTATATCCATCAAATAATGCTGCGTAATGTCGGTGAAAACGGCTGCAGACTGGATAAGGGCTGCTTGATATGTGATTACCATGATGCCCGCCCTCTTTTCCGGGTTCGGTTGCATTCGTACTGGTGATCAAAACGTCTTGGAGGGTATGACATGCAAAAGGGGTTAAGAAGGATGTGGCAGAGACTCGGCGTTTTTTTCGTAGCTTTGTTTTTTCTCGGTCTTTCCGCGTGCTCTTCTTCCGACGACAGCCGGGATACTGTCGAGCTTGGTTCATTCCACGGATTGACGGTAACCGTGCTCAATAAATCGGGGCGAACCGCATATGTCAGATTTACAGGCAATCCCCTGACCGTAGATAAAAACAATGTTTCGGTTCTCAACGGAAAATCAACCGATTTCAGCCTCACTTCCGTGAAGTCGGGGCGCATCTATATATCCTACGATAAGGCCCTTTCTTCGGATGCGCCGGATGGCGCCAATCCGGCCGACGCGGACTACAAAACCCGCTTTGACAAAGTAGAGCTGACGTATGGCGACGGCGGGAAAGCAAACCTTACCGCCGTTGATTTCTACTCGATACCGATGATTCTGGACACATCCATCCAGGGAACGACCATAGAACACCTGACGCTTGCCGAGAACCAGACGGGAAAGAAGATTGAAGCCGCACTTACCGGTATCCTGTCCGACCCTCCTTCCGCGGTAATCAAGGGCGGAACAAGTGGAACCGAGATCGTGAGGATCCTCTCTCCGGTAAAAAGTCCGGGGGCATACGATGGGTTTGACGCCTACCTTTCCACCTTGAATCAGTCAACCCTTACCATTGCCGGAGTCTTTTACGGAACTCCTTCCCGGAGTTATCACTTTACCGGTTCATTTTCAGCCGATGCAATTACGCTGAGCGAAGGCGGCCATACCATTACAATCCCGATGACAAGCCTTATGTACAGCAAGACGGATCTGATAAACCATAACGGGATTTACACCTGTAACGGCGCATATACCGTGGATGGGGAAATGCGTCACGTTGCGGATAATGACATTTATTCGGCGGTTTACAGAGACCTCGTTACCGGATTCAACCTGGGATTTGTCAAACCCGGCGCGAATGACAGCACGACCTGGTGGACAGGCGCTCCCTTCCAGGGCACTTCGTACAATAAATACGCAAAGATTATCGCCGAGATCTATCCCGGCGCGTATGGCTTTCCTTTTACCGACAGGTACAACCATATCCTTGCGGACCTCGGCGGCCGGATCGACAGACTCACGATCACGTTGCTTGACGATACCACATCACCCCCGCCGTATAATCCGTCGGGAAACAAGAATCCTCAAACAGGCGTTGTTACCTTTAACATGTCCATAGTAACGCCGGATGATAGCTTTAATACAACGAAATATACTTTCAATACACACGAATATACCGGGGGGAAAGCCTATGACTTCCCCGGCACGGAAACGCCCCAATTCAATCCGGCCGCTTCTGCGGCGGCAATAAACAAGATTCCCGCACAGGAAGGACTGAATATCTATGACCTGGTCCTCCGCGGGAAGAAGTTCCTGGTTCTCGTAAAGGTTACGAAAGGATCCGTGGAGTGGGGTTCCATATCGGGCGGAGGAAACGCCACCTGGACTTCACCGGTTCTCTTCATCGGCGGATTGACGGAGTGATCTGTTCGAGCGGTTTTGTATTTGTAATGTCAGGCGAACCCCTGCGCGCCCTTTACATATTTATATTCGACATTTGGGTGGGATTTTGAGGGGGTGCCCATTCAAGGAAGCCAGCGGGTCGGGTTTGACTCTCTGACTTTCCTGGAGATTCACCAAAGGACACCCAATCATCGAACAGGAGGAGTTTTCCCATGCGACAGGTCTTCGTATCAGACGCCAACACATACGCTCTCGTGAATGGTCCCGATCCGACCATACAGGCCCCCGGCGACGTCATTGTGAAAGTCACGGCGACCACGGTCTGCAGCTCCGACGTCCATATTCTCGCGGGCCATATGAACACTCCGTGGGGTTTCACGTTGGGACACGAGTTCGTAGGAGTCGTCCACGAGACGGGTCCGGCCGTGCAGAACCTGAAAACTGGCGACAGGGTCGTCGCCCCGGCCGCCCCCTGGTGTGGCAGCTGTCCGACCTGCCGAAGAGGACAGTTCCAGAAGTGTGAGCGGGGAGGGATCTTCGGGTCCGGGGCGGCCTTTGGCGGCCTCGGCGGGGCTCATGCCGAGTTCGTGCGCGTGCCGTGGGCCGACGCCTGCCTGTCGCGCATCCCCGAGGGTGTCAGCGATGCCCAGGCGCTGACCGTGGGCGACATCCTGTCCGCCGGATGGACGGCGGTGAAGAACGCGGTCACCGCCCCGGGCCAGACGCTGGTTGTGTTCGGAGCCGGGCCGGTCGGGCTGTCCGCGATCCACACCGCCCGGCTGTACGGGACGGCTCGCGTGATCGCCGTCGACACGCTCCCTGACCGGCTCGATCTGGCAAGAAACCTCGGGGCCGATCATGCCATCGATGCGTCCCGTGAGGACACGACCGGTATCGTCGCGGACCTGACCGGCGGTCGCGGCGCTGAGGCGCTGGTCGACGCTGCTGGCGTCAAGGCCACCATCGATTCCTGGGAAGCCGTGGCCGCCGTTGGCGCCCGCGTGGCGATGATCGCCATCCCCGCGGGCCCGGTCGAATTGAGGCTGGCGGCGTTGCTGCAGAAGAACGTCTCGCTGTGGATGGGATTGGGCGATCTTGGCCACATGGATGTGTTTCTGGAACTGATCGCAGCGGGAAAGCTCGACCCGACCCCGATCTTCACCGAGACAGTGCCCTTCGACCGGATCGAAAGGGTGATCGGCGAATTCATCGCCGGCAAGCCGGGCCTTGTCAAACCGCTTGTTACGGTCGGTTGACGGATGCGGCCGCCGCCCCTGACTCGTTGATGCGCTCAAGAAACCAGCGCGCCGGCCGGGTCCGGGGTATGCCCGAACTGATCCCAGCCCCAATCACGCCCAACCCCATTCAATCACGCCTGCTGTTCCTTGTCCCCCAACGTCCTGCAGAAGGTCATGTCGAGTACTGGATGATATGTTTTGTTTGTATAAAAACATAGTAAATTCAATATCATAAAAATAAATAACCAAATATTATAAAAATTCGATTGACTTTGGGTTTCCTTCCGATATAGAAACTTACAGGGAAGACATTTTTGAAGGGGCAAGCAGTACATGTTTCGCCCAACCGGTCAAAGTTGCTCTGGTTCAGAGTCAGCAAGTATACCCTGAGGGAGGCTGATGCACTTCCTGCATAGAGAGTGAGACAGGATAGCCGGGCATCCGCCGGGTCCGGGAAAGCACCACCATTCCGAGCGAAGAAGGGAGCAGGACATCATGAAAAGCCGATCATTTCGAGTTCCGTCCACTATTCATTTCGGGATCAATGCCGTGCGGGAGGCTGGCAATGAGGCGAAGCTTCTCGGGGCGCGGAGAGCGCTTCTGATAACCGACCAGGTTCTGGCGTCGAGCGGCACGATCGACCCGGTAGTCGAGTCGCTCAGGGACGCCGGTATCGCGACGGTCATCTATGAGGGGGTCAATTCTGAACCGACTTCCTCCCATGTCCGGGAAGCGGTCCAGAGGTTTCAGGAAGAACGCTGCGACATCCTGATTGCCTGCGGAGGGGGAAGCCCGATAGACGTTGCAAAGGCGGCGAGAATCCTGGCCACCAATGGTGGAGTTATTGAGGATTATATGGGCTTCAACAAGGTCGGCAGGCAGGGATCTCCGCTTATCGCCATACCGACGACCGCGGGCACGGGCAGCGAAGCCACGATGGTCACGATCATCACCGACACCGGCCGGGACGTCAAGATGCTTATCGGCAGCCCTTTCCTGCTACCTTCCGTTGCCCTGGTGGATCCCGCGCTTACCCTGAAAATGCCGCGCGGATTAACGGCCGCCACCGGTGTGGATGCCCTCACACATGCAATCGAAGCATACGTCTCGGTCAAGTCCCAGCCGTTCACCGACGTGTTGTCCCTTTCAGCAATCCGTAAAATCAGCAAGTTCCTTCCGCAGGCGTGGGCAAACCCCGAAAACCTGACGGCAAGGTCGGAAACCATGCTGGGGGCCCTGCAGGCCGGCATGGCGTTCTCGAACTCGTCAGTGGCCTTGGTGCACGGAATGTCGAGACCCATCGGCGCCAACTTCCATGTGCCTCACGGAGTGTCGAATGCCGCGCTTCTCGGTGTTGTCATGGAATTTTCGCTCATGGGCGCTCCGGACCGCTATGCGGACATTGCCGAGGCGATGGAAATAAACGTGAAGGGTCTGACCGCCATGGAAGCCGCCCATGCAGGCTATGAGACGGTCGCGAAACTGATCTGTAACCTGCGGATCCCAACCTTGTCGATGCTGGGCGTCACGCGCGAGAAGCTTGAACCGGTGGCCGCCAAGATGGCTGATGACGCAATAGCAAGCGGCAGTCCGGGAAACAATCCGCGCATAGCCACCCGGGATGAGATTATCGAGCTCTATTACGCCGCGTTATAGCAGGCCCTTCCGGTGGAGGTCCAGCAGCCGGGAAATCAGAACACAGAAAGGAGTCCACGATGCAAGTAGCCGCGGGACGGCCGGGAGTCGGCCGGGAGGAGAAAGTGAAACAGCTGAGGTTCTGTGTAAATAGCGAGTGGAGGGTATCGAAGTCCGGCAAATACATGCCTGTCTTCAATCCCAGCGTGGGCGAAATTATCGCGGAAACCCCGTGCTGCACGGTCGAGGAGGTGAACGACGCGGTAGCCGCGGCAAAAGAGGCGTTTCCCGCCTGGTCTGCCACACCCGTAACCGTTCGGACCCAGGTGCTCTTCAGATTCAAGGCGCTTGTCGAGCAGCATCTCGAGGAGCTCACCGAACTGCTTGCCACCGAGATGGGAAAGTGCCTGGGCGAGGCGCGAGGGGATGTGCTCAAGGCGGTGGAAGGTACCGAGATCGCCTGCGCGGCGCCTGCCCTTATGCAGGGGGATGCGCTGATGCAGGTTTCCAAGGGGCACGACACGGTCATGTACCGTGAACCGCTGGGGGTCTTTGCCGGCATTGCCCCCTACAATTTCCCCGCCATGATTCCGTTCGGGTGGATGATCCCGATGTGTATCGCGACGGGAAACACCATGGTGCTGAAGGCGGCAAGTCTCGTGCCCCAGACGGGCATGAGAATGCTCGAACTCCTCATTGAAGCCGGCCTGCCGAAAGGGGTCGTAAATCTGGTGACCTGCAGCAGGAGCGAAGCCGGCCTGCTGATGAAGCATCCCGACGTACGGGGGATCTCCTATGTCGGGTCGACCAGTGTGGGTCTTCACATATATTCGACCGCGGCGGCGAACGGCAAGAGGGTCCAGGCGCTCACCGAAGCAAAGAACCATGCGCTGGTGCTGAAGGACGCGCCACTGGAAAGGACCGCGAGAGGGATCATAAACTCTTCGTTCGGCTGTGCGGGTCAGCGCTGCATGGCGCTCCCCGTGATAGTCGTCGAGGATGCGATAGCCGATGAGCTTGTCTCCTACCTCGTCAGGTTTGCCAGGGAACTGGTTGTCGGTCCCGCGTACGACCAGAGGTCCCAGGTCGGCCCCCTGGTTTCGGAAGGGCAGAAGAAATTCGTCATGGAGCGCATCGCCAAAGGGGTGGAAGAGGGGGCCGAACTTGTCCTTGACGGGAAAAACGTCGTGGTCGAGGGAGCCGAGAAGGGCTTTTACGTCGGGCCTACGATCCTGGATCGCGTGAAGCCGGGCACATCCGCCGGTGAGGACGAGATCTTCGGGCCGGTGCTCAGCATCAAGCGGGTGAAAGACTTCGAAGAAGGCATAGAGATCATGAACGCCAATCGCTTCGCCAACGGTTCGTGCATATTTACCCAGAACGGCTATTTTGCCCGTGAGTTCGTGAGAAGGACAGACGCCGGCATGGTCGGTGTCAACGTCGGGATTCCTGTACCCATCGGTTACTTCCCCTTTGCGGGACACAAGCAGTCCTTTTTCGGAGACCTGCACTGCCTCGGAAAGGACGGGGTCACGTTCTTTACCGAAGCAAAGTGCGTCACTTCGAGGTGGTTCGGTGAAGAAGACCTGAAGGAAACGAAAATCAGCACCTGGGAAGGCACCTTGACCAAGGAGTAATCCCGCGCATTCTCACCGTTTCGTGACACGGTAAACCTGCTTGGGAAGGAAGTGCATGCAGGGGGAGCGGTAACTTGGCCGTACGACAACCGGGTTGAGGAGGTTCCGTATGAAGAATCGCGACAGTCCGTAGACAGGGGCGTGCGTTGAGTGCGGTATGGACGAAACGCTGGTGGTACCGACACTAACCAAGGAGGATTGGAACATGGGAGTATGGGATATTGGGAAGGATTTCTTGTGTCCGGCAGTTAATTTCATAGGCAGGGGAACGGTCAAGGTCACGGGTGAAAGGGTCAAAATCCTGGGCGGTACCAAAGCTCTCATAGTCTGTGACCCCGTGCTGGCCAAGATGCCGGGTGGTCCGGTCGAAAAGGTCGTTGCCAGTCTGAAGGAGTCCGGGATCGACTGCGCCATTTTCGGCGATGTGCATCCCAACCCGAGGGACACGGATGTTGCCGCCGGTCTCGACGCCTATAAGAAGGCGAATTGCGACGTTCTGGTCTCGGTGGGCGGTGGAAGCGCGCACGACTGCGCGAAAGGCATCGGCGTCGCTGCCACGCATCCGGGCAAGCTGATAGACTACGCCGGCATAGAGGAGCTTACGGCGCCGACGCTGCCGCTGGTAGCCGTGAACACCACCGCCGGTACGGGCAGTGAGGTTACCAGGCACTGCGTCATCACCGATACCTCCACAAAGATCAAGTTCGTCATTGTGAGCTGGAGGAACTTGCCGCTTGTTTCCATCAACGACCCTGAGCTCCATCTGCTGAAGCCTCCCGGGCTGACCGCCGCCACCGGCATGGATGCGCTGACTCATGCGGTCGAATGTTATGTGACCCTTGCGGCCAATCCGACCACGGATGCCGTCGCTGGCCAGGCCATCAGGCTTATCGCGGACAATCTCCGCAGGGCCGTAGCTTACGGAGGCGACATCGAAGCCCGGGAAAACATGGCGCACGCCTCGGTCCTTGCCGCATTTGCCTTCAACAACGCCGGCCTCGGTTATGTCCATGCAATGGCCCACCAGCTCGGCGGCCTGCTGGACATGGCCCACGGCGTGGCAAATGCGGTGCTGCTGCCCCACGTCGAGCGATGGAACCTTCCGTGCAATCTCAAGAAATTCGGCGAAGTGGCCGGGATGATGGGCGAGAACATCCAGGGGCTCTCACCGAGGGCGGCGGCCGAGAAGGCAATCGACGCCATTGTCCAGCTTTCAAGGGATGTCGGTATCCCTTCAGGGTTGAGGGAGCTCGGCGTCAAGGACTCGGACCTGGCGCCCATGGCAAAACAGGCGATGCTGGACGGAAACGCCGGATGCAACCCGCGGGTCGGCACGGAAAAAGACCTCCTGGCGATTTTTCAGACCGCCATGTGATGACTTCATGGGATGGAGGTGCCTGCCGCGGCGCCTCCTGGCGTACGCGTGCAGGCATCCACGCCGCGGTCGTACGCCAACCTGGCACAAAAAACCCCTCGTTTCGTGGAGGGGTTTTTTGTGTTTCCGTCTTTCCGGGTATCTTCAGGATACGGCTTCTTCTGCGCTGTCTCCCTGGATGCCGGCCAGCCCCATCTCAACTTCGCAAATGTGCCGGTACATCCTGTCGGCCGCTGCCTGGCCATCCTTCGCTGCTATGGCTGCAAGAATCTCCTCGTGCGCCGTCAGAACCATCTCGGAAAACTCAAGTCCGGGCTTCAGGCGCCCTTTCAAGTCCTTCAAAAGGTTGTTCACGAAATCGAGAATCAGCATCATCACCGGGTTACCGCTGACTTCACCGAGCAGTACATGGAAGCTGACCTCGTCCTTAATGGCGGGCTTCCTTCGTGTAAGGCTCTTCCGATATGCCTGGTTCATGGATTTGAGCGCTTCGACGTCTTCCGGCGTTGCCCGTTCCGCGGCCAGGCGGGCCAGGTAAGGCTCGAAAACCTTCCGGACCTCGCACAGGTGCGGGATTGAGACGTTCTTGAAATAGAGGAAGCTGGCAATCATGTCCCTGGTGTTTTCCATGTCGATTTCGCTGACAACCGGACCGCCGCCCGCGCCTTGACGTATCTCGATGAAGCCCATGGATTCGAGCGCCCGCAGCGCCTCCCTCAGGGTATGCTTGCTGACCCCGAACTGGAGCAGCAGTTCTTTCTCGGTCGGCAGGCGGTGCCCAGGTTGCAGCTGACCGCTTAAAATCGCCTGCCGTACCTGGTTGACGATATGCATCGAGCGTTTCTCTTGTATTGCCGAGCGGAACATTGGGGTCTCCTTCATATCCGCTACATACTGTGTGAAGTGGCCCGAATTGTCAAGGGAAAAGTAGAAATATTATAATATTACACAAGCCGGCAAGTCGAAAGCTTGCTCGTTTTGGGAAATAAGAGAATAACCAGAAAACAATGGGCCTGCAGGACACCATACCTTAGAAACCGGCTGCCGGCCCGTCCGTCATGACTCGGCAACCCGATCCTCGCCCTGCTCCTCGAAGGAGCACAGCCCCATCAGGCGCAGGGCCAGGGCGTTCTCGACCGTGGTGGCATAGCGCCAGGTGTACTGGTTGTGGGTGTTTTTCCCGGTTTCCAGGCAGCGGCACTTGTCCCGCAGCTCGGGAGGAAGGCTCCTGAGCCGGTCCCTCTGGATGAAGGTAAGCAGTATTATTTTCTCCATTTCTTTCTCCGCAGCTTGTGGTCATCGTTCAGTATCGGGCTCTTCGAGACCTGACTGCCCCCGTGCGACAGGGATGCCAGCGTGGCGATACTGCCGAATTTCGGACGGTAGCATTCGGGCAGGTCCCGATCCCTGGTGGTGCTGACCCACAGGGTGGGAACGCCGGGATCGACTTCGGGGCTGGTGCCCTGGAGGTCGGTCAGGTAGATGATGCAGCCGGCATCGGGCACATTCCTTATGGCCCATTCGAAGGGGGGGCGCAGGTCGGTGCCGCCGAAGCCGGAGGCCCGCAGTTGCACCGGGTAGTCCTCCGGGGTGATGGTTTCGGTGCCGGATATCCGGCTGTCGCAGTACACCACGTGGACCGTGGCGGAATAGCTCTGCAGGATGTCGTTCAACTCGGCCTGGAACTGGTTCAGGTCCTCCTGCCCGATTGAACCGGACGTGTCCACCGCCAGCACCAGGGGCTTGAGGCCGTTGGAGCGGAAGCTGGGGAGGTAGATCCCTGCGGCTATGTGGCGCCGGTTGGGATGGAGCCATGAATAGTCGTTGCGGGCCGCGTGGTCGATGAAGGTCCTGAGCAGCTCGTGCCAGTCGAGGATGGGATTGACCAGGTCATGCACCAGACGTTCGAGGGAGCCGGGGAGCTTCCCCTGGGCCTTGGCGGCCTGGGCTGCCCGCTGGACCGCCAGGGTGACCCGAGCCTCTTCGCGCTGCCGCTCGGACCTGGACAGCGGATTGCCGTACTCGTCCCGGGCGTCCTCGAAGCCGCCGCACCCGCCCGGGTCGTCCTCCCAGCAGGTCTCGCCCCCGGCGCCGGGGGGCTCGTTGCTTTCCCTTGGCGATGCGGGGAGGTGTTCGTAGATCTGTTCCGCGGCAAGGTTCTCGTATTCCTTCTTGAACAGGGCGCCGGGAATCATGCTGAGGCCGGCGTCCCTGAGGATGCCGTTAATGGCGTAGTCCCCGGCCTTGTTGAACCTGCCGAGGTCCCTGGCGCTGCGCCGCAGCGGATGGTGATGGGCCACGTGCATCACCAGGTGGGCGAACACGAACACCACCTGGTCCACGGTCAGGCCGTTGATGAATTTCGGGTTGAAGCGGACTTCCCTCCCGTTGGTGCAGGCGGTCCTGGTCTTCGGGTCCTCGCGCAGCCGCATGCCGAGCAGCAGGCTGGCGAAGAACGGGTGATCGAGCACCGTCCGTGCGATGGCCCGTGCAATCTTGGAGGATGTTTCCATGGTTACTCCTCCCGGGATGCGGTCACAGCAGCAGTCCGGCGTTCCGCGCGGCCCAGTCTGAGAACTCCCCGGTGGTGGCGAGCAGGGGCTCGGCCTGCAGCGCATCCCGGAGCCAGACCACCTGGAACTCGGTGGGGAGCCGCTTCATGTAGCGGAAGGCCGGCGCCGCGTTGCCCGTGGTCACCCTGCGGCTCATGGCCCCGCACAGGGCGTAGAGCACGGAAGGTTCCCGGGGGACGTCCGCCGTGTCGGGGCTGAGCATGATGGTATCCACGTCCGGCAGGTCCCGGTATATCTGCAGGTAGGACGTGAATTCGGCGGCCGGGCCGAAGCCCAGCGCCCCGGCGAAGAACGGCAGTTCCGCCTCCTGCGGCAGCTTGCCCATGAACTGGCCGACATTCGCCCAGACCCGCGGGCAGGGAAAGGAATTGCCCTGGGCCTTGGGGTCGAAGTGATGCAGCAGGTCCGGACGCAGCCGAAGGAAGCTGATGATTTCCGTGGGTACATTGTTGTTGACGGCCCAGGCGCACCACTCGTCCAGGTCGACGGCCAGCTCCAGGTGGGTAGCGAACCGGGAGCCCAGGGCCTTGCTTATCTTTCTGCTGAAGGTGCCGTCGGTCACCCTGTTGCCCGCCGCCAGGATTCTCCAGCCGTCGGGCATGCGGTATTCGCCGAGTTTGCGGTCGAGGACGAGCTGCAGCAGCGAGCTCTGGACCGACTCGGGCGCCTGGGAGAGTTCGTCAAGGAACAGTACGCCTTCCCCTTCCGTGGGCAGAAAGATGGGCGGGTTCCAGCGGGTGGCGCCGTTTTCCACAGACGGTACGCCGCGCAGGTCCACCGGGTCCAGCAGAACCGCCCGGATGTCGATCAGCGGCAGTTTCAGGTTGGCGGCCACCTGGGCAACGATCTGGGATTTGCCGATTCCGGGCGGCCCCCACAGGAACATGGGCACATTGACGCCCAGACCGCTCTTGAGAATCGTGATTGCCAGCGATGGTTTAACGGTAACAGAAGTATCCATACATCCTCCGTCTGAGGTAGACCGAAAGTTTACCTTACTATACGCCATTCTCGTATAAACCAATTTGATTTGGCTCAAAATATTGTATCAAATTTTGAAGCAGACCTTCTTGTCCCTGGTGCGGCAGCAAGGGCCTTTGGAAGTTGAAGTTCCGGCGCCCGGATATTTGATTGAAACAGGTACAAGTGGACATCCTGTGAAACGCGGAGCCCCGGGACCGTTCCAGGTATAGCCGGCATGAAAACGAAAAATGCGGGCACCCGTCACGAAATGTTTGCATGTGAAATTTGTTATGAATTTTTATTGACTAGCTAAAATGCTTTGGATATAGTCGATTGAAAAATTTGGGCAGGAGGGAGGTGACAGATTTTAAGCTGGTTCGGTATTTATTTTGATGACATTTCATGGTTGACCGGTAGTAGATAGTTTCCATCCGGAACCTCTGGAAAATATGTTATGAGGGACGGGTCGGGGCTTTCACGGAGCCTCTCGTACGGCTTGAGTGCAATCAGGTGACTCACGGGAAAGCGCCTGAATCCGGCAGAGTATTAGATCCAGGCGGAAGATGGTGACCGATTACGAGGGGCTCCTGGGAAGTCCCGACCCGTCCCCTGCCGACACTGTCAGGATGGAAACTAGATAATATCTAATTGTTGGTTTAATTAAATTTAGTAGTTGTCTGCAATATTACATCTGAAGGAGGAGCTTGTATGAAGAACGTGTTTCGGAGAAGCGGGTATGTGCAGTCGGCCGTGATTTGTCTGTTCGGTTTATTGTTGTTGTCCTTCAGCGGGTGCGGTGACAGCGATGAAAACTACGTCTTTTTCAGACTCGATCCAAGGAACCCCT
>JARKPN010000076.1 GCA_029975275.1 Geobacteraceae bacterium | reverse complement strand
AGGAGCCGCCTGATGTCCCCTGTTTGCGCTCCCAACGGCTGGTTGATGGCGGCGTGGACCTTGTGCGCCATCTACCTGGGGTTTCTCCTTGGGCTTCTGGCGGGGGCGATATTTTGGAGGCGTCAGCCGTGAATATCCCCGCAATCCCCCACTGGCAGGGCCATCCTGTACTGGATTCCGCCCGGCCACCGCTCCAACGCCATCCTCTCAGCATCCTGGCAGACCGCGGCATAGGTGGTCCCGACCGGCCGGCGGAATCGCCGGAACATGGCCAGGGCCTTGTCCACGACCACCATGGTTACCAGCAATCCGTCAGCGTCCTGTTCGACGGACACATGCAGCATTTTCACGGAGCCTCCCATGCTGAACTGGTTTAAGCGCAAGCCCGAGCCGGACGCGGCGTCCACTCTTCCGGAGCCCATCGCCCGCTATGCGGTGCGAGGCGGTACCGAAAGCATCACCCTTAACGCTCTGGACATGGAACTTGTGGCCCATTTGAACCGCCGGGCCGCGGCTGCCGGCGTCCCCTTGTCCGTGTTCTGCAAGAACCTGCTGCTCCAGGGGCTTGCCGCCAACGAAGCGTCCCTGAACGCGGGGATATGGAAGGCGTTTAAGCTGCTTTCCGAACCACGTGAAACCTTCTGAAAATTGAGGAAATCACCATGACGACGCGTTCACCGTCTTGTCCTCAATCCGCCCCGATCCCCGACACGGCCCTGTGCCGGGCGAACCTTGATATCGAGGCGATTCCTTGTCTGCATTGTGGTGTTGGGGAGTGGCAGGGCCAGCTTGTGGCGGCGAGGAGGAAGGAAGCGGTCAGGGCCAGGAAGGCGCATTAATGATTCAATCCCCCATAGAAATAAGGGAAATCACCCACTTCCATCTGTTCTGTGGCTTGGGCGGTGGTGCGAAGGGGTTCAACAAGGGCCGGGCAGCCATCGGAAATATGCGCGCCCGTTTCCGGTGCCTCGGCGGTATCGACGTGTCCCCGGCGGCCATCGCCGATTTCGAGCGGCTGTCCGGTGTGCCCGGCACGTGTCTGGACCTGATGGACCGGGGCCAGTTTCGGGATTTCCACGGTCGGGAGCCCGGGCCGGACTGGCGCGAGGCCGGGCCCGACGACATCCGGCGCGCAGCGGGAAATGAGCGGCCGCACATCGTTTTTCTTTCGGCCCCCTGCAAGGGATTCTCCGGCCTGCTCTCCGAAACAAAAAGCCAGTCCGGCCGGTATCAGGCCCTCAACCGCCTGACCGTGCGCGGCGTGTGGCTCATGCTCGAAGCGTGGAGCGATGACCCGCCCGAGCTCGTGCTTTTTGAGAACGTCCCCCGTATCGCGACCCGGGGCCGCCACCTCCTCGACCAGATAGGCGCGCTCCTGCGGCATTACGGCTATGCCGTGGCCGAGACCACGCACGATTGCGGCGAGCTCGGCGGACTGGCCCAAAGCCGCAAGCGGTTCCTGCTGGTTGCCCGGCACCGGGAGAAAGTGCCGCCGTTCCTGTATCAGCCGGACCGGAGGCCGCTGCGGGCCGTGGGCGACGTCCTGGGCCGGATGCCCTTGCCCGGGGCGGCGGTGGCCGGCCCCATGCACCGGATGCCGGCGTTGCAATGGAAGACGTGGGTGAGGCTGGCGTTTGTCGAGGCCGGGTCCGATTGGCGGTCCCTGTCGAAGCTGCGGGTCCAGGACGGCGTGTTGGCGGATTACGGGATTGTGCCGGACCGGAGCTATCAGGACGGCGTCCTCGGCGTGTTGCCCTGGGCGGCGACAGCCGGGACCGTCACCGGTAACGCTGGCCCGACCTGCGGCCGGTATTCCGTGGCAGACCCTCGAGCCTGCCGCGAAATGCGAGGAGACTTCCTCGGGGTCATCCCGTTTGAATCACCGGCAGGCACAGTAACCAGCCGGGGGACTCCGACCAACGGCCGCTTTTCTGTCGCTGACCCCCGTTGCGCCCTAGGCCACGAGTATAGCCAGTATGGCGTCTTGCCCTGGTCCGAGTCCATGGGGGCCGTGTCCGGACAGAGCGCTCCGGGCGGGGGACGCTACGCCGTTGCCGATCCCCGGGTAAGCGGGGTCCGGCACAACAACGTGTTTCGCGTGGTTCGTTTCGACGAAACCTCTCCGGCTGTGACCGGCGGGGGCGGACCTTCTGCCGGTGGACTCGTCGTCGCCGATCCTCGTGGCCAGGAGATGCGCAAAGGGGCGTTTGGCGTCCGCACGTGGACCGATCCCACCGGAGCGGTCATCGGCGAGTCCATGCCCAGCAACGGGGCCTTTGCGGTGGCTGACCCGCGTGTCTGGCGCGAGGGCCGGGAACACTATGTCGGCGGTGGCCACTACGGCGTCACGACTTGGGACGGGCCGAGCGCGGCCGTTATTGGCCATGCCAAGCATGATCGCGGTCCCTGGTCCGTGGCCGATACCCGAACTTGCGAAATTTCGCAAACTGACCCGATTGGCCTGCCTGCCCCGGCCGACCGCCTGGTTGCCGTGATACGCGCCCTCGATGGGACGTGGCACAGGCCGTTTACGAATTTGGAGTTGGCCGCCCTGCAGGGGCTGGTCGACCCCGAGGAAAGCCTCGAGCTCGACGGCCTGTCGGATCAGGCCTGGAGAGAAAGAATTGGAAACGCCGTTCCTCCCCCGGCGGCCGCAGCCATCGCCGGGGTGATGGGGACCACGCTTTTGCTGGCCTGGTCCGGAGAGACGTTTTCGATGAGCTCCACCCCCGTGTGGGTGGCTCCGGTGGCGGCGGCGCTGGCCGTGGAGACCATCTCATGACCGACCAATTCGCCCTTGTCACCATCTGCCGCCGCGCCCTCGATACCTGGGGGGCTGAGGCCCAGATTGACCAGTGCATCGAAGAATGCGCCGAACTGACCGTTGAGCTCCAGCATCGCAAGCGTGGCCGGCCTGAGCATGTGGCGGAAGAGATTGCTGACGCGATCATCGTTCTGCACCAGATGCGGCTGCTCATCGGCGTGGAAGCCGTGGACACGATGGTGTGCGAGAAGCTGGCTCGGCTCGAAAAACGGTTGGAAGGGGCAGAGGGGTAAGTATGGCCCGGTATCGCAAGGTTGATCCCCGCATCTGGAACGATGCCAAGTTTTCATCGCTGACCGATGCCGGGAAACTCGTCTTTTTCTTCCTGCTCACGCACCCAAACATGACTGCCCTTGGGGCAATGCGCCACTCCATCCCTGGAATGGCGGCGGAACTTCAATGGGAACTGGAAGCCTTCCGCAAAGCCTTTCTGGAAGCCTGCTCGAAGGGCATGGCCAAGCACGACGAAAAGGCTTCGTTCGTGTGGCTTCCGAACTTCCTCAAATACAATCGCCCCGAGTCTCCGAATGTAGTCAAATCATGGGCCGACAGCCTTGAATTGCTCCCTGAGTGTGGTCTTGTTGTTGAACTTATTCAGCATGTTAACTGTTTATTGAAAGACATGCCGAAAGCCTTTGCCGAAGCCTTACCGAAGACCTTCCGTAAGACTATGCCTAATCAGGAGCAGGAGCAGGAGCAGGAACAGGATTTAAGAGAACCTCCCTCTGACGAGGGAGGTTTGTCGGCAAGCCCGCCCTCCGGCGGCCTCACCGACACCCCCGTGCAGATTGAACCCGAGACAGGCCAGGGACAGGCCAGGGAAGATAGCGCTCCAAAACGGGCACGGGTTGACGACTGCCCTCACCGGGAAATCATCGAGCTTTTTCACGAGACCCTTCCGGAACTCCCCCGAGTCGAGTCCTGGGCCGCAGACAATCAGGCCCAACTCAAGTCTCGCTGGCGAGAAGACGGGACAAGGCAAAGCCTTGCGTGGTGGGGCGCGTTTTTCCAACGCGTCAAAGCCAGCGATTTCCTTTGTGGGCAAGTGGCCGGAAGGGAAGGACGCCCTTTCTTCGCCACCCTCTCGTGGCTCGTGAAACGGGCCAACCTCGGGAAAGTCCTCAACGGACAGTATGACAATCGCGGACCGCGCACGGGGTCATCCCTGGGGAACCGCAACGCCATGGCCGCGCAGATGGCTATTGCGAATAGGAGGCAGCATGCAGGATCGTGATTTTGAGCCCTTCGTGGCCATTATGCTTGGCCTGGCCGACAACTTCGGGGCCGAGCTTTCGGCGAACGGACTGGAAATGCGCTTTGAGGCCATGAAGGCTTTTTCCTTGGACCAAGTGCGTCAGGCGTCCATGGCCATCCTTGCCACGCGGAAGTTTCAAAAAATGCCGACCGTGGCCGAGTTTTTGGAACACTTGCAGGGCGGGTCCTGCGACGACAAGGCCGAGGTCGAGGCTGGAAAGGTCATCCGGGCCATTGAGCAACATGGCGGCTACACGTCCGTCGCCTTCGACGATCCGGTCACGCAGGCGGTTATTGCCCAGGGCTTTGGCGGATGGGCCAAGATGTGTGAGGAGTTGAGCGCCGCCGAAGAGAAATGGTTTCGCAAGGACTTCGCCAAGATGTATGCCGCCTACGCTCGGCAGCGCGTCGAGGTCTTTGGCCACCTGCCAGGGCGCTTTGAGCTGATGGCGGCGGCTGACAATTCCCGGTTCGGACCTCCAGCCCTTGTCGGGGACAAGGCCAAGGCCGCGGCTATCGCGTCAGGGGGTGTGTCCATGCTGCACCGGGAGGAGCCGTTATCCATCGGGGACGGTCTGGCCCGCATGATGCCTTCGCCGGAGAAAGTCCGGCAATGACCCGCCCCTGCGACAAACACCCTGGCATCCGCTGCGCCTTTGGCGGTGTCTGCCGGGGCAAGCTGTACTGGGAGGGGAAAGCCGTGAAGCCCTTGCCGCTTTCCCAGGTGAACGAATGCCAATGGCCAGAACGCGCCAGTTTTTGCGCG
>JARKPN010000066.1 GCA_029975275.1 Geobacteraceae bacterium | reverse complement strand
CTGGCGAACACACCCTGCAAAATATCCAAAATATCGCTTTGAATACAAAATATTACTAAAAGAGAGCTTCACCATGAAAAAGACAATGACCGCGATAATCGTTCTCCTGGCTTCCGGTTGCGTCTACCCGGGCGTGGAGCGTTCCCGGCAGGGGTTTGACGAGCACATTCCGGCCCCGCAACCCACCTATGCCAAGGGGTCCATCTGGCAGGAAAGCACGGTAGGCCTGGCCGACGATTTCAAGGCCCGGCGCAAGGGGGACATCGTGACGGTGGTCGTCTCCGAGGAGGCGAGCGCCAGCAAACAGGCCACCACCGGCACCCAGCGCGAGGCGGGCATATCGGCGTCCATCCCCAACTTCATGGGGGTCGAGACCACGGTGCTGGCCGACAAGCTCAACCTCAACAGCCTGATCAAGGCGAACACCAGCTCAGATTTCGGCGGGAGCGGCTCCACCACCCGCAAGGACTTTCTGAACGCCACCATCTCGGCGCGGGTCATGGACGTGCTCCCCAACGGCGACCTGAGGATCGAGGGGCGCAGGAGCGTCAAGGTCAACAACGAGGAGCAGATCATCGTCCTGGAAGGGACGGTCAGACCCAGGGACATCAATCACGAGAATATGATCAGCTCCGCCCAGATCGCCGACGCCCGGATAAGCTACTCGGGCGACGGTATCCTGACCGACCGCCAGCAGCCGGGCTGGCTGTTCAATTTCATCGACAAGATCTGGCCGTTTTAAGGCGCGGACGAACCTGCGGGTTCTTTTGTCATTTAAGTCCTTTTCGGCCCTTCAAACCAAAGGACCCAAGGGACTAAAAGGACGAAAAGGACATGAGAAATTCAAGGGCGAAAAGGCTTGAGGATACTATGAAAAAGATAACGACATTGCTGCTCCTGCTTTTGTGTCTGCCTTCTGCGGCCTCGGCCACCCGCATCAAGGACATCGCCTCGTTCGACGGGGTCAGGGACAACCAGCTGGTCGGCTACGGCCTGGTGGTGGGTCTCAACGGAAGTGGCGACAGCGACCAGACCAAGTTCCCGGTCCAGACCCTGACCAACCTGCTGGAGCGCTCCGGGGTGACCATCCGCCGGTCCGACATCACGGTAAAGAACCTGGCCGCGGTCATGGTTACGGCCACCCTGCCGCCCATGGCCAAGCAGGGGAGCCGCATCGACGTGCTGGTCTCGTCCATGGGTGACGCCAAGAGCCTGGCAGGGGGGACCCTGGTCATGACCCCGCTCAAGGGAGCGGACGGACAGGTCTATGCCGTGGCCCAGGGCGCCGTGTCCACCAGCTCCTTCTCCTACGGCGGTCAGGCCGCATCCACCCAGAAGAACCATCCCACGGCCGGCCGGGTCCCGGAAGGCGCCCTGGTCGAGCGGGAGCTTCCCTATGCGCTGGCGGACCGGAGCCAGTTGCGCCTGAACCTGAACCAGCCCGATTTCACCACCGCGTCCCGGATTACCGCCGCCATCAACAGGAGCTTCCAGGCTCCCATAGCGGTCAGCACCGACCCCGGCTCAGTGACCCTGACCATCCCCGACAACTACCAGGGGAACACGGTCGAGTTCGCCGCCGTCCTGGAGGGACTGGAGGTGCAGCCCGACATGCCCGCCAAGGTGGTGCTCAACGAGAGGACCGGCACCGTGGTCATGGGGAGCGCGGTGCGCATCTCCACCGTTGCCGTGGCCCACGGAAACCTGACCCTCACCATCAAGGAAACTCCCCAGGTGTCGCAGCCGGCGCCGTTCAGCAGGCGGGGCGATACGGTGGTGGTGCCCCGTACCTCCATAAAGGTCGACGAGGAGAAGGGGGGCGGACTTATCGTGCTCAAGGAGGGGGCCAACATCGGCGACGTGGTAAAGGCGCTCAACGCCATCGGCGTGACGCCGAGGGACCTCATCGGGATCCTGCAGGCCATCAAGGCGGCCGGGGCGATGCAGGGAGAGTTGTCCATAATTTAGAACAGACCTGCCGGGTTTTTGGAAACCTGGCAGGTCTCGGCGTCGTTACGAACCAGCAGACATCAAATGTTTGACTTTTGAACACCTGTTCAAAGGTTGAAAAAAATCCGAAAAAAGTATTAAAGTTTTTGAAGCCTTGTTCGATAAGGATACCAGATGACGGAGAATCTCAGTAACATACCGGTGACCGGGGCCGACGGGACGCTCCGTCCGACCCGGACAGGCATGGCGGCAAAGGACGAATCCGCCGAACACCGGAAGGCCGAAGTGAAGAAGGTCGCGCGCGAATTCGAGGCACTGTTCGCCGGGATGATGCTCAAGTCCATGCGGGCCACCGTGGGGAGCGATTCCCTGACCGGAGGCGGTCGCGGCGAGGAAGTGTACCGGTCGCTCCTTGACCAGGAATACGCCAATGCAATGGTTCAGGGGAACGGTCTGGGGCTCGCGCGGCTGATTGAAGAACAACTGGAGAGACAGATTGGATACGCTGACGCCAAAGACACTCGAACGAAGCCTTGATGCGAATGAAACCGGCTCGGGAAGCGTGGGCACGACTATGAAAATTACCAACGGACCTTTGAACAACGGAATACGCAACGCCAGGAACGAGGCCGCGGAGAAGGCGTCCTCCTCAGGCGCCCGGCAGGAGAAATCCCGCGTCGGCGGTGCGGACAGGGTGGAGCTGTCGGGCGGCCTGCGGGAAGTGGAGAAGCTCGCCGGAGTCGTCGCCTCCCTGCCACCTGGCGACACGGAAAAAATCGAATCCATCAAGAGCCGGATCGCGGACGGCAGCTACCACGTGAGCGGTTACGCGGTGGCGGAGAAGATGCTGCGCTCCATGGGGCTGCTGAAGGGCGAGAGTGAATAATGAGCCGACCGCTTGATCTCCTCGTGGAACGCCTGAACGAGAAAGAGCTGCTCCTTGAAGGGCTGCTTACGCTGCTGGAGCAGGAGCGCGGCCGGATCGTGGAGCTGGATGCGACCGCCGTCGAGGCCGGGTCCGAAACCAAGCTGCGTCTCATGGACCTGCTGGAGCAGAGCGGACGCTCATGCAGGGACACACTGGAAGAGGCCGCCCGGGAGCTGGGCCGCCCGGGAGCCGGCACGCTGTCGGAGATACTCGGAGCGGTCGGCCAACCGCACCGTGGCCAGCTGGAAAAAACCCGGCAGAGACTCGTCGGGCTGATCGACGCGGTGCACCGGCAAAACGGCTTCAACCGCGACCTGCTGTACGGGTCGTTGAGCACGATAAACCGGTCGCTGGATTTCTTCCGGAGCAGTTTCGGAGGGGTAGCGACCTACAGCGGCGAGGGGCGGATGCTTTCCGGCTTCTCCGCCGGACGGCTGGTGCGCGGGGAGATCTGACGAATGAGCCTGCTCGGAATTTTCAGTATAGCCCAGACCGGTCTGGTGGCCCAGAAGGTGGCCATCGAGGTGACCAGCGAGAATATCGCCAATGTGAATACTCCGGGGTACTCACGGCAGCGGACCATCATGGAAACCGCGCCCACCACGACCGCAAACGGTTTTCCCATGGGCACCGGGGTCCGGGTGGCGCAGGTGCAGCGGTCCTACGACGACATGCTCCAGAGGCTGCTCAAGAACGAGAACAGCTCCTACGGCGAAGCCTCGGTCGAGCAGACCGCCATGATCCGCATCGAACAGCTGTTCAACGACCTGACCTCCAGCGGCCTGGGGAAATCCATCCAGGACTACTTCAACGCCTGGGAGGACCTTTCCGTGAATTCGCAGGGGTCTGCCGAGCGCCAGGCCGTGCTCTCCACGGGCGGCCTCCTGGCCGACAACTTCAATCGGCTGAACACCTATCTGACCGACCTGAAGACCCAGGCCGACCAGTCGCTGCAGGGGCTCACTTCGGACGTAAACGACAAGCTCAAGACTATTGCCACCCTCAACGTCCAGATCCAGCAGACCGAGAACATGAACGGCAACGCCAACGAGCTGCGGGACCAGCGGGACCTGCTGGTGCGCGACCTGGCCCGGAAGGTCGGGATCGAGTACCGGGAGGAGGACGACAAGACGCTCACCCTGACCCTGGCCTCGGGAGAGACCCTGGTCAGCGCGAACCTCTACGGAGAATTCTCCCTCCAGGACAATGGCGGGAAATACGATATCCACCTGAAACAGGCTGGGAGCGCCGCAGGATCTCCGGTGGACCTGTCCGGCGCCAAGGGTGAGATCGCGGGTACGCTCCAGGTGCGCGATACCATCGTTGACAGCTATCTGTCCAGGCTGGACGAGCTGGCGTACAACCTGGCGAACCAGGTGAACTCGCTCCATACCGCGGGTTACGGCACGGACGGCTCCACCGGAAACAACTTCTTCACCGCTCCGGCGGGCATGGCCGGCTACAGCGGCCTGATCAAGGTGGCGGTCACCGACCCCGCGGCCATCGCGGCGGCCGACACGGACCCGACCCTTCCGGCCGGTGGAACCGGAAACAACCTCAACGCCCTGAAGCTGGCGGCCCTGAAGACCGCCCAGGTCCCTTCCTCGTACGGCGACATTACCCTGACCTCGTTCTACAACACGCTGGTCGGCGGCGTCGGGGTCGGCGTACAGGACGCCGAGCGGTCGGTAAGCCTGAGCGAGAGCGTTCTCAAGCAGCTGGACAACCTGCGGGAATCCCAGTCGGGCGTGTCGCTGGACGAGGAGTTGGTCAACCTGATCAAGTACCAGAAGGCCTTCGAGGGTTCGGCCAAGCTCATAACCACCGCCACCGAGATGCTCGACACCGTGCTCGGACTGGTGAGGTAGGAGGACTTCATGCGCGTCACCGAAGGCACCATGGCAAACAGCTCGCTGGCCAACCTCCAGCGGGTCAGGGAGCGGATCGAACAGTTGTACCAGGAGGTCTCCACCGGCGTCAGGGTCAGCCGGCCGGGCGACGATCCCCTCTCTGCCCAGCAGATACTGGATCTGAACGGGTTGCTGGAAGACGGCAAACAGTTTGCCAAGAACATCTCCACCGGGACCACCTATCTCTCAGCCATGGAAAGCGCGCTGTCCGGCATGGGCGACGCGCTGGTAAGGGTGAAGGAACTGGCGCTGGGGGCGGCCAACGGGACCATGGGCGCGGAGCAGCGGGAAAGCGTCAGGGGCGAGGTGCTTCAGCTCAAAGAGCAGTTGATCACCCTGGGCAACAGCCAGATCAACGGCAGGTACGTGTTCAGCGGCTTCAGGAACGACGTCCCGCCGTTCGACGCCAACGGCGTCTATTCCGGGGGCGACGGCGACCTGCGCATTCCGATCGACCGTACCAATACGATCAGTGTGAACTATGCCGGAGGTAAGCTGCTGAACGGCACCGGCGGAGGGACCGACATAATCGGGACCCTGGACACCCTGATAACCGCCCTTGAGAACGACGACATCGCCGGGATCCAGGGAACGCTCTCGGATCTCGACGACTCGGCCGGGCAGTTTCTTTCCGCCAGGACCGACATCGGCGCCAGGATGAACCGGCTGGAAACGGCGACCGGCTTCATCGACGACACCAAGCTCTATCTGCAGAAGGTGATTTCCAGCAAGCAGGACGTGGACTTCATCCAGGCCGTCAGCGACATGACCCGGCAGCAGACCGCCTTCGAGGCCGCCCTGGCAGCCACGTCCAAGATATCCAAGATATCGTTGCTGGATTACCTGTAGCAAGCCGACTACTTGCTATCGGCAGCATTTTTGCCTGTAGCTTCCTGTCTCCTGTTGCGAGAACAATAACCGCGGTAAAGCCATGGAGGGCGAACGCATGCTGGTACTGACCAGGAAGGTCGGAGAGGCTGTCTCCATCGGAGACTCCATCCTGATAAAGATCGTCGAAATAAAGGAAGGATACGTCAGGATAGGGATCGAGGCGCCGACGGATCTGAGGATCCTGCGGGAGGAGATCAGGGTGAAGGTGCGGAAAGAGAACAGGACCGCCGCGGAGTGGGATCTCACGGACTTCAACAGGGTCGTTGAATCCCTGACCGGAGGGGAGTCAAACCTATGACACTCCTGGTGCAATCGACACGTTTCGGCGAGCTGCCGGTGGAAGAAGGCAAGATGCTGGAGGTCCTGGGCGGGATCCTCGGCTTCAGCGAGCGGCGTTTCGTGCTGCTCACCCCGGAAAAGGGACCGTTCCACTGGCTGCAGTCGGCGGAAAACCCTGACCTGGCCTTTGTGCTGGCGGATCCACGGGACGTGGTGCCGGACTACCAGGTGAAGCTGAACCGCGACGAACACGAGCGGCTCGGCCTCGGCGAATCCTCGGAGGCCGTGGTCCTGTCGGTCGTGACCATGCATGCCGACCCTGTCGACATTACCATTAATCTCCTGGGTCCCCTGGTGATTAATCCGGTGAACAGGAAGGCGCTCCAGGTGGTCATGGAGGGGTCCGGCCATTCGACGCGATTCCGCTACTTCAACGCTCCGGCCGGGCTCGCATCCCGTCTTCACGCCGTCTTTGACCTGTCCTCAATCGCAAAATCCTCGACGTAGCCCTGCTACGCCTGCGGTTTTACTCAATCGTCCAGGCCAAATCCTGCATAAATCCGGGCGCGAACACTCGAAACGCTATTTACGGACAAGCTTTTATAGGTGGGGAACTGGCAGACCATTAATCTGAAAAGTCACTGTTTACAAAAACCTCCCCCCACCTGGGAGGTTTTTTGCGTCCGGGATTCGGCGAGCGGTTTTTTTGTTAAAGCTTTCAGAACCTCTGCCGATACTATCTGTAAAAGGGCGGGAAACGGAACCAACCGGCCTGCCGTGAGAAAACCGAAAGGAGGTCAGGCAATCCGCCGTCGGAACCGGGCGGGAGAAACGGTTTCAAACAAACCATAGGGTATGGACACCCGAAAAAAATTCACGGAGGAAACAAACCATGGCAATCACCGTAAACACCAACGTAGCTTCCCTTAACGCACAGCGCAACCTCAACGTCTCTTCGAATCAGCTTAATCAGTCACTGGAGCGCCTCTCCTCGGGTCTCCGCATCAACCGGGCGGGCGACGACGCGGCAGGTCTGGCCATCTCCGAGAACATGCGCGCCTCCATCCGCTCCATGAACCAGGCCATGCGCAATGCCAACGACGGCGTCTCCATGCTGCAGGTGGCCGAGGGCGCCCTCAACGAGACCGCCAACATCCTGATCCGCATGCGCGAGCTGGCCACCCAGTCCGCCAGCGGCACGGTCGGAGCCGACCAGAGAACGGCCATCAACAGCGAATTCACCAAGCTCGCGGCCGAGATCGACCGTATCGCCAGCGTGACCGAATTCAACGGCACCAAGCTCCTTGACGGCAGCAAGTCCGCCGTTGACCTGCAGATCGGCGCAAGAAATACCGGCAACGACAAACTGACCATCGCACTCAAGGCCGCCGCCTCCTCATCCATCGGCGCCACCGGCTCCGTCAGCACGCAGGCAGGGGCGCAGGCCGCCCTCGATGCGCTCGACACCGCCATCAACAGCATCTCCAGCCAGCGCGGCGATCTCGGCTCCTACATGAACCGCCTCCAGTCGACCATCAACAACCTGCAGGTGGCGGTTGAGAACACCAGCGCGGCCGAATCCCGCATCCGCGACGTGGATGTGGCCTCCGAAACCGCGGCCATGACCAGGGCGCAGGTTCTGGTCCAGGCCGGCACCGCCATCCTGGGCCAGGCCAACCAGACGCCGCAGGCAGCCCTTTCCCTGCTCCGTTAACCAGGGCCGCGGCAGGCACCAGAGGGGAGGCTTCGGCCTCCCCGTTTTTACATCCGACGGAGACCGGCTGATTCGGGCGGTTGACGGGAAGGAACGGTTGTCCCACAGCCGACGGATGGTTTCTTTCTTGCAAAGGTTTGCAGCAGGAGGTTCACAAAATGGCGGCTCTTTCCATAGGCGGTCTGGCGACCGGCATCGACACCACGACGCTCATCTCGCAGCTCATGTACCTGGAGCGGGCGCCCGAGCGTATCCTGAGCGCAAAGAAAAAGACCATCCAGAGCCAGGTGGACGTTTTCAACCAGATAGCCGGGGCACTGTCGTCCCTCAAGGGGATTGTGGCAGGGATGAATACATCCACGGGCTTCAGGGGGATGAAGGTGACCACGGGCGACAGCTCGGTCGCCACCGCCACGGCATCCAGCAGTGCGTTCCCGGGCTCGCACACCGTTTCGGTCACGAGTCTGGCGCGCTTCCAGCGCCAGGTTGCCGACCAGGGCTATGCCAGTTCCACCGACCTCAATTTCAAAACCGGGTCAATCGTCATTACCGGCGGCGCAAATCCCGTTACCGTCACGATCGCGGAAGGGCAGAACTCTCTGAGCGGCATTGCCGCGGCCATCAACGCCTCGGGCGCCAACCTGACCGCATCGGTGATCAACGACGGCTCCGCCAATCCGTACCGCCTGGTGGTCACCGGCAAGGATACGACCAATTACACGCTGGATTTCAGCGGTCTCACCAGCGCGCCGACCGCGCCGAACGGAGCGGCCTATACGGAGCCGTTGTTTTCGAAGAATTTCAGCGTGACGGGCGATACCACCAGCGGCAGCAACGTCATCAGCAACATCTCGACGGCAAACCTCCAGGTCGGGATGGTCCTGAGCGGTGCGGGACTTGAAGCCGACACGGTCATTACCGGCATCCTGGGTCCCGATTCGGTGCAGATCTCCAGGAACGCCACGGCAACGGGAACCGGGGCCACGCTGAGCTATCCGAACAGCGCCTACCAGGCCGGGGCGCCGGCCAGCTTCACCGTGGACGGGATAGCGGTATCCAAGACCTCCAATACGGTCACCGACGTCATTCCGGGGGTAACGCTCAATCTGCTGAAGGAGGGGGTTACGACAACGGTCGGCGTCGAGAACGATGATGCGGCGGTGACGACCAAGATCAACAGTTTCGTCAAGAGCTTCAACGAAGCAATGACACTGCTCAACAAGCAGTCGAATTATGACGCCACAACCAAAACCGCCGGAGTCCTTTCAGGCGATTCAACGGTCAGGATGGTCAAGTCACAGTTGCAGTCCATCCTGACGAATACCGTATCCGGAGTGACCGGCACCTTTTCCATGCTGTCCGAGATAGGCATTACCACCAACCGTACCGACGGTACCCTCACGGTGGATTCAGCCAAGCTGAGCGAGGCGCTGAAGAACGATTTCGACTCGGTTGTCGAGCTCTTCACCAGAAACGGCGGTGTGGCCGACCTGCCGGCCAACCGGTACGGGGTGGCCGAGCAGTTCAACAATGTGCTGGAGAAGCTGACCCATGCCTATGAGGGCCCATCCTCCCAGTACAACGGCGTCATTTCCTCTCGCATCCAGGGGCTCAAGGATACCATGAGCGGCATAGACACCCAGATAGAGAGCATGGAGCTGCGACTGACACGCAAGGAAGAGGCCCTGAAAAAGCAGTTCACCGCGCTGGAAACCCTGGTCAGCTCGCTCACTACCCAGGGTAACTCGCTCATCAATTATCTTTCCTCACTGTAGAGGATGTCAGGATACAAGAATCGATTGCATCAAGGAGGCATGGAATGATCGCAAGCTTGAACCAATACCAGAATACCCAGGTGGGGACCGCCGGCCCGGAGAGAATCCTGATCATGCTCTATGACGGCGCCATCAACTTTACCCGTATCGCCCTGGACAAGATGGACAAGGGCGATACAGCGGGCAAGGGGAGGTTTGTGGGCAAGGCCCAGGCAATCGTGTCGGAGCTGATGAATACCCTGAATCACGAGGTGGGAGGGGATATCACCCGCAGGCTCGAGCAGCTCTACATCTACATCATCGACGAGTACCTGAAGGCTAATATTGAGAATTCGCCCCAATCGCTGGAGAACGCCCTGAAAATTCTCGGCATGCTGCGCGATACCTGGATCGAGGCCATCGAGATTGCGAGGCGGGAACAACTGACCGCGGCCGCCGGACATGGACCTCGGAACCTCGCCTGCGCGGCCGGCGGGATGTGACCGCCATGACGACAGGTGACCTCACGTCTGCCGTTGCGGACCTGCTCCGGCGCAGGGAGGAATTCTACCATGGGCTTCTCGCCGAGGCGGACCGGCTGTTGAGCGTTGTCGGCACACCGGCCGAAGCCGACCTCGGGCGCGCGTCTGACCGGCGTCAAGAACTCCTCGAGTCCATTCAAAAGATTGACACGGAAATCGCCGCCCGCTGCGGCCGGACAGGGGATGCGCCGCCCCCGGCCGTGCGCGGGATCCTGCATGAATTTGCCGAGCGCCGCAGGCTGCTGACGGACAGGATACTGGAGAAGGATTCCCTGGTCATAGCCCTTGCAAACGGCCGAATCGAAGAGATCCGGCGGGAATTGAGCGGGCTGTCGAAGGGGAGGGCCGCCGTGCAGGCCTATGAATCAGCCGCGACGAACTTGGCAGGATAGTTGCTTTATCTATCTCGGGTCGTCACCGGAGAACCGGTTTCCGACCGATTCAGTAAAACAAAACCGGGGAGGCAACCATGCTGAACATCGCTACCGTAGACACGACCGACGGCGCGCACAACATGTCCGCTGATAATGCCGCGCAGAGCGAGATGATTTGCGACGTGCTGCGCGACGGCTGCAGCTACCTGGACGACCTGGGCCGGTTGCTGTTCACCGCCTCCGGTCAATTCCGTGTCGGGAACGGCGCGGAAGCCAACAGCTCGCTCGCGGAACTGGTTTCAGGCCTCGGACTGCTGGTTCAGACCATCGATACCGTCAGCACCGCCATGGGGGCCGGATTCGATGCCTCCCTTCCCGGCAATCAGAGTCTTCAAATCCTCGCAAACAGCCTGAACGCCGTGCTGAGGGAAATACTCCATGCCCAGGAGCGTAAGGACCTGGTCCTGCTGGCCGACCTGCTCGAGTATGAGCTCGCTCCGTACCTCGAAGGCTGGAAGGGCATCTTCGCCTCCCTCCGCGCAGGACTCTCCTGATCCCGCGGCCGGCTGAAGGGGAGGGGAAAACTTACCTGTTTATGAGGGACGGGCCGGAACTTCCCCGAAGCCCCTCGTAATCGGTCGCCATCCTTTACCTGGATCAAGAGCTTGTTCGTAAATAAGCATTCCGGGCTCGCATCCCGTCTTCACGCCGTCTTTGACCTGTCCTCAATCGCAAAATCCTCGACGTAGCCCTGCTATGCCTGTGGTTTTGCTCAATCGTCCCGGCCAAATCCGGCATAAATCCGGGCGCGATCACTCTGAACGTTATTTACGAACAAACTTTAAGGAATTGAGAGGCACCAATGGCGTCCCGAATCAAGATACTCCCGGAAAACCTTACCAACAAGATAGCGGCCGGCGAGGTGGTCGAACGGCCCGCCTCGGTGGCGAAGGAACTGGTGGAGAACGCCCTGGATGCCGGCGCGACCGAGATCACGGTGGAGTTCGAGGCAGGCGGCAGGCGTCTGATCAGGGTGTGCGACAACGGTTGCGGCATGTCCCGGGAGGATGCGCTCCTGGCCCTGGAACGCCATGCCACCAGCAAGATCGTCTCGGACGACGACCTCCTGGCCATCTCCACCCTCGGTTTCCGTGGCGAGGCCATGCCGTCCATCGCCTCGGTTTCGAGGTTTTCCATAGCCACCAGGGAAGCGGGCTCCATCGAGGGGACCGAGATCTACGCCGAGGGAGGCAGGATCCGGGAGGTGAAGGCATGCGGGATGGCCCAGGGGACGGTCATCGAGGTCAGGAATCTGTTCTTCAATACCCCTGCCAGGTTGAAATTCATGAAGAGCAGCGAGACCGAGGCCGGCCACCTGACCGAGCACCTGACCAGATTGGCGCTGTCCCGGCCCGATGTGAGGTTTTCCTGCACCAACGAGGGGAGGGTGGTGTTCCGCGCCCTGAACGGTTCCCTGGCAGAGCGGGCCGCCTCCCTGCTGGGAAGGTCGCTGTCCGCCGACCTGTGGCCGGTGGAGGCGGCGGACCGGGAGCTGACGCTGGCCGGGCTTGCGGGAAGGCCCGAATGCAGCAGATCGAGCGCCTCGTATCTCTATACCTACGTGAACGGCCGATTCGTCCGGGACCGGGTGCTCCAGCACGCCGTGCTCCAGGCATACCGGCGCTTCCTGGAGCGTGGGCGCTATCCCGTGGCCGTGCTCTTCCTGTCCCTCCCTCCCGGTGAGGTGGACGTGAACGTGCACCCCACCAAACACGAGGTCCGGTTCCGCCAACAGTCCCGGGTGCACGATCTCATCGTCTCGGCGCTGGAGGGGATGCTCGGGGCCACTCCCTGGATCAGGACGCCGACCACCCCTCCGTCCCCGCCAGGCCCGGCTCCGGCAGCAGAACAGCGGGTCGCGGAGGTCAGGGAGGCATTGTCGCACTATCGCCCTGGGGACGGCCCGACGCGGATGCGCGAGCTTCCGTTGCCGGCGGCGCCGCGCATCCGGGAACCCGGGGCCGGATCCGGACCCCGGGATCTCCCCTTCCACGGGGAGCGGAAGGAGGCCGGGGCCGGCGAGCCCGCAGGGGAGCCGGGGCAGGAAAGCAGGGGAGGTTTTTTTTCGACCCTCACCGTGCTCGGCCAGTATCTGGGCGCCTACCTGGTCTGCCAGGACGGGGAGGACCTGCTCCTCATCGACCAGCATGCGGCCCACGAGCGTGTGGCATTCGAGCGCCTCAGGGGAGAGTACGCCTGCGGCAGCGTCGAGTCCCAGGGGCTGCTGTTCCCGGATGTTCTCGCACTGTCGCATTCCGAAGCGGCGACACTGCAGGAACACGCCGGGGAGGTTGCCAGACTCGGTTTCGAGCTGGAGGAATTCGGGGGGGCCGCCGTGGCGCTCAAATCCGTGCCCCGTATCCTGGCGCATGGGGATTACCTGAAGGCGCTGCGGGACATTATCGAGGAGCTTGCGGCACTTGGCAGAACACGGACCTTCACCGATATCCAGGAAGGCATTCTTATCCGCATCGCCTGCCACAGCGTCGTCCGGGGCGCCGGAACCCTGACCGGGACCGAGGTCTCGGCGCTTCTGTCGGCGCTTGACTCCGTTTCCTTCGCCAGCAACTGCCCCCATGGCAGACCGGTATTCAAGAGGATCGGCCGGGGAGAAGTGGAAAAAATGTTCAAAAGGGCGTGACGTGGAAAAGGGACCGGTTGCCGTCAAGCTGCTCGTAATCCTGGGTCCTACCGCTTCCGGCAAGACCAGCCTGGCCGTGCGGATCGCCGAGGAGGTGGGCGGCGAGATAATCAACGCCGATTCCATGCAGGTCTATCGCCGCATGGATATCGGTGCCGCCAAGCCGTCCCCGGACCAGCTCCGCCGCGTCAGGCACCACCTGCTGGACCTGGTCGAACCGGACCACCCCTTTTCCGTCGCCGACTTCCGCCGGGAGGCCGAAACGGCCATAGCGGATATCTCCACACGGGGAAAGCGGGTCATCGTATGCGGCGGCACCGGCCTCTACATCAAGGCGTTGACCAGGGGGCTGATGGATGCGCCGGGAGGCGACGAGGCCCTCAGAAGCGAGTTGAAAGGTCTGGCGGAAAGGGAGGGAGTGGGGGAGCTTCACCGGCGACTCGCGCTGGTGGACCCGGTTACCGCGGCACGGCTCCATCCCAATGACCGGGTGCGAATTGTCAGGGCGCTTGAGGTTCATCATCTCACCGGACGCCCCATCTCCGAGCACATTGGGGAGCACCGGTTCGAGGGTGGGAGCCACGGTTGCCTCAAAATAGGGTTGAAGGTGGACAGGGATGCGTTGTATAGGACTATTGACAACCGGGTGGAGCGGATGATAGGTAATGGTCTGGTGGACGAGGTGCGGGCGCTCCTGGCCGACGGCTACTCGTCCGGGCTGAAGCCGATGCGCTCCATCGGCTATCGCCAGGTCTGCGGCTGTCTGGCCGGAGAGTATTCCCTTGAGGAGGCGGTCCGGCTGATAAAGAGGGATACCAGGAGATACGCCAAGCGCCAGTTGACATGGTTTAACCGGGATCCGGAAATTAAATGGATTGAATATCCGGAAAATGTTGCTATGATTGTGCAAAATGTAAATGATTTCTTTGATTAAAAGGAGAGGGGTATGGCGAAGGCACCATTCAATATTCAGGATCAGTATCTCAATCAGTCGAGAAAGGAACGGGTCAAGGTCATCGTATATCTTATGTCCGGAGAGAAGATGGAAGGGCATATCAAATCGTTCGACAATTTCTCGGTTCTGCTGGAAGTCAAGGGGGATATCCTGATCTACAAGCACGCCATCTCCCACATCACTTCGGTGGATGGGAGCTTCAAGCTGCATCAGTAGGGAAAACAGCAGTATACGGAGAGCGGAGGGAAAAGGCCGTCCCGGTTTCGACGGGCCTTGCTCTCCGCTTTTCTTTTTATGCATCCCGGAATCCTGTCATGGGGGACGGGACGGGGCTTCAGGGAAGTTCCGTCCCGTCCCCTGGCGACACTTGCCGGATGGCAACAATTTATGCTCGTAGAATCGGGGAGAAGGGCCATGGCAGGGAAACCTTGGCTGTTTCCCGCCGTCAGCGGCGGGATGCTGGTTGCGGCGGGGCTGGTTGTCTATTATGCAGGGGCAATTCTTGTGCCCCCTCTGATCGCCTTTTTTCTGGCGTTCCTGTTTGATCCCCTGGTGACGTGTCTCGAACGGCGCCGGGTACACCGTACTGCGGCCATTTTCATCGTCCTGACTGGGGTCGCCCTGGCCGCCGCCCTCGGGATCGCCTTCATGGTTACCTCGATAACCAGCGAGTTCCAGAATGTGCGAATCAACCTGCCCGATTATGCGTCGAGGATCTACGGCATGATACCCGCGGAGGTGAAGGGGTATTTCGGGATCGAAACGCCGGACAAGGCGTACCGACAACTGCAGGGCCTGCTGGACCGTCTGCACGGGGTCTCCTTCGAGGTGATGCGTGAGAGCCTCTCCTTCCTGCGGCGCGCGGTGAGCTCCACGCTGGCCCTGATCCTGTCGGTCCTGGGCTACCTGGTCATACCGCTGTACCTGTACTATTTCCTGAAAGACCTGACGAAAATCAGGTTGCGCCTGGCCGACCTGGTTCCACCGCGCCACCGGGAAACCATCGCGGCCCGTATCGCGGAGATCCGCGAGATTCTGACAGGGTTCGTGCACGGCCAGCTTATGGTCTGCGCAATCCTCGCGGTCCTCTACAGTGTCGGCCTCTGGGTTATCGGGATCGACCTGGCAATCGTCATCGGCACCATGTCCGGCGTTCTGTTCATCATCCCGTACCTGGGAACCGTGGTCGGTATTGCCCTGTCCATGCTCATGGCGGTGCTGAAGTTCCACGACATCCTCCACCCGCTCCTCTGTCTCGGCTGGTTTGCCGCGGTGCAGGCCCTGGAAGGGGCCGTCATAACCCCGAAAATCGTCGGCGACCGGGTTGGGCTGCACCCGCTGGCGGCGATCCTGGCGCTCCTTATCGGGGGACAGCTGTTCGGCATAGCGGGCATGTTGCTGGCGGTGCCGGTGGCCGCGGTTCTGAAGGCTTTTCTCTCCTCTTACCTCAACTGGTACCGCGCCAGCGCTTTCTTCACCGGCAGATGAGACAAGGGATTCCCATAGAAAGCGTCGAGCAGGGAAGCGTGGCGGCGGAAGCGGGCATCGAGGCCGGCGACAGGCTCCTGGCGATAAACGGTTACCGGATCCGGGACATCATCGATTACGGGTTCTACTCCGGGGACGATGAACTCCTGCTGGAGATCGCCAAACAGGATGGCGAGATCTGGGAGATCGATCTGGCACGGGAGGAGGGGGAGCAGCTCGGCATCCGGTTCGCTCCTCCCAAACCGATCCGCTGCTCCAATGCGTGCGTCTTCTGCTTCGTGGACCAGCTCCCCGAGGGGCTCCGCCGCCCTCTCTACGTGAAGGACGAGGACTACCGGCTCTCGTTTCTGTACGGCAACTTCATCACCCTCTCTTCGCTCGGTAAGGGACAGCTCCGCAGGATCCGGAAGCAGCGGCTCTCCCCCCTGTACATCTCGGTCCACTGTACCGACCCGGTCGTGAGGGGAGAGCTGCTCGGAAACCGTGATTGCCCCCCGATCCTCGACCTCCTCTCGGAGCTGGCCTCGGCCGGAATCACCATGCACACCCAGGTGGTCCTCTGCCCGGGCAGGAACGACGGCAGATTCCTTGAGCGGACGGTCAGGGACCTGGCCGCGCTGTATCCGTCGGTCGCCTCCCTGGCGGTGGTCCCCCTGGGGCTCACCCGTCACCGGGATTCCCTCCCTGCGCTGCGGCCGGTTACCAGCGGATATGCCGCCGAATTCGTCGCGTACTGGGGACCCCGCTGCCGCGCGTTGGCCGACAGGCTGGGTGCGCCCTTCCTGTTCCTGGCAGACGAGTTCTACATCAAGGCCGGCGCGCCGTTCCCTCCTCTCGAAGAGTACGGGGACCTACCGCAACTGGAGAACGGTGTCGGCATGGTGCCGATGTTTCTGGCCGATGCAGCGGAGGTCCTGGAACGCGCCGAGCCCTTGAGCCCGGCAGTGGTGACCGTGGTGACCGGCGAGTCCCCGTACCGTTATCTTGCCGATTTTCTTGCGAAACTGTCCGAAAGGACCGGGATCGCCCTGCATCCCGAGGTTGTGCGTAACTCTCTGTTCGGCCGCAGCGTGACCGTCACGGGCCTGGTGCCGGGGAATGCGGTCCTGGCGAGCCTGAAGGGGAGGGATATCGGGGATCTGCTGGTGGTGCCCGACGTGATGCTGAGGGAAGGGGACGGGGTATTTATCGACGACGTTTCCACGGAGGTCCTGCAGAGGGAGCTGGGAACCGGAGTAGCGGTCTTCGACTCCACGCCGTCAGGATTGTACGAGGTTCTGGCGCGGCGTTTCGCCGCCTGAGCCTGGCCTATCTCTTTTTTTTCATCTCCAGTTCCAGTTCCAGGTTCTTGAGCTTCTCCATGTCCTGGCGCAGGTCCTTCAACTCCTTAGTCAGGGAAAGGTTCGAGCTCTTCAGGCTCCTGGCGGTCTTCTCCAGTTCCGCCTTCTCGTCCACTATCCCGTCATAGGTGTCCAGGAGACCCTTCAGCGTCACGGCATGGTTTTTCCAGGAGCTGGTCGGATAATGTTTGATCAGCTTGTCCAGGTTGCGCCCGGACCTGGCCGTGGCTATCTTCTGATCACCCGCTTCCAGGTTTATGAGCGCCAGGCGGAACAGTGCCTCGTCGGTTACGCCGAGCACTCCCGGTTCGTTGCTTATGGAGGTAAGGAGGTCCTGGGCCACGGCCACCTTGTTGTCCTCCAGCAGGATCTGGGCCAGCATGAGCTTGCGCTTCTGATCCTGGGCGTACTTGTTGGAGATCCCGGTCGCGGCGCAGCCGCCCAGGCCGAACAGCACTACGGCAACAGCTAACAGTCTCTTCATCGGGCCTTCTTCCGGCGGTCCACGAAATAGTTGCTGCCCGCCGTTCCTTTCGCGTATTCTTTGATCTCGGCGGCGGTCTTGGCGATTTTCACCGCCGAGTCGTATTCACCCCGCTGGCAAATGACAATGGCAATAGAGATGGTCATGAGGGGAAACACCCGTTTGACGCCGTAGCGGTCCTCACCCTCGATGCACATTTTTTTACGGTCCTCTTCAGTATAGAATTCCGGCACCCGTTCGGAGAATCGTTCGATGACCGCCCTGCTGACGTTCTCCGCGTCACCCGAGCCCACAATCATCACGAAGTCGTCTCCCCCGATATGCCCGACAAAGGCGCCTTCGTCGGCGTGCTGCTGAACGGCCTCGTATATGACCTCGCCGGTCATCTTGATCATGTCGCTTCCGCGAATGTAGCCGTAGCGGTCGCTGTACGCCTTGAAATTGTCCAGGTCCGCATAGCATACGGCAAAGGTTTCCCCGGCCTGAAGCTTTTTCGTAAGCACCCGTTCAATGGCTATGTTTCCGGGAAGCCGGGTCAGGGGGCTTGCGTCCAGGCTCATCTGTTCCAGAACCTTCAGGCGTGCGCCCATTTTTCTGAAATCCTGGGCCAGGTCGCCGATCTCGTCACCGGGCGGGATAAGCGGGTCGCAATCGAAGTCCCCCTCGGCAATGCAGTGGGTCGCTCGCTTGAGCTTCTTGATTGAGGATGAGATGTGGACAGCGAACAGGACCATGACTCCCATGGCGAACAGGAAGCCGGCGCAGGAAAGGAGCAGCGTCCGTTTGGCTGTCGTCTCACGTTCCCGATCCGCGTTTTCCAGCTTGGCGTTCAGGATGGCCTGCCGGAAATTGTAGAAATTCTCGATGGAAGCGGACACCGAGTCGGCCGCGGCCTTGAGGGACCGGATGTCGCTCGTTTTACCCTCGAACAGTTCCTGGGCCCTACGGCTGAATTCGAGGTAGTTCTGCGAGAGGACGTAAACGATCTGACCTGAGCCGGTTTTCCGCAATCCGTCCGTTATGGAGAGAAACTCCTTCTGCCTGCGATCAAAAATTTCCTTGAGCTCGGGTGATTTGAGCACGGAATACTTGGCCGCGTTCCTTTCCTGCGTCTGAATCGATTCCCGGAGGGTTTCCGCGGTTTTTATAAAGGCGAAATCGTTTCTGACGATGTCACGGACAATGGTGTTGAGCGATTGCAGGCCGTATATGGATAACGCCACAGCCGCAATGCTGAAGAAGGCTATCACCGCATAGCTGAGGATCAGTTTCTGGACCAGGGTCACTCTTTTTGCTCCAGGGGCTTTGGGCATGAAAAGCGCCTTTATCGGGATGAACTTTTTCCGCTTTCAGCGGGCATGCTGCGGATGACCCTGCCGGACATCCGCGCGGCTTGAAGAGCTGGGATCGGTGCGGTTACTTAATTTTGAGGAGCCAGTATACTATAATTCGGTCGGAGTTAGGAAGCTTCAATTTCCCTTAGGGAGGATCAGTCGTGCGCTCCGAAAAAACAATTGCTTTCTCGGCGCATTTACTATAGATTGATATGTCCCACACTCTGAAAAACCCCTCTTAGGTGACTCCGTTTGTCTGACAAGAAAACACTCGAAGAATTAAGACATTCCATCGACAACATCGACGATCGGATCCTGGATCTCCTGAATGAGCGGGCTTCCATGGTGGTTGCGGTCGGCAGGCTCAAGACCCGTGAGCGGCTGGATTTCTACTCGCCGAGTCGTGAGCGCGAGATCTATGAGCGGCTCTCGGCCGGAAACCGTGGGCCATTCCCCAACGAAGCTCTGAAAAGCGTGTTCAGGGAGATAATTTCCGCATCTCTGGCCCTGGAATACCCCATGCAGGTTGCCTTTCTCGGTCCGAGGGCGACCTTTACCCACATGGCGGCCATGCAGCAGTTCGGCCTTTCCGCGGAACTGACTCCGCAGAAATCCATTCCGGCCGTATTCGAGGAAGTGGCGAAGGGGCGTGCCCAGTACGGCGTGGTGCCGGTGGAGAACTCCACAGAGGGGATGGTTTCCCATACACTGGACATGTTCATGGAAAGCGACCTGAAGATTATCGCGGAGATCCTGCTGGAGGTTTCCCACGATCTCCTCTCCAGGACCGGCAGGATGGAGGACGTGAAGAAGGTTTACTCGCATCCGCAGGCCATTGCCCAGTGCCGCAAATGGCTGGACGACAACCTTCCCAACGTGCCGGTGGTGGATGTCGCCTCCACCGCCCTGGCAGCCCAGATAGTAAACGAAGACTACAATGCCGCGGCCATAGCCAGCGAGTCCGCTGCTTCGCTTTATGACCTGAAGATCGTCAAGAAGCGCATCGAGGACCAGATTAACAACTATACCCGCTTTCTGGTCATCGGCAAAACAATGGCCGGAAAGAGCGGCGAGGACAAGACGTCCCTGATGTTTTCGGTCAAGGATGAACCTGGAATCCTCTACCGCATGCTTGAGCCGTTCGCCAAGCGCGGCATAAACCTGAGCAAGATCGAATCCCGCCCCCTGAAGAAGAAGGCTTGGGAGTACATCTTTTTCCTCGACCTGAACGGACACGTCTCGGATCCCGAGGTCGAGGAGGCGGTCAGCGAGCTGCGCGAGTGCTGCCGGTTCGTAAAGGTGCTCGGTTCCTATCCAAAAAATACCTGAGACAAGGGGATTGATGTGTTTTTCAGTGGAAAGACGGCTGTCCGGCAGGCAGGGGACGGCAAAAATGCTTGAGGATGGTTACGGCCATGGCTATTAGCAAGCGCATGGCCGTGGTCGGCGTCGGGCTCATAGGCGGTTCGCTTGCACGGGTCCTCCGGGAGCAGGGGGAAGTGGGCGAGATTGTCGGTGTCGGCCGCACCGAGCAGAACCTGATTCGGGCGGTCGAGCTGGGAGTGATCGACAGATACAGCCAGGACCCGTGCGAGGGGGTCCGGGGTGCGGACCTGGTCTTCCTGTCCACGCCGGTAAGGTCCATCGCCGCGGTGCTCGAACGCATAGCCCCGTTCCTCTCGCCCGGATGTATCGTAACCGACGGTGGGAGCGTGAAGGAGCCAGTAGTGGCGGCCTGCGAGCCGCTCATGCCTACGGGGACCCATTTCGTGGGCGGCCACCCCATCGCCGGCACCGAGCGATCCGGAGTGGACGCCTCGTTGGTGACCCTGTTCAGGGGAAAACGCTGCATCGTCACTCCGACGCCCCGCACGGACGGCCGCGCGCTCGAAACGGTTGTCAGGATGTGGCGGAGCGCGGGCTCCGAGGTGATCCGGATGGATGCCCGCAAGCACGACCGGATCGTGGCGGCCATCTCCCATCTCCCGCACATGGTGGCCTATTCGCTGGTAAACGCCGTGGACGGTTACGAACGCCTGGATGAAAGCATCCTTTCCTACTCAGCCGGAGGGTTCAGGGACTTTACCCGCATCGCTTCCTCGGACCCGGCCATGTGGCGCGACATCGCCCTCATGAATCGCTCCGCGCTGCTGGAGATGATGGACTTTTTCACCGGCTATTTCGGCCGGCTCCGCTCCCTGGTGGAGAGCTGCGACGCGGAGGGGCTGGAGAAGTTTTTCGCCGAGTCGAAGCGGAGCAGGGATTCAATCAAATAATCTGATTTCGTTCAGGAATTCGACGGACATGCTGATTAGGGCCGGGGTGGGGCTTTCACGGAGCCTCTCGTACGGTTTCAGTGCAGGCAGGTGAGTCGCGGGAAAGCATTCGAACCCAGCAGGGTCATCGTCCGGGTGACGGTTGGTGACCGATTACGAGGGGCTTGGGGGAATTTCCTCCCCGGCCCAGGCGGACGCTTTCCGGAGGGACGCGAAATCTCAATCTTAGCGGGGCAGGATTTGACAAGCTACACGACAAGGCCGGTAAAGGGAATACGCGGGACCATGGCGGTGCCCGGCGACAAGTCGGTCTCGCACCGGGCGGTGATGTTCGGCTCCCTCGCCGAGGGGACCACGGTGGTCCGGGGCTTCCTGCACGGGGAGGACACCATCTCCACCCTGAACGTTTTCCGCGCCATGGGTATCGATGCCGCCGACGACGGCGATACCCTGGTAATCCGGGGTAAGGGGTTGCACGGCCTGTCCGAACCTGGGGATGTGCTGGACTGCGGCAACTCCGGCACCTCCATGCGGCTCATGACCGGCCTGCTGGCCGGCCAGGGTTTCTTTTCGGTCCTGACCGGAGACCGCTATCTCCGGGCCAGGCCCATGGGAAGGGTGATCGAACCACTTTCGAGAATGGGTGCCACCATATTCGGCCGGGACGGCGGGGCCAAGGCCCCTCTGGCGATCCAGGGACGGACGCTTAAGGGCATTTCGTACGTATCGCCGGTTGCCAGCGCCCAGATCAAATCCTCTCTGCTTCTGGCCGGTCTTTACGCCGACGGCCTGACCGAGGTGACCGAACCGTCGCTCTCGCGGGACCACTCGGAACGGATGCTCGGCTACTTCGGCGCCCCTGTCGAGCCCCTTGCCAACGGAGCGCGGATCCGCGGCGGCGGAGAGCTGAAGGGGCGGGAGGTGGACGTGCCGGGCGACATCTCTTCTGCCGCCTTTTTCATGGTGGCGGCGCTCATCGTCCCCGGCTCCGAGCTGCTCATCACCGGGGTGGGGGTCAATCCCACCAGGACCGGCATCATCGATGTCCTCACGCAGATGGGGGCCGACATCGAGGTGGCCGGGCAACGGCTGGTCTCGGGCGAGCCGGTAGCGGATCTGCTGGTGCGCTCCTCGTCGTTGCGCGGCATCGAGATCGGCGGCGACACCGTGCCGCGCGCCATCGACGAGTTCCCCATCATCTGCGTGGCCGCCGCCTGCGCCGAGGGGACAACCGTGCTCAGGGACGCGCGGGAGCTGCGCGTCAAGGAAACCGACCGGATTGCCGCCATGGCGGCCAACCTGCGTGCGGCAGGGGTCCAGGTGGTCGAAACCGACGACGGTATGGAAATAACCGGCTCGGGAAAGCTGCGCGGCTGCACCGTCGACAGCTTCGGCGACCATCGGATTGCCATGTCCATGCTGATAGCAGGGCTGGTCGCATTGGGCGGGACGACGGTGACCGATACCGGCTGCATCGCCACTTCCTTCCCGTCGTTCACCGACCTGCTGGAAAGGGTGTGCGACCGGTGACGGAGAGGACTGGAACGGCCCGAGGCATGGTGGTGGCCATCGACGGTCCTTCGGGGGCGGGAAAGAGTACCGTGGCCCGTATGCTGGCCGAACGGCTCGGCTATCTCTACATCGATACCGGAGCCATGTTCCGGGCCGTGGCCCTGGCGGTGAGACGGGCCGGTGTGGCCCCGGACGACGAGGACGCGCTTGACCGGGTCTGCCGCGGGCTGGAGATCTCCTTTGAGAGGGATGACGGCGCCTACCGGGTGCTGGCAAACGGCGAGGACGTCTCCGAGGCGATCCGGACACCCGAGATAAGCCTTCTCACCTCGCGCATATCTACCAGGAAAGCGGTGAGGGAGGTCCTCCTCCACGAGCAGAGACGCATGGGGAGCACGGGAAACGTGGTGCTGGAGGGACGCGACATCGGTTCGGTGGTGTTTCCGGACGCCGACGTCAAGTTTTTTCTCTCGGCATCGGCCGAGGAACGGGGGAGGAGGCGTTACCTGGAGCTGCGGGCAAAGGGGGAGGACGTCTCCCTCGAGAAGACCATAGAGGAGGTGGCGGCACGCGACGCCCGGGACGAGCGGCGTGAGCACGCTCCACTCTGCAGGGCCGAGGACGCACTCCTGATCGATTCGACCGGGGTATCCGTCGAGGAGGTGCTCCGGAGGATGGAGCGTCTGGTCCGTGACAGGGAAGCCGCGCGCCGATTATCGGCCGGAGGCTGCGGGGACGGATTTTGTGGAAACGTTGAGGGGGCTTAGGTCTTGAAGATAATCCTGGCAAAGCAGGCCGGATTCTGTTTCGGCGTGAAGCGGGCGACCCAGATGGCCTTCGAGGCGGCCTCAAAAGAGGGGAAGACCTGCACCCTCGGCCCGATAATCCATTCGCCGCAGGTGGTCCAGCGCCTTGAGGAGATGGGGGTCAAGGTGCTGACAAGCATCTCGGAGCTCGACAACGGGGCCATCATCATCCGTTCCCACGGAGTCACCGCAGACGAGTTGCGGGAGGCGTCCCGCAAGGAGCTGGAGATCGTGGACGCCACCTGCCCCTTCGTGAAAAAGGCGCAGGAACACGTAAAAAGTCTTTCCCTGGCGGGTTATGATGTGGTAGTGGTAGGAGATGCAGACCATCCGGAAGTGCAGGGGATTGTTTCCTACGCCAAGGGGAAGGTGTACGTGGTTGGTTCCGGCGAGGAGGCCGGAAAGCTGAAGATCTCCGGCAAGATCGGAATCGTGGCCCAGACCACCCAGTCTTTCGAGAATCTGAAGAACGTGGTGCTCGAATGCCTGCTCAAGGGAAGCGAAATCCGGGTGTTCAACACCATCTGCGACGCAACGGCCGTGCGGCAGGAGGAGGCCAAAGAGCTTGCCAAACGAGTTGATTGCATGATAGTAATCGGTGGACACAACAGCGCCAATACGACACGTCTGGCCCAGGTTTGCGCCGAGCTCCAGCCGAAGACCTACCACATCGAGACCGCTCGGCAGCTGAACCGGGAATGGTTCGACGGGGTGGACAGGGTAGGGGTTACCGCCGGCGCATCGACCCCTAAGTGGGTAATCGACGAGGTGCTCGAGCACATTGCCAGGATTGACGTGGATAAACATTGAGTTTCCAGCATGGTATGCCAGCATAGGGCTGGCAAAACTATAGTAAATTCCAGGGGGTACTATTTTGATGAACGACGAAAAAGAATTGACCAACACCAACGAGCCGGAAAGGCTGAATACCGATATGGAGGACGACTCCAATCAAGGGAAGGAGAACTTCGAGGAGCTTTTCCAGGAGAGCCTGCGTCAGCCGCAGGTTGGGGAGATCGTCAAAGGCGTCGTCGTGCAGATAGACCCGGATTACGTCCTTGTCAATATCGGCTACAAATCGGAAGGATGCATCCCGGTTTCGGAGTTTCTCGACGAGGCCGGCCAACTCACCGTGAAGGTGGGTGACGAGGTCAGGGTATACTTCGAAAAAAAGGAGAATATCCGCGGTTATGTGGTCCTCTCCCGCAAAAAGGCCGAGCGTGAGCTCGTGTGGGATCGCATCGAGGAGGCCGTAGAGAGCGGCAGCGTCATCGAGGGTAAGGTGGTTGCCAACGTCAAGGGCGGCCTGACGGTGGACATCGGGGTCCCGGCGTTCCTCCCTGCGTCCCAGGTGGACGTGCGGCCCGTCGGCAATCTGGAAAAGCTCATCGGCCAGACCTACCAGTTCAAGGTCGTCAAGCTGAACAAGAAAAGGGGCAACGTGGTTCTGTCCCGCAGGGTCATCTTGGAGGAGGGGCGCGAAAAGCTGAAGAAGGAGACCCTCGCCACCCTGGCCGAAGGGCAGATCCTCGAAGGCGTGGTGAAAAACATCACCGATTATGGCGCATTCATCGACCTGGGGGGCATCGACGGCCTGCTGCACATCGTGGACATGTCCTGGCGCAAGCTGGGCCATCCCTCCGAGGTCCTGAAGATCGGTGATACGGTCAAGGTGAAGGTTCTCAAGTACGACAGCGAAAAAGAGAAGATTTCGCTCGGCATCAAGCAGACCATCCCGGATCCGTGGCTCAGCGTCGAGTCGAAATATCATACAGGTGACAGGGTATACGGCAAGGTGGTGAGCCTGGCCGACTACGGCGCCTTCGTTTCCCTGGAGGAGGGGGTGGAAGGTCTGGTGCACGTTTCCGAGATGTCCTGGACCAAGCGGGTGCGTCACCCCTCCGACCTGTTGAAGGTCGGAGACGAGGTCGCAGCCGAGGTGCTGGGGGTGGACGTGGCCGGTCGGCGGATCTCCCTCGGCCTGAAGCAGATCCAGGTGAACCCCTGGACGGTCATCGGCGACAAGTACCCGGTCGGCACCAAGATCGAGGGCCAGATCAAAAACGTGACCGACTTCGGAGTCTTCATCGGCGTCGAAGACGGGATCGACGGTCTGGTGCACGTTTCCGACATGTCTTGGACCAAGCGGATCAAGCATCCGTCGGAGCTCTACTCCAAGGGACAGACCGTCCAGGCGGTTGTGCTGAACATCGACCCGGAGAACGAGCGACTCTCCCTCGGCATCAAGCAGCTGATGCTCGATCCCTGGTCCGAGATCCCGACCAAATACCGGCCGGGCACCAAGGTGAAGGGCAAGGTCACCTCGATCACCGACTTCGGCATCTTCCTGGAGATCGAGGAGGGAATCGAAGGGCTGATCCACGTCTCCGAGCTTTCCCAGGAGAAGCTCGCCTCTCCCAAGGGCTTCGCGAACGTCGGGGATGACCTGGAGGCGGTGGTGCTGAACATCGACGCCTCTGAAAAGAAGATCGCTCTTTCCGTCAAGGCGCTCGCCGGCAACGATGAACGGGATGCCTTTGCCTCTTACTTCGACTCGCAGGGTGAGGCCACCTCGAATCTCGGTGCACTGCTGAAAGAAGAGATGAAGAAAAACAACGGTCGTGACTGAATCGATGGAACCTGACCGGCATCGCGGCCTGCTTTCCGGCGGAGAGGGGGCCATGCCGGTGGGTCGGGTGCCCCTTTCAGCCTGAGCCGTGAAAAATCTGTTACAAGGAGTGGTGGTATGACCAAAAGTGAGTTGGTTGAAAGGCTGGTGGACGAGAACAGTCTTTTGACGCGGAAAGATTCGGAGATCATAGTCGATATTGTATTCGACAGCATACGCAATGCCCTGAAGAGCGGCGAGAAGGTCGAAATCAGGGGTTTCGGGAGTTTCACCATCCGGAATCGCGGACCCCGTGAGGCAAGGAACCCGAAAAGCGGCGAGATTGTTCAGATCCCCGCCAAGAAGACCCCCTTCTTCAAGACTGGCAAGGAACTGAGGGACAGGGTCAACAACTCGTGACAAGGTCTGCGATCGGGACGGTTTCCGGTGCCCGGGCTCTGGCTGTTCCCGCAACTGGAAAATAGGCGCGCTGCCCGGGTGGCGGAATTGGTAGACGCAAGGGACTTAAAATCCCTCGATGCTTGGCATTGTACCGGTTCGACCCCGGTCCCGGGCACCAGTAAAATCAAGGGGCTACACGATTAGTGTAGCCCCTTGATTTTGTGTTTGACCAGCATGTTGCTGCAGATAGAAGGAGATGAGACCTACACGAAGAACCTACCACCTGCTTCTCCTTTCGGGTCCTTGATAGGTATTTGCCGTCCCTGTTCCTCGCATGGGGCCTACTTGAGGGTCAACCCAATCACCTGTAGACCGCTTGAAGGCAACAATTCTCCCCTCTGCCAGCAAATTTTTGAAAAGCTGACTTGAAACATAACATTCCACATTGTTTTTCAATTTGACCAGAAGAGGCATGCCGCACCTCGCACCATTTCAAGATACCAGAAAGCAGGCTGATTCATATTAAACATCTAAAGATCTCAAAACGCAAGAATTGACCGGAGAAAGACCGTTAAGCGACGGTATGCCCACCTGTGCCCGGCCAAGTTGCCGGAGGCAGCGAACGCCCTTGAAAATAGCCAGGTTCTATGCTACGTTCCGCCACAGATGGTGACGCCTGATATGTGAATTCATTCTGTGCCATGGGGTCAGGCTGGCGCTTGAAATTTCTCGATGTCCGGTATTGACCGGTTCGACCCCGGTCCCGGGCACCAGAACAGAAGGTCGGCTTTCCTGGGCCGGCCTTTTTTTCCAGACGGACAAAAGTGATGAATGATGCCGGAAAGGACGTATTTCTGGGACGACAGCCGATTCTGAATCGCCGTCGGAACATCGTCGGCTACGAATTGCTGTTCCGCGCGACGGATACCCACTATGCCGATGTAAAGAATTTTTCCAATGCGGATTTGTTCGTAGTCAGCCACATGCTGTCAAATTTCGGCATCAGGGAAGTCCTGGGCAGACACCTGGGATTCGTCAACGTGACCGAGCGACTCCTGATGAGCGATTCTCTGGAGCTTCTTCCTGCCGGGAAAATCGTCGTCGAGATCCTTGAGACGGTGAAACCGAGCGAATCATCATTGCGGAGGTGCCGGGAACTGAAGGACCTGGGGTTCACCCTGGCCCTGGACGACAACCTGTATCATCCCGACTACGAGCCGTTCTACGACATCGTAGATATAGTAAAAATAGACATCCTGCAGCTTTCCCCCGAAAGGCTGACGGATACGATCACCCGTCTCGGAAACCGTGGCCTCAAACTGCTGGCGGAGAAGGTCGAGACGGTGCAACAGTACCGCCACTGTCTGGAGCTTGGTTTCGACCTGTTTCAGGGGTACTATTTTGCCAGGCCCGCGGTGCTGAACAGGAAAAAGGTCGACGCTTCCGGGCTCGCTCTTCTGAGGCTTCTCGGCCTGGTCTGCCGGGATGCCGAGATATCGGAGATCGAGGAGGCGGTCAAGCAGAATCCGAACCTTTCCTACAATCTGCTGCGGCTGGTAAATTCCGTTGTCATCGGGATGAAGGAAAGGATCCGCACCCTTCGCCATGCCCTCACGGTGCTGGGCATGAGCCAGTTGAAACGCTGGATCCAACTGGCGCTGTTCGCGTCAGACAAACAGGGAGAGGCCGGAAACCCTCTTCTGGAGACAGCCGCCACCCGCGGCAGGCTCATGGAACTCCTGGCATTGAGACTCCGGCAGCGGTTTCAGGACCGGGACTGCTCCGACACCGCCTTCATGACCGGTGTGCTTTCGCTGGTCGATGTCCTGCTGGAAACGCCCATGGAAGAAATCGCCGACCAGCTCAACCTGAGCGAAGAGGTACGCCTGGCGCTCCTCAGGCGTGAAGGCCCCCTGGGTTGCCTCCTCCTGCTTGTGGAAAAGCTGGAGACCCTGGATTTCGGCGCAGTGAAGATGATCCTCGCCGGATTCAAATGCGAAATGGGCCTCCTTCTGGAGGCGCAGTTGGAGGCCATAGCGTGGACCAACGGGCTTGACGACCTGGTTTAACCACCCTCATCCCACCCGGGAGGGAAACGGCCTTCCAGCCAATAGATCCAGGCAAGCAGCTCGGCTACCGCCCGATAGAGTTCCGGCGGGACGTGTCTGTCGAGGTCCACCCCCATGAGGAGGTTGACCAGCTCGGGAGACTCGTGGATAAAGACTCCCGCCTCCCGGGCGCTGTCGATGACCGCCTCGGCGACCACACCCATCCCCCTCGCAATCACCTTCGGCGCATAGTGTCCTTCCCCGTAGGCAAGGGCGACCGCCTTTCTGTCTTCCCTATCTCCCAGGTTCACAATCGATCACCGTTTCCCGAAGCCGCAGGCCGGCCTCGGACATGCTGTTGTCCAGGGACTCCAGTTCCTGTTGCATAAAATCCATCGACCGTGGTGAGTCCGTGATAAGCTCCAACCGCACTCCGCTGCCAGAAAGGGCGAGCGTAGCGTCAACCGCCCCCAATCTCGGCAGCTGCAGGCGAATCGTCGTGCGCCAGCACGGCGCTTCGTTTTCTTCCGTACCATCCCCGTCTCTCGTCACGTCCCACTCCATCTCCTGGTCGGGCCAGATCTCCCCCTGCCAGCGGACCATGCCGGACAGCAGGACGGCCAACTGCTCCCGGACAATCGACAGGGAAAGGTATGAAACGGGTCCGAGCAGCTCCTCCATGATTCCGTCCGCCCCGGAGTCGCCCGGATTTGAACGGTCCGCGGGGTGAGGCGATTCAAGGATACCGTCTTCTTCCGGGGGAAGGTTCCGGTCGCTCACCCCTTTCGTCCTGGCGCGAAGGGTGGAAAAACGAGCCTGGGGTTCCTGCAGCAGCTCGGCCAGGGGTCTCTCGCCCAGAAGCCACCGGACAAGGTGCGATTCGTAAAACAGTCCGGAAAACACGAGTGCCCTTTGAAGCGATGCGGCCATGCGCACCGCGTCGGAGGGGGGCGCATCGAGGAGGGGAGCAGAAGAGATCGCCGGTCGGGCCGTCGTCGCTCCCTGTATGTCGGACATGACCCTGCTGAGCCGGGAGGCGGTTGAACTGATGGTGGCCGGTGAGGCCTGGAAGGTGATGTCCCTCAGGGTGAAGGAAGGGCGCGGCTCTCCGGTACGGAAGGTCAGCTCCAACGGGTCGCCGGGCCTGAGGTTGAGGGGGATCTCGGTCCGGTACTCCTGCCCCGCGATTCTTACCAGGTACACCTGGTCGGAAAGGCGGGCCAGTACCTGACCCTGCACCTGTTGCCCCGGGTGAAGGGTCGGCTTGCGGGACTGGCGCTCCCCCGCATGCTCGTCCACGGGCGGGGACGCGGCGGTAGGAAATGTCCTGAGCCAATGGTTACGGTCGATTTTCATTGCTGTGTGTGCTCCCGGTGAGTTGCGAAACTGCGATACTGTTTTCGGGTAAAGTTCCAGGGAATCATGCCGATAAGGGACTCCATGGGAAATATTTGCCGCCGTAGCCGGTCCATGCAAAATTCGACCCGATCCTGCAGGCGTAACCAGCCGCGCGGGTGCTCAGCCGTGCGGCGCTTACATGAGGTCTCTGGCATGATAGTTAAACGGCTCATCCTGAAGAAGATCCTGCAATCCGGATATGTCGCCGAATTCAGGCTGGTCAGACGGGAAGGGGAGTATGAGGCAGCGCTGTTTCTCAACGGGAAACCGGTAGCCGGTCCCCCTTTGCCGCGGCCGTTGTCCCCTCCCAAGGACGACCTCACCCACTGGATGGGAAATCGGCCGACCGTAGGGCTGACCCGGAGCGAGGCGGAGCGGATTATCGCCGAGGTGGAGGGCGGGAACGAGCTTTTCCGGCAGCGCCGGCTGAACGGTTGGGAGGGCTAAGCCGGCTCCGGCGCGCCAGGGGATGAGTGCCGCATAACCCTTCCGGACCGGATATACAGGACGATTTCCGGCTGTTCTAAGCCGTTTTTTTATGGTATTCTCGGCCAAACCGACAAGTTGGAAAGGCGCGAGAAAACCCGTATGAAGAGCAAACTTCTCATCCTTGATGACGACGATTCGATTCTCCAGCTTCTGGCAGCGGTCTTCGAAGACGAGGACATGGAGCTTTTTCTCGAAACCGACAGTGAAGCCGCTGTGCAGCGGGTCGTTTTCGATCATCCCAACGTGGCCATTCTGGACATCTGTCTTCCCAAAAAGTCGGGTCTTGAGGTCCTGAAGGAGATCAAGCAGATTGACCCCGGATTGTCGGTTATCATGACAACCGGGTACAGGACCACGCAGAACGCCATCGAGGCGATGAAGCACGGCGCCTACGAATACGTGACCAAACCGTTTGATATAGGCAAGCTGAAGGAGCTGGTGTGGAAGGCCCTGGAGTGCAACCTGCTCAACCGCAAGGTCCGTTATGCCGAGATCTCGGACCAGATAGGCGATGCCGAGCTGGAAGAAGACATCATGATCGGTTCGTCGCCACAGATGATCCAGATCTGGAAGATGGTCGGCAAAGTGGCTGATTCCGACGCCAGCGTGCTGATTCAGGGGCCGAGCGGCACGGGCAAGGAGCTGCTGGCCCGGGCGATCTACAACAATTCCAGGCGGTGCGACAGGCCTTTCCTGGCGGTGAACTGTGCCGCCCTGCCTGAAACCCTCCTGGAGAGCGAGCTGTTCGGCCACGAAAAGGGGGCGTTCACCGACGCCCACAGCCGCAGGATAGGGAAATTCGAGCAGTGCAACGGCGGGACCATATTCCTGGACGAGATCGGCGAGATGAGTATCTCGAACCAGGGGAAGCTCCTCAGGGTGCTGGAGAACCAGGAGTTCGAACGGGTCGGCGGCAATGAGACCATAAAGATCAATGTACGGGTTATTGCCGCAACCAATTTCAGCCTGGTTGCCGCGGTCAGGGAAAAGAAATTCAGGCTCGATCTGTTCTACCGGCTGCGGGTCGTGTCGTTTTTTCTCCCCCCCCTTACCGAGAGACTGGAGGATCTCCCTCTCCTGGCGGACCTTTTTATTAAAAAATACGCCCGCGAGTATGAAAAGCGGATCAAGGGAGTATCTCCGGTCGCGATCGATCTGCTCAAAAAACATCCCTGGGAGGGAAATATCCGGGAATTGAAAAACATCATCAACTCGGCGACTCTCTTGTGCAAGGGAGACATCCTGATGCCCGAGGATTTCGAATCTCTCCTCCAGGTGCGATCAACCTTCAGGCAACCCGATATAAGCCTCCTCAAGGAGGGCGACGAGTATTTTTCCGCCTTCTGCGCCATGCTGGAGCCGGTATTCGGAGATATTTGCGGCAAGGAAAACGGGTCGGTGTATGAGAAGATAAGCACCGGCCTTGAAAAGGCATTGATCCACCTGGCCCTGCGAAAGAGCCACAACAATCAGGTGCTCACCGCCAAACTCCTGGGAATAAGCCGGAACACGCTCAGGGACAGGCTGGAGAAATACAAGCTCGCATCCGAATAGACAACAGGACCTCCATCCCACTCTTTATTGCCATCCGATACCTTCCACCCTATCGACCCCTCCGCTTCGGCGGCGGGGTCGATACATTCTCTCTCACACTTTAGTAGATAATCCCTGTTCAGATGTTGATCAAAATATGGGATAAAGCCATAACCGGTTGAAGTTACGGCTTATTTTCGTCCGTGAACCAAGTGCTGTTCATTGTTTGAGCAGCACTGGCTGAACTATTTTGAAGATCAACAGGACCCTGTTGGCTGATAACTTGCCGTAATATAAGGCAAATATATAATTGATGGCGCTGTCTCCAAATTGGTACCGAAGTTGCTAGTCACTAGGTGAAATTAAGTCGGAACTTGCCTTTAAGCATGATATTAGCCAATTTGTTCGATGAGCTGCGTTCGTGATGGAGGGGCGGCATGAATGAGAAGAGGATTCTGGTAACCGATGACGACAAGCAGACAAGGGACTTGGTCGCAACCTTCCTGGGGTACAAGGGCTACACGGTCCTGCAGGCTTGCGATGCAATAGAGGCCCTGGAAAAGATCGAGTCCGGGGACATCGACCTGGTGGTGACCGACGTGATGATGCCCAAGGTCAACGGCCTGGAGTTCATCAAGCGTGTAAAGGCGGTCCGGCCCGAGATCGTGGCGATCGTCTACAGCGCATTCGGCAGCAACGCCATGACCGAGAACCTTCTGAAGGCGGGCGCCTTTTTCTATCTGGAAAAACCCTTTGACCTGGAAGAGCTGGATTCGATAGTCCAGCGCGGCTTCGAGCACCACGCCCTCCAGAGCAGGAGTTACCGCGGCGTCCCTGCGGTCAGGAACCGGGCACGGATCAACATGATCGGAGAGAGCCCGAAAATGTTGGCGCTCTTTGAGCTCATCGAGAAAGTGGCGGACTCGGATACCACGGTGCTCATCCAGGGGGAGTCGGGCACGGGCAAGGAACTGGTGGCCCAGTCGATCCACGAGCTGAGCTCCAGAAGGAACAGGAATTTCGTCCCGGTGAACTGCGGCGCCATCCCCGACGAGCTGCTGGAGAGCGAGCTGTTCGGTCACGTGAAGGGCTCTTTCACCGGCGCCGTGGCCAACCGGATCGGACGTTTCGAGATGGCCGACAAGGGGACCCTGTTCCTGGACGAGATTGGCGATATGAAGACCAGCCTCCAGGTGAAGCTGCTGAGGGTCCTGCAGAACAGGGAGCTGGAGCCGGTCGGCGCCGCCAGGTCCAGGAAGATCGACACCAGGATCATCGCCGCCACCAACCAGAACCTGGAGAAGCTGGTCGAAGACAAGGTTTTCAGGGAGGACCTGTTCTACCGTCTTTCCGTAATACCCATCGTGATACCCCCCCTCAGGGAAAGGAAGGAGGACATCCCGCTCCTCATCGACAGCTTCATCGGCAAATTCAACCGTGAAAACAAGAGGGATGTGAAGGGGTTCGACACCGAGGCCATGGAAGCGCTCTGCGCCTTCGACTGGCCGGGCAATATCAGGGAACTGGAAAACCTGGTCGAAAGGATGGTGATCGTGAAGGGTAGCGGCACGGTTACCCTGCGGGACCTGCCCGAGAAGTACCGCGGGAAATGCGCACGGCCGCGTCTCGAACCGGTTCCGCTTCCCATCGACGGCATCTGCCTGAGCAGCGCGGTCGAGGAATTCGAAAACCGCCTGATACTGCAGGCCCTGGAAAAGACCGGCGGTAACAAGAAGGAGGCCGCCACGCTGCTGAATCTCAAGCGGACCACCTTCATCGAGAAGCTGAAAAAGAAGAAAATGTTCATGCCGGAACTGGCGTACGCCAGCTGAAGGGAGGCAGCCGCCGTGACGATCGATCCCTCAGAGCTGCTGCGCCGGGTCGCTCCGGCCGATTCTCCAAGGGGTTCCTTTTCGAGCGGCCGTACCGTGCGTGGAGAGGCCTTCCGGGAGCTTCTCGCCTCTTCCGGCGCGGGCACGGACACGGCGGCCGGGCGTTCCGTCAATGCGGCCGCCGAGGCCGAGATAGTGCGTCTCCGCATGATGCGCGATGCCGTCTCCCTTCAGACCGATACCGGAGAGTTCTCTCCGTCTTCATCGATGCCCGCTACCGCACAGCTCTTGCAGCGCCTGGCGTCCTACAATGAAAACCTCGCCCGTCTCCCGGGCAGCTCGCTCAGCCTCGAATCCGGCTGTGCTCCGGAGTTGGCCGACACCTCGCCGGCAAGTCCGCAAACCTCCCCGCAGCCGCTTCAGGACATCGTAACGCGCGCCTCAAAACGGTATGGCGTGGAGCCGGGTCTCATCCTGGCCGTGATCAAGGCGGAAAGCAACTTCAACCCCACCGCGGTATCGTCCGCGGGCGCGCGCGGGCTGATGCAGCTGATGCCGGGGACCGCGCGGGGCCTGGGCGTGACCGATTCGTTCGATCCGGAGCAGAACGTCATGGCCGGGACCCGTTATCTGCGGCAGATGCTGGACCGTTACAACGGTGACCTGGATTCGGCGCTTGCCGCCTACAACTGGGGTCCCGGCAACGTGGACAGAAAAGGCCGTTTCCTCCCCCGCGAAACCCGCAACTACCTCTCCACCGTCAAAGGCTACTATTCCGAATTCACCGGCTGAGCCTTCATCCGGTATAGACAACCGACCGAGTACGACCCAGACCTGCCAGGTTTCGAAAAAACCGGCAGGTCTTTTTCATGTCGTGGCGGCACTTGTATTTAATGAACAGGATTCACCGGGATCCATGCGCATGGTTACGGCGCCGGGGGGATTTGTCTGCCGGTTGGCAGATTTCTTGCTCATCATCCGGTAGAACATCCACCAAAGGAGCTCGCGAACGATGGCAGACGGTCTCTTGAAAATGAACATGGAGTCTCATGGTGTCTTTTTTACCGAATTTTCGGATAGTTGCTTTGCGGAATCGGTTGTTGATTCCCTCTCGACCGGTGTCATTTTCACGGATTGCAATGGAATTTTGACATACATGAACAGGAGGGCCGAGAGTATCCTGCGGGTCTTCAAGGAGACGGTCATCGGTAAAAGGATCGACATGCTTCCCCTGCGCACCCCGCTCTACAAGGTGATGAGCGAGGACTGCCGGGATCTTCCGCTGGAGATGAACATATACGGCCGGGTGATAGAGGTCCGTTCGTCCAAACTCATGTCGCCGGACAACGAGACCCTGGGCGACATAACGGAGCTTTTCGACGTCACCATGGAAAGGAGGGAGAAGCGCAGCCGCGAAGAGTTCGTCGCCAAGATGACCCATGATCTGAAATCCCCGCTGATGGTCATTCAGGGCTATGTGCAGGCGGTCAAGCTCGGCATGTGGGGAGAGATGCATCCGAAGGTGAGCAGGATGCTGGAGGATATGGAGAGGAGCGGCAAGAGCCTCTATTCTATGATCGAGGACCTTCTGGACGTCTATCGGCTGGAGATGGGCCTGGTGCAGATAAAGCGCCGGAGCTGCAACCCCGCTTCTCTTCTCGAGGAATGCTGCCGGGACCGTGAGCTGGAGGCCGACGAGAACGGTGTTTCCCTGGAGCTCAGGATACGGGGTGAACTGCCTGATATCGAGGTGGACCGGAAGCAGCTTTCCCGGGTATTTGCCAACATTATCGGAAATGCGGTCAAATTTACCCCGCGTTACGGAAGGGTCACCGTAACCGCATCGATGAAAGAAGACCACTTCCATGTTGCGGTAAGCGATACCGGCATCGGGATCGCGGAGAAGGACATTCACCGGGTATTCAACAAATACTTTAGAACCGAACAGGCGGCCGGATTCAAAGGTACCGGCCTCGGCCTCGCATTGAGCAGCGAGATAGTAGCCGCGCATGGGGGAATCATCAAGGTAGAAAGCGTCGAGGGGGCGGGGAGCACCTTCACGGTCATACTGCCCCCGGGAGGGTGAGGCGGCCGGGACAACGGCCGGATGCAGGAAAGAAATATCTAAAGTTATGCCATCACATGGCGATAAGAGACGGGAAGCGGCACGGCGATTACCGAGGATGTTTTCGCCCGGCAATGCCGGATAAAAACCACGGATTTCTGATTCGAAAAGAGAGGAGAGCTGGTTATGGCAAACGTGTTGATTGTGGACGATTCCTCCACAATGAGGAAGATAATCTCCCGATCCCTCAGGCAGGCGGGGCTTGCCGTGGACGACATCTACGAGGCGGGCGACGGCATCGAGGGGCTGAGCGTCCTGGGGAGCAAGAGCGTGCACCTGGTCCTTTCGGACATAAACATGCCTAACATGGACGGTCTGGAGTTCATCAAGCAGGTACGGGGGAACGGCAACGGCGTCCCCATCGTGATGATAACCACTGAAGGCGGCGAGGACATCATAAACGAGGCGATTGCAAGCGGCGCCAGCGCCAGCATCAAGAAACCGTTCACTCCGGACCAGCTCAATGAAAAACTGGGAGGTCTGATATGAACCTCAATGCAGCAGTCAGGGAAGCGATTCATATTAGTGAAGACGAGATGGCGCGCCACGTCATCAAAGCCACCAAAGAGGTCTTTTCCACCATGGTCATGATGGACCTTGAAGACAGTTTCCCCCTGCAGGAGTCGGTCAATCATTTCCATTGCAGCGTGAGCGGCATGGTTGGCATGGCGGGCACCTATACGGGCATCCTGTCGATACATTGCCCGCAGAGCTTTGCCCTGCGCATCACCTCGAACATGCTGGGGATGGACGTGGAAGAGGTCGGAGAGGACGTAAACGACGCGCTGGGGGAGATAGCCAACATGCTCGGCGGACACGTGAAGATGGTCCTTTCCAAGGGAGGGACCGACATCAACCTGTCCATTCCCACGGTCATCTCCGGCGAGGAGTACAGCATCAACGCCATGGCCGAGAGCGATTGCGTTGTCGTCCCCTTTACCCACGAAGATGAAAAATTTCTGGTAAGTCTGAAACTGAGGAAGGAATAACCGGCTCCGGCACGGTAGGCTGTTACCCATGGCTGAATTCAAGAAGCTGCGCAAGATGCTCCAGTCCGCCCTCAGGCAGTCGGCCGAGGAGAGCAGCATGCTCCTGAACCAGGAGCTTGAGGTCAAGGACACCGCTGTCCTGGAAAGTTCCAGGGAGGGGTACCTGGAGGACCTGGAGGACTCGGCGTTCGTGGTGGGGGTCGAGTCGCGGGAGGACTATCCCGGCCGGCTTTTCATGGTGTTCGCCCTCCGGGACGCAATCCTGATGAGCGGGCTTCTCCTCGGCATCCCGGCGGCCAGGATATCCGAAAAGAAGAAGCTCCTCATCCTGGAAGAGGACGATACGGATGCCTTTTCCGAGATAGCGAACCAGATTATCGGCTCCTTCAACTCGGTGTTCCAGCCCTGCCTGCCGCACAAGGTCCACCTCAAGCAGCTTCCTCCCCTCAAGTTCGTACCCCAGATGGATGAGGTCACCGACGAAATCCCGATACCCGACGCGGAGTACCTGGTCTACAAGGCCCAGATAAGATTGGGGGGAGAAGAGCTGAACCGGTTCGACCTGCTGGTTCCCCTCACCCTGGCAAACCTGTTCGATCCCCAGGAGCCGGAGGAACCGGGGGCCGGCGACGATACGGTCCACGACCAGGCGGAATCCCTTCGCAGGATGTTTCCGGACGGGGACGGCGGCCGGGCCGGGTCCCCCGGTGAAGAGGGTGGACGCCCGCCGGCGGTGCTGGTCCTGGACGACGATTCCGGGGAACGCGAGCGCGTCGGGGAGCTGCTCGAATCTGGTGGGTTCGCTCCCATTGCGGCGCATCTTGGCGCGGACATCCACGGGCTCCTGGCGGACGAAGGGATCAGGGCGGTGGTGCTGGGGACCGACAGGGCCGGGGAACGGGACCTGTCACTCTGCGCCAGGTTGAGGCACATCTCTCCGGACCCCGGCCTGCCGATTATCATGTGCGCGCGCCAGTGGACCCGTACCGGGGTCCTGAAGGCGGTAAAAAACGGCGCCAACGACATCATCCTGAAACCCTATGACGAGCACGAGCTGCTGGCCAAGCTGTCAAAACGCCTCGACGCCCCATGAGCCGGTGTCAAAATCACGACCGCCGGCCTCCGCCGTTTCTTTGACTTCATCTCACCGGATTTTCCCGATTATCCATAACTCCCCGAAAATACACGATTAAGTCCTTATGCCCCAGCAGGCACGGCTCTTGCCGGTTATCCACGGTAGAGTGCATCCTTACGCTCGATTCCTCGCAGCGTATTCCAAGTCGGTTTCTGATAGGTTGCCCCCGTGGGAAACGCGGCCTTAGAGCGCGGAGAGAACATCATGCCCGTTGTCCGAACACCAGTCGCCGTCGTGAGGTGCGCCGCCGTTGCGGTCCTGCTCGTGCTCCTGACGGTCGGTGCGGCTTGCGGGGCGGGCCTGCCCAACCGCTTGTGCCGCGCGGAGATCAAGCCCCACGCCCTTTCCACCCGTATTACCCTCGTTTTCGCCGCTCCCCAGCACTATACGTCGTCGTTACCTCCCGGCGGCAGGGTGCTTCTGACCTTCCCCGGCGCGGCCGGCTCCCTGCCGAAGAGGTATCGGAACTATGCGGACGCTCGCATCGGCAACGTAAGGGCGGCGGACAGGGGTGACCGGCTCCTGGTGGGACTCACCTTCAGGGAGGGCGGAACCGGCGTGCGCATTATCGACGGTACGGCGCCTAACGTCCTGATATTCGACGTGGGCAATTTCCCGCAACAAAACGGGACCGCGGCCATGCCGGAGGGGAGGGAGCGGATCTGGAACGGCGCCGGCAAGCTGATCCGGGAGTTCTCGCCGTCTCTCAAGTCCGAGCTCCCCTTTTTCCCCACTCCCGGAACCCTGATCAAGAAACTCATCCCGGCAGCCGACGTGGGGACCTTTCTCAGGGGGGAGGAGGCCCTCTACCGGGAGCGGGGTGCCGAGGCGGAGGAGGTGTTCACGTCACTTCTGGATCGCGTTCCTTCGGCCAGGGCCATAGCCGCGTACCGTCTCGGCGAGGCCCAGTACCAGTTGCAGAAATACGGATCCGCGCTCCGTTGGTTCCGGGAGGGCGAGCGCCTCTGGCCTGAATACATGGTGGAGAGTCCGTCCATCGTGTTCTGCTACGGCGACACGCTGGCGCGCTGCGGAGAGATCGCGGCCGGGACCAGGATGTTCGAACGACTCATCGTCGGGATGGCGGACGGCAAATACGGTCCCCTGCTGCTGGTACGCAAGGGGGACATCATGGCGCGGGGAGGACGGGAGATGGACGCGGTGGCCCTCTACCGTACGGTGGCGGCGGGCTTCCCGGGTACCCGCGCATCCCTGCTGGCATCCATCCGGCTTGCGGACCGGCGGATGTTCGCGGTCAACGGCCAGGACTACCGGACCCTCGCGGGCGAATACAAGCGGATCAGCCGGCTGGCCAGCGAGACCGGACTCAAGGAGGAGGCCCTGTTCAAATGGGCCCTCCTGGAGGCGTTGTACGGGCCGGTCCACGACGCCCTGGCCGCGGTGGTGGAATACGGTAAGGGGTTTCCGGGCGGGATCTTCGCCAATGTGGCAAAGACCATGCGCGAAGAGCTTCTGGTCTGTCTCTACCGTGAGCTGGATCGGGGCGGGGATTGCAAGGGGCTGGTCCGGCTCGCCCTGGACAATCAGGGCTACCTTGCCCAGTGTGCCCTCGACCGGAGTTTCATACCGCGTATCTCCAGGTGCTTCCAGGCCCTGGGGATGGTCCGGGAAGAACTGGACCTGTTTTCGTCCCTGGTCGAGACGGAGTGGCCCGGCGAAAACACCAGATTCCTCTACTACCGCATCATCGAGAACTCCTGGACGCTCGGCGAATTACCCATGACCGAAGCCGCGGCCAAGGTCTTCCTGGCCAGATTCCCGGCCGACGGATTGGCCGGCCGGGTCCGGGACCGGCTCGGCTGGCTCCAGTACCGGAACGGCGACATGGCCGCGGTCTCCGCCACGCTCGCTCCCATCCTTGTCCGCAAGGAGGGCTCCTCCTCACCGGAAAGCTACTACTACCTGGGCAAGGCATGCGAGCGGCAACGGGACCCGCAACGGGCTGAACGGTCCATGGAGATCTACCTTGAAAGAATCGGAAGCGCCGCCGATACGACCCTGGCGGCGGACGCCAGGATGGTCCTTGCCTCCGGCAGGCTGGCGCGCAGGGACAGGCCGGGGGCGCTGGCTGTCTTTCGCAAGGGGTTCGAGGTGTCGACCGGCGAGCGCCGGGAGATGTTCCTCTATAAGATGGGCGAGGTGGAGATGCTGGACGGGAAATACGCCGACGCCAGGGCCTGCTGGGAACGGCTCGTCAAGGAGGGGCGCGACCCGGTCTGGAGAAGCCTGGCCGTCCAGGCGCTGGTCGACCAGTCCTGGCAGGGCCGGCTGGAGATGGAGCGTCCGTCAAAATAATGTCTCCTGTCAAAAAACAGCGGGATCGTCAATGGCCCGTCTCAACGCCTGATACCGTATCTCATTGAAATAACACATGATAATCGCTGGTACGGGTTTTGCTCATCCCATTGCAGCACCACGACACCAGTGCAAACGGAGGCATCCATGGCAATCGATGAACTCTTCGGCGCAACGATTAACCTGGTCGCCAGAAATCTGGATCTGAGGGCGCAAAATCACCTGTATATCGCCGCGAACATCTCCAACACCGAGACGCCGGGCTATGTCCCAAAGTCCCTCTCCTTCGAGCAGGAGCTCAAGGGCGCCCTGCAGGACGGGAGAGGAGTGAAGGTTGCCTCCCCCAACCCGCGCCACATCCCCCTCAGGGGGAGTGCGGACAGGCTGGACGAGGTGCAGGGTACCCTGGAGGAGACCCCGGCCAGCGGCATGGGGAGGGACGGGAACGGGGTCGATCTGGAGCGGGAAATGGGACGGATGGCCGAAAACCAGATCCTGTTCAACGCCTCGGTCCAGGTTCTGTCAAAGAAATTCGAAGGCCTCAAATATGCGGTGCGGGGGGGTAACTAAATGGACTTCTTCTCAGCGATGGACCTGAGCGCGTCGGCGCTCAAGGCGGAGAGGACGCGGATAAACCTTATTTCCGCCAACCTGGCCAACGTCAATTCCACCAGGACCGCCGATGGGGGGCCGTACAAGCGCAAGGACGCGGTCTTCGCCGCTGCCCCGCCGGCTCCCGGGTTCGGTGAGACGCTCAGCCGGTTCAGCGGCAATCGACCGGCCGGCGTCGAGGTGACGCAGATTGTGGAGGACAACTCGCCGCCCCGCCTCCAGTACGACCCGAGGCACCCGGATGCGAACGCCGAGGGTTTCGTGGCGCTGCCGAACATCAACGTGGTGGAGGAGATGGCCGACATGGTCATCGCCACCCGGGCCTACGAGGCGAACATCACCGCTGCCCAGGCGGCCAAGTCCATGGCACTGAAGACGCTGGAGCTGGGCAGGTAGCCGATTTCTGCCCGGAAAGGGTGCTTTTCCGCCCTGGCTGTGTCAATCCGCGGGCTTGCTTGTGCGGCGTACTACGTGTACGCCTCCGCGCAACCCCTTGATTTCCTTGCCAGGACAAAAAATCCCCGCTTTCCGAATCAGAAACCAATAGCTTCTTCTCCGGAGTTTCCGGATGGAATCTGGCTGGTTTATTTGGGCACGGGTCCGGGCCGACTGATTGTTAAATTCTTTCTGCATCATTTCTATTGACGGGAGGAGCAATGGTCATCAAGGGAATAGAGAGCGGCATGGGGGTTTACGGGATTTCCCGTCCGTTTCCCGCCGAGGGGACAGGCGGCACCAAGGGCACCGGTGCCGCGGAAGGGTTTACCAGGGTGCTGGGTGACATGGTCAAACAGGTGAACGACCTGCAGATCCAGGCGGACACGGCCGTGCAGCAACTCGCCACCGGTGAATCCAAGGGCCTCCACGAGGTGATGATAGCCATGGAGAAGTCGAGTATCTCCTTCCAGTTCCTTACCCAGGTCCGGAACAAGGCGGTCGATGCATACCACGAAATCATGAGGATGCAGGTGTAATCCATTATGCCGGAAGCAATCAAAAAACTGATCGAACCGTTTCTCGCCCTCAGCGTGGCCAAACGCTGGATCGTGGGTGGAGTGCTGGGTCTCTCGATCCTCATGTTCACCCTGCTGATCGTGTTCGCCAACCGGACCGAGTACCGTCCCCTGTTCGCCAGGCTGAGCGGCGAGGACGCGGGTGAGATCGTCAGGAAGCTGAAAGAGCAGAAGGTCCCCTATCGCATCGAGGCGGACGGTTCGGCAATCCTGGTCCCGGCCGACAAGGTCTACGAACTCCGCCTCTCGCTCGCCTCGGAAGGGCTTCCCCAGGGGGGTGGGGTAGGTTTCGAGATCTTTGATCGCAAGAATTTCGGCATGACCGAGTTCGTGCAGAAGCTCAACTACCAGCGCGCCCTGCAGGGAGAGCTTTCCCGGACCATATCCCAGCTCACCGGGGTCGAACAGGCGCGGGTGCATCTGGCGATACCCGCGAAGTCGCTCTTCAAGGACGAGGAAAAGGCGCCCAGCGCCTCGGTGGTGCTCAAGATGAAGACGGCCGCCCCCCCGCGGGACAGCGAGGTCCAGGGGATTGTCCACCTGGTGGCTTCGTCCGTGGAGGGGATGGACCCGGACAACGTCAGCGTGCTCGACAGCAGGGGCAAGGTGCTGAGCAGGACCGGCGGCTCGGACCTGAACGGCAAGATGACCTCGACCATGCTCGAAATGCAGCGGAGCTACGAGAAGACCGTTGAGGAGCGGCTGCAGTCGATCCTGGACAAGGCCGTCGGGACCGGCAAATCGGTGGCCAGGGTCAACGCGGTGTTCGATTTCAAGCAGGTGGAGAAGTACGAGGAACGCTACGACCCGGAATCGACCGTTGTCAGGAGCGAGCAGCGGCGCGAGGAAAAGAACGGCGCGACCGCCGGCGCTTCGGGAATCCCCGGCGTACAGTCCAATACCGGCAAGGCAACCCCTCCCGCTGCCGCCCAGCCCCTGAGCCAGGGCTCCAAAAGCGATGAAACCATGAACTACGAGATCAGCCGGAGCACCGCGCGCATCATCGAGCCGGTGGGCACCCTGGCAAAGATCTCGGTCGCCGTGCTGGTGGACGGCAAGACGGAGGGAGCGGCCGGCGACGGCGCCAAGCCCAGATACACCCCGCGAAGCGCCGATGAGCTGCAGAAGATCGAATCCCTGGTCAAGAGCGCGGTCGGCTTCAACACCGAGCGGGGGGACCAGGTGACGGTGGCCAACATCCCGTTCCAGGATGCATACGGCATGGAGGAGGGAACCGGCGAGGCCTGGTGGCAGGCGCCCATTATTGCGGCTCTCTTGAAGAACGCCCTCATCGGGCTCGGCTTCCTGGCGCTGCTGTTTTTCGTAGTCAGGCCGCTCCTGGCGATCCTCAGGCAGTCGAAGAAGACCCCGACCGAAGGATTCTCGCCGCTGGAGGAGGGCGCCGAGCTGCTGGAGAACAAGGAAAAGCTGGCCCTGGCAATGCATACCTCGAACCAGCTGGAACTCATCGAGAAGGTGAAGCAGGACCCGTACCAGACCGCCCAGATACTGCAGAACTGGCTGCAGCATCGGGACTAGTGCAATCCGACACGTCTGATTTACTCCATCCTCCCTGACGGGGGAGAGGGGAACTCCAGGTTGGAACTTAACTCATATGCGACAGGAACTGAACGGGAGCGATAAGGCCGCGATACTCCTCCTCTATCTGGGACCGGAGGCCACCAGCAAGGTCTTCGAGCACATGGAGGACAACGAGATCAAGCGGATCAGCCAGAGCATGGCGCAACTCGGCTACGTCCACCGGAACGTGATTCAGGAGGTGGTCAACGAGTACACGCAGATTACCGATCCGTCGACCGGCATATTTTCCCAGGGGGAGGAATTCGTCCGCAGGATCCTGGAGAAGGCCCTGGGACCGGTAAAGGCCGAGGCCCTGCTCAAGGAGCTGAGCGTGGCCAATTACGGCGACATCACCGACATGCTGGCCAGCATGGACTCCAAGACCATCGCCAACTTCCTCTCACAGGAGCACCCCCAGACCATCGCGGTGATACTGGCCAAGCTGAAGCCGAAGCAGACCAGCGAGATTATCGGATTTCTCCCCCAGGAACTGCAGGCGGACGTGGTCATGCGCATAGCCGACGTGGACCAGGTCTCTCCCGAGATCATCGCGGACATCGAAGAGGTGATGCGGCGCGAGCTGAACTCCATCGGCGGCATCCAGCGCTTCAAGGTGGGGGGCGTGGAGAAAGTGGTGGACATGTTCAACCACTTCGACCGGAGCCGGGAGAAGCAGATCCTGGACAAGCTGGACGTGATAAAGCCGCCGCTGGCCGAGGTGATCCGGAAACACCTGTTCACCTTCGAAGATTTCATCCATCTGGACGACCGGGGCATCCAGGCCATCATGCGGGAGGTCAGCAACGACACCCTGACGCTGGCCATGAAAACCGCCACCGACGAGCTGAAGGACAAGATTTTCAAGAATATCTCCAGCCGTGCCGCGGACATGATACGGGAGGACCTTGAGGTGATGGGGCCGGTCCGGCTCTCGGACGTGGAGCGGGCCCAGTCGGAGATCATCAAGGTGGTCAGGAGGATGGAAGAGGAAGGGCAGCTGGTTATCGCCGGCCGGGGAGGGGACGATGTCCTCGTCTAAGATCCTCAAGCCCGGCAGCCCCCTGGCGGGCCGGGTCGAGAGCTACCGCTTCGAGGCGGTGCAGGGAGCGTTTCCGTCCCGCCTCGAAGGCGAGGGCACGGGATTCGTCCCTTTCCTGGAGACGATACTTGCCGAGCGGCAGGGAGTTCCGGGGGGGGGGGGAAACATGGTGCCCTCCGGAGACGATCCTCCCGGGGAGCAGGCCCCGGCGGTCGAGCCGGCTCCTCGCGGGATAGAGGAAGAAGAGCACCTGCGGCTGGTCCGGGAAGCCTTCGACAGAGGGGTCGAAGACGGGAAACGTCTGGCGGAAAAGGGGCTGTCCAACGTCTTCAAGGCCCTCAGGGAGGCCGTGGAGGAGGTGGCGGGGCTCAGGGAGCAGATCCTGCGCGAGTGTGAAGAGGACCTGCTGAAGCTGGCAATCATGGTGGCGCGCAAGGTCATCCATCAGGAGATATCCACCGACCGGCTCATCCTGGCCAAGGTGGTCGGTGCGGCCGTGGGGAGTGCGTCCGAACGGGACGAGATCGTGATCCGGCTCAATCCGGACGACCACCGTACGGTATCGGCGCACAGGCATCTCTACCTGAACGGAATCGGCCACGAGAGGTTGCTGGACCTGAAGCCCGACGACTCCATCCCGCCGGGCGGATGCATCGTGGACACAGCCATGGGCGAGATCGATGCCAGGACCGACTCCCAGGTCGACGAGATCTTCAGGCGCCTGCTTGAGGAACGGCATACCCTGATGAGCATTCCTCCCAAACTGTCGTCGGAAAGGGAACAGCATGCTTACAAAGAGAATTGACCTGACCCGCTACCTGCCGACCGTCGAGAACGTGAGACCGATCCGGTTTCACGGCAAGGTGACCCAGGTGGTGGGACTGGTCATCGAGGGGTACTGCCCCGGCGCCGCGGTCGGTGCCCTGTGCGAGATCTACCCACGGGACGGGGAGCCGATCCCTGCCGAGGTGGTTGGCTTCCGCGACAACAAGACCCTGCTGATGCCCCTTGGAGAACTGCGGGGCGTGGGCCTCGGCAGCCGGATAGCGGTCAAGCGGGACAAGGCCTTCCTTGGGGTCGGCCCGGCCCTGCTGGGGCGGGTGATTGACGGTCTCGGCGAGCCCATCGACGATCTGGGCCCGGTGCCGACACCGGACGAATGCCCCATCTATGCGCAGCCGGTGAACCCCATGAAGCGCTCCCCCATCTGCCGGCCGCTGGACCTGGGGATCCGGGCCATAAACGGCCTGCTCACCTGCGGGGATGGCCAGCGGGTCGGGATCATGGCCGGCTCCGGGGTGGGCAAATCGACCCTGCTGGGCATGATAGCCCGCTACACCGAGGCGGACGTCAACGTTATCGCGCTGATCGGCGAACGGGGACGCGAGCTCAGGGAGTTCATCGAGAAGGACCTGCGGGCAGAGGGGTTGCGTAAATCGGTGGTTGTCGTGGCCACCTCCGACCAGCCGCCGCTGGTCAGGATGCGGGGCGCCTACATCGCCACCACCATTGCGGAGTACTTCCAGTCCCGGGGCAACAAAGTGCTGCTGATGATGGATTCGGCGACCCGTTTCGCCATGGCCATGCGCGAGGTGGGGCTCGCCATCGGTGAGCCCCCCACCACCAAGGGGTACACCCCGTCGGTGTTCGCGGCCCTCCCCAAGCTGCTGGAAAGAACGGGGAGCTTCGTGGACGGCAGCATCACCGGGCTCTATACGGTCCTGGTGGAGGGGGACGACTTCAACGAGCCCATCTGTGACGCCATGCGCAGCATCCTGGACGGCCACATCGTGCTCTCCAGGGACCTGGCGGCCAAGAACATCTATCCGCCGATAGACGTCCTCTCCAGCGCCAGCAGGGTCATGGGCGCGGTGGCCGAACGGGAGCACGTACAGCTGGCCGGCAGGTACAAGGAGCTGCTGGCGACCTATCGGCAGGCCGAGGATCTGATCAACATCGGGGCCTACAAGGAGGGGAGCAATCCCAGGATTGACCAGGCGGTCAGCAGGATCGACAGGATCATCTCTTTCATCAGGCAGGACATACACGAAAACGTCGCCTTCGACCACGCGCTCACGCAGCTGCGGGACGTCTGCGGCGACTGGGAAGCGCAGGGCGGACAGGGACTGTAAGGAGGGAGTATGTCACGGAACGTATTCAGGCTGGAAAGGGTGCTGAATTTCCGCAGGGAGGCCGAGAAGCTCCGCAAGATCGAGTTCGTCGAGGCCAAACGCGAGTACGAGGACGCCGAGGACCGGCTGCGCCGGGAGGAGGCGGCGGTCGACCGGCTCAGCCTGGAATTCATGGACCGGCAGCTGGAAGGGATCAGCGCCCTGGAGCTGAAGCTCTACGCCGACTACTTCCGGAGAAAGAAGCAGGAGATCACGCTGCAACGGGACGAGGTGAGCGTGCTGGACCGCGCCATGCTGGAGAAACAGGAGACCCTGCGCGAGGCAGCGACCGAAAAGAAGATCATGGAGGAGCTCAAGAAGAAAAAGCTGCATGAGCACAAGCGGGTCACGGCCGAGAAGGAGCGGGCGTTTCTCGACGAGATTGCGCTCCGGGCCAGGGGGCAGGAGGGATGAGCCGGGCCGTAGCGCGTTATTCCGTAACCGTTACCCTGGGGATCCTTGCGGTGATCCACTCGGATTCCGCGGATTTCCGGAACAGCCTGACGGCCGAGAAACTGACGCCCCCTGCGGAAGCGGCTCAGCTTGCCCAGGGGGGCGCGGCCCAACCCCAAACCGGCCGGGATGCGGCACCAGCGGCGGGGAGGCAGGATCGGCTGCTGGAACGTGAGACCGCGCTCAACCTGAAAGAGCAGGAGATGAAACGGCTGAGCGAAACCCTTGAGACACGGATCAGGCAGCTGGACGAGGCCAGGAAGGCGATGGATGAGTCGCTCTCCAAAAAGAAACAGGAAGATTCCGAGAAGTACGCCAAAATGCTCAAGGTCTACAAGGCGCTCCGTCCGGAGGCCGCGGCGGCCCTGATAGACAAGCTCGACGAGGGGATGGCATTCGAGCTGCTCAACCGGATGGACCAGAAGACCGCGGTCAAGCTGATTCCCTACCTGAACCAGGCAAGGGTTCTCAAGTGGACCAGGCAGAACCTGGGGGGAAGCTGAAAAGCGGTGATGAGGGAGGCGAAAGAAATAACTTCGATATCATCAAGAAAGAAAGGAGGTGAAAAGCGATGGATGCATTACAGGTAGTACCGGCAGCACAGATTGCCGGAGGCACCGTCAACCCGGTTCCGGCGTGGACGGATGCCGGGGAGGCGCCGCCGCACGTATTCGGGATGATGTTCGACCAGGCTGCGACCGCCGTTGCATCCCGGGGTCTTGCTTTCCGGGATTCCCCGGACCCGCGGCAATCGTTCAGGCAGCAAGGCATCCCCCTGCGTTTCGCCGGGGGACTGGCGGCACAGCCGGGCTTGCCCGACGCGGACGGCAGCGAAGCGTATACACCCGTTTCGCGGGAGCGTGAAGAAGTCGTCACAACTCCGGCAGCCAGGGAGGCAAAGACCCGCCCCGCGTCGGACACGGGAAGGCTTCAGGCCGCAATGGGGGAAGAACGGGAGGTGTTGGCCACCGGTGGTCCCCTGTGGGTCCTGCCGGAGCAGCTCCTGGTAAAGAACGGACCCCCGTCACCGCTGTTGTCGGATGGAGAACAGGGGGGACCACCCCTCCCGGCGCATCAGGCGCAAAGTGTGCCGCCTGCGGCGTATGCCGGGGGAAATGGCGGGCATGCAACCGGCATGTTCACCAGGGTGGAGACGGCGCGGGACGTCGAACAGGCTCAATCCTTTGCTGAGCCGACTGGTTCGAACGGGCCCGCGGGTGCCATGCAGGTGGAAATGGTATCCTCGCGCGATGTTCTGCGGGGGCCCGATCAGGCAATGGAGCGGCAGGCGAACGCCGCCGAAATCCTGACAGCGGTCGAGGTGCGAACGGCCGGGCACCCGACCAATGCCGTCATGGCCGGACCGGATGCCGCAGAGACGGCAGCAGTGTCGCAGCGGGCACCGGAGGCCGCTTCAGTCGGCACCGGTAAGGCGCCGGCCGATGGGACCATGGAGCAGGCGACTGAAAGCGTGGCCAGGGACGTTACCGGAGACGCGGCCGGGCTGTACGGTGACCGCGTCACAGTCCCGTCGTTCTCCAAACCGGCGGAAAGCAGCGGCGGTGAGGCGACGATGAAGACGATGCACGATCACGGCGCCGAGAAAGCGGTCAACGGCGACCGGGAAGGTATGTCGCGGCGTAATAGCCTGGAGTTGAAGGCGGAAGTAAAGGGTGAGGCGGTTCTCCGTCAGGTACCGTGGGGAGCAACCGCGGCGAATCCGGCCCGGACCACCGGGACGGGAGCGGTGTCCTCACGGGATGTGGCGCAGGCGGCAGCCGGGCGGCCGGACCCGACTGCCCGAACCGAATCCGTTGTGGCGGGAAAACAGGCGGAACCGGCTCCCGAAGCCTCGGGTACAGCCGCAACCGGCGGGCTTTCCGGGGAGAACGGTCCCTTTTCCTCCCGGGGCGGCGCGCAGCAGCGGCACGATACCGGAACCGGGGACGGATCCCGGCACTTTCCTGGCAATCCTGCCGGGTTCGGGAACGTTGAAACGCCGGTCCGGGGATTGGAGGAAACCCGGGCAGGCCGGGTATTCGGAGGAGAGAGGGAGAGACTCCATGAGGAGGTCCTGTCCCAGGTGCGGGAGCGGCTGGCAAACCACTCCGAGGGGAGCGGCGACGGCCGTGTCACGCTGAGGCTCAACCCGCGCGAGCTGGGAGAGCTGCAGCTGAATGTCCGCATGGAGGACCGGAGGATGAGCATCGAGGTCACGGCCCAGAATCCGGTGGTGAAGGAGGCCCTGCTCCAGAACCTGGACCAGTTGAAGGACACGCTCTCGCGGCAGAACATCCAGATGGAAAGGTTCGAGGTGACAACCGGAACCGGCCAGCAGGGCACGGGGCAGTCGTTCAGGGAAGGACGCCAGAGCGGGTACCGCCAGGACGGCGACACCCGGTACCTCCCGACGGGATACTTCCGGGAAGAAACCGTGACGGTTCCGGTCACGGGGTGGGAGCAACGGGAGCATTCCCTGGTGGACATGAGGCTCTAGCAGAGAAACGAGGTGAACTATGGTAACGGCAGTTACATCGCAAGCCGCAACGACGTCTGCGTCGGATGCCATGAAGCAGACCATCGGCATGAACAAGGACGACTTTCTCAAGTTGTTCATAACCCAGCTGCAGAACCAGGATCCGCTCAATCCCATGGACGGAACCGAGTATATGACCCAGCTGGCCCAGCTTACCCAGCTGGAACAGGCTTACAACACAAACAACAACCTGGCGGGCATCATCGCCTCCCTCAATGCCTCGTCGGCATTGTCGGCGGTATCCTTCATAGGCAAGGACATCACCGCATCCGGTTCCCAGGTGGGGCTTACGGCAGGGGAGGATACGAGCATCAACTACAACGCGCCGTATGCGGCTGAAAAGCTTACGGTGACCATCCGGGACGCCAAGGGGAACGTGGTGAGGACCATCGAGGCGGGACCGGGCTCGGCAGGGGAAGGCTCCGTCTCCTGGGACGGCAAGGACGCGGGCGGCAACCGGCTTCCTTCAGGCGCCTACACCGTGGCCGTCGGCGGCCTCAAGGCGGACGGGACAACTTTTTCCTGCGACACGCTGCTCAAGGGGAAGGTGGACGGGGTCAGCTATGCCGGCGCCCAGCCGGTGCTGACCGTGAACGGGGTCGAAATCCCGTTCAGCAGCATCCTTCGCGTCAAGGAGGTGATCTGAGATGGTGGACGAGGTATTTTTTCCAAACCCCGTCCAGGTTCCCGCGTCACGTCCGGTGAACCGGCCCGGCACGGGCACGGCGGTGGGGAGCGATACCCCCTTTGCCAGGGTGCTGGATCGAAAACTCCCGTCAGCCGGGGTCACCTTCTCCAACCATGCCCAGGAACGGTTGCAGGAGAGGGGTATCCGCCTGAGCGGTACCGACATGGAAAGACTGGAAGGCGCGGTGGACAGCGTGGCGAGAAAAGGGGGGAAGGATTCCCTGGTGCTGCTGGGAGACGCGGCCCTGGTGGTCAGCGTCAAGAACCGCACCGTGGTGACCGCCATGGACCGCGCCGGCATGCGGGGGAACGTCTTCACCAATATCGACTCTGCAGTAATTCTGTAACAGTGTAACAGGCGGAATGAAGTTTTCAGGTTTTAGGTTTTCAACTCAGAACTCAGAATTCAGAATTTTCAAACAACGGGCCGGACCTCCATGAGGAAGCCCGCGGGGCGCCGACCGAACGACGCGCCCCACTCAAAATTCACAAGGAGGCATTATCATGAGTATCACATCTGCTCTTTTTACCGGAATCACCGGGCTGTACAACAACGGCGAGGCAATGAACGTCATCGGCAACAACATCGCCAACGTGAATACCATCGGCTTCAAGTACGGCAGGACCCTGTTTTCCGACATGCTGTCCGCCAATATGGGGAACAACTCCCAGATCGGCCGCGGGACCCAGATCCAGAAGGTCGACAATGTGTTCAGCCAGTCGTCCTTTGAGACCACCGAACTGGTGACCGACCTGGCCCTCCAGGGCGCCAGCTTCTTCGCCCTGGGCACCCCCGACGCCACCGGCGCCCAGACCGCCAGCACCTCCTTCTATACCCGTGCCGGCGCATTCCGCACCGATATGGACGGCTATCTCATCAATCCGGACGGCTACAGGGTGCTGGACGAGACCCGGACCCCGATCCAGTTTGATATGACCACCTTCGGCAAGGTGACCAAGGTGGGGGCTGACGGGACGATCACCTACCTGGACAATGCCGGCGTGCAGCAGACTTATGCCACCAGGATAGGCGTCGCGCTCATCCCCGACACCGGGAGGCTGGAGAAGGTCGGCGGTACGCTCTTTACTGCCGGCGCGGACACCGGGATAGCGGATGCCAGCATCGGCGCGCCCAACGGCACCAGCGAGCGCATCTACTCCAACTCCCTGGAGCTGAGCAACGTGGACCTGGCCAGCCAGTTCGTGAAGATGATCATCACCCAGCGGGCCTATTCGGCCAATTCCAAGACCATAACCACCACCGACGAGATGACCCAGGAGGTCCTGAACCTCAAGCGGTAAAATACCCGCCTTCATGGGGGGGGGGAAGCCGGCGGTCATGACCGGGTTCCCTCCCCTGTCAAAATCTTGTCTTTTCATTCTTTCGTTTTCCGACACGGAACGCCGAATGTTACGTGAGACCTGCCGGGTTTCGAAAACCTGGCAGGTCTGCATCACAGCGAAACGTAACACTATTGTCCGTTCGCCCACTTGACCGACTCCCAGCCCATCGTTCCGGTAAATGCCCGTGGCAAAACGGGCGAAATTTCCATATTTCCCAAAGAAAGACCTGCCGGGTTTCGAAAACCCGGCAGGTCTACGGATATATTCGGCACTCCGGTTGCATTAACAGCTTAGAGAAACGGAACATACCGATAACATTGACGCGAGGAGGTTTTTGAATGGCTTCCAAGGACGACCATGCCGTGGAGAAGGAGCCTGAAAAGGGCAAAGGGAAACTGAAATTCATCGTGATCATCTGCGCCGTGGTGGTGTTGGCGGCCGGCGGCGTGGCCGCCTTTTTCCTCTTCTCGGGAGGGCACGGCAAGGAAGCGGAGGCCAAGACCGAGAGCAAGGGCGCGCCGGTGATCTACTCGCAGGACCCTTTCATCGTGAATATCTATGACGGGCAGGAACTGCGCTACCTGAGGGTCAAGGTGGAGATGGAGGTGGCGGACGAAGCGGCGAAAACCGAGTTCACCGGCCGGCAGGCCCAGATCCGGGACACCATACTGGTGCTGCTGAGCGCCAAGACGCTGCTGGACATCGGTGACCAGCAGGGCAAGAGCCAGCTCAGGCAGGAGATATTCTCCGCCGTCGGCAGACTTTTCCCGGCGGGTAAGCTCCAGAAGGTCTACTTCACCGATTTCGTGGTCCAGTAACCGACCATACCGAGGCGCACGTGGAAAAGATCCTTTCCAAAGAAGAGATAGAAGCCCTGCTTACGGCCATCATGGAAGGCCGTATCGAACCCGACAAGGAACTCTCCAAGGGGAGCACGGGGGTCTTCATCTATGATCTTTTCAATACCGAGCACCAGGTGCTGGTGCCCAACCTGGACGTCATCTACGACAGTTTCATACGCTACAACCGGGTGACCCTCTCGAACCGGCTGCGCAGGATCGTGGAGATCAAGAAGCTGGGAGCCCGGCCGTCCAAGTTCGACGACTTCATCCAGACGCTCCCCTCCCCGGTCTGCATGGCCATCTACAAGATCGAGCCGCTCAAGGGGGCGGCCCTCATCGCCATGGACAGCAACCTGGTGTTCACGCTGGTGGACAGCATCCTCGGCGGCACCGGAACTCCCGGACTGCCGGGCGAAAACCGGATGTTCACCTCCATAGAGCTGAGACTCATGGAAAAGATCGTCAAGGACGTGCTCTCGGACATGGAAAAATCCTGGGCACACGTCCAGGCGACCAGGATGAGCCTTCTGAGGATGGAGATGAACCCCAGGCTCGTGACCATCGTGCCGCCCGAGTACCAGGTAATCACCATGACCCTGGAGATCCAGGTGGAGGAGTTCAAGGGGACCATGATCTTCGCCATCCCCTACATGACCATCGACCCCATCCGCGACAAGCTGAAGGTCGGGACCCAGCTGGACATCATGGCAATCGACCCCCAGTGGTCGTCCAGGCTGGAGGCCGAGCTGACCGAGGCGCCGGTCGAGCTGACCGTGGAGCTGGGAGGGACCCGGATCACCATGAAGGACCTGGTGAACCTGTCGGCCGGCGACACCATCATCCTCGACAAGGATTGCAGGAACGAGCTGTCGGTCAAGATCGAGGGGATAGAGAAGTTTACCGCCCTGCCGGGCGTGCAGGGAGGGAACAAGGCGATACAGGTAACCGGGATTGTCAGTAAATAGTCTCTGTTCGGAGAAGCCCCGGCCCTGCGAAGCATTCCCGCAGGGTTTCCGGATGTAAACAAGATAAGCACGATACCTCGGGAATGAACACCAGCCGGCAGGATTCTGCATGGATACAGGAGGCAGCCAAGTGAGCGAGTTACAGGAAAAAACGGAACAGAAGGATGCTCTCCAGGAGAAAAGGAACCTGGACCTCATTTTAGATATCCCGCTGCATCTCACCGTCGAGCTGGGACGCACCAAGATGCTGGTCAAAGACCTCCTGCAGCTGAACCAGGGTTCCGTGGTGGAGCTGGGCAAGCTTGCGGGAGAGCTGCTCGACGTGTTCGTGAACTCGAAACTGGTGGCCCGGGGAGAGGCGGTGGTGGTGAACGAGAAATTCGGGGTGCGGCTGGTGGATATCATCAGCCCGGTCGAGCGGGTGGAGAAGATCGTATGAGAGTCTTCGCGGTCATTCCGGCGCTGATGCTTCCCGGCGCCGCTTTCGCCGGGACCGGGGAGGGCGCGTCCGGCTTCGGCATGGCGGGCGGGATCCTCCAGATGATCGCCTCACTGGCCGTCGTTCTGGGGGTAATCCTCCTCTGTCGCCACCTGGCCAACCGTTTTGTCGGCGGCACGGCGACCGGAAAAGGGGTGCCGCGGTACATCAGGGTGGTGGAAAGCCGTTTTCTTGCGCCGAAGAAATCTCTCATGCTGGTCGAGGTGGGGGGAGAATACCTCCTGCTCGGCTCTACCGGTGAGGGGATCAGCCTGATAAAACAGATCGACATGCTGGAGAGCATCGAGGTTGTGGAGGACCTGTCCGTTTCCCCAAGGCCGGCTTTCAGCCCGGCCGATGCGGTCCGCTCTCTGCTGGGCCTGTTCGGGAAGCGGGAACGGGTCTGCGTCGCACTCGGGAAGAGAACGGGGTAACGTCGTGAAGTTTTCAGCTCAAACGGCCACTGCGGCGCTGTCCTGCCTCGCGCTGCTCTGCCTCGCGCTCCCGGTCATGGCGGAACCGCTCACCGTGCCCACGGTGAGCGTGGGGCTCGGCAAGGCGTCGAAGCCGGGTGACGTGGCCACGGTCATCCAGATATTCTTCCTGATCACCATCCTTTCCCTGGCGCCCGCCCTGCTGATCATGACCACCTCGTTCACCAGGATCGTGGTGGTGCTCTCCTTTCTGCGCGGCGCCATCGGCACCCAGCAGGCCCCCTCGAACCAGATCGTCATCGGACTGGCGCTCTTCATCACCTTCTTCGTCATGAGCCCGGTCTGGCAGCAGGTGAACACCCAGGCGTTCAGGCCGTACAAGGCCGGTGAGATCTCCCAGGAGCAGGCAATGGACCGGGCCGTGGCGCCCATGCGGAAGTTCATGCTCTCCCAGGTGAGGGAAAAGGACCTAGCGCTGTTCCTCAGCCTCTCCAAGATGCCCAGGCCGCGAAACGCCGACGAGATCCCGACCCTGACCATCATCCCGGCTTTCATGATCAGCGAGCTCCAGACCGCCTTCCAGATCGGCTTCCTCATCTACATTCCGTTCCTGGTGGTTGACATGGTGGTCGCCTCGGTGCTCATGTCCATGGGGATGATGATGCTGCCCCCGGTGATGATCTCGCTCCCCTTCAAGATACTGTTGTTCATCCTGGTGGACGGCTGGGCGCTGGTGATCGGATCGATAGTGAAGAGTTTCGGCTGACGGCAGGCACGAGGAGAAAGGCAAAAACAATAATCTGTCGGTATGAAAGGATGAAACGATGACCCCCGAACTGGTAACCCAGCTTGCCCGCAGGAGCTTCGAGGTGACGCTGATGCTGGCTGCGCCGCTCCTGGTCTTCAGCCTGGTGGTCGGCCTGGTCATCAGCATCTTCCAGGCGGTCACCTCCATCAATGAGGCCACCCTGGCGTTCGTGCCCAAGATAGTGGCGGTGATGGTAGCCATGATCGTCTTCTTCCCCTGGATGATGAGCTACATGTCCGACTTCACCCGCGAGATCTTCGCCCTGATTCCGGCACTGAGAAACTGATGCTCCAATTTCCACCCTTCATCTCCCTGTCCCAGTTCACCCTGTTCACGCTGGTTCTGGGACGCATGGCCGGGATATTCGCGGCCCTCCCCCTGTTCGGCGGGCAGCGGGTTCCCATGGCCATCCGGGTCGCCGCCGTCCTGGCCATGACCCTGGTATGCTTCCCGGTACTGAACCTGAGGAACCAGCCGCTCCCGACGGATTTCATCCCCCTGTGCCTCATGGTCGTCACCGAGACGCTGATAGGGATAACCCTGGGCATAACCGCCAGGGCGCTGTTCGCAGCGGTCGAATTCTGCGGCCAGATCGTGGGGATGCAGATGGGCTTCGCCATGTCCTCCATGTTCGACCCGGCCATGGGACAGCAACCGCTCATGGCGGTGTTCCAGGGCCTTCTCGCCTCGCTCCTCTTCCTGACCATGGGCGTGCATCACTTCTTCATCAAGGCAATGGTGGAGAGCTTCGCCGTCATACCGCTCGGCGGCTGGCGCATGAGCGGCGAGCTCCTGGGCTTCCTCGTAGCCACCACCTCGGGGATCTTCGTGCTCGGGATAAAACTGGCAGCCCCGGTGATGGTCACGCTGCTGGCCGCCACGGTCATGCTCGGCATCATGGCACGGGCCTTCCCCCAGATGAATGTCTTCATAGTCAGCATGCCGCTGAACATCGGCGTCGGCTTCCTGGCGCTGGGTCTCTCCCTGCTGGTCTTCCTGCACACCCTGGAGATCTCCTTCGGCGGGTTCGCCCGTCAGATCGAGGCCGTGTTCAGGCTCCTGTCGCAGAGGTGAGGCGTGTCGGAGACTGACAAGCACTCAAAAACAGAACAACCTACCAGCAAGAAGCTGGAAGAGGCCAGAAAAAAGGGTCCGCCGCCACTCAGCCGCGACATGAGCTCAACCGTCACCCTGCTGGTCTCCATGATAACCCTGTACGCGCTGGGTGGTTACATGTTCGCTTCCCTCAAGGAGACTTCCCGCACCCTGCTGGCCGGGATGGGGGAGGTGTCGCTGACCCCGGCCTCAGTCTACAGCCTCCTGCTGAAGCAGTTTCTGTCCATCGGCGGGATACTCGCCCCCTTTCTCATCATGGTAATGGTCGCGGGTGTCACCAGCGTGGTCGTCCAGGGAAGTTTCTCGTTCTCCACCGAACGGCTGTCGCTGAAACTGGAAAACCTCAATCCGGTAAACGGCGTGAAGCGGCTCATGAGGAAGGAGTCCGCGGTCGAGGCCCTGAAGTCGATCCTGAAGATCCTTATCGTCGGCTACATCGCCTACCGGATCCTCAGGGACGAGATGGGCGCCATCGTCTACCTGACCGAAACCGACATCCAGGGCATATTCACCTTCGTGAGCCACGTTGCATTCAAGATCGTGCTCCACACCTGCGGGGTCATGATCGTGCTCGCGGCCCTGGACCTGGCCTTTGTCAAGTGGAGCTACATGCAGAACCTGAAGATGACCAAGGACGAGGTCAAGCAGGAGAACAGGGACAGCGAGGGGGACCCGCAGGTAAAGGGGAAGATCAGGAAGATGGCCTACGAGAGGGCATTCCGCAGGCTCCGCCAGGTCATCCCGACCGCCGACGTGGTGGTCACCAACCCGACCCACTATGCGGTGGCCCTCAAATACGAGCGGGAAAAGATGGCGGCCCCGATAGTCATCGCCAAGGGTGCCGACGAACTGGCGCTGCGCATCAAGGCCATGGCGAGGGAGAGCAGGGTGACGCTGGTGGAGAACCGCTTCCTGGCGCGGGAGCTGTACGCCCAGGTCAAGGAGGGGGAAGAGATACCGGAAACGCTCTATGTGGCGGTGGCCGAGCTGCTGGCCTATGTCTACGGGTTGAAGGGGAAAACCTGATTGAACCCGGCAGCATCCGGCGCTGTCGGGCCTAACGATCCTCGGGAAGCGTGAAGTAGAAGGTGGCCCCCTGGTCAGGTTCGCTTTCGGCCCAGATCCGTCCACCGTGGCGTTCGATGATCCGTCTCGACGATTCCAGGCCCACGCCGTGGCCCTCGACCTTTACCTGGCTGTCGAGGCGCTCGAAGGGGGTGAATATCTTGTCCGCCCTGGTCATGTCGAAGCCTATGCCGTTGTCCCGCACGAAAAACGCTCGCTCGCCCCTGCTGTCCTCGGCGCCGAACTCTATCCGTGCCCCGGGGCGGGGGGCGGTGAATTTCCAGGCGTTGCCCATGAGGTTTTCCAGCACGATCTTGAGCAGCACCGGGTCGCAATCCGCGACCAGACCGGAGGATATGGCGAATATGACGTCGCGTTCCGGATGCCTGTGCCGGAGTTCGTCGGCGGTCTCGTTCGCCAGCCTGCTCAGGTCCGTCGTCACGCAGCGGAACGTTCCCCAGGATGCCCGTGCCAGGTCCAGCAGCGCCGTAATCGTCTCGCCCATCTCCCGGCAGGTCCTGTTTATGGCTGCAAGCATCTCCCTCCCTTCCTGGTCCAGCCGGTCGGCCTGGTCCTCGATCAGGAAGCAGGCGCTGACGATGTGGGAGATCGGGTTTCTCAGGTCGTGGCTGACGGAACTGACGAACCACTGGAGGTCCTGGTTGGCGGCTTCGAGCCTGTTCGACTTCAACAACAGCTCACTGTTGAGGGTCTTGATCTCCTCCTCCATACGGCGCCGGTCGGTGATGTCGGTCAGAGCGATTCGAATTTCCCGCTCCCCGCTGTCAGGCGAGACCGCAACTATTCCCTCGGCAATGGCGTGTACCGACCGGTCCCGCTTATGAATCAGCTTTACCTCGCAGGTCTTGCTGGTTCCCGTGGTGAGAACCTCATTCATGAATGCCTGGAACGGCTGGATCGAGTGTCTCCTGAGATACGTCATGAAGTTGGAGTTGCGCAGGGCGCCTCTCTCCTTGCCCAGGTAGGAGGCCGCGGCCAGGTTGCTCTCCCGTATCCACCCGGCAGGGTCCAGGGTGAGGTAGCAGACCGGCGCGAAATCGTACAGGTCCTGGAAACGCTCCAACAGCCCCTGGGCCACGGCCTGGGAATGCCTGAGTTCCTCGTTCTGCATCTCCAGCTCGATCTGGTGGACCTGCAGCTCGTGGATCAGCGCAATCCGGTTTTCCAGCGTCAACTCGGGCGCTTCGTCCCGACTGTCCCTGACCTTTGCCTCGGCGCGGCGGCGCAGGTCCCGTGTCGACTCGGAGTCATCGGTATCACTGTTCATTGGTCCTCCCTGCAGGTTCAGCACTCATTACATACTAAGACTTGTCAGACTTATCAAAGCATTCCCGGATGATGAACGAGGCACCGTTGATATTTCCCGAGGCGTCGCGGATCGGCGATACGGTCTGGGAGACGCAGACCTGGCTCCCGTCCTTCCTCCTGCGCCGGGTCTCGGACGGATCGACTTTCTCCCCCCGTATCACCCGTTCCGTCATGTCCGCCAGTTCCGCCCGTTGCTCCTGGGGAGCTACGATGGAGATTTGCTTCCCCCTGGCCTCGCTGTAAGTGTAGCCCAGAAGGATCTCGGCCCCTCTGTTCCAGATGACGATGGACCCGTTCCTGTTGGTGCCGATGATGGCGTCGCTTGACGACTCCACGATGGCCGCCAGGTGGCGGAGCTCGGCCTCCAGGTTCTTCAGGTTGGTGATGTCCAGGAAGGTCAGGACCGCGCCGTCGATCACGTTCTCGGCGGTGCGGTACGGGATGATGCGCAGGCTGTACCAGCGGTTGTCGGTGCTCTGCACCTGCACCTCCTTGAATACCAGGGTCTCGATCACCTCGCGCACGTCGCCGGTGAGGTTTTCGTACTTGAGGTTGGAGACCAGGTGGGTGAGGGGCCTCCCCACGTCGGTCTGGATCAGATTGAAGAGCTTGGTGGCCTGGGAGGTGAAGCGTTTCACGTTCATGTTATTGTCGAGGAAGATGGTGGCGATCTCGGTGCTGTTCAGCAGGTTCCGCATGTCGTTGTTGGACTGGGTAAGCTCGTCGATCTTGGTCTGGAGCTCCGAGTTGACGGTGAGCAGCTCCTCGTTCAGGGACTGGAGTTCCTCCTTTGAGGTGGTCAGCTCCTCGTTGGACGACTGGAGCTCCTCGTTGGTGGACTGGAGCTCCTCGTTGGCCGACTTGAGCTCTTCCTGGGACGTCTCCATCTCTTCGTTGGTGGTCTGCAGGGTCTCCTGCAGGTACTTGATCTCCTTTTCCAGTTCCTCCACCACCTCGTTCCTGCTGGCCATGCGTGACCTGGCCTTCCCGGCCTTGCCCGGGGTGGTCTCCCTGAAGACCGCCAGCAGAAGTCCGCGCATGAAATCGGGCTCCTCCAGCGGCTTGACCGTCAGGTCCACGGAGATGGTGTCGCCGTTGTGTCTGACCTGGAGCCCCTGCAAGGTTATGGCCTTGTTCTGGGCCAGGGCCTTGCGCACCGAGCTGGCCAGCTCGATGCCGAGCCCTTGCCGGGCCAGGGGGAAGATGTTCATGGCGGCCTTGCCGGTGGAGAGCTCCAGGAACTTTCCGGTCCGACCGCTGATATATATGATGTCGCCGGTATTGTTGATCACCACCGCCGGTGGGCAGAACTCCTCCAGCATTATCCGCTGGGTGATCTCCGGAACCGTCCCCTGTACCGCCTTGGCCAGCTTCTCGACCCCCTTGTCCCTCCCCGGTGTGGTGGAGATGAGCGAAGAGGGGAGTTCCAGCATGCCGGTCATGGCGGCATGGGTCTCCTTGCGCAGGAACAGCTTCCATTTGCCGTCGATGGTCTGGAACAGCTCGCCGAAAACGCCTATGGTCTCGGATGAGCCGAGGAACAGGATCCCGCCCGGGTTCAGGGCGTAGTGGAACAGGGGGATCAGCTTCTTCTGCAGGTCCGGGTTGAAGTAGATGAGCAGGTTGCGGCAGCAGAGGAGGTCCAGCTTGGTGAAGGGGGGATCGATGATGATGTCGTGGGGGGCGAAGACCACCATCTCCCGGATCTCCTTCCTGATGCGGTAGAAGAGGTCTTCCCTCACGAAATAGCGCTGAAGCCTTTCCTCGGAAACGTCGGCCGCTATGTTGGCCGGGTAGGTGCCGAGGCGGGCCTTGTCGATGGCGTCCTTGTCGATGTCGGTGGCAAAGACCTGGATGGTGAAGTCCTCCTTGCGCTTGGTCTTCTCAAGGAATTCCACCAGGGTGATGGCGGCGGAGTATGCCTCCTCGCCGGTGGAGCACCCCGGGATCCAGACCCGCAGGGAGTCCCCCTTCTTCTTCTCCTCCAGCATCTTCGACAGCCCCTTTTCCATGAGGGCCTCGTATGCCAGGGGATCCCGGAAGAAGTTGGTGACGCCGATGAGAAGCTCCTTGAACAGGAGATCGATCTCCTGTGCGTTCTCCTGCAGGTAGCGGACGTACCCCTCCAGGGTGGTCAGCTGGTGCACGGCCATGCGGCGTTCCACCCGGCGGATCACGGTGTTCTTCTTGTATAGCGAGAAGTCGTGGCCGGTGTGGCTGCGGAGCAGGACGAAGAGCTTCTGCAGACCTCCCAGCCTCTTCTCTTCGTAGGTAACGGTCTTTTCCACCGCCACCGCCGAATGCCGCACGAATTCGAGCAATTTGACCGCCAGGTCCGCGGGCGCGGCGATGAAGTCCACCAGTCCGGTGTCGATGGCGCTGCGGGGCATCCCTTCGAACTTGGCCAAGAGCGGGTCATGCACCATGGCCATCCCCAGCTTCTCCTTGACCGCCTTGAGCCCCAGGGTCCCGTCCGTTCCCATACCCGACATGAGGACGCAGACGGCCCGCTCCCCCTGGTCCTCGGCCAGGTGACGGAAGAAGAAGTCAATTGGAAGGCGCAGCCCTCTGGGGGCCGACGGCTCAAGCAGCTGCAGTGTGCCGTGGAGGATCGACATGTCTTTGTTGGGGGGGACCACATAGACCGAGTTCTGCTCCACCTTCATTCCGTCCTCGGCCTGGTGCACCTTCATCCTGGTGAAGCGCTGCAAGAGCTCCGGCATCATCCCCTTGTGGGTCGGGTCCAAGTGCGGGATCAGCACGAACGCCAGGCCGCTGTCCTCGGGCATGGCGTTGAAGAACTGCTCGAACGCCTCCAGCGCACCGGCGGAGCCACCCATGCCGACTACGTAGAGGGGGCCGCTCACCCGTTTCCGCCGGCCCTTTTCGTTAGGCTTCGGTTCCTCCGGAAGTTTTTCCGCCTGCCTGGCGGCAGCCTTTGAGGCCGGTTTGTCGGTCTGTTTCATTCTGGATCTGCCGGAGTCGGTCTTTTTCGGGGTCTTGGCCACGGCTTGCTCCTCTTGATTCGGTGGTGGATGAAGTATACGCTATCATAACAAAATCGTATTCTATATATAACACCAAAACATTGATTGGAAAAGCATAAGAAATCAAATAAATACCTCGACCAGGACGAGAAGGACGGGCCGCGAAGTTTTCCTCTTGTCCGGCATCGCGGGTCTGAGGTACGATTTCCGCAACTCGGTCGACGGGGTGGCATGGATATGACGATACGGGCGCTGGAGCTGTTCTGCGGCATCGGGGGATTCGCGGCCGCCGTGGCCGGGTTGGAGGTGGACGTGGTCGGGGCGATCGACCAAGGAAGGGAGGCGCTCTCGGTCTACCGGCTGAATTTCCCGCATCACCCTGCGATTCGGACGGACCTGGAACGGATCACCGGCCAGGAGCTGGCGGCCTACCGGGCGGATTTCTGGTGGTTGTCTCCCCCCTGTCAGCCCTACGGCATCCGCGGGGCACGGCGGGACCTGGACGACCCCCGCGCCCGGAGCCTGGTCCGGATCATGGACGAGCTGCACCTCATGCCCCATGAGGCGCTGCCGATGAACCTGGCCCTGGAGAACGTGGAGGGGTTCGCGGTATCCGAGGCCCACGCCCGCCTGCTGGATCTGCTTGCCGCAAAGGGGTACCTGGTGAGGGAGCTGCGGCTCTGCCCCTCCCAACTGGGGGTCCCGTCCCGCCGGCCGCGCTACTATCTGGCCGCCTCCCGGACGGGATTCAATGACTATCAGGCGCCGCCGCCCTGCCGGATGAGGCCGCTGTCCGCCTATACCGACCAGGCGCTGTCCCGGGTGGTCCCCGAAGAGCTGCGCGTTCCCGCGGAGATCCTGGCCCGGTTCGGGCCGGGGCTTCGCATCCTGGACGACACCGCTCCCGATTCATATACCACCTGCTTCACCTCCGGCTACGGCAGGTCGCTCATGCATGCCGGGTCCTACCTCCGCGCGGGTGACGCGGTGCGCCGGTTCGCGCCCGAGGAGATTGCCCGGCTGCTCCGTTTTCCGCCGGGTTTCAGGTTCCCCGAAGCCATGTCGTGCAGGGCGAAATGGCGACTGGTGGGGAACAGCCTGTCCGTGGCCGCGGTCCGGGAGGTTCTACGGTTGTTTCCCCGGATGGGGCCACTATCATCTGCTTCCATCACCACTGCAAACCGATGTATCCACAGCCTGACAAAACCTTGACTCGCCATTTTTCAAAATCCTGTCTCTGAAGTCCGTATCGGCATCCGCACGCCGGAACTTCAATTTCTTTTATCCTGTCTCCGGACGCTCAGAACGCCGTTTTCCGGTCTTCCGGCACCGGTGTGCCGCGGGCGGCCCGCGCCCGGCAAGGCACCGTCCGCTGGCATACCGGTTGCACATACAGGTGTGCGTATCATATCACCACGAGATTATTGAGGAAAACAGATGTCAAGTTCGGTAGCGGAATCAGTCGGGATGAATTCCTTCAGGAAAAACTCCGACATCTACATGGCCATGGTCCTCATCGGCATCCTGGCCCTGATGATCATTCCGCTGCCCGCCTTCCTGCTGGACATCTTCCTGGCCGCCAACATCACCATCGCCCTTGCCATCCTGCTGGTCGGACTCTACACCACCCAGCCGCTCGATTTCTCGGTCTTCCCCTCCGTCCTGCTGGTGACGACCCTGTTCAGGCTCTCCCTCAACATCGCCTCCACCAGGCTGATCCTGCTGCACGGCAACGAGGGGGTGGAGGCCGCCGGCGCAGTCATCAAGGCCTTCGGCCAGTTCGTGGTCGGCGGCAACTACGTGGTGGGCGCGGTCATCTTCCTGATCCTGGTCATCATCAACTTCGTGGTCATCACCAAGGGCGCCGGACGCGTGGCCGAGGTGGCGGCCCGATTTACCCTGGACGCCATGCCGGGCAAACAGATGGCCATAGACGCGGACCTGTCGTCCGGGATCATCACCGAGAAGGAGGCCCGCGTCCGCCGCTCCAAGATAGCCCGCGAGGCCGACTTTTACGGCTCCATGGACGGTGCCAGCAAGTTCGTCCGGGGGGACGCGATTGCCGCGGTGCTGATCATGCTTACCAACATCATCGGCGGCTTCGTGATCGGGGTGTGGCAGAAGGGGATGGCCCTGGACACGGCCCTGGCCAACTACACCCTGCTGACCATCGGTGAGGGGCTGGTGGCCCAGATCCCGGCCCTGATCATCTCCACGGCGGCCGGCATCATCGTGACCCGCTCGGCGGACGAGAAGAATTTCGGCCACGAGATCACCGGCCAGTTCCTCAACTATCCCAAGGCGTTCTACGTATCGTCCGGGGTGCTGTTCTGCTTCGGCCTCATCCCGGGGCTCCCCCACTTCGCCTTTTTCCTCCTGTCGGGCGTTGCGTACCTGGCCGGACGCATGGCCAGGGAGCAGGCCGTGCTGGTGGAGGACGAGGAGGAGATTGCGGCCCACGGGACCTCCGAGGATCAGGGCGACCAGATCGCGACCATCAGGCCCGTGGACATGCTGGAGCTGGAGGTGGGCTACGGGCTGGTGCACCTGGTGGACGCGTCGCAGAAGGGTGAACTGCTGGAGAGGATCCGCTCCATCCGCAGGAACTTCGCCCAGAAGATGGGCTTCATCGTCCCCCCGATTCACATCCACGACAACCTCCAGCTCAAGCCCCACGAATACGCCATCATCATCAAGGGTGCCAGGGTGGGGGGAGGCAACCTGACCGGCCAGTACCTGGCCATGGACTCGGGCGCCACCAGCGGAGAGCTCCAGGGGTCGCGCACCACCGAGCCGGTGTTCGGCCTGCCGGCGGTCTGGATCAAGGGGGAGGACAAGGAGCACGCCCAGATCTGCGGCTATACCGTGGTGGACACCACCACCATCATGGCCACCCACATCAGCGAGATCATCAAGAAGCACGCCCACGAGCTGCTGGGGAGACAGGAGATGCAGCAGCTTCTGGACAACCTGGCCGCCTCTTTTCCGAAGGTGGTGGACGAACTGGTACCCTCGCTGCTGAGCCTGGGCACGGTTCTCAAGGTGATGCACAACCTGCTCAGGGAAAACGTGTCGATACGCGACCTGCGGACCATCCTGGAGATCCTGGCCGATTACGGGACCATGACCAAGGATCCCGATGTGCTCACCGAGTTCGTGCGCCAGGGGCTGGGCCGCCACATTGTGGAGCAGTACAAGCAGGAGGACGACATGCTGCCGCTTATCTCGCTGGACCGCCAGGTGGAGGAGATCGTGGCGGAATCTATCCAGCCCTCGGACCAGGGAGGGTACCTGGCCATCGAGCCGGGGGTTGCCCAACGCATCATCCATAACATCCGCCAGACCATGGAGAACTTCAACCGGACCGGGAGCCAGCCGGTGCTGCTGGCCTCGCCGTCGGTCCGGCGTCACGTCAAGAAGCTCACGGAAAGGTTCCTGCCCGGACTGGTGGTCCTTTCCCACAATGAAGTGCCCCCGAACATCAAAATCCAATCCATAGGAGTGGTCGGAGCCGATGCAAACTAGAACCTTCCAGGCACGAAACATGACTGAGGCGATGCAGATGGTGAAGGCCGAGCTGGGGCCTGACGCCATGATCATTTCATCCCGCAGTGAACGGCGCAAGGGAATCCTCGGGATCTTTACCCGGCCGGTCATCCGGATCACCGCAGCTGTCGAGCCTCCGGCGCCCAGGCGGAGCTTTTCCTACGGGGAGGAGGAGACCCGGGACGATTCGACCCGGGACGAATTCCGCAGGTCCATGCTGGAACCGCTGGCCCGGGAGCTCAGGGAGCTGCGGGAGCGGGTGGATTCTCTGGTCGTGCGGGAGGGTTCGGCCGCCGGAGACCGTAGCCTCCAGCCCGGGCCGTCGCCGGACGCCCAGGCCCTGCAGCAGCCGGCCGCCGAAGAGGGCAGGCCGGAGGTGCAGGAGTTCAAGCGGATGCTGCTGGATGCCGTGAAGGCCGAAGTGGAAACCGCGACCCAGCCGGCCGCGGACGGTCCCGTAGAGACCGCCGCCGAACCGGCCCCGCTGGGCCGGGTATCGGCCGCGCTCCACAGGGCCGGCCTCGGGGAGGCTGCCATTCGTCTGCTCATGGAAAAGGCGCTCTCCTCGAACGTCCGGATAGACCGGGAAGAGGAGTTGATGGAACGGTTGAAGGAATCCCTTGAGACAACCGTCAAATGCACCGGCCCCATCAGGCTGAAGAAGAACGGGACCAAGATAGCGGCGCTGGTGGGACCGACCGGCGTGGGCAAGACCACCACCATCGCCAAGCTGGCGGCGTTCTACACCATGGGGAGGAAGGCCAGGGTCGCCCTGGTGACCATCGACACCTTCCGCGTGGGCGCCGTGGAGCAGCTCAAGACCTATTCGAGGATCATGGGCGTGCCGCTGGAGGTGGCCTCCACCCCCAAGGAGCTGGAAAGCGCCCTCTCAAGGCACCAGGACAAGAACCTGATCCTGATCGATACGGTCGGCAGAAGCCCCAGGGACCAGGAGATGCTTGAGGGACTCAGGACCATGCTGGATTCGTCGTTTTCCATCGAGACCCATCTCTGCGTGGCGGCCACCACCCGCGAGCGGGAGCTCAAGGCAATCGTGGAGAGCTTCGGTGTGCTGGGGGCAACCCGGTTGCTGGTGACCAAGCTCGACGAAAGCTGCTCGTTCGGAGCCATCGTCAATCTGCAGACCGATAAGAAACTCCCCCTCTCCTATTTCACCAGGGGCCAGAGGGTTCCCGAGGACATCGAACCGGCCAGCGGCAGGAAGGTGGCGGAGCTGATCCTGGGCGAATGATTAAGAGCGGAAGGCGGCCGGCCGGACAGGAAGATTTCTTCCCCGGAGTGTGGAGGCGACATGCCCCGGAACGGAGTCAAGTTACCATGAATACTCTAGCAAAGGCATACGAAACCGAGCAGCTGTTCGGGGCGTTCCAGAACAGGGACGAGCTCATCATGTCCCATCTGCCGCTGGTCAAATACCTGGTCGGCCGGGTGTCCGCCAAGCTCCCCCACCACCTGGACCAGCAGGACCTGCTGAGCGTGGCCGTCATCGGCCTCATCACGGCCGCTGAGCGGTTCGACCCGGGCAGGGGCATCCAGTTCAAGACCTTTGCCGAGAAGCGGATCATGGGGTCCATCATGGATGAACTGAGGGCCCAGGACTGGCTTCCCCGGACCCTGCGGGAAAAGTACAAGCGGCTCGAACAGGAGTTCGCCATCCTGGAGCAGAAGCTGGGGAAGAACCCGAGCAGCGAGGAGGTGGCCGCGGCCATGGGAATGGACCTGGATCAGTATTTCCGGCTCATGGAGGAGGTCCATTCCCTGTCGTTCATGAGCCTGGACGAGTTCCAGGAGGACGACGAGGGGAACCCCTTCGGCTTCCTCGACTTCCTGTCGGACAACGGCGCGGAGAGCCCGCAGAACCGCATGATGGCCAAGCAGCTGCTCCAGGCCCTCGGAGACGCCATCGAGTCCCTGCCGGAAAAGGAGCGGCTGGTCATCACCCTCTACTACTATGAAGAGCTGAACCTGAAGGCAATCGGGGAGATCATGGGGTTGACCGAGTCGCGCATCTCTCAGCTGCACAGCCAGGCCGTGATCCGGCTCAGGGTCAAGATGAAGCACCAGGCCCCCTGAGTGCGGCAACGGGAGGAGAAGATATGAACAACGGAATCTACGGGGCCGTTTCCGGGAGCCTGGCGGCGGTCAACAAGCTCGACGTGCTGGCCAACAACCTGGCAAACGTCAATACCCCCGGATACAAGAAAGACCGGATCCGTTTCGAGAGCGTGCTGGCCGCGTCCGGGGCACCCGGAAGGGGCGACGGCGCCCGGGAGGCCCCGGTGCTGGTGGAGGAGCGCTATGCCATCGACTTCTCGGTCGGAGACATCAGGTATACCGGCAACACCTTCGACCTGGCCCTGGACGGGGAGGGCTTCTTCGTGGTGAACACGCCCGAGGGGAAGGCCTATACCCGCCAGGGGAACTTAAGGGTTGACGCCAACGGGAAACTGGTAACCGCCGACGGCTACGAGGTCCTGGGGGGAGGGGCTCCCATCGTCATCAGGGGGGGGACCGTCTCCTTCGATGCCCAGGGAAAGATGTTCGTGGAAGGGATCGAGTCCGGTCTCATCGACGTGGTCGACTTTCCCCGGCCCTATGACCTGCGCAAGGCGGGGAGCGCGCTGTTCGTGCCCAACATCCCCGACGCGGTAAGCCAGTCTGCCGTCGGCACCAAGGTCATGCAGGGGAATCTGGAAGGGTCCAATGTCAATGCGGTCGAGGAGATGGTGCGGATGATAGAGGCGACCCGTTCCTCGGAGTCGTGTCAGCGGCTGATCCAGAACTACGATCAGATGACCGCCAAGGCGGTCAACGAATTGGGGAAGGTATAAAAGGCGGGCGCAAGGCGCAAGGCACGAGGTAAAGGCGAAAACCAAAAAGCAGGAAGCGAAAGTCTTCGGCTGCAAGGTGAACAAGTAGGGGCGACCGGCCGGTCGCCCAAAAAGGGAGGTTCGAGAATGATACGCGCACTTTGGACGGCGGCATCGGGGATGCAGGCCCAGCAGCTCAATATCGACGTGATCGCCAACAACCTGGCCAACGTCAACACCACCGGGTTCAAGAAGAGCCGGGCCGATTTCCAGGACGTCATGTACCAGAACGTCAAGACCACCGGCGCGCCCACCACCAACTCGACCCAGGCCGCGGGGATAGAGATCGGTCTCGGCACCACCCCCGCCGCGGTGACCAAGGTCTTTACCGCCGGCAACATCACCCAGAGCGGCAACGAGCTGGACCTGGCCATAGAAGGGGAGGGGTTCTTCCAGATACAGATGCCGGACGGCACCACCAGCTACACCAGGGCCGGCTCCTTCAAGCGGGACGGCCAGGGGCGGGTGGTTACCACGGACGGCTATCCCCTGATGCCGGAGATGGTCGTCCCCAGCAACGCCACCAAGATCAACGTGGGCAACGACGGTACCGTGTCGGTGGTCCAGTCGGGACAGAACACCGCCACCACCATCGGCACCATCCAACTGGCCACCTTCCAGAACCCGGCGGGACTCTCGAGCCAGGGGCGGAACCTGTACAGGACCACCGACTCCTCGGGTGACGCAACCACCGGAACGGCCGGACAGAACGGCATCGGCACCATCAGCCAGGGGTTCCTCGAGATGAGCAACGTCAACGTCATGGAAGAGATGGTGAACATGATCGTGGGGCAGCGGGCATACGAGATCAATTCCAAGGCGGTCCAGGCAGCCGACGACATGCTGCAGCAGGCCAACAACCTGAAGCGCTAGGAGCGGGAGGCAGGGTTATGAAGAGAATCGTCGTCTGTCTGGTTCTGCTCGCCGTGACCGGGTTGCTCCCGTCCCGGGGCCACGCGGCATCCACCATGCTGCTGAAGGAGGCAAAGGTGAGGGAGGCCGTGACCGGCTTCATCATGGAGAAGACCGCGGGCAGCGGGATGGATATCCGGATCGTCCGCATCGGCTACGGCGGCGACCTGACAGTGCCGGCTGGAAAGGTCGCGTTCGACCTGGTCGCTTCCCAGCAGTGGGAAGGGTGGGGCAAGACCGTGCTGGGGCTGGTCGTGAGGGTCGACGGCCGGGTGGTCAGAAACACCTCAGTGCCGGTCGAGGTGGAGGCTCTGACCGAGATGGTGGTTGCGCTCCGTCCGTTGGAACGGGGCGAGGTGATAGGTGAAGGCGACGTCGCCCTGCAGAAGCGGGACTTGGCAGCGGCGCCGCCGAAAATCTGCCGTGACCCGGCCGAAGTGGTGGGCAAACGGGCCAGAATCGGTCTTCGGGCCAATGTGCCGATACGGGCCGATTTCCTGGAAAAGGTTCCGCTGGTCAAGTACGGCCAGCCGGTCACCATCATCGCCGAGAACGGTGCGTTGCGGGTCACCGCGGCCGGCAGGGCCAAGGGAACAGGCGCGGAAGGGGATCTGATCGCGGTCGAGAACCTGGGCTCCAGGAAGGACGTGCGGGCCAGGGTGCTGGATTCCGGGAGCGTGGCGGTGGATTTCTAATTCCGGTTCGCAATCAGGAGCGTTACGCCTGGCGAACACACCCTGCAAAATATCCAAAATATCGCTTTGAATACAAAATATTACTAAAAGAGAGCTTCACCATGAAAAAGACAATGACCGCGATAATCGTTCTCCTGGCTTCCGGTTGCGTCTACCCGGGCGTGGAGCG
>JARKPN010000057.1 GCA_029975275.1 Geobacteraceae bacterium | reverse complement strand
CATCGAGAACATGCCGGAGCCGGTCCAGTGGTTCACCTACGGCAACCCGCTCCGCTACTACATGGTCATCATCCGGGGCATCTTCCTCAAGGGCGTGGGGCTGGACATCCTCTGGCCCCAGTTCCTGGCCCTGCTCATCCTGGGCGTAGTCATCCTCCGGATCGCGGTGGGACGGTTCCGGAAGACCCTCTAGTGTCCTGTGCGGTTAGTTCACCGCAAGAATTCCGAGGGATTTTGGTTCCTGGCAAGGCGCGGCGACACAGGCCTAGCTGGGTCTAAGCCGAGGAGCCGGAACGCGGCCAGGGGCCAAAAGGCCCGGAATTGTAAGGAAGGAATGAGCCGCACTGGACACTAGCCATTATGGCTACTTTTGTTTTCTTGACATGGGGCACGGAACATGCTAGCTCATTTCATCTGAGTAAATGAAAAACAGTTCCGGCCACAACCGTTCCGGAACCGGAGAACGGAAATGGACAGCGCACGGAGTGAGCCGCTGGACATATCGATACTCTACGTGGAAGACGAACTGATCACCAGGGCTACCATCCACAGAATGCTGAAGGCACGCTACAAGACCATCCTTCTGGCCGGGGACGGCAAGGAAGGGCTGGAGCTGTTCAGGCAACACCAGCCGGACATCGTCATCACCGACACCCGCATGCCGATCATGGACGGGCTCAAGATGTCCTGGGCGATTCGCGAGACCCACCCGAATCTTCCGATCATCTTCACCACCGCCAACGAGGACCCGGAATTCTTCGAAGAGACCCGCCGCATCGGAATCACCCGCAACATCATCAAACCTATCATGCTGAAGGAGCTGTTCTCCGCGCTGGAGAGTGCCGTGGAGTGCATCCGGGCACGACCGCACAGGCAGTGCTGCAAGTGACCTCCGACGCGGTGCCGTTCACCGGTCTGAAGAGAATGGACAGGGAATAGCGGGACGGTGGGGGCGTGAGGACCCCGCCCCTACAGCTTCACCCCCATCTGGTCGGCGACGGTGTGGATGTCCTTGTCGCCGCGGCCGGAGAGGCAGACCACGATGGTCTTGTCTTGGGGCAGGGTCGGGGCCAGCTTGAGCACGTGGGCGATGGCGTGGGACGACTCCAGGGCCGGCAGGATCCCCTCCTCCTGGGTGAGAACCCGGAACCCTTCCATGGCCTCCTCGTCGGTGACGGAGACGTAGTCGGCCCGGCCGGTGTCCTTGAGCCAGGCATGCTCGGGTCCAACGCCGGGATAGTCGAGCCCTGCCGATATGGAGTGGGCGAAGGCTATCTGGCCGTCGTCGTCCTGGAGCAGGTAGGTCTTGTTGCCGTGCAGCACCCCGACCCGGCCGGCGCACAGGGGCGCGGCGTGTTTGCCGGTCTCGATCCCGTAGCCGGCGGCCTCGACCCCGATCAGTTTAACCTCCTCGTCGTCGAGGAACGGGTAGAACAGCCCCAGGGAGTTGCTGCCGCCGCCGACTGCGGCCACCAGGTAGTCGGGGAGCCTTTTTTCGGCCCGCTCGTGCTGGAGCTTGGCCTCCTTGCCGATGACCGACTGGAAGTCCCGCACCATCATGGGATAAGGGTGCGGGCCGGCGGTGGTTCCGATGACGTAGAAAGTGGTCTGTACGTACGTGACCCAGTTGCGCAGGGCCTCGTTCATGGCGTCCTTCAGGGTGGCCGTGCCGGCGGTGACCGGCGTCACCGTGGCGCCCAGCAGCTTCATCCGGAACACGTTCAGCGACTGGCGCCGGATGTCCTCCTCCCCCATGAAGACCTCGCACTCCATGCCGAACAGGGCCGCGATGGTGGCCGTGGCAACACCGTGCTGGCCGGCGCCGGTCTCGGCAATGACCCGCTTCTTCCCCATCCGCTTCGCCAGCAGCCCCTGGCCGATGGTGTTGTTGATCTTGTGGGCCCCGGTGTGGTTCAGATCCTCGCGTTTGAGGTAAATCCTGGCGCCACCGAGCCTCTTGGTCAGCTTTTCGGCGAAATAGAGCGGATTGGGTCTCCCCACGTACTCCTTCAGGTAGTAGGCGAACTCCTCCTTGAACTCCCTGTCCCCCTTGTAGTGCGCATAGGCCTTTTCCAGTTCGGTCAGGATCGGCATGAGGGTCTCCGGCACGTACCTGCCGCCGAATTGGCCGAAATGGCCCTGTTTATCTGGTAATTTCATTGATCCTCCACATGTCACGGCCGCAACGGATCCTGGAGCCCCTTGGCCAGCCTGATGAATTCGCTCACTTTTACGTGGTCCTTTTTACCGGGAGCTTCCTCGACGCCGCTGGAGACGTCCAGAGCATAGGGCTCCACCGTTTCCACCGCCTTCCGGACGTTCTCGACCCTGAGCCCGCCGGCCAGGATGACCGGGCCGAACTGTTTGGCCACCCTGGCGGTCTCCCAGTTGAAGGTGAGACCGGTGCCGCCGTAGATGCCCGGCACGTAGGCGTCGAGCAGATAACCGGCAACGGAGTAGTTCCGGATGGTCTCGATGCTGGCCACGTTCCGGATCCGGAAGGCCTTGACCACGGTATGCCGGATGCCGGCGCAGAACGTGGGGGTCTCGTCGCCGTGCAGCTGCACCACGTTGATGCCGCAGCGCTCCACCGCGGTGTCAATGAAGCTGGCGGGGTTGTTGACGAACACCCCCGAGGTCGACATGTAGGGGGGGAGCTTCCTGATGATCCGCTCAGCGGTCTCAAAGGAAATACAGCGGGGGGACAGGTCGTAGAACACGAAACCAAGAGCGTCGGCGCCCGCGTCGACGGCCTGCAGGGCGTCGTCCAGGTTGGTTATGCCGCATACCTTGACTTTAACCACGTCAAAACCCTTTATAATCCACGGATTATACAGACTATTGCCGAAGCCTTCAATCCGCGTAATCCGTGGCTTCGATTATTTGACCTTTAGAACGACACCTTCGGCAGCCTGTCCAGGGCGGCCCGGATCTTCTCCTCGGGGTACTCGTAGTCCTCCAGCGCGCCGGAAAGATAGGCGTCGTAGGCGCCCATGTCCACCTGGCCGTGTCCCGACAGACCGAACAGGATGGTCTTCTCCTTCCCTTCTTCCTTGGCCGCGACGGCCTCGTCGATGGCGGCCCGGATGGCGTGGGACGATTCCGGCGCCGGGACGATCCCCTCGCTCCTGGCAAACAGCACGGCCCCCTCGAAGCAGGCGTTCTGGCTGTAAGCTTTGGCCTCGATCTCGCCGGCGTTGAACAACTGGGAGACGAGGGGAGACTCGCCGTGGTAACGGAGGCCTCCGGCATGGATCCCGGGAGGCATGAAGTCGTGTCCCAGGGTGTACATCTTGGCGATTGGCGCCACCTTGGCCGTGTCGCCGTAATCGAAGGCGTAGACCCCCTTGGTCAGGGTCGGACAGGAGGCGGGCTCGACGGCAACGCAGCGGACCTTCTTGCCTGCGGCCCGGTCGGCGATGAAGGGGAACGAGATCCCGGCAAAGTTGGAGCCGCCGCCGCAGCAGGCGATGACCACGTCCGGGTAATGTCCGGCGATCTCCAGTTGTGCTTTGGCCTCCTGGCCGATGACGGTCTGGTGCAGACAGACGTGGTTCAGCACGCTCCCCAGGGCGTAGTTGGTGTCGTCGTGGGTGGCGGCGTCCTCCACCGCCTCGGAGATGGCGATCCCCAGGCTCCCCAGGTTGTCCGGGTCGTGGGCCAGGATGGAGCGACCGGCGTTGGTGAACTCGGACGGAGACGGGATCACCTGGGCACCCCAGAGCTGCATCATGCTCTTGCGGTACGGCTTCTGGCCGTAGGAGACCTTGACCATGTAAACCGTGCACTCCATGCCGAAGAAGCTGCAGGCCAGCGCCAGGGAGCTTCCCCACTGCCCGGCCCCGGTCTCGGTGGCCAGCCGCCGGATGCCGGCCTGCTTGTTGTACCAGGCCTGCGGGATGGCGCTGTTGGGTTTGTGGGAGCCGGCCGGGGATCCGCCTTCGTACTTGTAGTAGATCCGTGCCGGAGTGCCCAGAGCCAGCTCCAGACGCCTGGCCCGGTAGAGGGGCGAGGGACGCCAGAGACGGTAGATGTCCCGGACCTCGTCCGGGATGTCTATCCAGCGCTGCCGCGACACCTCCTGCTCGATGAGCGACATGGGGAAGATGGGGAGGAGATCGTCGGGTGTCACGGGCTGCAGGGTCCGGGGGTTGATGACCGGCTCCAGGGGGCCGGGCATGTCCGGGATTATGTTGTACCACTGCCTGGGGATCTGTTCTTCGTTGAGCAGAATCTTGGTCGTCATGGCCTCTCCTTGAATGGAAAATACAAAATTAATGCGGCAGGGATGATCAGGATATACCCTCTCCTCGCAGTTCCCGCAGCTTCTTCCCGATGTCAGGCTCCCGCATGAGGGACTCGCCCACCAGGAACGCACCGGCCCCGGCATCGAGCAGCCGGAGCACGTCGTCCCTGGTGTTGATGCCGCTTTCGGCTACCACCAGCCTGTCGGGCGGGATCATCCTGCAGAGTCTCACCGTTGTGCCCAGGTCGGTGACAAAGGTGCGGAGGTCCCGGTTGTTGATGCCGATGAGTCCGCAGCCGGTCTCCAGCGCGGTCTCCAGCTCCCGTTCGTCGTGGACCTCCAGCAGCACGTCCAGGGAGAGGTCCAGGGCAACGGCGTGGAATTCCCGCAGCCGCGGCAGGTCGAGCATGGCGGCGATCAGCAGGACCGCGTCGGCGCCGGCGACCCGTGCCTCCCAGATCTGGTACTCGTCAAAGATGAAGTCCTTGCGGAGCAGGGGGATCTCCACCTTCTGCCGGATTGCGGAGAGGTAGCCGAGATGCCCGTGGAAAAAGCGCTCGTCGGTGAGGACCGAAAGGCAGGCGGCCCCGTTGCTCTCGTACTGCCCGGCAATGGCGACGGGATCGAAGTCCTGCCGGATGATCCCCTTGCTGGGCGAGCCTTTCTTGACCTCGGCGATGATCGCCGTGGCGCCGGCGCCGGCCGTTTTCCTGAGAACAGACTCGAATCCCCGGACCGGCGGCAGGTCCGGCACCCGCGCCTTCACCGCGGCCAGCGGGGTCTGGGAAACGGCCGCAGCCAGCTCACCCTGCTTGTACTCAACGATTTTCCGCAATATATCCGGGGTACCGCTCATGAACCGCCTCTGTCCTTTCCTTTTCGAACACTTCCCAGAGCTTCAGTTCCAGCTCGGGAAAAACGTGAAACGTCATGGTCTCGTCCCAGCCGAACACGTCAGGCTGGCCGTAACGTCCGTCGCTCAGGACCAGGCGCTCCACGGTCTCGTTGAGCGGGTCCAGCACGATGTACTCCCGCACCCCGAACCGCTCATAGAGCACCCTCTTCTCCCTCCGGTCCTTCCGCCCGGTTGCGGGCGACAGGATCTCGACGACTACGTCGGGAGCGCCCTGGATGCAGGCGTCGGTTATCTTTTCCCGGTCGCAGACCACCAGCAGGTCCGGCTGCACCACGTTGTGGTCATCGAAGACCACGTCGGTCGGCGCGTAAAACGGCCGGCATTGTTTTCCACGCAGAAATTCAGAGATCACCAGATGCAGATTGCTTGAGATTCTCTGGTGCCTGGTGGTCGGCGCAGGGGTCATGTTGTAGGGAATGCCGTCGATGAGCTCCCAGCGCTGGTCATCGTCCCAGGTCAAGTATTGCGCGTAAGTGAAGCGCTTCTTCAGATCTTCCGCAAGAGGTCCCATGGGGTCACCTCCATTTTCCCTTACTCGTTGGTCAACTCCACAAGCCATTCCAATTGCCGCATGGCCCGACCAGAGTCGATGGCGTCGGCCGCCAGGGCAAGCCCTTCGGCCGGGTCCGCGGCCCTGTCGGCCGCCACCAGGCCGAAAGCGGCGTTCAGCAGCACGATGTCTCTTCTCGGCCCCTTTTCCCCGGACAGGACTCCCCTGACGATGGCCGCATTGGCCTGCGCGTCGCCCCCCCGGAGATCCGCCATGGCCGCACGCGGAATCCCGAGTTCCTCGGGCGTGAACAGGCGCGAGGAAACGCCGTCCGGGCTTACTTCGGCTATCCGGGTCCCGGTGGTAGTGGTTATCTCGTCCATGCCGTCCAGGCCGTGGACCACGAACCCGCGCTTGCAGCCGAGCCTGAGCAGCACCTGGGCGAGTTTTTCGGCCAGTTCCTCCCGGTATACCCCCAGGACCTGGCACTGGGCGCCGGCCGGATTGGTGAGTGGCCCCAGAATGTTGAAGATGGTGCGGATTCCGATCTCCCTGCGGGGGCCGATGGCGTGCTTCATGGCGCCGTGCAGGGCCGGGGCGAACAGGAAACCGATGCCGATCTCCGCCAGACAGCGCTCCACCTGCTCCGGGGTCACGTCCAGGCTCACGCCCAGGGCCTCCAGCACGTCGGCGCTGCCACAGGCGGAGGAGACCGAGCGGTTGCCGTGCTTGGCGACCCTGACCCCGCAGGCCGACACCACGAAGGCCGTGGTAGTGGAGATGTTGAAGGTGTTGGTGCCGCTCCCGCCGGTGCCGCAGGTGTCCAGGATGGTCTCCAGGTCCAGGTTGATGTCTTCCCGGTCCAGGTCCAGCACGTTCCTGCCGACCTGTATGCGGGTCGCGCGGTCGCGCATCACCCGCGCCGCGCCGGTGATCTCCTCCACCGTCTCCCCCTTCATCCGCAGGGCCGTAATGAACGCGGCGGTCTGGGCCGGGGTCGCCTCGCCGGACATGATCTGATCCATAACGTCGATCATCTCGGATTCGGTGAGATCCTCCCGCTCGACGACCTTGGCGATGGCTTTCTTGATCATTTCGACATTTCCAGAAAATTCTTCAGGATATCCATTCCCCCGACCGTAAGGATCGATTCCGGATGGAACTGCACCCCCCAGAGCGGCAGGTCCCGGTGGGCCATGCCCATGATCTCGCCGTTCTCCACCCAGGCGGTGACCTCCAGGCATTCCGGAAGCGTGGAGCGCTCCACGATCAGGGAATGGTAGCGGGTCGCCTCGAACGGGTTCGGCAGCCCCCTGAACAGCCCCTTGCCGTCGTGGTGGATGGGGGAGGTCTTGCCGTGCATCAGGGAGCAACTCCGGATGACGTTCCCGCCAAAGGCCGCGCCGATGCCCTGGTGGCCGAGACAGACCCCCAGGATCGGTATCCTGCCCGCGAAATGCCTGATGGCCGGCACCGAGATCCCGGCCTCGTTGGGGGAGCAGGGACCGGGCGAGACCACGATCCGTTCCGGAGCCAGGGTCTCTATCTCCTCCAGGGTGACGCGGTCGTTGCGGAATACCTGTACCTCCTCGCCCAGCTGGCCGAAATACTGGACCAGGTTGTAGGTAAAGGAGTCGTAATTGTCGATCATCAACAGCATGTGAGCCTCGTGACTAACATTGTTGGGGCGAACCCTTGTTCTCGCCCGGAACCTGAAGGGTAGACCACCGGTTTCTGGTTCGGAAAGCGGGGATTTTTCTTCCTGGCAAGGAGATCAAGGGATTGCGCGGAGGCGTACACGAAGTACGTCGCACAAGCAATCCCGCAGATTGACACAGCCAGGGAGGAAAAGCACCCTTTCCGAACAGAAACTAATCCAGCCCCTGCTCCACCATCTCAATGGCCTTGACCACGGCCCGCGCCTTGTTGACCGTCTCCTGGTACTCGGCCGCCGGGTCCGAGTCGGCCACGATGCCGGCCCCGGCCTGGAGGTGGATCCGGCCGTCCCTGACCACCAGGGTGCGGATGGCGATGGCCATGTCCATGTTGCCGGAGAAGGAGAAGTAACCGACGGCCCCGCCGTAGACCTCGCGCCGCACCGGCTCCAGCTCCTCGATGATCTCCATGGCCCGGACCTTGGGCGCGCCCGACAGGGTGCCGGCCGGGAAGGTGGCCCGAAGCACGTCGAAGGCGTCCATATCCCCTGCCAGCTCGCCCTGCACATTGGAGACGATGTGCATCACGTGGGAGTAGCGCTCCACCACCATGAGCTCGGAGACCTTCACCGTGCCGGTGCGGCAGACCCGTCCCAGGTCGTTCCGCCCCAGGTCCACCAGCATGACGTGCTCGGCCCGCTCCTTGGGGTCGCCCAGCAGCTCCAGTTCCAGACGCGCGTCCTCGTCCCGGGTCCTGCCCCGGGGACGTGTTCCGGCGATGGGACGCAGTTCCACCTGGCCACCTTCCTTGCGGACCATGACCTCCGGGGAGGCCCCCACCACCAGGGTGTCGTCCAGGCGGAGGAAGAACATGTAGGGGGAAGGGTTCAGGGTGCGGAGGACCCGGTAGATGTCCAGGGGCTCCACCGCGAGGCCGGCGGAGAAGCGCTGGGAAAGCACCACCTGGATGATGTCGCCGGCCTTCACGTACTCCTTGGCCCTCAGCACCGCCTGCTCGAACTCCTCCCGGCGGACATTGGAGACGAACTCGGTCCTGCCCGGCGACGGCGGCGTTGCCGCGGGATTGAGTGGCGTACGCAACCTGGCTATAATGGCGTCGATCTTGGCCTTGGCCGCTTCATAGGCGGCCTCGGGGGTCGTGCCGGCCTCCAGGTGGGCGTTGGAGACCACCTTGATCTTCTGGCGGACCGTGTCAAAGATGAGAATCGTGTCGGTGATGACGAAGTAGCTGTCATAGGCGTCCAGTTCCGCGGGCCTGGAGAGGGAAAGCCGCTCGAAGTAGCGCACCATGTCGTAGCCCACGTACCCCACGGCGCCGCCGAAAAAGCGGGGCAGACCGTCCACTTCCACCGGGTTGTAGCGGGCCAGGTGGTCGCGGACGAAACCGAGCGGGTCCGGCACCTCCGCGCTGGTCAGGGAGCCGTCCGCGGCCACGGTCTCGACGATGTTTCCTTTGGAGCGGATGATGACCTCGGGACTGGAACCGAGAAAGCTGTACCGTGCCCACTTCTCACCCCCCTCGATACTCTCCAGCAGGAAGGAGTAGCGTCCGTCGTCAATCTTCCTGAAGGCGCTGACCGGCGTATCCATGTCGGCCAGTATCTCTCGATACACGGGTATCAGGTTCCCCTCGGCGGCGAGGGAACGGAAGGTTTCGAAGTCGGGTTGATACATGGCTTCTCCGGCTGGGGCGGGGTGACGCGCCTGCGACTCGGAGCGGCAACCCGGGTAGATATGACATCGAATACAAATCCTGCACGCGGATATTTCCAGAAGTGGTTTGTATTCCAGATCCGAGAACTTATGGACAAGGGAATTCCAAGGTAATTCAAGTGGATCACAGTACCATAGCCCCATCAGAGGTGTCAAGGAATGGGAGGCGGTCAGGACTCCGGAAACCGGGGATAAGGAAGGAAAAGCGGGGGTCAGCGACTCCGAAGAATATCCCTCTGAAGAAAAAATCCGCCCCGGCACTTGCAAATTCGGGGATGAATGATTATTTTACCGGACGATGGAAAATCATCCAACCATTCACCATACGAAAGAGGAGAACCGCCACCCATGACCAAGACCACGAAGCATTTCCGGACCGAGGTGCAGCAGCTGCTCGACCTGGTCATCCATTCGCTCTATTCCAACAAGGAGATCTTCCTGCGCGAGCTGATCTCCAACGCCTCGGACGCCGTGGACAAGGCGCGCTTCGAGTCCCACCTGGACAAGGCCATCCTGGAGAACGACCCGGAGTGGAAGATCAAGCTGATCCCGGACAAGGAGGCCGGCACGCTCACCATCCGCGACAATGGCATCGGCATGGGCATGGAAGAGGTGGAAAACAACATCGGTACCATCGCCCAGTCAGGCACCAAGGCATTCCTCCAGGGGCTCAAGGAGCAGAACATCAAGGATCACCCTGAAATGATCGGCCAGTTCGGGGTCGGCTTCTACGCCTCGTTCATGGCCGCCGACAAGGTGACCCTGGTCACCCGCCGGGCCGGAGACAAGACCGGCGGCACCCGATGGGAATCGACCGGCGACGGCACCTACACCATCGAGGAGTGCGAAAAGGAGACCCGCGGCACCGACGTCATCCTCCACCTGAAGGACGAGATGAAGGAGTTCCTGGACGAGTGGCGGCTCCGATCCGTCGTCAAGAAGTACTCCGACTACGTCCAGTACCCCATAGTCATGGACGTGACCCGGGAGGAGTACCCCCGGGGCGTTGACGGCAAGCCCATCGAGGGGGCCGAGAAGATCAAGAAGACCGAGGAAGAGACCCTCAACTCCATGAAGGCCATCTGGACCCGGCCGAAGAACGAGATCACCGAGGAGGAGTACCACGAGTTCTACAACCACATCTCCCACGACTACGGCAAGCCGTTCCGGACCATCCACTACTCGGCCGAGGGGACCAGCGAGTTCAAGGCCCTGCTGTTCATACCGGAACACCGCCCCTTCGACCTGTTCATGCCCGAGCACAAGAAGGGGGTGCACCTCTACGTGAAGCGGGTCTTCATCACCGACAAGTGCGAGCACCTGCTGCCCGAATACCTCCGCTTCGTCAAGGGTGTGGTGGACTCCAGCGACCTGCCGCTCAACGTCTCCCGCGAGATCCTCCAGGAGGACGCCCAGATCCGGAAGATCGAGAAGAACCTGGTGGGCAAGATCCTCGGCACCCTGACCGAGACCAAGGAGAAGGAGCGGGACGACTACCTGAAGTTCTACAGGGAGTTCGGGCCGGTGCTGAAGGAGGGGATCCACTTCGACCACGCCAACCGGGAGAAGATCCAGGAGCTGGTCCTGTTCGAAAGCACCGCCACCGCGGCGGGCGAGTACGTCTCCCTCAAGGAGTACGTGGAACGGATGCCCGAGGGACAGAAGGAGATCTACTACATCACCGGCAACAGCCGGGCCATGGTGGAGAACTCCCCCCACCTGGAGATCTGCCGCAAGAAGGGGTACGAGGTGCTGTTCCTCACCGACCCCATCGACGAATGGGTGGTGCAGTCCATGATCGAATACGGCGGCAAGAAGCTGAAATCGGTCCTGAAAGGCGAGCTCGAGGTGGAGACCGAGGCAGAGAAGAAGGAGCAGGAAGAGAAGAAGAAGGAGGCAGAGAAGCAGTACGGCGACCTGCTCGGCTTGGTCAAGGAGAAGCTGGGAGACCGGGTCAAGGAGGTGCGGCTCTCCGGCCGACTGACCGACAGCGCCTGCTGTCTGGTGGCCGACGAGTACGGCATGGACGCCAACATGGAGCGGATCCTCAAGGCCATGAACCAGGAGGTGCCCGAATCCAAGCGCATCCTGGAGCTGAACCCGGACCACCCCATCACCCGCATCATGCAGCAGCTGTTCGACAGGGACAAGGGGAACAAGAAGCTCGACGACTACTGCGAACTGCTGTTCGACCAGGCCCTCCTCACCGAGGGGTCGCCGGTCAGGGACCCGCTCCGCTTCACGAAGCTGATCAGCGAGCTTATGGTGGCCGAGGGAAAGGGCATCGTGGGCGGGGAATAGCTGAAACGGTATAATTAGAACAATTTTGCAGAAGGGTGGCCCGCAAGGCCGCCCTTTTTGTTTTCATCGGCGAGAAAAAATAGATGCTCTCGCAAAATGTCTACCTCTCCATTGACGTGCCTGCGTGCACCACATCCTTCTTGACTTGTTACCCTCACAGGTTTAATTTGAAATTAATTAATTTTCAAGACCTGCCATTTAACCGAACCTGTACATACAGGTGATTAACAATCCTCTGGACTGCGCAAAAGGAGAACAATAGTGCTCTCAGCAGCTATTCCCGAGACGTTCCGCACCGTTTCCCGTCTATGAAAGTTTTTCTGATCTATATCCGGGATGAGGATTTCTATCGGCTGCTCCCACCCAAGCTGGGTGAATCACGCTTCCACGAGGGGCGGGTCCAGGTGATGGCATTCCCGCCCCTCGGCATCGAAACCCTGGCGCCGATCCTGCGCCGGCACGGTCACGAGGTGCGGATGTTCGACACCTGCCACCCGCTGATGAAAGAGGAGCACCTAGCCGAAGCGGTCAGCGTCGAAAAACCGGACGTGATAGCGCTATCGTTCCTGTCGACCACCGCCTATCCCGCCACCCGCGGCATGGCGCAGCGGCTTAAGCAAACCGCGCCCGGCACGCCGGTTATCGTCGGCGGCGTGTTCGCAACCATCAACGCCAGGGAGATCCTAGCGGATTGTCCCGACATAGACTACGTTGCCAGGGGTGAAGGTGAAGAGTTGCTGCCGGAGTTCCTGGACAATCTGGCATCTCCCGGCACGGTCGGCGGCCTTACGTGGCGCTCGGGGAGCGAAATCATCGAAAACCCGCCCCGTCCCATCATCGAGGACCTTGACCAGTTCCCCTACCCCGACCGCAAGAGCCTTCCCATCGACTACATCGAATCCATGCCGCTCGACGTTCCCGCCGTGCTCTCTCTGGACCGCTTCTGCACCATGCAGACCTCGCGCGGCTGTCCCCATCAGTGCGTTTACTGCGGCATACCCTCCCTGGCCGATCGCAAATGGCGTCACCGTTCCCCCGAACATGTGCTGGGTGAGATGCAGCAGTTGAACGACGAAGGCTACCGGTCCATCTATCTCACCGACGACCAGTTTCTGCTGAACCGCACCCGCATCAGCACAATCTGCCAGGGGATCATTGACCGCAAGCTAAAGTTCAACTGGGGTTGTGAAGGCCGGGTCGACTCGGTCGCCACCGACCAGTTTCCCATCATGGCCAGGGCCAACTGCAACTTTCTCGCCTTTGGCGTTGAGGCCGGTAGCCAGAAGGTGCTCGACCGCCTCAAGAAGAAACAGACGCTTGAGCAGGTAGAACGGGCGGTAAGCGAGGCCAAACGCTGCAGGATAGAAAACATCCATGGCTTTTTTCTGGTTGGTTCGCCGGAAGAGACCGAGAAGGAGATATTGAAAAGCTTCCGTTTTGCGGCCCGGCTCAAGCTGGACACGTTCGGCTTCAATCGCCTCCGCGTCTACCGCGGCACTCCCCTGTGGCGGGAATACGTCGAGCAAGGCATTCTTGACGATGTGCGTGATTGGAATAAGTGCTTCACGTGCACGGACATCGACCCGACCACCCTTCCGGGAGAGACAGTGATTCGGTCCAGACGGAAAGGATACCTGCTGCTGTTCATCAGCAGGATCGTGCTGCGCCCTTTCCAGACCATCAGGTTGCTGCGCAGGTTCGGCCGGCACATGAGAAGAGCGGATATACTGAAGCTGCTCTGGAGCCCCTTCCGCAAGCGTCCTCCCACGTTGATGCCTACACTCCCGGTGTCTGAGATCGACCAGGTGCTGACCGCTCCGGCCCGCCCGTAATATCCAGTGTGCAGGTCGCTGCGAAAGAGAAGGCCGGCCACGCTGATATAACATGAAGTCGCAGAAAGGCGTGTTGATCCTGTCTTTGCATGTTCCCGTAAATCGAACTTTTCCGTACACTCCCCGAAAACCTTGCGTCGGCGAGTAGTATCCGCTGGAAAACAGGATATGGTTATAACCATCCCGGCCACCCAGATGGAGCACTCACCATGCCATTGCGACCCAGCGTCCTGAACATACGGATTCCCGAATGGACTGAACGTTTCATGTAGGGCTTTCCGCGGCATTTTCCGTCACCGCGGGATCGCATGCTGCTCGTCATAGAAGCAGCCTGACTCAATGTCGCCAACGGAACCGGAGGTCCGTTGGCAGCGGCGATATTTGAGAGCGAATCCGGCAGACTGGTGTCGCTGGGGGGGGTGAACCTGGTCACCTCCGAGGGACTGTCAATCCTCCATGCGGAAACGCTGGCTCTTGCGCTTGCGCAGCACAAACCCGGTACCTACGACCTTGGCAGATACGACCTGCCGGCCCACGAACTGGTCACCGTCACGGAACCGTCCGCCATGTGCTTGGGCGCCATACCCTGGTCAGGGGTGAGGAGGCTTATCACCGGCGCCCGCGATACGGGCAAGTAAAGAGCCGCTCCGGATGAAGCCGGCGCAAAGCTTCTCACCAGCGGCAACCTAGAGCTATATGGCATGACTCATGACGGGCCGGAATCGCGACGCCTGCAGGGATGTGCCCGCATTCCTGGCCCGTTGTTTACCGCGCACCCGAAAAGCGGGCATTACCCGTGGGCCCTCGAGGTGCCGCATTGTGACGAAGTCCGGATTTTCGCGTATAATTGCCCAGAACGAGACCGTCGGTACCTTACGGGGAAAAACCGACGCTCCGACGACCATTGAAAGGAGAAACAGCATGGCTACCAGGAAAATCATCATCATCGAGGCAAGTCCGCGGGACAACGGCAACAGCACGATCCTGGCACAGGAGGTCGCCTCCGGCGCGCGCAGCCTCGGCGCCGAGGTGGAGACCGTGCATCTCCACGGCATGGACATACGCCCCTGTACCGCCTGCGACGCCTGTCAGGGAACTCTGGAACAGGACTGCCTCATCCCTGACGACATGCGGACGCTCTATCCCCGCCTGCGGGCCGCGGACGCCGTCGTCTACGCCACCCCCATCTACTGGTTCACCGTTTCCGGCCAGATGAAGCTGTTCATGGACCGGTGCTACGCGCTCAACTATCTGGGAACCGTGCCGGGAGAGGACGGCGAACCGGTCTACACCGTGGAGACCGACCTGGGCGGCAAAAAGTTCGGTGTGGTCCTCAGTTACGGCGATGTCGACCCGTTTGCCTCGGGGGCCGTCAACGCCATCCGTACCTTCCAGGACATGGCGCGCTTCCTGGGGTCGGAGATAGCCGGGCTCGTCTACGGGAGCGCACTCGCACCGGGCGAGGCGGCCGATAACGACGTGTTGATGAAGCAGGCCTACAACCTGGGGAGAGACCTGGCGTCAGACGCTTGAAAGCAGCAGGGGAAAAAGAGAGCAGCGTATTTCCCGAGGTAAATCACGATGCCGTTTCAACCGAGCGTTCTTACAATTCAATTCCCGGAATGGATTCATCCCTTCCTGCGGAGATATCCCGCGCATTTCCCGTCACTTGAAGCGCGGATGTCATTGGTCATCGAGGCGGCGCGGCTCAATGTGACGAACGCTACCGGCGGGCCGTTCGCGGCCGCGGTTTTCGAGACCGGGTCCGGGAAACTGCTCTCACTGGGCGTGAACCTGGTCACCTCGGCGGGCCTGTCCATCCTGCACGCGGAAATGGTGGCGCTGGTGCTGGCCCAGACGAAACTCGGCAGCTACGACCTGGGAGGGCCCGGCCTCCCGGCCCACGAACTGGTCACCTCGGCCGAACCGTGCGCCATGTGCCTGGGCGCCATACCCTGGTCCGGGGTCAGGAGGCTCGTCACCGGCGCCCGCGACGGGGATGTCAGGGCCATCGGCTTCGATGAAGGGCCGAAAACGGCGGAGTGGCGGGCCGAACTGGAGCAGCGGGGGATTGCTGTCATCCGCGATGTGGAGCGGGACGCCGCCATCCGGGTCCTGCGGGACTACTCCCTGGGGGGCGGCACAATCTACAACTCGCGGGAGCAGGGCTGACGGAACGTCGGAATCGGGACCGACCGGGGGTGATTGAGGTATAATCAAGCTGGAGCCGCCGTCGGCTCGTCGTTCGCCATTGAAGGGAGGCACGGCATGCCCATCTATCGCCAGATAGCCCAGTTGGGGCATCCGGTCCTGCGGGGGTCGGCCCGTCTGATTGAAGACCCGCACGACCCGGTCGTGCAGTCGCTCATCGACGACCTGCTGGTCACGGTGGCCGACGTCAACGGCGTCGGCATCGCCGCGCCCCAGGTCTACGAGCCGCTGGCCCTGTTCATTGTCGCCTCAAGGCCCAATCTGCGCTATCCCGACGCCCCGGCAATGGAGCCCACGGCCATGATAAACCCCGAAATCGTCACGGCTTCCACGGGGCGGGAAGAGGGGTGGGAGGGGTGCCTGAGCGTCCCCGGCCTCCGCGGGCTGGTGCACAGGCACCGGCGCATCGCGGTACGCTACCTGGACCGCCGCGGCAAGCTGCACGAGAAGGAGTTGGAGGGATTCGTGGCCCGGGTGTTCCAGCACGAGTACGACCACATCAACGGCTTGCTGTTCATCGACCGGGTGAAGAGCTCCCTGGATCTCATGAGCGAGAAGGAGTACCTGCGGCTGGTTTCGTAGGGCTTCCGGCCCGATGACGACAACTTTCCGGAGCCCGTGAATATATCTACCTGGTGAGATAATGGGCGAGAGAGGAAGCTGACACGATGCCGATAGAATCGATAAATCCCGCCACCGGCGAGGTGACGGAGGTATTCGAGGAGTGGACCGCCGAGGCGGCCGACCGGGTCGTCGGGCAGGTGCACGCCGCCTGGCCTGGGTGGCGCGACACCGCGATTTCAGAGCGTGCCGTACTGATGAGGGAGGCGGGAGAGGTGCTGCGCGGCCGGGCGGACGAATATGCCGGGCTCATGGCCCGGGAGATGGGCAAGCCGGTGACCCAGGGCAGGGCCGAGGCTGAGAAGTGCGCCTGGGCGTGCGACTACTACGCGGAGCACGCCGCCGTTCACCTGGCAGACCAGCCGGCCGAGAGCGACGGCTCGAAGGCCTGGGTGGCCTTCCGCCCCCTGGGCACGGTGCTTGCGGTCATGCCGTGGAACTTCCCCTTCTGGCAGGTGTTCCGCTGCGCGGTGCCGGCCCTGATGGCCGGCAATACCGTTGTCCTGAAGCATTCCTCCAACGTGCCCGGCTGCGCCCTGGCCATCGAGGAGGTCTTCCGGAGCGCAGGCTTTCCGGAAAACGTCTTCAGGACCCTGCTGATCGGCTCCGGCAAAGTGGACGCGGTGATCGAGAGCAGCAGGGTGAAGGGGGTGGCCCTGACCGGGAGCTGCGAGGCCGGGCGGAGGGTGGCCGCCGTCGCCGGGCGGATGCTGAAGAAGACCGTGCTGGAACTGGGCGGCAGCGACCCGTTCATCGTCCTGGCGGACGCCGACCTGGAGCAGGCGGCCCGGGTCGGGGCTGTGGCCCGCTGCGTCAACTCGGGCCAGAGCTGCATCGCGGCCAAGCGGTTCATCGTGGAGCAGCCGGTCTACGACCGGTTCCTGGAGCTGTTCGCCAGGGAAATGGCGGCCCTCAGGGTTGGAGACCCGCTGGATCCGGCAACCCAGGTTGGGCCGCTCGCCAGGCAGGACCTGGTGGAGGAGTTGCACGGCCAAGTTACCGATGCCGTCAACAAGGGGGCTGAAACCACCCTTGGAGGAACACCCATGAATGGCCCTGGATTTTACTATCAACCCACCGTCCTGACCGGTGTGAGGCCGGGGATGCGGGCCTTCTCGGAGGAGCTGTTCGGCCCGGTGGCCGTGGTCATGGCTGCGCGGGACCCGGACCAGGCGGTCGCCTTGGCCAACGACACCCTGTTCGGCCTTGGCGGCTCGGTCTGGACCGGCGACCCGGAGAAAGGGGCCGCCGTCGCGGCCCGCATCGAGGCGGGAGCGGTGTTCGTCAATGGCATGGTGAAGAGCGACCCCCGCCTCCCCTTCGGCGGGGTCAAGGAATCCGGCTACGGCCGTGAGCTGGCCGGGTTCGGCATCCGGGAATTCGTCAACATCCAGACGGTCTGGATCGGGTAAGAGGACCTCCCATGCTGACCCGCCGCGATTTTCTCCGCCTGGCGACGTGCGCCGGGCTCTCCCTGGCCGTGCCGGGGTGCGGCCTGAGTCCGCCGCTCAAACGGGACCTGTTCCCCGATTTCGGCGACCCCGACACCCCCTACCTTGGGCTTGCCACCACCCTCAGGCAGGAGCACGACTACGAAGCCCGGGTGGAGGGAACGGTGCCGCAGGGGTTGCGAGGAATCTTCTACCGCATCGGCCCGGGCCTGTTTGACCGGGACGGCCTGCGAAGGCGCACGATGCTGGACGGTGACGGCATGGTGCAGTCCTTCACCTTCCACGACCGGGGGGTGCGCTACCGCAACCGCTTCGTCCGGACGCAACGGTTCATGGACGAGGAGGCTGCCGGGCGGTTCCTCTACCCAACTTGGTGCACCCAGGCGCCGGGCGGCCTTCTGGCCAACATCTGGCGGGCCGGTGAGGTCACCAGCCAGGCGAGCGTTACCGTCTACCTGATGAACGGCCGGCTGTACGCCTTTGACGAGGGGAGCCTCCCCTACGAGCTGGACCCGGTCACCCTGGCCACGGTGGGGGAGAGCGGCCTGGGCATGGAACACGACCTGACCGTCTATGCGGCCCATTCCAAGGTCGATGAAGAGAGCGGCCACTGGCTCCACTTCGGCATACGGTTCGGCCGTTCCCCGCAACTCCACCTCACCATCTTCGACCGGCAAGGAAAGCCGGCCGGCCACCGCTCCCTCCCTCTTCCCCGCAACGTCTACATGCACGACTGGTTCGTCACCGACCGCTGGCTGGTGCTGAACTTCCAGCCGGTGGAAATCCGGGTCTGGGGCTTTCTGCTGGGCCTCAGGAGCATGGTGGACTCCCTGCGGTGGCGCCCCGCCGAGGGTAACCTCCTCATGCTGCTGGAACGGGACGGAAACGCGCCTCCCGTCTTCATCGAGACCAGTGCCCGCTTCATGTGGCACTCGGTGAACGCCTACACCAGGGGAGGCGGGATAGTCGCCGACTTTGTCGGCTACGACAATCCGGATCACCTTATCGGACCGGACTCGGCAGCCTTCGCCATGATGCGGGGGGAGAAGGGAACGTTCAGCTACAGCGGCAAGCTGCGGCGCTACCTGATCGATCCGCCAGGGAAGAGCGTCAGGGAAGAGCTCGTGGCCGGGGAAAACTTCGAGTGGCCCCGGATAAACGGCCGGAACCTCTGCCATGACTACCGCTTCACCTATATCTGCCAGGGACATCCGGGGGAATTCTTCTGGTCCATCGTCACCAGGGTGGACATGACAAGCGGGAAGAGCACCAGCTACGACTTTGGCCGGCACGAGTTCTGCTGCGAGCCGGTCTTCATCCCGATCCCCGGCAGACGCTACGACCCGGCCGATCCGGAGGAGCCGGGCTGGCTGCTGACCGAGGTCTACGACAGCACGACCAGGACCAGCTGCCTGGCCGTGCTCCGGGCCGAACGGATTGGGGACGGACCGCTGGCCAGGATACGCCTCGCCCACCACGCGCCCTTCAGCTACCACGGCTGGTGGAGCCCGGAGGACGAGGTCCCGGCGGGTTAGAAGCTTTGAGATTCCGTCCGAAGGCACGGCCGGCCTCACTACACATGCTCCTCAATTCACGCCTCAAGAGCGTGCGGGTGGCGCCAGACGCGATATGGCTCCGGATTGCCGATACAAAGCGCAGGGAACCAGCCCAAGGTGTGGCAGATGATCCACAAAAAATGCTTGAAGGGTCACGAACGCAAATATTGAGAAGTGACCCCCTTCGTATCGGTTTTGTTGATAAATGAGCAAGGGAGGGAATATGTTGAGAAAAATGGGATTAGTATTATTTGTATTGTTAATGGGCCGGACTGCGTCAGCGGCTTCTTTGCCAACAGAAAGCGCTTTCAGCGAGCGGATTGACCGGGTTGTGGCCAAGGCGATCTCGGAAAACCGGATTGTCGGCGCGGTCGTGATCGTGTCCCGGGACGGAAAGGTGCTTTATGAAAAGGCATCCGGACTTGCCGATCGTGAGCGCAATCTGCCGATGCAAAAGGATACGGTATTCCGACTTGCTTCAATGACAAAACCGATTACGTCGGTCGCGGTTCTCCGCCTCGCTGATCAGAATCTCCTCAAGCTTGACGACCCGGTAACGAAATGGCTTCCGGACTTCAGGCCCCGTACAGCCGACGGCAAGGTTCCGATAATTACGATTCGGCATCTGCTGACCCATACGTCAGGACTAAACTATACCTTTTTCGAAGCCAAAGGCGGCCCGTATCACAAGTTTGGTGTTTCCGACGGGCTCGATGACAGCGGTATTTCACTGGATGAAAACCTGCGCCGCATCTCCCGTGCTCCTCTCCTCTTCGCACCCGGAACGTCCTGGCACTATTCGCTTGCCACTGATGTGCTGGGAAGGGTTATAGAAAAGGTAACCAATATGGACCTCGATTCCGTGATAAGAAAGCTGATAACCGGACCGCTGGCCATGAAGGACACCGAATTCGTGGCTTCGCATCCGGAACGTCTCGCAACCCCCTATGCCGATGGAAAACCGGTTCCCGTAAGAATGCCGCCGCTCTATCGATTCCCTTTCGGTTCCAGCACGATAAATTTTTCTCCGTCCCGCGCCGTCAACAGGAACGCCTATTTCTCCGGAGGAGCGGGCATGGTTGGAACCGCGGCCGATTACCTGTGGTTTCTTGAAGCCGTCCGAACAAAAGATATCTCCGTTCTGAAGCCTGAATCGAGTAAGGCTGTCTTTGAAAGCAGTACCGGCAGGACGAGCATTCAGATAGAAGAGCCGGGGTGGGGATGGGCACTCATGTCAGCTATCCTGATTGATCCGAAAGCGGCCCAAAGTCCCCAGAACAAGGGCACCATCGGATGGGGTGGTGTCTACGGACATACGTGGTGGGTTGATCCGGTCGCGGGGCTGACGGTGATAATCCTTACAAATACCGCCGTTGAAGGGATGTCGGGCAGCTTTCCGTCCGAGGTAAAGCGGGCGATTTACGATAATCTCTGAATTGAGCAAAGGGGTAACCTTTACTTGCTTTCGCGTGGTCGGAGAATACCGGGACGTTTCTTGTGCGTCAAGAAGAATGTCCTTCTTCTCGTTTCCCCTGGATGCGAGCCTGCGGACCGGTCAGAATTCCTCGTTCACGATCCCATCCAGCCAATCAAGGATCCGCGCGTTCGATATTGAAATGGCACCCATCTGACGGTGCTCTTCCGCGCCTTCTTCTCTGGTAAAGAGCAGGAAATCTTTTTTTGTTTTGAGGGCCTCAAAGTGTTTATCCTTGAAGACGAGATCGACGGCCAGGGCATTTCCCGCAAGAAGTGACGGCAATGCCGGGAATCCCGCCAGAAACACGACGATCCTCGCGATCCTTTTCATAATCACCTCTTTTTCTGACAGCTAACGGCTCAAGGCGCACCGACCTCATGTTGTCGTCTCTTCCGCAGCTGCATCGACTGAGTTGCCCAGTTGAACTCGTACCTTCGGCAAACTTTCGGGATAGTTCTTTTGAAGGAACTCCACCATTTTTTCACGCACATGGCAGCGCAACTCCCAACCGTCGCCAGAAGAGCGGGTGCTCACAAGCAGCCTTGTTTCCAGGTTTTGTGGGGTGCAATTGGTAACATGCGTTACACAGACCTGTCCATCCCAAAGGGGATGCGGCTTTACGATCCGCTCCAGTTCCCGGCGGATGGCATCAACCGGAACAGTATAGTCCGTGTGAATAAAAACCGATCCTAAGATATCGGAAGAGGTGCGTGTCCAGTTTTGAAACGGTTTCTCAATGAAGTACGTGATCGGAAGGACAAGCCTTCGCAAATCCCAGATACGCACCACCACATATGTCAGCGTAATTTCCTCAATCCGGCCCCATTCGCCTTCAACAATCACCACGTCATCCAGACGAATAGGTTGAGTCAGTGCCACCTGAATCCCAGCCAGCAGTGTCCCCAGGCTTTTTTGGGCTGCGAAGCCGATGATGATGCCGGCAATGCCCGCTGAAGCCAGCAGGCTGATACCTATTTGTCGTATGCTGTCGAATGTCATGAGAATAAAGGAAAGCGAAGCAATGACCATTATGGTCAACAGCACCTTTTCCAGCACACGGACCTGGGTGGAAATCTTGCGCGCCTGAAGATTGTCGATCGCTGAAATATCGTGACGTGAAAGCAAGTAATCCCGAAGAAGGCGAATTAAACCTATGACGAGGCAAGTAAAAATAACAATGAAGAGAATGGCAATGACGTGCTGTAAAATTCGCAGCAACCGCTCGGGCATGTCGAGAGAAGGCGCAACCAGATTGACTGCTAGAAGGGGGAACAGGAAGCGGCTGGGTTTGCGAATATAAGCGAGGCCCTTTTCTCCCCAGGGCAGATTTCGGACTAGTCGTCCTGTAATTCCAAAAATGATTCTGTGAAGGACTAACCCTAGGACAAAGGCCGCAGACAAGAAAGCGGCTGAAGTCCCGAAATTTTTCCATAAGTCTAAATCGAGGAATTTCCAGCTATCCACGCATCTCTCCTTTCATCCTGTCGCTCGCCCCCAATATTGAAACCAATATGGGCAGGCACTTCTCGTAACTTATTTATTCTTTTCGAGAGAGCTGACGCCTATGAACGGAACAGCCCCACCTCCGGTTATCTGGGGAAGAATGCCGTTCCACTTGTCAACAGCTCTGAGATTGGCCTCAACTTTCCTAAGTTCAATCAGGTCCGATGAGATGTTTCCGCTTACGGCCCGCTTCCGGGCACCGTATGACGAGACGTCCATGCTCACTCCGTGAGCTGTTCCGAGAGGAGCATCAAGCCCACCAGGGTCTTCAGCCGGGCCGAATTGGTGATCGCATCCGCGCAAATGATTTTCTCTTCGGGAGAAAGGATGTATTTCCGCAGGGCTTCCGGATTGAACAGGCGGTAAGCGGATGCCTGCCGGGTGGAGGCCAGTTGGCGAATGGCGCGCCAACCTGGATTGTTGATATCGAATACCCGGTGGTAGGTGCGTCGCTCCGTCCGATCCGGCAACAGCTTCCGCCGCCATCTGCTCAGCATCCGTTTGGCCCTGGAGGTACGGGTTTCGATGAGAGGGCGCGTGTCGAAGGAGCTGCAGTCAAGGGGCAGTAGCGCCAGGTGGCGGTAGTCGGATTTAAGGGTATCGACCTGGATCCGCCGTTGTCCCAGGTAATCAAGAGGCATTCCCAGGCAGGTTTCAAGCATGGTCCGGTCCAGGTAGGGCATCACCGGCCACACGTATTTTGACAGCCTCCAGATGTAAGGGCCGACATGGTAACGGCAACGGTGGTACAGACTCCACAGGGTGGCTTTCTGGAAGGGCAGGCCGGGAAGAGCATCGAAGGTGGCGCGCATCTTTTCGACGCAGGACGCCGTCGCCTCGGCCAGGGGCATGGCCTTGACCAGGAAAGAGATCTCCTCCGGGGCGAAACCCCACACGCTGTTATTGGCAAACAGGCCGTCGAAATCGTACACCCCTCGCCGATGGTCGTAGGCGTAACGGATCTGGCTGCCCCCCATTACCGCATCGCCGAAGAAGCCGTTGAGCAGTTCCCTGCAATGGGCCTTGAGACCCTCCCTGCCGGAGAGCCAGGTGAAGTCGTGGAAGGTGTTGGACATATGCTCCTCTTCCACTACGGCCAGGGCCAACTCCTGGAAACATTCGAAGCGTGCGGGGAGCCGCAGGGTCGGCATCCCCAGGGTCTTTGCCACGCCCCTGGCGCAGCGGAATTCATTGTCCCCGGAGTCGCCGAAAACAAAGGCCGTGGTGGCCCCGGGCCTGAGAGTGTGCAGGTGGGCCGCCACGAGGCGCGAATCCATGCCTCCCGAGAGCATCATGCCCTGCCGGGAACCGCGCGCACATCGGGTGACGGCACTGTGGAGATTGGCGTTGAACAACTGGCGCGCACGACCGTATTCCAGGCCGAAGTGCTCTTCGGTAGCTTGCAGCGGGTTGGCCGGCACGGTTCGTACCGTGGTGCCTGCCTGCCATTGCAGGGCATGGCCGGGCTCAGGCCGGCGGATGCCCTCCCATATGGTCTGGCAGTTGACCATGTGGGATTGCACCAGGATGCCGGCAAGGCCCTCTGCGCTGATTCGTTTGCGAAAGTTCGGGTGGCGGTGGATGAGGCCGGGCAGGGTGGAGAACAGCAATACCTTGCCGTCTGACCAGTAATAAAGTGGAAACATGCCCAGGATGTCCGTGCCAAGGGTAACCCGGCCGGATACCTCGACGGTGCAGGCCAGGTAGTAACCGCTTTGCCCATGAAGCGCCAGGGAGCCCGACGTTTCGATAAGCGTAGTAATGAAAGTGGCGGGGGACCGGTTTTCAGCGGAATATACGTCACCCATGATCCAGGTAAAGCCATTTCTTCCGTGGGCGTGCTCGACCGGGGTTGAGTCGGCTGCCGCGGCAAGCAGCGTCAGGTCTGCGTGATCCCAGCGGTGCCTGGTCAGTTCCCCATATGAGGCCACATGGGTTTCAGTCGCCTGTATGAACTGCCGACGGCGCTCTGGATCGGAGTCTACAATTCCTACAACGACGGCCATCTCGAATTCCCCCTGTCGGACGTTGAAGCGTGTTCCCAAAATTCTTTCATACCTTTCCTTTCTCGCATCTTCCACCCTCTCCCATCACCAGCGCGGCTGTCTCATGGTTCCGTTACGGGAAATCCCATTGCCGGGAGTTCTCCCGCCTTTGCACGGGGCGTAAACCATTCGTCCTCTTTCCAGCGCGGGATTCCCCTTTCGTCCCGAAGTGCCCCGTCTCTTTTCATAACAGCTTCGCGTTCGGACGCATACTGCTCGAAGCTCGATAGTTGGGCAGGTTCATATCGCTTCTCGCAAGGTCCCACCTTTTCGCAATACATGCGCCACGCTTCATCCTGGTACATGCGCACTCTTTTCCCGGAGCATCCGGCTGCGAGCAGGAGAACCATCGCCGGTAAGACCCAGTTTCGTAGCTGCATCGGATTCCCTCGATTCCGGGAATGTCCCGGGTTGAAAGATAAATCTCTGCTTCATTAAACCCACAAGGGTTGAAATTAATTACCCTACCACAGCAAAACATGTCAACGTTTCTATTCATATTATTTTCTCATTGCTGATTGAGCACACGCACCCTTCACCTTGCCGGAAAACCATACTAATTGTATGCTGCATAGAAAAGCATCCGGGCGGGACCGGACAGATGCAGGGGTTTGAGTCGGGACCGCCCCGCCGAAAGGAGACGCGCGCAATGAAACTGCAGGATGGGATTACCATCAGGACCATGACGGAGCAAGATCTGGAACTGGCGGCGGCCTGGGCCGCCGCGGAGGGGTGGAACCCGGGCATCCGCGACGCGGTCTGCTTCCATGCCGCCGATCCGGAGGGTTTCTTTATGGCGTACCAGGGGGACCGGCCGGCGGGAAGCATCTCGGCGGTGGCCTACGACGGCTCCTTCGGCTTCATGGGGTTCTACATCGTGAGACCGGGGCTGCGCGGGCAGGGGATCGGCATGGCGCTCTGGAAGGCGGCCATGGACCACATGGGTGAGCGGAACGTCGGCGGGGACGGCGTAGTGGCGATGCTGGACAAGTACAGGAAATCGGGTTTCTCCATCGCCCACAGAAACATCCGCTTCCAGGGGACCGGAGCCGCTGCCACCGGCTCTGCCGATATCGTGGACACCTCTCAGGTACCGTTCCCGGAGCTGCTCCGCTACGACCGGTCCCACTTCCCCGCGCCCCGGCCGGAGTTCCTGGCACGCTGGATCGTTCAGCCCGAAGGGGGCAGCCGCGCCCTGCTCCGTAACGGCAGGCTGGCGGGCTATGGGGTGATCCGAGCCTGCCACAGCGGATTCAAGATCGCCCCCCTGTTCGCCGATGATCCAAAGGGGGCGGAAGAGCTGTTCATCGCCCTGGCCGGACTGGCGCCCGGCGCACCGGTCTATCTGGACGTGCCCGAGCCCAACGCCGCCGCCCTGGAGCTGGCCGGCCGCCACGGCATGACGCCGGTGTTCGAGACCGCCCGCATCTACACCCGTGGGGCGCCGGAGTTGCCGCTTCCGGAGATCTACGGCATCACCAGCTTCGAGCTGGGATAGGCAATCCAGAACCGGCCGGTTCGGTCAGGTCACCCGCAACGCCTCCACGATGTTCATTCGAGCGGCCCGGAAGGCCGGCAAGACCCCGCCCACGAACCCCATCACCAGGGCAAAGCCCATCCCCTGCCAGAAGATTTCGAAACTGAGCGCAAAGTTGAAGGCAAGCTCGGAAAAGGTCTGGAAATTCATGGTGGAGATGGTGAACAACTGGAGAAAGGATGCCAGGAAAAGCCCCAGGCAGCCACCGATGAAGCCGAGCAGCAGAGACTCCATCAGGAACGCGGCCAGGATGTCGCGTCGCCGGAAGCCGAGCGCCCGGAGGGTGCCGATCTCGTTGGTCCGGTTGGCCACCGCCGCGTACATGGTGATCATGGCGCCGATCACCGCACCCAGGGAGAAGATCACCGTCAGGGACACCCCCAGTATCCGGAGGAACTTGGCCATCATGGCGGACTGGTCCTCGTAGTACCGGGTCTCACGCCTCGCCTCCAGGGTCAGGCGGGGGTCGCCCTCGATGCGCCGCTTCACCCGGTCGAAGGAGGCAGGGTCGGCCAGCTTGAAGACGACCAGAGAATAGACCGGTCTGCGGAACGCCTGCATGAGCTGGTCCGCGTCCCCCCAGATCTCGGAGTTGAAGGCGCTGTTGCCGGCGTCGAACACCCCGGTCACGGCCCAGTCGCGCATGCCGAAGCGGAGGGTCTCCCCCACCCCGCCCCCCTGGAACCGTCTGGCGATGCCGGAGCCGGCGATGATCTCCGACGACCCGGGCCGGGGCATCCTCCCCTTCACCAGCCTCACCTGGGGCCGCAGCCGGAAGGATGCCGGGCTTGTCCCGCGGATCACCACGTGGGCCGGTTTGTTGCTCCCCCGCTTGGTGAGGTTTATCAGGACCACCATCTCCTTGGCCAGCAACCGGCGTCCGTCCACCCCCACGGCCACCTCGGGCCGGGTCTCCACGATGGCGGCCTGGCTCCGTTCCACGCCGCTCTGCACGTCGGTCTCGGCCCCCTTACGGATCACCAGCACGTTGTCGTAGGAGCCGGATTGCACCAGGGTCTTGCGCAGCCCCTCGGCCAGCATCAGGATGGCGGCGAACACGAACACCACCAGGGCCATGCCCGACACGGTCAGGACGGTGGTGAGACGCCGGGTCAGCAGGTTGCGGAAGCTGTAGGAGAAAGGGATGCCCATGGTTCACCCGATCCGCCTCAAACCTTCGGCGATACCGATGCGCACCGCCCGCCAGGCGGGAAAGATTGCCGCCACCGTCCCCACCAGCAGGGCGGCAGCCAGGTCCAGCCAGACGGTGCGGGCCTCCACGTTGAAGATGGGGAAGTACTGGGACATGGCGTCGGCAAAGGCCGCGGCCGTGGGAAAGGTGAGAACTATGCCGATGGCGCAGCCGGTCATGGAGATGACGAGAGACTCGCCGAAGATGAGCAGGGCGATGTGGGGACCGCCGAAGCCGAGGGTCTTCATGACCGCGTACTCCCCTATCCGCTCCCTGGCGGTCATGGCCATGGTGTTGGCCACCACCGCCATGATGATGACGATCACCACGAACGAGACCAGCCGGATGGCGATGACGATGGCCTCGGTCATGGCGATGAACCCGAGGGTGAACGCCTTTTCGGTCTCGGTCATGGTCTCGGCCAGGGAGTTCTTGAAGGTACGGTCGATCTCGGTCGCCACCTCCGCCGCCAGGGACGGGTTGACGACCCCTATCATGTAGAAGCCCGCCTGGTCGGCCCGGCGGGGGATCAACTTCTTCACGGTCTCGTTGAGATAGTCCCAGTGGAAGAACAGCTGCGACTCGTCGGTGCTCCGGTCCCTGCCGTGGTAGACACCCCGCAGCACGAACTCCCATTCGCCCGGAAAGGCAGTCCCCTTGAGCACGATGGTGTCGCCGATCTTCCAGCCGAACCGCTCCGCCAGCTTGCGCCCCACCACGCACGCCCTGCGGTCGCGCATGGCCGCCGCAGCCTGATCGGGCGGCAGGACGAACTCGGGGTAGAGCCTGAGGTAGCTCGGCATGTCCACGGCAAAGTTGGCAAAGAAGTTCTTCTGTTCGATGTAGTAGCCGCCGAACCAGTTCCCCCAGGAGACGATGCTGACGCCGTCCACCTGGCGGATGCGGTCCTTGTAGGAGATGGGGAGCGGAAAGATGAGGGAGATGGCGTTCCTGGTTACCAGGCGGCTGGCAGAGGAGGCTTCAACCCCGGCATACCAGGCGCCGATGACGGTCCTGAGCAACCCGAACGCCAGGATGGCGATGGTTATGCCCAGGATGGTGAGGAACGTCCGGAGCCGGTGACGCAGGGCGTTTCTCCACATGAGCCTAAGTATCAGCATCGGTCAGCACGCCCTTTTCCAGGTGCCTGATGGAGCGGGCCTTGTCCGCGGCCCGGGGGTCGTGGGTCACCATGACCACGGTCTTGCCCGATTCGCGGTTGAGCCGGTCCATCAGGTTCAGGATCTCCCCGGCCGACTGGCGGTCCAGGTCCCCGGTGGGCTCGTCCGCCACCAGTATGGTCGGGTCGGTCACCACGGCCCGTGCGATAGCGACCCGCTGCTGCTGCCCCCCGGAGAGCTGACCGGGGTAGTGGTCCATCCGGTCGGCGAGCCCCACCACCCGCAGGGCGGTCTCCACGTGAGTCCGACGCTCCTTCCTGGTGAGGCGGGTCAGCAGCAGGGGGAGCTCCACGTTCTCGAATGCGGTCAACACCGGGATCAGGTTGTAGAACTGGAAGATGAAGCCCACGTTCACGGCCCGCCAGCCGGCCAGCGCGGTCTCGTCCAGGGTGGTGATCTCGACCCCTCCCACCCGGATGCTCCCGCTGTCTGCCTTGTCGATCCCGGCCAGCAGGTTGAGCAGGGTGCTTTTACCCGAGCCCGACGGACCCATCAGTGCCAGGAATTCCCCGTCCGGGATGTCGAAGCTGATGTCCTCCAGCACCGGGATGACCTGACTCCCCCTCCGGTAGGACTTGGAGAGGTTGCGTATCCGGACTATGGGCTCCTTTTCCGGTTCCATCTGGCACCTCATCACATGAAATCGTCGCCAAAAAATTCCCTTCCCACAGGGGGTCGAGGGAGGGGGAACTCAGCCGCCTGACTGACGCAACAAGGCATTATTTTTCTTTGACTTTGACCCTGGCGCCGTCCCTGAGTTTATCCGGGGGGCTGGCGACCACCTTGTCGCCGGCCTTGAGGCCGCTCGTCACCCGGACCAGGTCGCCGAGCCGGGCGCCCGGTTGAACCTGCGTTTCCCTGACCCGATCATCCTCCACCAGGAAGACCACCCTGCGCCCGTTCCGCTCGGCCACGGCAGCCGGGGAGACCGTTACGACCGGCGCCCGCTCGCCCGTTTCCACCGGCCGCGAGAGGAACGCCACCTTGGCGCTCATCTCCGGCAGGATACGTGAGTCCCTGTCCAGGAAACGCACCTTGACCAGCACGGTGGCCTTGCTCCGGTCGGCCGTGGGGACCACCATGTGCACTTCCCCGAGGAACCGGGTCTCCGGCAGGGCGTCCAGCTGTATCTCGCACGGCTGCCCCACCCTGACCTGCTCCAGGTTGGACTCGGAGACGTCGGCCTCAACCTGGAGGGAACCCAGGTCCGCCATGGTGACCACCGCGGCCTTGGCGTTGGCCGCGGCGCCCAGCGGGGTGACGATGTCCCCCACGTCGGCGTTCTTGGTCAGCACCACACCGTCGAAGGGCGCCCGGATCCGGGTGAACTCCACCGCCACCCTGGCGCCTTCCAGCGCCGCCTCTGAGGCCCTGATGCCCGCCTCGGCCCCGGCAACCGCGGCCCGGGCCTTGCGGTAGCGCGCATCGGCGGCGTCGTAGTCGGCCCTGGAGACGATGCCTTCCCCCAGGAGGGTTCTGTTGCGGTCAAAGGAGAAGCCCGCGTCCCGCAACTCGGCCCTGGCCTGCTCCAGGGTCGCCCGTGAGCTCCGCAGGTTCGCCTCGGCCTGGGACTGCTGGGCGAGCACGTCGGCGTCCTCCAGCCTGGCCAGCACCTCCCCCCTGCGCACCCGGCTCCCCTCCTCCACCCCCAGCCAGACCAGGCTGCCGGTGGCCTTGGAGGCGACTGCCGCCTTGCGCTGGGCCACCACGTAGCCGCTGGCGTTCAGCAGGGTGAACGCCTGAGAGGGGTAGGTCTGCTGGACAGTTACGACCTCGACCTCCATGGCCGGCCGCAGCACGCCGCTGAAGAACAGCACCGCTACCGCAAGGGCCAGCAGCAGGCCGCCCCCCCAGTAGAGCCTGGTCCTCCGCCGGGCGGGACGGGCGGCAAAGGCCGTCTTGTCGATCTTCAGCTGCGAGAGGTCTTCCTGCGCCATGGCTCCCCTGGTCCTCCCTCATCCCCATACGCAAAATCCGGCTGGCGGCGGGTTAGCGCCGGCAGCCGGATAATCAAGTTATCATCATTATCCTGCCTTGTGAAGAAATTCCATCCCACACGGACCCAGGGTAAAAGGCTACTCCACCACCTCCAGGACACCCTCCATCCCCTTTTCCCGGTGACTCTTGAATAAGGGCGGTTTCTTGCTGCAGTAGAACGGGTATTTCCCTACCCTGGTCGGGGTAAACCGGATGACCTTCGTATCGGTGGACAGGTTCTCCCGCACCGTGATTCCCGCTTCGGGGGAGTCGATCACGAGATCGTGCGGTACGATCCCCCCTTCCTTCCTGACCTTGAACTCCACCGGCACGTTGACCTTGACGATGATGTGGTTCGGCTTGTAGAAATAGCCACCCCCCAGAATCTCCACCCGCTGCACTCCGTCCTCGTCAGGGGCCGCGCGATAGGGTTCCTCTCCCGCAATGGCGAAAGGTGTGAGCAGCATGGTGAAAAGGGCCGCTACGCAGAGCATTCGGTATCTTAACATCTTTGCGCACCTCCAGTCTGAAATCTTTGCTCGGTTTCCATCCGGAGAGTATCGGCTGGACCTACTGGAAGCGTAGCATGCGTGGAGAAAAGCGCAACCAGTCGCCTACCTCTCCTCAATCTCGACGCTCACCACGTCCACGTCCGGCCGCTCCCCGACCAGCCACTCTTCCAACTGCTCCAGGAGTCTGCGCCCCAGAGAGCGGCTGTCGCTGACGGTGACGAAGGCAAGGATGGCAGCGCCGTGCTTATCGTGGAGGTCCACCTCGGCCGATGCCACATTGAAGTTGTTTCGCGCCCTGGCCAGGATGCTTTTGACGATGCCCCGCTTCACCTTGAGGGACCTGCTCGGAAGATGGAGATGAAAGACCGCCGTCACTACGTGCATGCGATGTTACCCCGCTTGGTTCTGGGATGATTTTCAGTCGGCCGGCGCCGGTTTTGACTCTCCTGCGCCCTGCTGGTATACTGGAGTAAACGGTTAATCCGGGAAGGACTTCGACAAACGTGTGTCTCATACTGTTCGCATACCGGTCACACCCGCGCTATCCGCTGGTACTGGCCGCAAACCGTGACGAGTTCCTCGACCGGGCCACCCTCCCGGCGGCCTTCTGGAACACGGAACCGAAGCTGCTCGGCGGCAGGGACCTGAGGTGCGGAGGGACTTGGCTTGCCGTGGCCCCGGACGGAAGGTTCGCCGCCGTGGTGAATTACCGTGATCCGTGCCCGCCGAAAAGTGACGCGCCGTCCCGGGGTCGCCTTGTCACGGAATTTCTTCTGACCCGCGCCTCTGCCGACGATTACCTGGAGACCTTGAAAAGGCGATCCGGGCTTTATAACGGTTTCACCTTCCTGTTCGGGGATGTGGAACGCCTGTTCTGCTTTTCCAACAGGGGCAAGTCACAGCCCCGGGTCGAGCCCGGAATTCACGGAGTGAGCAATCATCTGCTCGACTCCCCATGGCCCAAGGTGGTGCGGGGGAAGAAAATTCTCGAACAGATTCTCTCGACCGCCAAGGACCCTCCCATCGAGGACCTGTTTGCCATGCTGGCGGACAGGCACATCCCCGACGATTACCTCCTCCCCGACACCGGGGCCGGGATCGAAACCGAACGGCTGCTGTCGCCCCTGTTCATCAGCGGCCCGGGCTACGCCACCCGCTCCTCCACCGTCCTGCTCATCGACCGGGACGCAAACGTCACCTTTGCAGAGCGGACCTGTGAAGGCAATCCGGACCGGGGGACGACGGCTGTCTTCCGGTTTAGAATCGAAAAACCGCGGAAACCTCAATCCGACGCATAACCCCGCACGGCCTCCCCGCCCTTCACCCTTTCAACTTGTCCCAGTTCTCGATCCCTATGCCGGTCAGCCCCTCCCGCAGATCGCGGCAGGCCTCGTCGAGGAGTTGCTCCCGCTCCCCCGGGTCGCCCCCGGTCACGGTCAGGCTGATGTCCAGCTCGGGTGTCTCCCCCAGGGTCCTGGCCAGGGACTTGATGTAGACCCGCGGATGCTCCGGCGCCACCCGGCTCAGGACCGGTTCCATGACGGACTCGTCGTTGCAGCGGACCGTGATGGCCCGGGTGAGCGAACCGCCGCCACCCAGTGTCGCGTCCAGGAATGATTGAAGCGACGTGGTGATGATCCCCTTCAACTCCGAAGGGACGCCGGGGAGGCAGATGATGGCTGTCTTCCCCGCCCGGAACAGCACGCCCGGTGCCGTTCCGACCGGATTGCGCAACGGCTCGGCGCCCACAGGCAGCCAGGCCATCTTCTCCCGGGCCGGATTGAGCCCCCCTTCCGCCATGATCCCCCGCGCAAAGAAGTCGTCGTAGCTCTCCTTCACCATCCGACGGGCCTGCTCGTCAAGCCTCAGTTCCACTCCGGCCCCTTCGGCGACCGCGGCCACGGTGAGATCGTCGGCGGTGGGGCCGAGCCCCCCGGAAGTGAACAGCACGTCCACCTCCCGCTCCACGGCGGACCGGACCGCGGCGGCGATCTCCTCCGGGATGTCGCGCAGCATGGTCGCCCGGGCCACGTACCCCGCCCGGCCGTTGATCAGCTTGCAGATCCAGTTGGTGTTGGTGTCCTGGATATCACCGATGAGGATTTCATTCCCCACCACCAGGATTTCTACGGTAACCGGCTTGGACATGGAACCTCCTTGTTGAAAATCCCCCTCCGTCCCCCTTTCTCGAAGGGAGAAAAAGGTTTCTCCGTTGCTCACCGGCCAGAGCCGAAAGGGAGGGCAAGAGGGGTTTCGATGGTGTGCTCAGGCGGACATAGTCTATCACAAAAAAATGAAATATCGATTCATGAAGAAGATAGGCGTAACAGGGTGGGACAAGGTGAGGAGCGGGCAGATCCGGGCCGCGCCTCAACCGGAGCTGCTCTTGGTGATGAGAATGACCCCGATGCAGACCAGGACGGTCCCGGCCCAGCGCATGGGGGTCACCACCTCGCCCAGGAAGTACTGGGAAAGGAAGGCGACCAGCACGTAGTTGAGCGCCTGCATCGGCAGGGCCACGGACAGGTCTTCCCAGGAGAGGACCGCCAGCCAGAGGAAGAAGAACACGGCCAGCATGGCGGTCCCGAAGATCAGCTTGGGGCTGGTCAGGGCCTGGAACGCAGCCGACAGAATTCCCCGCAGGTTCATGGCCGAGAGGTCGCCCAGTTCCTTCATCCCCTTGGTCAGCAGGATGTCGCCCACCGTACCGGCGGTGACGGCCAGCAGCATCATAATGACGGTCTTAAGCATGGTTCTTTACCTCTCCCCGATAGTTTCTCAGTCTGATCCCGAGCGCCGTTATCCGCTTCCCCACCTTTTCACTGGTCAGGGCCGCCAGCTCCTCCTCGTGGAGATAGTCGGGCATCCGGGAGGCCAGGTCGGGGTCTGGTCTGCAGCCGGGATGGAAGTAGATCTCGGTCACGCCGTCCCGCAGCCGATCGAGGACCTTCAGCAGGTACTCCTCGGTCATCCTGCCGGAGTTGAGCAGCCCCTTGACCTCGCCGGCATGGAAGATGCCGAGCCGTTCCAGCACCGGCCGACACCTGTTCGCCAGGCTGCCGAAAATGAAAGCGTCGAGCATCCGCCCGATCCTTCTCCGGCCCGGGTCGGCCGGGTCCCGGGAAAGGTCCTCCCGGGTCAGCCGGAAGCTGGTGATGCCGTACCCCGGCATCAGATCGGCCAGGATGTCGAACACGGTGGGGTGCATGTGGATGTTCAGGTGGCCGTCCAGGTGGGAAAGGGGGAGACCGGTCTCCCGGAACCTGAGGATCTGGGCCTCGATCTCCCGCCTGAGCGACCTTTTCGCCGGGGGGCTGAAGAAGTAGCGCATCCCTGCCGCTACCGGATCCAGCGGAAAGTTCCCCTCCGGATCCGTGAGCCCGGGAATATCATCCGGTGGAAGCACGGCCCGACCCTGCACCAGCGTCAGGTGCAGGCCGACCTGCAGCCCCGGGTTCTCCCGGGCCAGGGATACCGCCTCGTCGAAACCCCTTCCCCCCACCATCAGGGAGGCGCCGGTCAGGATCCCCTCGTGCCAGGCCCGGATCACGGCCCGGTTGGCCCCGGCCGAGAGGCCGAAGTCGTCGGCGTTGATGATAAGCTCTTTCATGCTGAAAACCGGAGCGGGGTCAGCACTGCGAGCAGCACTTCCCCTCTTTGCGCTTCTTCATGTAGGCCAGGTACTGGGCCCCCTCCCTGAGGAGCTTCTTCCGGTCCTCGCTGCTGGTGATCATCTTCAGCACACTGCGGGCGATGTACTTGGGCCGGAAATAGAACTTGTTGTACATGGTCTCCACCGCGTCGAAGATCTCCCGGTTGGAGAGCTCCGGGTAGTTGATGACGCAGGTCTGGTGGCCGGTCTCGTCCAGGAAGCTGTCCGAGGCGATCCACCCCTCCTTTTTCGCCAGGTCGTAGAACTCGGTCCCGGGATAGGGGGAGGCCAGCGAGGCCTGGATGGAGTTGATGTCCAGCCGCCTGGCGAATTCGATGGTCTCCCTGATGGTCTCGCGGGTCTCGCCGGGCAGCCCCATGACGAATGCGCCGTGCACCGACAGACCCAGCTTCTTGCAGTTCCTGGTGAACTCCAGGGCCTGGGCCTTGGTGACCCCCTTCTTCACGTTTTTCAGGATCTGGTCGTTACCCGACTCGTACCCCACCACCACGTGACGCAGACCGGCCTCGCGCATGATCTTCAGGGTCTCGTAGTCGCAGTTGGCCCGGGCATTGATGGTCCAGGACACCCCCAGCGGGCGGATCTTCTCGGCAACGGCCCGGGCGTGCTCCCGGTTGGCGGTGAAGGTATCGTCGTCAAAGGAGATCTCCCGCACGCCGGCGATGTTCTCCTTGATCCACTTCACCTCCCGGTAGACGTTCTCCGGGCTGCGGGTGCGCATGGTGCGGCCGGAAAAGGTCTGGGGCCAGAGGCAGTAGATGCAGCGCGACGGGCAGCCGCGGCTGGAGTAGATGGAAACATAGGGGTGCAGGAAGTGGGGGATGATGTATTCCCTGATGGGGAGGTCGCGCCGGTAGACCTGGCTGGCAAAGGGGAGCGCATCCAGGTCGGCGATGGGTTCCCGGTCGGGAGTGGAAAAGACCTTGCCGTCCTTCAGGAAGCTGATGCCGTCCACCCGCTCCCATTCCCATCCCTCGGCCAGCTCCTTGACCGAGTAGTCGAACTCGCCACGGCAGACGATGTCCACCGCGCCGGAGGCACGCCGGAGCGACTCCTCCGGCAGCACGCTCACGTGGGGGCCGGTCAGGACGGTCACGATGCCGGGCTTGCTCTCCTTGATGCGGCGGGCGGTCTCCACGTCGATGGCGAAGGTCGGGGTGGAGGTGTACATCACCACCAGGTCGTAGTCGGCGGCGATGGTGATGCAGTCCTCCAGGGTATATTTCTGGACCGGCGCATCAACCACCCGGCTCCCCTCGATCATGCCGGCCGGGAAGCAGAGCCAGGTGGGATACCAGAATGAGGTGACCTCGCGGGAGGCCTGATAGCGGGCGCCCGCCCCTCCGTCGAAATCCTCGAAGGTGGGCGGATTGAGAAATAACGGTTTCATGCTTCGACTCCTGAAAATCGGCGCGGCCCAGATTGGCTCCCGGCTGCCGCGGATGTACCGTGTGTGTATAGGCCTGACAATTCCGAAAACCCGGTAAATTACTGAGGCCTTCACGGTTTCAGTGAAAAGACAAACGGATACGATATAGAGCGGAGCCCGATTTGTCAAGGCGAAAGGGCTGACGGGTTCTGTGGGAAAACCGTCGTTGTTCCGCGTGATTGCCCGCCCGGCACGGGTCCACGGCACGCGCTGTCAGGCAGCCCGATAAATATCTTGACATTTTTCCGGGATCCACGATAACCTGCTCCTACGTTAAAGGGGAGTAGCAATCAGCCGGAGAAAAGGCTGACCCCTGGCCCGTCAATACGACCTCAGGGTCCGGGCAGGGGACGATGACTCGTATGCAAGACCTTTATCCCGTGTGCGTTGCGCCGAGGATAAAGGTCTTTTTTATTACCCTTGCGCCAGAATTAACATAGGGAGGTATTCCACATGATGAACCGGTTCAAGACAACCCTGCTTCTCACCTGCCTCACCCTCCTCATGGTGGCAATGGGGAGCGCCATCGGCGGCAAGTCCGGCATGGTCTTCGCCTTCTTCATGGCCTGCGCCATGAACTTCTTTTCCTACTGGTTCTCCGACAAGATCGTGCTCCGGATGTACGGTGCGCGGGAAATCGGCGAGAACGACCACCCTTCCTTTTACGGCATGGTCAGGAGGCTCGCGCAGCAGGCCGGGCTCCCCATGCCGCGGGTCTACATCATCCCGTCCGACAGCCCGAACGCCTTCGCCACCGGCAGGAACCCCGCCCACGCGGCAGTGGCGGCCACGGAAGGGATACTCCGCATCCTGACTCCGGACGAACTGGAAGGGGTCATGGCCCACGAGCTGGCCCACGTCCGGAACCGGGACATCCTGGTCTCCACCATCGCAGCCACCTTTGCCGGCGCCATCTCCATGCTCGGCAGCATGCTCCAGTGGGGCGCCCTGATCGGTGCCGGCCGGAGCGACGAGGACGGCGAAGGGGCCGGCGGCCTGATCGGCTCCCTGGCCATGGCCATCATCGCGCCCCTGGCGGCCCTGCTTATTCAGATGGCCGTCTCCCGCTCGCGTGAATACCTGGCGGACGAAACCGGCGCGAGGATCTGCGGCAGGCCCCTTTCACTGGCCAACGCACTGCGCAAGCTCCAGTCGGCGTCCCGGATGATCCCCATGGCCGAGGCCCGGCCCGCCTCGGCACACCTGTTCATCGTCAACCCCCTGACCGGCGGCGGCCTACTGTCGCTCTTCTCCACCCATCCCCCCATGGAGGAACGGATCGCACGGCTGGAGAGCATGGCCACATGACCTGAACCACAATAAGCACTACAAGAAAAAGTCACTGCTGAAGGAGTTGTTCGACCTCTGAGCGAGCATGGAAAGCAAAAAAGGAAGGAGGACTTTTCACCGGGAAAAGTCCCCCTTCCTTTTTTGACTGCATACCGCAAGCGGGATGTCACAGCAGTCCGTACGGCTCCGCCCGCTTGACCCACTCGCTCGTCGGATAACCTGCTTTGAGCCTCTCGTAGGCCTCCTTGAGCGGGGCCGGATCATGGCTGGCCTTGTAGCCGCTCACCCCCCGCAGGTATATGGCCTCGGGGGCCGCATGACTTCCGGGATATTCGGCCAGGAGCGTGTCGAAATGACGTATCGCCGCTTCGAACTGTCCGGTCTCGAAATCTATCTTGCCCATCCCAAGCATCAGTGCCGGAACGAACTCCTCAGGCGGAAGGAACCCGACCGTACGCTGGTGTTCCTTGCCGTAGTAGTCCAGCACGATAATGGTCGGCGTCCACTTGATGTCGAATTCGCCCGCCAGCGGATGGTCTGAAACCACCTGAACCGGCACCATCCGGCCGGTGATGAACTCGGCGACTCTTTTATCGGGATACGTAACCGCACCCATCTGTTTGCAGCCGATTCATCCCGGGTTGAAGAAATCGAGCAATACCGGCTTCTGCTCCGCCTGGCCCCTGGCCAGTGATTTACTCAAATCGGATTCCCATGTCACGGTAGTATCCATAATCAACCTCCTTAATCCATGAGCCGTCTGCCGCGGGATCTCCTCCGGTCAGGCGGCCCGGCGATACTTCCTTCCCTCTCCGCGCCCTTTGAGGAAGTCCTTGATGAACCGTTCCTCGATACCATAGGGCGAGTGGGCCTCCATGATCTTCATGCACCCTTCGTAGGTCTCGCTCCTGCCCCAATCCTGCTGCAACTCGAACAGGAACTGGAGCGAGGTCATCGGCACCGCGCCTGCCTGCACAAGCCGCTGCACCGCGCGTTCGTGGGCCTCCACGCTTATGTCGCCGCAGGCATCGGTGGGCACGAACACCTCGTAGCCTTCCCGCAGCATGTCGAGCGCCGGGAACAGCACGCAGGCCTCGGTCCAGAGCCCGGCGACCAGCACCTTCTTCCTTCCCGTCTTCTCGATCGCGTCCCTGAAGCCGCTGTCAAGCCAGGCATTTATGGAAGTCCGGTCTATGGGTCCGGATCCGGGAAAGATCGAGGTGACCTCGGGGATCATGTCTCCGCTGAAGCTCTTGGCGGCGACGGTAGACAGTATGGTGGGAACCTTGAACAGTTTCGCCGCCTTGGCGACGATCTGCACGTTCTGGACTATGCTGGTCCGGTCATGGGAATGCACCCCCGCGAACATCGCCGGCTGGTAGTCCACCAGCGCCAGCGAGCAGTCCTCGGGTCGAAGCATTCCATGGAAAAGTCTGGATTCCATTTCCCATCCTCCTTTGCGATGGATTATGCTTTCGCTGTTTCGCGTGAATTAAATTATACCAGCTTTGGCCAAAATTGATATTGAAAATTATTTACAATCAATTGGCGCCCGCCTGCGACGGCGAGAACGATCTGTCCGGGTCGTGCGACAACTGTCGCACCAGCGTGTGCCCCGCCCGCAGGACTGCCTGCAACATTTGCGTGTAACCGCCCGGAATCATTTAACCAGACTGAAGAGCTCACATACTCGTACGTTTTTTGCATAATTTCCATAACACCTCTATGTCCAGGAACGCTCCGCAGCCATGAACAAGAAGCGATCTCGTACCCATGAAGAACCGCAGCTTCTCACAACTGTTCGACATCAGGCAGATCCAGACCCTGATGGAGTCCTACAACAAGGTCACCGGCCTGCTCTCGGCCATCCTCGACACCAACGAAAAGGTCTTGGTAGCCGCGGGCTGGCAGGATATCTGCGTGCGCTTTCATCGCCAGCACCCCGTAACCCTCGCGCGCTGCAAGGAAAGCGAGGCGACCATAAAAAGCCGCCTGCACGAATACGAAGGAAGGTTTCTCGAGTACCGCTGTAAAAACGGACTGTGGGACATGGCCATGCCGATCTTTTTCGACGGTGTACACATCGCCACCTTCTTCTTCGGCCAGTGCTTCAATGAAGACGACAAACCGGATCCGGAACAGTTCCGCCAGCAGGCCAAAGAATTCGGCTTCGACGAAGAGCGATACCTGCAAGCCCTGGCGCGGGTCCCCATCTATTCCCGCGAGCAGATGCGCAATGCTCTGGAGCTCTACACCAACCTGATGAACATCATAACGGAAATGGGCATGAAGAAGCTCAAGCTCATGCAGGAAATCGAGGCCCGTGAGAAGGTCAACAGGAACATCCTGGAATCGCGGGCTTATACGGACAAAATTCTCAATTCCATACTGGATGCCGGGGACAGCGGACTCTGAATCTGCGGCGAGCCGTTCCGCGTCCCCCGCATATCTCCCGCACCTCCGCTCTCCCAGCCCTAGCGACCCGCTCCGCACACCACCGTACGGTACCTCATGCGACGATTTCTTGTAAAACTTGTAAATCACTCACTGTAAAGATAATTTTACATCTTTTACACTTTTTTACCCCGCCACAGTTTATCAAAAGCAGTTCGATAACCAACAAAAAGCTAATTCTCTTGAATTAACTGGCTTTTTTCATCATAACAGCCCACACAATAAAACTGGCATGTTTGTTGCTGATACAATCTCAGTAAAATACTGTTATACATTACAAGGCTGTTGATAAGTCAATACTGGATGTAATCCTAGCAAACCATGACAAATTCCTGTCATGGTAACGACATAAATAATGCTTTAAAGAAATACTACATGAGTTGTGTGTTTTTTGTGACTTAACTAACTACAGTTTAAGCTTTCAAAGCTTAAACAATATACAAACTATGGTTGCTCTTACACCAGTTTATGCACCGCAAGCAGGGCTTGGGCAAGCAGAGCCGCGCAGGGGGATGACCAATCGACAAACCTGCAACCCGATCCGGGTTGATACGACAGACATCGCGCAACAGTGTTCATGCCATGGGCGCAAACCATCGCGCCGGACCGTCAAGGAAGACGGAATTACTATGTGGAAGGAGAGAGTCAGATGTCCAAATTGAATGGCAAAATTGCAATCGTAACAGGAGCAGGTCGCGGAATCGGGAGGGCAATCGCACTGCGGTTGGCCCAGGACGGGGCAGCGGTCGTGGTCAGCGACATCATGTTCGACAACGCGCAAAAGGTCGCAGCCGAGATCGAAGCCGCAGGCGGCAAGACAATGGCTGTCAAGACCGATGTTACCGTTGAAGCGGAAGTCAATGACCTCGTGGCGAAGACCGTGGAAAAATTCGGAAAACTGGACGTCATGGTGGCAAACGCAGGGATCGGCATCGTCAAGCTGGGTTGTGATCACACACCTGAAGACATCGACAAGCAACTGGCAGTGAACGTAAAAGGTGTTATCCTGTGCGACAACGCGGCGGCACGGCAGATGGTCAAGCAAGGGCATAAAGGCTATCTGGGCAGCGGGGGCAAAATCATCAACTGCTGCAGCATCGCCGGGCACTCGGGTTTTGCCTACCTGCCCGTCTACAGCGCCTCCAAGTTCGCCGTCAGAGGATACACCCACGGGTTTGCCAAGGAAATGGCTCCCTACAAAATCACGGTCAACGGATATTGCCCGGGTATCGTCGGCACCGACATGTGGGACCTCATCGATGAAAAAATCGGCGCGTATACCGGCGCGAAGAAGGGCGAAACTCTCAAGGCATACGTCGACAGCGCCATTCTCGCCAAGGAAGTCGGAAAACCGGAACAGGTTGCCGGTTATGTCTCCTACCTCTGCTCCGAGGATGCGGACTACATGACCGGTCAATCGGTCATGATCGACGGCGGGATCGTGTTGAATTAGCACCCGTTACAAGCATGCGGTCGCGGTAACACGCCGGCAGATTCCCCAGATTCCGGGGGAATCTGCCGGCTCGCAGCCGTTACCGCCGACACCGTCCCGCCACAACGCAAAGCCGCGGCGCCGCAGGTCGGATGTCGCTGTACTCCGCCCCGCCAAAGTGCTATACTTTGCCGGAATTAACTCTTTTCCGCCGGGGGTGTGTATGTCGGAAAACGAGCAGACCAGGCACAGCAGGACGGTGATGCAACTGGCGGGCGGGGGAAGCACGGGGGTCATCAGCCCGTCCCCGGAAAACGATTTCCAGCCGCAGATCATCAGGTCCTGGGAGCGCTGCCTGACCCAGCACAACCTGACCCCCTCCACGGTCGTCAAGCCGATCATGCTCGGCGAGAAGTCCCTCACGGACTACCGTGAGCCGCTGGAGGAATTCCTGTTTTTCGCCCAATCGGGCATGCAGAAGCTCTACCGGATGCTGTCCACAGTCGGCTACGTGTTCATGCTGTGCGACGCAAACGGCGTAACGGTCGAGTATCTCGGCAATCCTCACGACGAGCGGGGGCACCGGGCAGCCGGGCTCTGCGCGGGATCGGTCTGGCTGGAATCGCTTGCCGGCACCTGTGGTGTCGGCACCTGCATCGCGGACCGGAGAGCAGTGACGGTCCATCGGGAAGACCACTTCTCCGCACCGTTCATCGGCCTCAGCTGCTCGGCGGCTCCTCTCTATTTCCCCGACGGGACCCTGCTCGGCGCCCTCGACGCCTCCCTGCTGCATCCGCCGGAGGCAAAGGACTCCCAGACAGTCGCCCTGCTTCTGCTCAATTCACACGCCCGCCTGATCGAAAATGCCTACTTTGTCAGGAAGTGCCGGGACAACTGGATCATCCGCTTCAGCGGCATGCAGGCCTTCGTCGAGGTAAGCACCGAAAGCATGCTGGCAGTCAACCCGGACGGCTACATCGTTGCCGCCAATCACAGCGCCATCTGCGAATTGAGCAGGCAGGGAGGGTGCAACCCCCTGAACCGGCCCCTGAGCGATGTCTTCGAGCTGACCTTCGAAGACCTGGTGAATCACGCCATCAACAAGGCAGCCATGATCTGCACGGTCCGTGCCCCTGCGACCGGGCGGCAGTATTTCGCGACCTTCACGGCTCCGGAGGCGCGCAAGAACCATCCCTGGCAGCCGCGGAACGCCGCCGACCGGGCGGCGGGCAAGGCCGGGCCGGCCGCTCCCCTCGGCCTGCAGAACCTTGCCCTCGGCGATCCGAAGATGCAGCAGAATATCGACTGCGTCCGGCGGGTCATGAACAAAGGGATCCCGATACTGCTGATCGGCGAGACCGGTACCGGCAAAGAGGTGTTTGCGCGCGCGGTGCACGAGGCGAGCGATCGGGCGGCAAAGCCGTTCGTGGCCCTGAACTGCGCCTCGATCCCGGAGTCGCTGATCGAGAGCGAGCTGTTCGGCTACAAGCCGGGCGCCTTTACCGGCGCACACATCAAGGGGATGCGGGGAAAGATACTGCAGTCGGACGGTGGTACCCTGTTCCTGGACGAGATCGGCGACATGCCGCTCAATCTCCAGACCAGGCTGCTGCGGGTCCTGGCCGAAAAGGAGATCGTCCCGCTGGGCTGCGAGACGCCGGTCAAGGTCGACCTGAACGTCATCTGCGCCACCCTGCGCAACCTGGAGGAACTGGTGCGCACAGGCAGGTTCAGGGAGGACCTCTACTTCCGCCTCAACGGCATCACCATCGTCCTGCCGCCGCTGCGGGAGCGGGACGACAAGGAGGAACTGATTCGGGGCATTCTCCAGGCAGAAGCCGGGGGCAGGCGACTGGAACTCGCGGAGGAGGCGCTGGAACTGCTGATGCAGGCCCCCTGGCCGGGCAATATCCGTGAGCTGCGCAATGCGCTGCGCTATGCGCAGGCAGTGAACGAGAGCGGTACCATCGGAAGCGGGGACCTGCCGTTCGGGATCACCACGGCCGCGGCGCAGGAAGGCGCGGCGACGGCAACGACAAGGGGGGAGCCCTTCGCAACCGACTCCCCCCCCGACTGCGCGGCATTCCCCTGGCTTGACGAGCGTGCGGCGCTGCTGGCCGCACTGGGGCGGCAGCAGTGGAATATCTCGCGGGCCGCCGGCGAACTCCGCGTCAGCCGTCCGACCATCTACAAGAAGATGAAGCTGTACGGCATCGTGCCGCCGCACCGGTTCGACCGGAAGTGAGCCCGGCCGCCTCGGCAGCCACCCGCTAGTGTCCTGTACGGTTAGTTCACCGTACAGGACACTAGGCAGCCTCAATCCTCATCACTCTCGCGACCGGGCATCCCAGCGGCTTCAAGCTGATTCCTCCTGCATCGTACAGGTAGACACCGTCGCCCGTTTCAACGGAGCATCTTTCCTGGTCGTCGATAATTTCAATCTTTCCGTCGATTATGTAGAGGAAGGTTTCCGCGGAGCGCGAACCGATCATTTTGATGCTGGTGTCGGTCTTCAGGTCCATCAGGTAGCAACGCATCCGGTCACGGGTTGCCAGCTCCACCATGGTGGAGCAGCCCCCGGCCAGAGACGTACGGGTTTTTCCGTCCGGACCCGCGGACTCGTGCCCGCTCCCGCGAAACAGGGTGTATCGCGGTTTCTCGGCAGGTTCTTCGAACAGCTTCCCTATGCTTATCTTGAAATACGAGGCGAGCTTCAGCAGCGTTTTCAGGCTGGGCGTGACGTTGCCGTTCTCTATTTGCGAGAGCAGCGCCACGGATACCGTGGTTCCCTCGGCGACCTGCTGCAGCGTCAGGTTGCCGGCCTTGCGCAACTCCTTGAGTTTTAATCCGATCTTGTATTCGTTCATCCTCTGGACCGATCTTCCCTGCCGGAATACTTCTCCATAAATTCATGACGTTGTTCATACGGCGGCCGGCAGCCACTCGTCCAGCAGTCCTTCAAAACGTGCGGCAATGGCCGCGGAGACACGCTCGAGCGACACCGGCGTCCCCACCTCCGACTGCAGGGAAGCGATGGGGCATCTGCTCATTCCACAGGGATTGATGCGGGTGAACGCCGTCAGGTCATTGTTGACGTTGAGGGCGAAGCCGTGCATGGTGACCCAGTGGCGCACGCCGACCCCGATGGAGGCCAGCTTGCCCGAGTCTGTCCAGACACCGGTTTTCCCTTCGACCCGGTACCCCTCCACGCCGAAATCGGCGGCGGTCCGGATCAGCAGCTCCTCCAGGAAGCGGAGGTGGCGACGCAGGTCCTTACCCCGGCGCCCCAGGTTGACGATGGGATAGCCGACCAGCTGGCCGGGACTGTGGCAGGTGACGTCGCCGCCCCGGTTGATGCGGACCACCGGGATCGAAGGATCGAGGACATTACCGTCGGAACCGCTCCTCCCCATGGTATAGACCAGAGGGTGCTCCACCAGGAGCAGCGTCTCAGGTTCCCTGTCCGCATGCACGGCCGCGGCAAGCTCCTCCTGGAGACCGAAGGACTCGGCATAGTCCATCTTACCCAGATCTTTCACCACCATGGTCTCTCTCCCGTTCTTCCTCATGCTCCGGTGCCGGCGGAACGCCGCACCCGGGACATATCACATCATATCCGGAACCCCCTGAAAAATGCCCGTCAGGGACGGGCCGGGACTTCCACGGAGACTCTCGTGCGGAACCATTGCATGTTCGAGGGATAACGGCCGATTTCGATATGACGGCTATTATACCGGTGAAGTCCGGCATCCGATTACGAGGGGCTTCGGGGAAGTTCCGGTCCGTCCCCAACCGGCACCTTCCGGATGGGCATGGGACAGGCGAGGGTGCGGGCGCCGTGCAACACGGCAGACGGCCTCCGCAGTTGTTTTTCACCGGCCCGTCAGGCGTGGATGACCGCCTTGTGCACGTCCAGGGCCGCTTCCTTGACCGCTTCCGCAAGGGTCGGGTGGGCGTGGAACATGGCGCCGATGTCGTGGGCCGTGCCGCCGTAGCTCATGACCGCGACCGCTTCGGCGATCATGTCCGAGGCCCGGGGGCCGACGATGTGCACGCCGAGCACCTTGTCGGTATCCCGGTGGGCCAGGATCTTCACGAACCCTTCGGTCTCGTCCATGCAGCGGGCCCGGCCGTTTGCCATGAAGCTGAACCTGCCCACGGCGTACGGGATCCCTTCCTCCTTGAGCGCCTGCTCGGTCTTGCCGACCGATGCCGCCTCGGGCCAGGTGTAGGCAATGCCGGGGATGGTCTCGTAGTGCACCTTGGCGTCAATGCCTGCCAGCCGCTCGGCGAACGCCACACCCTCCTCGGATGCCTTGTGGGCCAGCAGTGGACCCGGCACGATGTCGCCGATGGCATAAATGCCGGGCGCCGAGGTCTCGTAATTTTCATTCACCGCAATCCTGCCGTCACCGTTGGTGACCACCCCGGCCTCCTCGAGGCCGAGCCCGGTCAGCACCGGCTTCCTGCCGACGGCCACCAGCACCTTGTCGCATTCCAGCGCCTCTGTCTTGTCGCCGGCCTTCAACTGCAGCACGGCCTTGCCGTCCCGCTTCTCCACCCCGGTCACCTGGGTGCCCATCCGGAACGCGATACCCTGCTTCGTCAGGATCTTCATCAGGGCGTCGGTCACCTCGACATCGGTGAAGGGGAGCATCTTCGGGAGCATCTCGACCACCGTGACTTTGGCGCCGAGCCTTCTCCAGACCGAGCCCAGCTCAAGCCCGATATACCCCGCGCCGACCACCACCAGGTGCTCGGGAACGGCGCCGAAGCAGAGCGCCTCTTTGGAGCTGACTATGGTTTCGCCGTCGAACGGAAGGCTCGGCACCTCCACCGGCACGCCGCCGGTGGCCAGCAGAACCCGCCTGGCCGACGCGACCGTGACGGTCCCATTCTGGGAAACCTCGACCCGATGGACGCCGTCACCCTTGGGCGCGGTCAGTTTGCCGGCCCCCTTGAGCACCTGCACCTTGTTTTTCTTGAACAGATAGGCGATGCCGTCGGTGAGCTTCTTGACCACGTCGTCCTTACGCGCCACCATCCTGGCCACGTTCATGGTCGGCGGGTTGATCTCGATGCCGTGGTGGGCGAACTTGTCACGCGCCAGGGCAAAGTGCTCGCTGGAATCCAGCAGCGCCTTGCTGGGGATGCATCCCTCGTTGAGGCAGACCCCTCCCATGGTGGCGCGCGGTTCCACGACCAGCACCTTCTGGCCCAATTGCGAGGCGCGGATGGCGGCCACGTAGCCGCCCGGTCCCGCGCCCAGAACTATCAGATCGAAAATTTCCTCACTCATACTCAGACTCCTCTTTTGTTGTAGTTTTGGCTATCTGGAAACCGGCGGCCGACCGACGATGCGGCAGGCTGCCGGGAATTCTCTCAGTGAATGCTGCTTTCCGACTGGAGGGCCGCATGGTAGGAAGACCTGACCAGCGGACCGGCCTCCACGTGGCTGAAGCCCATGGAGAGACCTACCTCCCGGTAGTGATCGAACTCTTCCGGCGGGACGTAGCGCCTGACCGGAAGGTGGCTGGCGCTGGGCCGCAGGTACTGCCCCAGTGTCAGCATGTCGCAGTGGTGCTCGATCAGATCCTGCATGGTCCGATAGATCTGTTCGCCCGTCTCGCCGAAGCCGAGCATGATGCCGGATTTGGTCGGCACTGACGGACTCAGCTCCTTGTAGCGGCGCAGCAGCCGAAGCGAGTCGTCATAGTCGGCTTCGGGGCGGACGGTGCCGTACAGGTCGCTGACCGTCTCCAGGTTATGGTTGAATACGTCGGGCGACTGCCGGCTGAGCAGCTCCAGCGCCCGCTCCTCGCTGCCGCGGAAATCGGGCACCAGGATCTCCACCCGCGGTCCCGCTTCCCCGGTCCTCAGTGCCTCGATGCAGGCAGCGTAGTGACCGGCACCGCCGTCGGGGAGGTCGTCCCGTGTCACCGAGGTGATGACCACGTAGCGCAGTCCCATGGCGGCCGCAGCCCGGGCTAGTTTTTCCGGCTCAGCCGGGTCGGGCGGCGAGGGAAGCCCGTGACTCACGTCGCAGAACGGGCAGTTTCTGGTGCAGGTGTCACCCAGAATAAGAAAGGTGGCGGTCCCTTGGCGGAAGCACTCCCCCAGGTTGGGGCAAGTGGCCTCCTCGCAGACGGTGTGCAGCCCGTTGCTCCGGAGTATCCGCCGCACCTGCTCCACTTCCGGGCAGCAGGAGTAGCGCGCCCGGAGCCACTCGGGCTTTTTCGCGGTTTTCTCTGGTCCGGCGTCGCCGGCGGATTCCTGATGACTTGCCGTCCCGCAAGGGTTTCTACCCTGCTCGTGTTGCATTGCTGTTCTCCATTGCGTGCTCATGCCGCGATTTCTTCACCCTGGCGGGAAACTTCCCCTTGAGGAAAAGGGGGAGCCGGAGCGGCTCCCCCTTCTGCCTCGTACTACATGGTAGCTTTAACGGCTGCTTCGATCTTGGCGGGGCTGGGGAGGTAGAGGTCTTCCAGTGCGCCGCTGAAAGGAGACGGCGTATGGGGCGCCGTCACCATCTGGATCGAGCCCTTCAGCGCCTTGAAGGCGTTCTG